>JBGSKX010000292.1:0-4177 GCA_041741015.1 Pirellulales bacterium
GCGCGGTGGAGCCGGCTTCGCCCTTCGGCTGATCCACTGGATCCTGCACCGCATCATGGTTAACTCCCTCATCCCAGTCCCCAGCGGGATCCGCCTTCAACTCCGTACCAGCCGCCTGCGCCGCGTCGACGACCGCCGTCATGCCGACAGCAATCGCCGGATCGTCCCGTTGAATCTCATTCGCCTGCCGCTCGAGCTCGGCCTTGTCCTTGCTTTCCCCCGGTCGCTCGCCCTTGTACTTACTCGTTTGCTTTCCCATGGTTCTAAAATCCTCCCTGGATTGAAAATTCCTATCGATTGAGAATGCAGAACGGCCGCCCGTCCGGCATGGTGATTCGTGGGGTGGTGGCCGGCGCAGTGAATCCGGCCTGCGCGAGCATTTGCCCGCGGGTGGGAAAATCCTCGCCGCCGAGCCAGATGTCAACGATCACGTCGAGATACCGGCTGCAGTCGCGCAAGTCGTTCGGTCGGTTCTCATCCTTCCGCGACCAGCCGGCCTGCAACGCCTTGGTTTTGGGATTGAGCTTCGTCGTGCGGTGCTCGTTCAGCAGCTCCTCGCAGTAGGCCTTGTGCTCGATCACCGGCGCGGAAAACACGGACAGCAAATTACGGTGATGCAGGAGCTGGTCCGTTTCACCTTGCGTCCAATCGCCATCGACTAGGAATAGCGGCAGCCCGGGGATCGCCGACTTAACGCTTGTCTCGCTCTCCCGCCACGCGGTTGTGAGCGGCGTGCTGTTGCCCTTCACCAGAAACAGCTTCACCGGGTAGCCTTCCCGTTCCTCGAGCGTGGCCTGGCAGATCTCCGTCGATTCCTTCGGATCGCCGCCGTAGTCACAGACCGCATATGACACGCCGATTTTGCCGCCATCCTCGTGTTCGAATTGCTTCACGATCAGTCCGTCATACAGCGCCTGCAGCGACGTCGCCCGGCCGTAATCCATATCATGCCGCCGCCAACCTGGCCCGTAGGCCCGCAGCACATACTTGTAGTGATCGAGCTGGCGGTCGATCCCGATAAATACCAGGCTCGCCCACTCAGGCGCGACCATTCGTTTCACCGGCACGATCAACTTCGCCGCCAGCGTCTCCCAGAACTTTTCCTCTCGCTTGGGAGACCAGGTTTCGGCCAGCCACTGGTTGATAAAATTCTGCAGGCTGGTCGGATTGCCCTGAGCCTCAACCCACTTCGCAGCAATCGCTCCCCAGCCGGCCAGAGCCAGCGCGTACAAACTCGACAGGTGGAATCCGGCCGTTACGCCGTCACGCGCAGGCTCCCCGATCAGGTAGCTTTGCTTCCAAAACTTGCCCGGCCGCCGACTGCTGAATGTCCCCTCACGCAACTCAACAAACCGCCGCTTCGCCACCCGCATCGCTTCGGCGTGATCGATTCCGCAGCCAGCCGGCACCCAAACGCCGAGCCGCATCATCCCATGTCGGTGGTGATCGGTGATCCGCTCCTCGCAGTAGGCGCACACATAATGTGCGGTGGTCCGGGCTAAATCCGTATCCGAACTGCCGTCCTCCCGCTTGTCCCACCGGATGCGATTCATTTCCAGCGTCTGGTACTTCGCACAGTGCGGACACGGCACGTAATAGCGCGAGCCGCTAGAACGCTCGTACCAAGCCTTAATGCGCGACGAAATCTGCTTTTTCTTGTTCGACGCGGCGCTCGATGAGGATTCCTCGACAACAATCGTCGGCGTACCCTCGATGATCATTTTGTGATTCGTGATGTCTTTTCCACGATCGAGCGCCAGATCCAGCGGATCTGCTTCGTTGCTGGTACTGTGCCGTTCCCATTTGTCGACTTCCGACCAATGACCGACCTTGGCATCCTTATCGCCCAGCGTCGACGGCGATCGAGCCCACCCGATTTGCACGGTGCAATGGTCAAACTCAATCCGATCCATGCTCCGCAGGTCCGGCCGGGGCAACTGGCCGACGAGCGGTCGGCAGCGCTCGAGCATCCGGTAGGTGCGCGCGACGACCTCCTTCGCCAGTTTTTCGACGCTGCTCGCAAACATCATCGGCCCGGGATCCTGATCGGCCGCGTTGCAGATGCAGGTCTGCCCGAAGAACGTCTTCCCCAGTCGCGTGCCAAACATCTTGACGAGGTTGCGAATGTACGGATCGTCGAAAGCGTCGGCTGGCCCACCAGGTGCGCCCAGGTGCGGGTAAGCGCCGTGGTTATAAGGCTCACCGCGATCGTTCTGGATGTTCTGGCAGCACCAATCCAGATGGCGCAGCCGGGGCGCCGGCTCGAGCTGGGCAAGCTCGTCCTCAAACAGGAACTCTTCTTGGTCAATGACCGTCGACATGCTCTGCTGCCTTTGGCAACTCGAATTCGCTTGTTGACTCCTGCTGACTGGCCAGCGCCTCAGCCCTCACTCTGCGCTCGATGCGAATCTCATCCGCTGCGGCCAGCACCAGCTCCTCGACGTCTTGTCCCCCCACGGGCATACTCCGCATTTCGATCAGCACGAGCCGACAAAACTCCTGAAAGTCCTGTTTGCATTCGACGCGGACCTCGGCCGGAAAACGCGGCTCGAAGCGATCGGGGATGACGAGCAGCCGCTCCTTGATCCGCACGAAGATCGTGGCCACGTCGCGCTTGACCAGCTTGCGACTGACCAGGTCGCGCCTCTTCTCGGCCAGTGCCAGGGCTTCCTGCTCGTTGTCGATTTGCTGTCCACGGAGCTTCTCCGCGTGCATCTGCCGCGTGAGACTCACCTGCGCCTCGGCGTCCGGATCCAGACCGCCACCTGGCGACAGCAATCCCGAGAGCGGACCGTTGCGGTTCGCCAGCTTGTCGCCCCGCTTGTTCTTGAGCACCCAGGCGAGCGCTCCCATCACGTTTCGTGGGCAACCCTCGCGTAACCACTCGTGCACCGTTCGCCGATTGAAGCCCAGGGCGACCGCCATATCGGTCGCGCTCATCGCCTCGAGTTGAGTCGAGGGCGGCTTCGTCGCCTTGGTCTTTTTGGCCGGTTTCTTCTTCGCCGCACTTTTCTTGGCGGGCGTCTTCTTCGCCGGCGCAGCAGCCGGCGGCTTCGCGGCGGGCGTGTTCTTCGCCGCCGGACTTAGAGTAGCTGCAGGCTGTTCGAGAGGGGACTCGGCCGGCGGTGTGCCAGACGGATCCCGCTGTGCCTTGCGTGCCAACCGTGGCCTCCGCCAGTGAACTCCCTTTCGCGCTTCCTGTCACGAAGCCGCGCATCATTGTGCGGCGCTCCCCCGCGCCACGGCAACCTCACGCGGCACGCTCCGCCGCAGATAGTTGCGGCTGGTGACTACCTTCTGGCCGTCGGCAAACTCGACCAGGGCCGAATTCATGTTACCCCGCGCGAGCACGCGGCAAGCCTGGCCGAACCGCTGCGGCATTCGCGCGCGCACGCGCCAGTAATAGTCGAACGGGGTTGCACTCATGGCCCCGAGCAAAGCATTCCGCGCTACCCGTCCGCAAGCCCATTCGCCCAAAAAAACGGGTGATCGACTCCGCTTTGCCAAAATGCGCGCAGATTATGCGTCTTTCAATGCAGGCGAATTTGCGGTGGTGGTGGCCATATAGGCCTATGTCATAAAGGCCTACAAACTGCGCCACACCCCAAACTGCCTCGCGCCGACGAATTCGACATCGTCGTCGACGAGAGGTCGCCGAACACTCCCGCGAGCATCGTCAACCACCGCGAACTGGCCATTTACGACCAACAACGCATTTTGTGGTGGTGGTGGTGGCCCGACATTTTTTGCAAATTTGGCGACAACTTCCACGAGGGGTCCCGGACCCGCGCGGGGCCCCCACCCCCCGCCGGAGGACCCGCCGCAACTCGTTTAGGGCAAATGACTTACGTCACAGACGGCAGCGGCATGCAAACCTGCCAGAAACAAGCCGAAAACAGGGGGAGAACGGGCCGTGAAAGAGGGGCGGAAAGAGAGCGGATCAGGCCGCTAACTGGCGCTTGCCAGGCCGCAGTACGCCCCCTATCATCCCAGCCATGCCACGTAAACAGCCGCCGAACAGGCCTGCGACAGGCCGCAAACAGGCGGCCAGCAAGCGGCCAGCCAAGGTCAACCGCAAGCGCCGCAAGGCGGCCAAGGTGGCAGCAGCAGCCCGCACCGCACAGCTAACAGCGGCCGAACGATCGGCCAGCGCCTCAACTGCTGGCGAGGCGCGTGC
>JBGSKX010000293.1:0-7935 GCA_041741015.1 Pirellulales bacterium
GCATCGTCCCGCGTCTCGTCCCTCGACTTCGCACACTGCCAACCGTCCTTCGATGGGCAATGCTTCGCGACCCCCGGGCGGCGGTACGCGGCCCAATCTTCCTTCTCGACCGAGTGGCGGTAGCGGAAATTTCAGTCCGTCCGGCGGCGGTCGTCCCAATCTTGCGGGGCCGACGACACGCCCCGCTGGCAACCTCGGCGGCGGTGCGGGTGGGCAGCGCCCGTCAGTGCGCCCTCCGACAAACATTCCTGCCACAAACCGACCCTCATTCCCATCGGGTGGAGTTGCTGGTGGCGGTCCGAACCTGGGCAATCGTCCCGGCGTGTCAACGCGCCCCGGCGCAAGCAATCGACCAGACCTGGCGAGCCGACCTGATTTGGCGAACCGGCCGGGAATCGGGACAGGCGGACCGACAACGCGTCCGGGATTGGGTCTCGATCAGCCAGTCGGCGGTCGGCCGAGTCTTGGCAACGTGACAAGACCCGCTCCACTCCCCGGTCGACCCGGCGGCGGTGATCGTCCGAGCATCGGCGGCGATCGACCGGGCATTGGCGGAGGCAACCGACCCGGCGGCGGTGATCGACCCGGAGGCGGTGAACGACCTGGTGGCGGTGATCGACCGGGCATTGGTGGAGGCAACCGACCCGGCGATGGAGATCGCCCCGGCCGACCTGGTGGTGATCGACCTGGAGGCGGCGATCGACCGGGACGCCCAGGTGATGGAGATCGCCCCGGAAGACCCGGGGGTGGTGATCGCCCTGGCAGACCTGGCGATGGCGACCGACCAATCGTGAACCGACCGCCGAACGCCAGTCGTCCGGGCCGTCCTGGCGACGGCAACTGGAATCACGGTCCTGAGTGGGGCCATCGTCCGGGCTGGGATCATCCCGGCTGGAACAATCCGAACTGGGGTTGGGGCGGCGGCAGCTGGGCCGGTCACTGGCACAACAACTGTATTCGTCCGCACTACGGCTGGTACAACGGCTGCTGGAATAACTATTGGGGTAGCAACTGGTACGCGCCACTGGCGTGGGGCGCGGTCGGCTGGGGGCTTGGCTCCTGGACCAGCAACTGGGGATACAGTTCGGCTTACTACAACCCCTATTACGTTGCCGCGCCGGCGGTTCCGTACGACTACTCGCAACCCGTGGTCGTCAACAACTATGTGAATAACGCTGCGGATGCTGCCGTGGCCGCCGATCCGAACGCCCAGCCGCCGGCCGAAGATCCCGCGGTGCAGCATGCCACGGCGCTCTTCGACGAGGGGCTCGCCCTGTTCAAGAAGGGCGACTATCGGTCGGCACTCAACAAGTTCGATGCGGCACTCACCCAGCTTCCCGATGATCCGGTCATCCACGAGGTGCGTGCGGTGACGCTGTTCGCGCTGGGAGAGTACCAGCAATCGGCCGCGGCGCTCAACTCGTTTCTGTCGAGTGCGCCGGGCATGGACTGGACCACCATGAGCAGCCTGTACGGCAACGCTGCCGATTACGAGGCCCAGCTCCGCAAGCTCGAACAGTACTGCGTATCCAAGCCGAATGACGCCGCGGCGTATTTCGTCCTGGCGTATCAGTACCTTGTGCTGGGCGCTAAGGACCAGGCCACCGACGCGCTGCGCGTCGTGGTGAAAAACCAGCCGAAGGATTCCACTGCCAAGCGAATGCTCGATGCACTTGCACCCGAGCAGGCGACCGCGGTGGCCCAGACGCCGCCGGCCCCCGCGGCTGCTCCAGCGCCGGCGCCCGCAGCTGGCGCCGAAAGTCCCACGATCGATCTGGTGGGCAACTGGCGTGCGAAAGCTGGCGACACGACGATCGATCTGGCAATTACAGACGCTTCGCAGTTCACCTGGAAAGCCTCGGAGAAGGGCAAAGCCACTGCCGAACTCAATGGCCAATTGACCGCCGATGCCGATGCCATTACGCTCGACAGCGCGACACAAGGGGCCATGAGTGGTTCCGTGGCCACACTTTCCCCCGACCAGTGGCGGTTCGCGCTCGCCGGGGCTCCTACTTCCGATCCGGGACTCACTTTCGAACGAGTTCGCTAACGAGTTGTTTCTCAATTCCCCACAGGAGTCCTGATGATGCGCTGGCGCGGTGGTGAGCAAAGCGGAAACCTGGAAGACCGTCGGCGCATGAGCCCGCGTGGCGTCGCCGTCGGTGGCGGCGCGATGCTGCTCATCATGGTGCTGGCCCTTGTGTTCGGCATTGATCCGCAACAGCTCAACCAGGTCATCGATCAAGGCGGCGGCGCCGGCGGCGGTGCGGCCGTCGAAGAGCGCGAGCTCACGCCCGAGGAGATCGAACAGCGCGACTTCACGGCCACGGTGCTCCGATTCACGGAGCGCGTGTGGGACGAACAGCTACCGAGCATTGGTCGGCGATACGACCCGCCGAAGATGGTTCTTTTCTCACAGCAGGTTCGCACCGGCTGCGGCGTGGCCCCCTCGGCAGTTGGCCCCTTTTACTGTCCCATGGACCGAACGGTATATCTCGATCCGACATTCTTCGAAGAGCTCCAGCAAAAGCTGGGCGGCTCCAAGGCCGAGTTCTCGCAGGCCTATGTGATCGCCCATGAAGTCGGCCATCACGTCCAGAATCTGCTTGGCTACAGCGACCTCGTTAATCAGAAACGCCAGACCCTGCCGGCCGAGGAGTTCAACAAGTGGTCCGTGCGCCTGGAGCTACAGGCCGACTACCTGGCCGGCGTCTGGGCCCACTATGGTCAGCGGGAATTCAACTTCATCGAGCCCGGCGATGTCGAGTCGGCCATCACCTCGGCCAACGCAATCGGCGACGATCGCCTGCAAAAACGCTCGACCGGCTTCACCTCCCCCGAGAACTACACGCACGGAACGTCCGAACAGCGCGTGCGCTGGTTCACCGAGGGACTCAAGACCGGCGACCTGGGGCGGCTCGAGGAAATCTTCAGGGTCCCCTACGAGCGACTTTGAGTGGTCCGTCCACTGTCGGGTTGCGACGCGTCCTTCAGCAGCTGCTCGATCTGTTCCATGCTGACGGGCTTCACCAGGTGATGGTCGAAGCCCGCAGCCCGCGTTCGCTCACGGTCGGCTTCCTGTCCCCAGCCGGTCAACGCGAAGAGCTTCACATGCGGATAGCGACCGGCCGTCCGTATGCGCTCGGCGACCTGAAACCCGTCCATGCCCGGCATGCCCAGATCCAAGAGCACGATCTCGGGCTGGAAGCTTTCCATGATGGCCAGCGCCGTCGGTCCGTCGTTGGCCACCTGGGCTTCTGACCCCAACACCTTGAGCAGCATTCCCAGGCTCGAGGCCGCATCGCGATTGTCGTCAACGACCAGGACCTTGCGGCGGGGCTTGGGCACCGCCTGCGATGCCGGAGTTTGAGCGTTGGAGCTCACCTGTTGAGCAGCCGTTGGCAGTCGCACCGTAAACGTGCTCCCCAGGTTGGGACCGGGGCTCTGTACCGCGACGCTCCCGCCGTGCATCTCAACGAGGCGCTTTACCAGAGTCAGGCCGATTCCCAGTCCGCCCTGGGCTCGGCTGGCGGTGCGATCGACCTGCATGAACATGTCGAACACCAGCGGCGCCATCTCGGTGGGAATGCCGATTCCGTTGTCGCGCACGCGCAGCACGATTTCTCCCTGGCCTCGTTCGGCGCTCAGCCAGATCTGGCCGCCACGGTCCGTGTACTTGGCCGCATTGTTGAGCAGGTTGGAAATCACCTGCGCCAGACGCACTGAGTCGCCATACAGCGTGATGCTCTCGGGAGGGATCGACACCGAGAGCTGATGCCCCCCCGCAGCGATTGCCGGTTGGCTGGTGTCGACCGCCGTCCGCACGATCTCGGCGAGCGTGGTTTCTTCGCGCCGCAGTTCGATTGAACCTCGCGTGATTCGCGAGATTTCCAAGAGATCGTCGACCAGTCGGACCATTTGGGCTACCTGTCGTTCCATGATCTCGCACACGCGTTCGGCCGTGGCATCGCCGCGGGCGGACATCGACAGGATATGTATCGAACTGCGAATCGGCGCGAGCGGGTTGCGCAGCTCGTGGGCCAAGGTGGCCAGGAATTCATCCTTGCGCTTGTCCGCTTCTTCAAGCGATTGTTCCGTCGCCTTCCGCTCGGTGACATCGCGCGTCGTTCCGGCCACCGCTTCCACTTCCCCGTCGGGACCAATCACCGGCACAAGAATGTAATCATATATTCGCCGCCCGAACGTCCCGGTGAACGGCACTTCGCCACGGATCGGCCCCTTCGTCGCGACGACTTCTTCAATCTCGCGATCGTGCATTGCCGCGTGCCAGGGTTCGTAGCCCAGCTCAAGGCAGTTCTTGCCGATTGCCTCCTCCCAGGTGCGGCCCCACATCTGCAGGAGCACTTCATTGGCATACACGAAGCGGTGATCCAGATTGAAGATATACGCCAGGTCCGGCGTATTGTTGAGGATCGCCTCGTATAGCCGCCGCTGCCGCGCGGACTCGGCCTGTGTTTCCGCGAGTGCCTCTTCGGCCTGTTTGCGCTGCGAAATGTCGACCGTCACGCAGACGATGTTCACCAGAGTGCCGGATGCATCGCGCAGCCCCGTCACGCAATTGTTGACCCAGGCGATCGATCCGTCCTTGCGCAGATAGCGTTTCTCGATCGTGAAGTCAGGGCCGCCAGCGGCAAGCATCCGAAACTTTTCGAGGTTGTGCGGTAAATCGTCCGGGTGCGTGATGTCCTGCATCCGCAGTCCGCGCAGTTCCGCCTCGTCGTAGCCCGTGATCTGGCAGAAGCGCTTGTTGACCAACTGAAACCGGCCCGTCAGGTCCGTCTGCGAGATGCCGGCCGTCGCCTGGTTCACAATCGCGCTGAACTGTTGTTCGCTCGCGCCCAGGGCCAGTTCGGCCCGCTTGAGTTCGTCGATATTCTGGACCAGGGCCACGGCGCCCACGACCTCTCCGCCGGCATCTCGAAACGGCGCAGCGGCCACGCGGGTCCAGGTTTCACCGCCAGCTTCGTCGGTGAACAGCATCTCCACGCCGGGAGTTACCGTCTCGCCCTGCAGCGCGCGCACGCTGGGCCACCGCTCCAGTGGTAACTGCTGCCCCACACTGTCGAATGCCCGCCACCGCTTGATCCGCTGCGGATCCTGTGACGGGGCTCGCTCGGGCACCAGCCGCCGCATGGCCACGTTGCTCAGGATCCAGCGCCCGTCGCGCCCCATCAGGCCAATGCCCACCGGCAGTTGATCAAGAACCGCGGCAAGGGGCGCGTTCGCCGCCTCCCCCGAGACGCCGGCGTCCTGGCGTTCGCCGGGTTTGTTCCCATGATCAGATTGGTCCATGCGACAGCAGACTCCCGCCGTTTTCGAATCGGCCGCTGATGATAGCAAACGTCGTGCCTTTGTCCGAAGCATAGCGCGCTCATTCGCACGATGCTGTGCCCAACGGCCCGATATTCTAGCGAGCCGCCCCCGCGTCTGCCTGACAAGTGCCCTGTTTTTACCAACGTGACGCCAATTCCGATCACGGTATGTCAGTTGCAAAACATGCCGGTGCGAAGTGCTGCCGGTACCCTGGAGGTAGGGGAAACGGCCGCTCGGATTGACCCAAATTGGAAGGGGAGCGTTCAGATGATCGTTAGGGCAGCAGAGACGACGAAGTTCGCGGAGTCCGCAGCGGAGGGCCCCGCGGAGCGACGGGCAACGAAAACGGCCGCTCGCGCAAGCGAACCGCGCCGCCCCTGGATGTCGAAGACCGCGGTGAATTTCATCCTAGATGCGAGCCTGCTCGTCTTCATGGTCCTGATGCTGTTCACCGCAGCCGCGCTGCGGTTTGTGTTTCCCGCGCCGACACTCGCCGCCGGTTGGACCCTGTGGGGCTTCGGTTACGATGCCTGGGCGAACTTTCAGTTCGGGCTCGTCGCGTTCTTTGGGCTGGCCATCCTGCTGCACGTGATGTTGCACTGGTCCTGGGTCTGTTGCGTGTTTGCCGCGAAAGTGTTGCGCGGTCGTTCGGCCCGGCCCGACGAAGGAATGCAGACAATCTGGGGCGTGGGCCTGCTGATCGTCGTGGTCAACGTCATCGGCCTGCTGTTGGGACTGGCCTACCTGATGGTGCAGGCGCCAGTCACCTAGGGCGCTTGCAGCGCTACTCGCACAGCGGACAGCCGGCCACTTGCGGCTCATCGCCAATCTGCAGAAAGCTCACGCCGCGGGCGATCGACATCGCACCGGTAAGCACGACGCACCAGGCGGCGATCGTCAGCATCCGCTGGCGTCCGGTGAGCGAAAGAAGCTGGGCCCCGGTCCCGGCCAGGACCATCATCGGCACGGTGCCTGCGCCGAACGCCGCCATCGTTGCGGCACCCATCAGGGGATCACTCGTGCTAGCTGCGAGCGCGGCGAACGCATAGACCAGTCCGCAGGGGAGCAGACCCGTGAGCACGCCAGCCAGAAACACGCTACTCCAGCGGCGATCGCGCAGAAAGGTTCCCACCATTCCACCAACCAGGCAGCCGAGTCCAGGATTTGCAGCACCGCTTGTGGGCGATTGAATCGAAAGCGCGGATCTCAGCCAGGACATCCCGCGACCGATTGCGCCGGTCGCCAACAGACCTTGAAAGACCAGCAGCACGCCGGCAATGATCGCGACCCCCGCCGGAACATTCACCCAGCGCGAGAGGCCGTCGGCCATCCGCAGCACGCCGTATCCAACCGCCGCACCCAGCGCGCCATAGGTAAAGATTCTGCCGGCACTATACACGAGCTGCCGCGCGAGATTGTTCGACCAACTTCGGGCCGGTGCGCCGATCAACAGCGTGAAGGCCCCGCACATTCCCAGGCAATGGGCCGATCCCAGCAGTCCGCCCAGGAGCACCAATGGGAGTTCGATCATCGGGCACCTGCCGGCGTGAGCTCAGAGTAGAATCCACTTTCGTTGTCCGTGGACTCGGCTCGCCCCGGCAAACCCTCGGAAGCATTCGCGTCCGATGAGTCCACGGGCGCCGATTGCAACCGCAGCGAATTGCCTACCACCAACAAGCTGCTAACGACCATCGCCGCGGCGGCCCAAGCCGGGTTCAGCCAACCCGTTGCAGCCAGCCCGATGCCCGCGGCGTTGTAGGCGAATGCCCAGAACAGATTCTGACGCATCACGCGCACGCTTCGCCGCGAAAGCTCGATCGCCCAAGGCACGTGGCCCAGATCATCTGCAAGCAAGGCGACGGGCGCCGACTCACGCGCCAGGTCGGTGCCGCATCCCAGGGCAATTCCCACATCGCTCGCCGCCAGCGCCGGAGCGTCGTTTACGCCGTCGCCAATCATCGCCACAGGACCTAGCGTCCGACGTGCCTCGCCAATCGCAGTGAGCTTGTCCTCGGGCAGCAGGCCGCTCTCGACCCGTACTCCGAGTTGCTCTGCGAGCAGTCGGCCGCGCGCCGGATCATCGCCCGTGAGCACCCCTACATCACATCCCAACTCCCGACAGGCTGCAATGGCCGTCGCCGCCTCGGGTCGCACCGTTTCGGAGAAAGTGAACACCGCCCGAATCTCGCCATCCCAGCCGACAGCCGAAACCGACTGGCCATCCTGCCTGGTCTCTTCGACAATGCCTCGCAGTTCAATCGGCATCGCCAGCCCGCAGTTCTCCAGCCAGCGCACGCTGCCGAGCATCGTCTCGGCCACATCACCATTGAATGTCGCGCGGACACCACACCCCGACACCGTCGAGACGGTACCGACCTGTGGGCCGACCTGGTCCGAAACGGCGTCGGCAAACTCTCCAGCGATCGCCTCGGAGAATACATGCGTCGATGCCCGCGCCAAAGGGATGGCGCGAACCAGCGAATCGCCGGCGTGCCCACCCTCGGCGACGACCATCCGTTCGACGCGCGGCGTGCCGGTGGTCAGCGTGCCCGTCTTGTCGAAGCGAACGGCCCGGATCGTCGCCAGCCGCTCGAGTGCCTC
>JBGSKX010000294.1:0-84362 GCA_041741015.1 Pirellulales bacterium
CCATGTGTCCCGTTACACCGAAAGGGGCCCTGGGCGGAAGCACCGCTGGCAACAGGCGCACGTACCGCCCGCACCGTCCTCCCGACCGTTACAGCCCTACTAATCGGCAAACTCCCCCCAACTCTTTGCTTCGATCCTGAAAAGCGCTGGATTTGAATATTAACTTTGCGATTTCAGGCGTCCCAATTGCTATCAGCTCATTGGCTTAGGTCCCTCCTGCCATCCTGGATTCCCTGGATTACCACCATGTCTCACTGATCCGCGGCCAGATTCGCATCGTAGTGGAAGCATTCGAGCCCCTTTTCTTTGGGCTGTGTGAGGTTCGTTGACAGCGCTAGGGGGACAAGTAGGATAGAAATTGCACGCATTTGAGGGATTCCTTGGGCGGAAGCCATCAGCGGGCACGGAATTGGTTGCTGTCGCGGCTGATTCTTCAGCACCTCTGCGTATCGTTGCCCGTTGAAGAGTGTTGGTATTTCGTGCCCCCCAGGCACCACTTCTAGCTCATGCTGAAATCGAATCAGCCGGGCTCATCCTTCTGACTTTGGGTAAGACATGAAACGCCTGAACGTGAAACTGGCTCTTTGGCTTGTTGGGATCGCGGTATTCTCCGTTGTGGGTGTCCACTTCCTACACGGCTACCAGGTTGACCGAAATGCCGAATCACTCAAGGTTCAGGCGGACGTTGCGCGAACTGCCGGCAACAAGGAAGAGGCAGTGAAGCTCTACAGCCAGTACCTGCGACACCGGGATGATCGCGATGGCTACAAGGCACTTGCCGAATTGACAGTCGAGGTGGCGAAGGATCCCAACGCCACGCGGAACGATTTTTTCAAGGCGTACACCGTTCTCGAAGAGGCCGTCCGACGCTATCCCGATCTGGATAGCGTGCGGATGACACTCATTGACTACACCCTCGCCATGGGGCGAGTTGCCGATGCTCAGGATCACATCCGCTATCTGAAAGAACAGGGCAGCAAGGATACGTCGATTCCGCTCAAGGAAGCTGCGTGCTACTTCCACAGCAAGGAGCCGCAAAAGGCTCGCAGCGAACTCGAGAAAATGGTGGGCTATGACGCCGAGTCGAAGCAGTTTGCGGCCGAGGCTCCGTCAACGGCGAAAGAAGTAGATGCGTTCGTGATGTTAGCCGGAGTACTGCAGGGCAAAGATGGTGACCCGGCCCTGGCGGACGCGGTGATGGAAAAGCTGGTCGAATGGAATCCAGACTCCGCGAAGGCCCACGTTGCCCGCGCTAACTATTTGTCTCAGACATGGCAGAAGGTGCGGCCAGACACGCCCGAGGGAAAGGATTTGCAGAAGACGCTATTCCAGCAAATCCAAGACGAATTGAAGAATGCCACCGCGATTGAACCGGAGAATGCGGACGCCCTGCTTCTGCTGGCAGCGACGGCCATGGTCGAGCAGGATTTCAAGACCTCGCAAGAATTACTGGATCGCTTGCTGAAGCTGCATCCGAACCGGGCAGATGTTTACCTGCGACGGGCGATGCTGGCGCAAATCCAGCAGCAGACCGATCAAGCGGCCCAGGAACTGAAGGCTGGCATCAAGGCGGCGGACAATCCACGGCAGCTGCTCGAACAGTTGGTGGAACTGCAGTTCCAACTTCGAGATTTGGACGCGGCCAGTGAAACCTGTGAGCAGATGAGCAAAGTTCCGTCGATTCCGACGGAGACCGTAGCCTATCAGAAGGCGCGCATCGCCGTGGGCCGAGGGAAGTTTCTCGAAGCGGCGCGAGAACTGGAGCGGATTCGTCCGGCAATGGAACGGCAGGGACCCGTCCAGATGAATGCGATCAATACGCTGCTGGGCCGCTGCTACGCTATCCTGGGCATGTCGGATCGCCAATTGGAAGTCTATCGGCGCATTTTAGGCGATTTTCCCAACCTCATTGAAGCTCGGCTGGGCGAAGTGGGAGCGCTGCAATCGCTGGGGCGCCACGACGAGGCCGAGGGATCCGTCAACCTGCTGGCACAGGCGGCCGATGGCGCGGGCCCGCTGCAGGGCGAAATCCTGCAACTCGTGGTGAATCAGGAATTGAGCAAGCCGATCGAAGAGCGCAACTGGGAGCGGACCGAGAAGCTTTCCAAGCTCGTCGAAAGCGGTGGCCAGCGTACCGCGCTGCAAAACCGAATGTTGCAGGCCAATTTGCTGCTGGCGCAGGGCAAGGTAGACGAGGCCCTCGGCATTCTGGGATCTTTGCGAAAAGAGAATCCGAAAGACGTCTCCGTCTGGTTGATGTTAAGCAAACTCATGGCGTCCGAGGACAAGTATCGCGACCGATTGCCGCAACTGCTCACGCTGGCTGAGAAGGAGTTGGGTCCGTCGGCGCCGCTGGTGGTCGAGAGAATCAAGGTCGTTACACGCGAAGGCGGCGAGAAGGCTTCCGAGCAGCTGCAGAAAATCGAGGCCGGCATCAAACAGTTTGAGCCGGCCCAGCAGCAGGCAATTCTCGGGCAACTTGGATCCGCGTATCTGACGGCGGGTGACTACGAGAATGGCAAACGCTGCCTCAAGGCAGTCATGACGGCGGAACCCAGCAATGCACGAATTCGCCAGGTCATGCTGGAATTGGCACTGGAACGCCGCGATGAGGCCACTGTCAACGAGATCATCGATGATCTGAAATCATCGCCGGTTTTTGGACCGCAGAGCACGCTGTACCGTTACGGGGTGGCGTCGCGTCAAGTTCAAAAGTTGCTAGCCGCACGTGCCCAGAAAGCGACCCCGCTGACCGCGGAAGAGCATCGGACTCTTTCTGAAGCGCGCAAGCTGGTGGACGAAGCGATTGCGACTCGGGCAGAATGGGCGCCGTTGTGGCGGCTGCGGTCGGAAATCAACCAGATGGAGGGCGATCTCAACGGCGCGATTTCCGATCTGCAACGCTCGCTTTCTTATTCGCAAGCTGGTCAGGAAATCGCGGCGCGCAAGTTGGTGACGCTGCTCTATGCGACCGGGCGGTACACCGAAGCCAACGATGCGATGAAGTTTCTGGGCGACTTTAATCAGCCAGAGGCGATGCGTCGGATTGGTCAAGCGATCAAGCTCAAGAGCGGCGACTCCCAGCAAGCCATTGCGATGGTCCGCCAGGATATCCAAAAGGAGCCCGAGAATCCGTCAAATTACATGTGGCTGGGGGAACTGCTGGAATCGACCGGTGACGGTGCGGGAGCCGAAGCGGAGTTTCGCAAAGCCACGGAGAAAGGCCCCAAACTGGCCCGTGCCTGGGAGTTCCTGGTTCGGCGTTTGATGGCGAACAACAAGCCGGAGGACGCTGCAGCAGCGACCGAGGAAGCGCTTAAGAACCTTGGCGCGGAGCCGCTTTCAGTCGCACGACTGTATCAGCGAATTGGCAAGAATGATCTGGCCGAGAAGTCGTATCAGCAGGCCTTGGCGGAGAAGCCAGGCGACCTGGTGGTGATGCGCCATCTGGCCGAGTTCTATCTGTTGTCAAACGAAATCGCCAAGGCTCAGGAACAACTGGATCAGATAATTGAACTGGCCGGCAAATCCGAAGAGCCGGCTGCGAAGTCGCAGTTGGCTTGGGCGCGCACGCAGAAGGCGCAAAGCGTGGCGTCCGATCGCGACTACGCGGGTACGATGCAAGCCGTCAAGCTCGTGGAACAGAACGCCGAGAATGGCGAACTGTCTCGGCCGGACATGATTGCCGTGTTGTCGTTGCTTTCCTCGCGTTTGGAGGAACCGGCATCGCGTCAGAAGGCCATTAAGCTATTCGAGAAGCTACGAGCCCAGCAGCCGCTTGAGTCGCCGCAGCAGTCTGTGGCACTGGCTCAGCTGTACAATCGCGAAGGTGATTGGCAATCGGGACGCACGGTCATGTCCGACGCGTTGGTTCGCTTTGAAAATAGCCCCGAAGTCGCCACGGTTTTTGCCGAGATGCTGCTCGAACGCGACCAGTTCGACGAAGCGCGGCAGTACGTTGATCGCGCGGAGTCGTTGTTGCAGAACACGCTTGCACCGCCGACTTCACCGGCCGCCCGGGGTGCACGAGTCTTGCGGGCTCGGTTGCTGGCGCACGAAGGAAAGCAGGCCGAAGCAGCTAAGGTCTTGGAAGGCTGGTTGCCGCGGCCGTTGCCGCAGAACCAATTGCCGCTGTTACTCGACGTGGCAGGTCAAATGGAAGCCCTGGAATTATATTCCGACGCCGAGCGACTGTTAAAGGAGTATGCGAGCCTGTCGCCCAGCTCGGGAAAGGTGGCCATGGCCGGCTTCCTTGGACGGCGCGGCGACATTGAACAATCGTTCGGATTGCTGGATGAGGTTCAAGGGCAGATTCCCCTGATCGACATTATCTCGGTAGGGTTGGTGAACCTGCGAAACTATCCTGATAAGGTCACCGATGCTCAGCGAAAACAACTCGAAACCTGGAGCAAGTCGGCACCGGGCGAATCGAGCGATCCACAACGGTTGCAGCTCGCTCAGGCCGAGATGTACGATCTGCTAGGCCGATACGACGAAGTGGAGCGAATCTATCGAGAGATGCTGACTGATCCAAAGCTGTCTCGCATGGGCCGCGCCATTGTGCAAAACAACCTGGCGTTTATATTGGCGGGCGCCAATCCGACTCCGGCTCGGGGCGCCGAGTCGCTGAAGTTAATCGAGGCGGCGATTGCCGTCTTGGGGCCCAGCTCGGATTTGATCGACACCCGGGCGCTGGCTTACCTGGCGCAAGGAAAGTACGATCAAGCTGCAGCCGACATTCGCCTGGCCGTGGGAGATCGTCCGACCACGTCCAAGTACTATCACCTGGCCCAGATTGAGAAGCAGCTTGGCAACGACCAAGCAGCCAAGGAAGCGATCGCGAAAGCGCAGGAATTACATCCCGAGCACAATCCCTTTACGCCGTTCGAGCGACAGGGATACGAGCGGCTCAAAAGCGAAATGAACTGACGCCACCCCAAGCGAAGGATCGAGATCAGAATGGCAGCGGACGCCTCGGAAGTTTGGCGACATTGTTTCAATTCGTGGCCGCCCGAGGTCGACCGTCGCGGCGTGCTCGTGACGTCGTTCGAAGAGCAGATTCCGTTCGAGTCGTTTTCCGCGAGTCCTGATCTGCTGTTGATCGAACGCCGCTCGCCCGACACGTTGGGCGGACGCATGGTGTTGATTGCCTATCAGGACATTCGGGCACTCAAGATCGTGGACGTGCTGAAGGCCAAGGCGTTTCAACCGCTGGGCTTCTCAATCGCTCCCGGTCGCAAGTAGCGTTTCCCGCGGGTTACCTCGCACAGACCCCTGCCGGCCGATGATGCAACCTGTTCGATACAGCACCGGAGTCCCGGGGCTCGACGCTTGTCTGGGCGGTGGATTGCTGGGCGGGACATTGACCGCGATCGTGGGCGCCAGCGGGATTGGGAAGACGCAACTTGGCCTGCAGTTCGCCAACGCCGGATTGTCCCAGGAGGGACGCCGCGGGGTACTTTTTGACATGAGCGCGCGGATCGATCCGCAGAGTCACGCGCCCTATGCCGAGCGGATGTTCGGCTGGACGATTGCTGAGCACGCTCATGATCGGTTCGATGCGTCCGCGGCGTTCGCAAGCGATCGCCTGGTCGGCGACTATCTCCACGTGTTTGAGCGGAGCGGACGACGGGTCACGCAGCAGGAGATGGGCTTTGATGCCTGGCACGATTGGCAGGCGGAGCTGAACGCGCGACTTGAAAATACGATTGATTTCTTCTACTCAAACTTTTCCCGCGGAGCTCGCCGCGTGGTGGTCGACGGCATCGAACCGGCGGATCGGCCCAGCGAGTCGATCCAATTCGAACTCTTCGAGTACATCTATCACCAGGTGCTCAGGAAAGAAGCGGACTGGGTGGCGCGAGATTTGTTTCGGCAGTCGTTCCGGGCGCAACAGGCGGCCATCGCAGCCCACCACTACGATGCGGGGCTGGTGAGTGGGATGCTGTTGATCACGGCTCACGAGACGCTGCTCGACGACCTGATCGAGCGACCGCTGGTGGATGGCGATCCCCTGGCCACGGCAAACACGCTGATTTACATGGGCAAGATTCGCGAAGGCAACAAGTTCGCGCGGGGGCTGTTCATCGCCAAGCATCGCGGAAGCGCCTGCTCGGACGAGATTCTGCGCTATGCGATCGACGATGCCGGCCTGCGACTGCTCGAATCCTAGGGCAAGAGGATTGCCGCCTGCCGTGGTCTAATGTCCCTGGCCTTGCAGCATGCGGGCGCGAGCCATGGCGTCTTCGGCCTCGGGAATCTTCCCAGCGCGCTGGAAGGTCACACTCATCGCCGTGAAGCTGAACGGATCGTTCGGCTCCAGTTCACAGACCTTGAGGCCGTGCTGGATGGCTTCCGCATGGCGGCCCAGCCGGCCATAGAGCACGGCCAGGGCCGAATGGGCGAGGGCATAACTGGGATCGGCAGCCAAAGCTTCTTCGAGCGGCGCCGCCGCTTCGGCTAGCTGGCCCGCATCCTTGAGTTGTTCGTACTGGCGATAGAGTTCTTCTTTGGTCGACATGACAGTCTTTCGTTCGACGGATGCTTGGTGTACGTAGTGTTTGAGTGAGCGGGAACCAGCCCGCTAGCAGCAGGAGATTTTACCAACTCGACGCAGGTTTGGCTGGCGGTAGTTAGGCGTGCCAATCCAGCACACGTGCCGCGGAGGTGGAAACCCGGCATTCTGTCGATGCAAACGTCGCAATCGGTACACTCGGCAGGCTCCTCAAATGCCATGCTTTGGGTTGAATTGGCACGCCTGGAAAATCCGATAGTGAAATTCAGCAGGTGAGGCTCGGCTCACCGCGAAGGCGCTCGCCGACGCGGCACTTGTCTCGAAGCGCCCTGCTACCTCGCACTCGTCCGCGCGAGGGTCCCCCCGCAAGGGACGCCGCCACCATGGCAGCCGGACGCAGACCTGCCTCGGAGAATCTCCACGGTGAATATCCATCCGCTCGCGATTGTGAGTCCTGACGCAACGTTGGGATCAGGCACCACGGTGGGTCCTTTCTGTGTCATCGAGCCCGACGTTGTGCTGGGCGCCAACTGCATGCTCGCGAGTCGAGCGGTCGTGAAGAGTGGCACCATCCTGGGAGACAACAACACACTGCACGAAGGAGCCGTGATCGGCGGTTTCGGCCAGCATGTGCGAATGCCGGAGAAAATGGGCCGGCTGGTTGTCGGTTCGCACAACACGTTTCGCGAAAACGTGACGGTACACCGGGCCCTACATGAAGGACACGTCACGACCATCGGCGACAGTAACCTGCTGATGGTCGGCGCTCACATCGCTCACGACTGCACCATTGGCAGCCATGTGATCTTTGCGAACAACGCCCTGTTGGGTGGGTTCGTTACAGTTGCGGATCGGGCGTTTGTCTCTGGCGCGGTAGCGGTGCATCAGTTCTGTCGTATCGGCCGGATGGCGATGGTTGGCGGATGTGCCCGCGTGGTGCAGGACATACCGCCATATGTCATGGTCGATGGCCACAGTGGACTGATCGTGGGCTTAAACCTGGTCGGCCTGCGGCGGAACGGTTACACGCAACAGGAAGTCGCGGACCTCAAGGCGGCCTATCGCACGATCTATCGTAGCGGACTGGACTGGAAGGGAGTGTTGGCCGCGCTGGAGAGCGACTTCCGCTCGGGTCCGGCCGCCGACTATCTACCGTTCCTTTCGCAAGGCACGCGCGGCTTCGTCCAGGAACGCCGGGTGCCGCCGACCGCCACGCTGAAGCTTCGCCGTCCCACGACCGAGGACGAAGGCGAAGGGCGGTATCGGGCCAAGGCGGGTTAATCCGCACCAACGGAATCGTTTTCGCGCAGGCCGGGAGTATCTCCCGGCCTGTTGGCGTTTTTTGCCGTAGTTGTACCGAAACGTACGGCCGATGCGGCGAGCAGAATGCTAGGTTTTCTCAGTTAGCACGGCTGCCTGCGGCCGACGTTTTTCTTGAGAAGCCGAACCATGATCGAATCCATCATCCGCTTTGTCCTCAGCAACTACACGCTGACTTGCTTCGTGATCGGCTTGATAGCGGCCGGCATCGCTCTGGCTCGCAAGCCGAAGCCGCTCAGTCGCGAACAAGTCCTCGATCGCCTGCTGGCCTATTACTGCCTGATCGGGATCGGCGTGTATCTCTGCTGGAACTTCGTAATGCACGTCTTCTTCGGAGAGACAGCGGCGAAGTTCATCGGCTGGGCGGATAGCCCGTTTCAATTCGAAGTCGGCACTGCGAGCCTGGGATTCGGTGTGGTGGGACTGCTCGCCTTCCGAAGCGATTTTGGCTTGCGGCTGGCGGCGATCACCGGGCCGGCCATGTTCCTGTGGGGCGCGGCCGTGGGACACGTGCAGCAAATGATCGGTGAGGGCAACTTCGCGCCGGGGAACGCCGGCGTCACGTTCTGGATGGATATTCTGCTGCCGATCGTGGGCTATGTATTGCTGGCGGGTTGGCAGAGGGCCAGGGGCAACAAACCGGAAGCGTCGTTCTCACCAATCGTGGCTTTTTCGACCGGCTCGCGGAGAGCACTCGGTTAGGCTGGTTCGCTAGTAGCTCCAGCTCACGCGACCTCCAATGGTGAGCAGCGTGGACTGCGGTTGCCGCACGTGAAACAATCGGTTGTCTTCGTAATTCAGCACTTGAGGCGAGATGGACCAGGCCATGAGCTCGCTGAAGGCAGCTATGGACAACCTCGGACCGCGGACGCCGAGTTCCGATTGATACGTCACCCCCGGACGCGGAAACAAGGTGACGTCTCCATGCGTGATGTGTTCGCGCGTGAAAGCGGTCATCCCGACTCGAATCATGGAGTACAACTCGAAATCGTCGCGGAGAGTCCGGCGGCGTTCGATTCCGAGGTAGGGATAGAACGTCCACCACGCCTCTTGGTAGCCGAAGTAAAGGTTGTTGTTGACAATCACATCGGGGATGCTGCGGACGAAGAAGCGGGTGCCGACACCGAAAAACAGGCTGTGATTCGCAAGCATTTGCGGTTCCCACAGTAACTCGTATTCGCCGCGCAGACCGAGATAGTCCGTGACGTTGTTGACCACCTCGCCGTCGATGGGCGCGACGTAGTCGGGACGTGCGCCGAAGAAATCGAATCGATACCGCTGCCGTCCGTATCGCTGTTGCCAACCGACGGTCGGCGCGACGCCTTCATTCTGCATGAATCGCTCGCCCTCGAGTGTCTCCTGCCACTGGAAATACTCGATGCGGGTGTACCAACTTGATTCGTATAGACGCGTGCCCGGTTGCTCCGGAGGTGGCGAGTATGCGAACGAAAACTGAGACGGATCGCTGAGATCGGCCTCGATCTCCGGATTCTGAGCGACGAGGCTTTCTCGGCTGGGTAGCGACGGCTCCAAGCTTACGGTTTCTGCAAGCCGTTGGTCTGGTTTGTCGAAGCCAAGCTTGAACAGTCTCACGGACTGATAGCCGCTAGGTCGCTTCTGCGCAGGCTCGCTCAAATCGGCTCCGCGCGCGAACGTTGCGCATGCCGCAATCGCGGCCAACGTCAGAGATGCCGTGCGAATTGAGAGAAGCATAGAGGGGGTCAGTCGCGGCACAGAAGGGCACTCAAACCGCCTGATGGGCGGGGACTGTAGTGCCCGGGCCGTGAAGCGTCAAGCTGGGCCATTCGTTGCGGGCTGCTAGCACGCAGAAGTGTCACTGAGTCGCTGGCTGTTGCGTTGCGGCGGTGTGCGGAGTGGAAGTGTCTGCATGCTAGGTTTTCCAGGATACCGCGGCCTCCTCATTCAGGAGACATGGCCAATGCGCTGCGTGATTGGAATCGTGTTGTTCATCGTGCTGTACTTCGGGAGCTGCAACTTGCTGGGCGAGGTTGTGAGAGCCAGGACGCTGGCAATTGACCCAGCGCATTCGCAACCACTGGCCCAGCAGGCCCGCGCTGAAGCCCTGAGAGTGTGGCACGCGCCGCTGGCCGTTACCGCGGGACTCATGGTGATCGCGGTGTGCTCGCTGCCCACCGTGCTGACGCGGATGAACGAGCGTTCGGAGTCTGAGCGTCTGGCTGCGATGGAGCGAGGCGAGTGGCGATAGCAGGTCGACAGTCTCAGTCGTCCTAAGACAGAGACATGCCGCTGCCGAGAGGCCGTATTTCAGGGTCCTGACGCTCCCTTGACCATAGCGCTGGGCGAGCCCTACACTGGTGGGTTTGGATGCGGCGGTTGGTCCCGACTGTGGGGTCCGATTGGTCGGTCCGTCGAAACGGCCAGCGTGAGGAACGGCGGTGAGCGTAACCTGTGTGATTGGGCTGCAGTGGGGTGATGAAGCCAAAGGCAAACTCGTCGACCTGCTGACGGACGACCACGAGATCGTCGTTCGCTACCAGGGGGGCAGCAATGCCGGGCACACCGTCGTCACCGGTGGCCAGACCTACAAGCTCTCGCTGATTCCCAGCGGCATCTTGAGCCCCCGCGTGCAGTGCGTCGTCACCGGCGGCGTGGTGCTGAACCCAGCCAGCATTCTGCAAGAGATCGACGGTCTGGTGGCCCGCGACATCAAGGTTTCTGATAACCTGATGCTTAGCGATCGTGCTCACGTGATCTTTCCCTGGCACGTGGCCGAGGATGCCATTCTCGACAAGAGCTGCTCGAGCGGCGAGAACATTGGCACCACGATGCGTGGCATCGGTCCCTGCTATCGCGACAAGGTCGCGCGGTCGTTCGCCGTGCGGCTGGGGGACATGTATCGCAGCGACTTCAAGGACAAGCTGCAGTACATTACCGAGGCGAAGAACGCCACGATTGGCCCTTTGCTTACGCCGGCGCCGTTCAACTCGTCCGAGATCGTGGCCGAATATCTGGGTTACGCGCAGCGGCTGAAGCCGTTTGTTCGCGATACGACTTCGTACCTACTGGATGCCGTCGAGTCGGGCAAGCGAATTCTGCTCGAAGGCGCTCAGGGCGCATTGCTGGACGTGGATCACGGTACGTATCCGTTCGTCACGAGCAGCAATAGCTCCGGCGTCGGCGTATCGGCCGGCTCGGGCATTCCCGGTCGCTGGATCAAGAAGGTGATCGGTGTGGTGAAGGCCTATAGCACGCGGGTCGGTGGCGGCCCATTCCCCACCGAGCAGGACAACGACATCGGCCAGCACATCCGCGATCGGGGCAATGAGTACGGCACGGTCACCCGGCGTCCGCGGCGGTGCGGGTGGTTCGACGCCGTGGCAGTCCGGTACACGGCCCGGCTCAGCGGTGTGGACGCGCTGGCCGTCATGCTGCTCGACGTTCTGGCCGAATTGCCGGAGCTCAAGATTTGCACGGCTTATGAGGTTAACGGGGAGCGTGTGACCGATTTCCCCAGCCACGTCGACGATCTTCGCCATGCTAAGCCGGTATTCGAGACGATGCCTGGTTGGCAGAAAGACATCACCAAAATCCGGAAACTCGCCGATTTGCCCCAAGAGGCCCGGAATTACCTCGATCGGTTGAGTGCTTTGATCGAGCGGCCGGTGGAGGTGGTTTCCATTGGTCCGGACCGAGAACAAACGATCTTTGCGGGCCGCAGCAGCTAGAATAAAACAGGGGGCACGGCGAATACCCCCTTGGGAACAGGCCCTTCAAAAAAACGTGGATCAGCCGTTCATGGCGGAATCTCTGACCAAAGCAGCCGAAGTGCTGGACGTGCCTCGCGAAGCGCGACCACGGCACATTGCCGTGATCATGGATGGAAATGGTCGCTGGGCGCAGCGCCAGGGATTGCCACGCATCGAAGGTCACCGCCGTGGCGTGGCCAGCGTACGTCGCGTCACCGAGGAATGTGCCAGGCTCGACATAGAACAGCTTACGCTCTATTGCCTGTCGAGCGAGAATTGGAAGCGGCCCCAGCGGGAACTTGAGTTCCTGATGCACTTGCTTGAGCAGTACATGATCGAAGAACGCTCGACGATCATGGAGCAGAATATTCGCGTGAATGTGATTGGCAGGCGGAACGATATTCCCGATGCCGTGCAGCGCGAGATGCAAAAGACGATCGACATGAGCGCAGCCAACACGGGCCTGCGGCTGTGCCTGGCGATCAACTACGGCAGCCGTTTGGAACTGGTGGACGCCGTGCGCGAGATCGCCGAAAAAGTTCGCGAGGGCGAACTGGATCCCGCAGCCATCGACGAAGCGACCGTTCATTCGCATCTGTATACGGCGGGAATGTCGGACCCCGACCTGGTGATTCGCACGGCGGGGGAAATGCGAATCAGCAACTTTCTTCTTTGGCAGATCAGCTATTCAGAGATCTGGATCACGGATCACTGTTGGCCGGAATTTCGCGAAGCGGATCTGCATCAGGCGATTCGTGACTTCGCCGCACGTGACCGCCGCTTTGGCGGCTTGACCGGTTAGCCCCAGACAGGAGCCGTAAACTTGCTCCGCTGGCGTCTGCTGCTCGGTGCGTTGTTCATCGCGGGTCTTGCTGGCCTGATGTGGCTCGACCATCAAGCTCAAACTGCGGGACTATGGCTGCTCGCGCTCGCGCTCGTCGCCGGACTCGGCGGGGCGAACGAAGTCGTCGAATTGCTCAAGTCCGGAGGCCTACGTCCTCGTGCGGCGGTCATTTACGGCGGAACGCTCGTCGTGATTGCGAGTAATGCGATCCCACTGTTGTGGCGAGTCGTCCCGGAATCCCAGGCATTGGAGCGTGCGGCCTGGCCGCTCTTGGCCTTTATGCTGGTGATCCTGGTCGCGTTCGTCGGCGAGATGCTCCGCTATCAAAAGCCCGGCGGGGTGATCGTGAACGTCGCGCTGGCTGTTTTTGGGGTGGCCTACATCGGCCTGACGCTCAGCTTCTGCGCGCAGCTTCGTCTGTTGGGGGGGCGTGAGGCCGGCTTGGTAGCACTCGCGGCGCTCGTGATCGTGGTCAAGATGGGTGATACCGGCGCTTACACCGTCGGGCGGCTTTTTGGTCGACATAGAATGACGCCGCTTTTGAGCCCGGGGAAAACCTGGGAAGGCGCCGCGGGAGGGATCGCGTTTGCCCTGCTCGGCAGCTGGATGGCGTTTCATCTGCTGCCGCGAGCGATGGGTTTCGAACTGCCCCAGCGTCCTGGAAACTGGGTTGTCTTCGGAATCGCGGTCGGAGTCGCGGGAGTGATCGGAGATCTGGCCGAATCGCTCTTCAAACGCGATATGGGCCGCAAGGATTCCAGCACCTGGATGCCGGGTTTCGGCGGTCTGCTCGATCTTTTGGATTCGATCCTGTTTGCCGCGCCTGTGGCGTATTTGGTGTGGTACGCCGGGCTGTTGGGAAACTCGAACTGAAGCCGTGCCCTTGCCTGCGCACTCGTTGCGATCGGCGCAATTGATCCGCGGATGTGTTGCGAATTACCTCCGCGCGGGCGCGGTAGGGTAAACTGAAGGGATACCCGTTTCGCTCACGTCTCACGGGATCTCCATGAACGCCTGGTTTCAGCTGTTCGCCACCTTGGTCATTGCGGCCGGACCTGTCAGGTCTGACGTCGTCGAGGACAAAGCGCCGGGCGGCGGCGTGCATACGCGGACTGAAGTCGTCGTCGACGAACGAGGCGTCAAGACTCCGCATGGGAAACGTACCCGGTTTTATGCCAATGGGAAGCCCGCGCGCGAGGAGACGTACGTGAAGGGCGCGAAAGAGGGTCCCTGGGTAGACTGGTTTCCCACGGGTGCGAGAGCGGGTGAAGGCACCTATCTGGCCGGTCACAAGCACGGTCCCGAGCGCCGCTACTTGATCAACGGCACCTTGCTCACGGAGTTCAACTACCAGAACGGCGTGAAGCACGGTACACAAACCGTGTGGATCGATGCCCAGCGAAAACGGAGCGAAGCCAGCTATGTTCGCGGCCTCAAACAGGGTCTTGCGACCGAGTGGCATACCAACGGACAGGTGAAGTCGACGACGAACTACGAACAAGGCACGCGGCATGGACTGGAAACATTTTTCCACGCAAATGGCCAGAAGAGCCGCGAGGTTAACTACGTCAACGGCGAGAAGGATGGAGTGTTGACGGACTGGTATCCCGATGGGAAGACCAAGTCCACGGTCGCTTATCGACAAGGAAACCGCGAGGGAGAGGCTATCGCCTATTTCCCCAACGGACAAAAGCAAGTCGAGGGAGCCTTCGTAGGCGGGTTACAACATGGCCCGTGGCGGGAGTTCAACGAGGACGGATCCAAGGCCGCGGAACTTAACTACAAACATGGTCAGTTCGATGGGACCGAAGTCTATTGGCATCCCAACGGTCAGAAGCGGATGGAACTGCCGCTCGTCGCTGGCCGGCGCGAAGGAACCTGGAATGAGTGGTACGAGAATGGCCAGCTTCGTGGCACGGGACAGTATCTGGCCGATCAGCCGCACGGCGAGACGCGTTACTTCTATGAAGACGGAAAACCGGCAGCGCTCAGGATCCACGAAAATGGGACCCGAGTCGGCACTTGGACCGAGTGGAACGAGGCTGGCCAGGTGACGTCATCAACCCGCCACGAGAACGGACTGCCGGTCGACGAGTAGCGAGCTCCCAAGCGAGGGAGCCCTGGCCGCGGCTAGCCGCGCATTTTGGCGGGCAAGGTGAACGAGTAGAGCATTACCACGGCGCCGCCTGACAGGAGGCTCCAAGGTGCCCATTCTGGCGGGCGAACCTCGCGGTAAGATACCGCCATTTTTTCGACGGCACTGTCATTGCGCGCCTTGATCACCGCCCGCTCGACCACCAGGCATTCGAGACCGAGCAGAAAGGTAGACAGGCCCAGGGCCAGGAAAAACGCGCGAAACATGGTAATGGGGCGGCTCCAAATCTGGGGACGCTGCTGCTGCTCGACGCCTTGCAGGGCAGTCGGCTGAACCATCTGGTACATCGTCGCCGAAGAGGCGCAGACTATAGCGCCACATGCGCTTGCGGGCCGCCCTGATCCCTCCCGTGGACGCAATGTGACGGCTGTTGCGAATGCTCCTCGGCTTCCGCACGCGGCGAGAGATGCTGGCGGCAAGTGATCTAAGATTCGACCTAGCTGGGCCGGTTTGCACGAGAAAATGCCCTGCGCCGCAGATTTCGCGCACGCGGGGCGCGCGAGAGGTGTAACTGGAAAATTCAACGAGATTGGCCATCTCGTCAATAAAGGCCCTGATAGTTACCGATTCTCTAGGTGGGCGCAGCCGAGGGCCCAGACTACCGGCAATGCCGGTTGTTCCGCTTCGGCGTCACTCCTATAATGACGCTGGAGTTTCCCGGTTGGAGTATCCGATTTTGTCGGCAAAACCCAAACTTCTCTTCGTCGGCGACTCGCAACCCCGGCAGCAACAGCTCCTGGGCGAGCTGCAGAACTCATTTGAAGTTGTGCAGGCACAAAGCCCTTTACGGGCTCTGAGCCGCTTAGCGCGCGAATCCTTTGCCGGATTCTACGTGGCCGCCGAACACCTGGGCGACGCCTTTCAGATTGGCCGCTTGCTGCAGAACGAGCGGATTCTGGAGGGAATGCCCGACGGTATCGTGGTTCTCGACGCCGAAAACACCATCGTCTGGGGCAACGGCCGATTGCGCGAGTGGACCAGCCGCGAGAGCGTGGTCGGGTCAAACTTCTACACGGTGCTGAATAGCCCCGAGATCCTGGGGCCCGACTTCTGCCCTTTCCACACGGCGCTGGCCACGGGGCGCTCGAGTACCTCGACGCTTCGGTCCAGCGACAACCGTTACTTTCAAGTGCACGCCGCGCCGGTGTTCGACTCGGATCAGGCCCCCCAACACCTGATCGTCACGGTTCGTGACGTCACGACCGAGATGCTCCAGCAGCAGAAGCTGGCGGCCATCCACCAGGCGGGTGTCGAGCTGGCCGACCTGCTGCCGGACGAAGTCTCGGTAATGTCGGTCGAAGAGCGGATCGAGCTCTTAAAAAAGAACATCCTGCACTTCACGCAGGATCTGCTGCATTTTGACGTCGTCGAGATCCGCCTGCTCGATAGCCGCTCGGGCAAGCTCGAGCCGCTGCTGGCCGTGGGAATCGTTCCCGAGGCCGCCGGCCGCGATCTGTTTGCCAGACCGCAGAACAACGGCGTGACCGGGTTCGTGGCCGCGACCGGCAAGAGCTATCTGTGCGAAGATACCACGGCGGACCCTCTGTACCTGGAAGGGTGTAAAGGTGCTCGCAGTTCATTGACCGTGCCGCTGATCTTGCACGACGAGGTCATCGGCACGTTCAATGTCGAAAGTCCCGAACTGCGGGCTTTCAGTGAGAGCGACTTGCAGTTCCTGGAAATCTTCACGCGCGACGTCGCGGTGGCGCTAAACACGCTCGAGCTTCTGCGGGCCGAGAAGGCCAGCACCGCCCAGGAAAGCGTCGAGGCGATTCACAGCGCGGTAGCGCTGCCGGTCGACGTGATTCTAAACGATGCCGTGAACATCATGGAGCGCTACATCGGCCATGAACCTGAGGTAGTCGAGCGGCTCCAATCTATCCTGCGGAATGCTCGCGACATCAAGCAGCTCATCCAGAAGGTCGGCCAGAAGATGACCCCGGTCCAGGCCCATCCGGACATGGACGAGGGGCAATCGCGGGCCTTGCTTCGCGGCGCTCGAATTCTCGTGGTGGACGCTGACGAGAGCGTACGCAGCGCGGCCCACAACCTGCTCGAGCGGTATGGCTGCATCGTCGAGACGGCCCATGATGGCGGCGAGGCCATTTACATGGTCCGCAACATGGCGATGGAGGGGAACTACGATATCATCCTCGTCGACATTCGGCTGCCGGACATGAGCGGTTACGAACTGCTGCTCAAGCTGCAGGAGATCATGGATCCGGTGCCGCTGGTGTTGATGACCGGCTTTGGCTACGATCCGGGCCACTCGATCGTGAAAGCGCGGCAGGCCAAGCTTCCACTGTACGGCGAGCTATGTAAGCCGTTCCGGCTGGATCAACTGCTCGACACGATCGAACGCATTCTGAAAACGCGACAGGATATGCTCGCCAGCAACGGGGCGGTGCACAAGGAAGAGAATTCATCCGCCGATCAGGGTGAACCGGTGCGACAGCGGTAGTGATGGACGGCGCCGGTGCCCGCCCATTCCGGCCAGAAACGCGACCTTCGCCGCTGTTTGAACCCCCGGCCGCTGGAACGTCAATCGGTACACGTGCATGTTTGTTGCCGCGGTGGTGTTGATCCTGCTCTCAGCGGTGGGGCATGGCGCTCTCTGGGTCGGGATCAACAATCGCTGGCACGGCGTCGGGCTGCCGCGCAAGGTGATCAAGTCCGGCTCGCTGCTGCTCTATGCCATACTGTTGGGATTGCCGATCCTGGTGGCGCGGCGACTCGTTAAGGACTGGCTGCATTCCGCGAGCTTCGATACTGACGCGGGACTGAACTGGGCCGCGATTTATGTCTGCGTTTGCGCGGTCTTGGGGATCATTCAAATCCCGATCTGGGCATTCCGTCGCTGGCAGCAACTGAGCCTGCCTGGGAGTGTGCGGCATACCGCGGAGCGCGTCGTCGACATTGCGCAGGTTCTAGGTGCGGCGCCGACGACCAGTCCGCGCACGAAGCTCTTCTGCAAGTTGCCGTATAACCATCTGTGGGAGATTCACGTTTCGCAGTTCGAGGTGGTGTTGGCGGGGCTGCCACAAGAACTGGAGGGGCTCTCGATCTGCCACATTTCGGACCTGCACTTCAGCTATCGCATCGAACGTCCTTACTATGAAGAAATCGTACGGCTGGCGAACTCCACGCAGGCCGACATCATCGCGTTGACGGGCGACGTGTGCGACAAGCTCGATCGCATTCCCTGGATCGTTCCGACGCTGGGGCCGCTCGAGGCACGCATCGCAAAACTCTCGGTGCTGGGAAACCACGATTTGCGAACTGGCGACGTTCCCAGGGTCCGCGCGGCGCTTGCGGAAGCAGGGTTTTGCGATCTGGGCGGCCGCGTCACGGAAGTCGCCGACCTGCCGCTGGTCGTGGCGGGCAACGAGTATCCCTGGTTTCCGCAGTCGGTGCCGAAAATCGAGGACCTTCCCGCGCGATCATTGAAGCTTCTACTGTCGCACTCGCCGGATCAATTTGGCTGGGCACAGCGGAATCAGTTTGACCTGATGCTGGCCGGACACACGCACGGCGGGCAGATTCGCTTTCCGCTGGTGGGGCCAGTCGTTTGCCCCAGCCTGCATGGTACGAAATATGCCAGTGGGTTCTTCGAGGCCGGCCCGACTCTGCTGCACGTTAGCCGCGGAACGGGCAGTCTATTTCCGTATCGGTTGAACTGCCGACCCCAGGTCGTAAAGCTTGTCCTGCGAGGTACCCTTTAGCAAGGTTTCACGATCATACCTTGAGGCATACTTGAGGCGGATTCATGGACAGCACAGCAATCGATTCAGCAACTCGCCCGAGGTACAGTCGTTGGCTGCTTGCGATCGCGGTGTGTAGCTTACTTGTGGTTGGTGTGCTGGTGATCGCCGGCGTAACGATGCGTGGCGAGTATCCCACGACGCAGACGGTCGAGCGATCGTTCGTGATCGACGAGGATTTCACCAAGGTGCGGAAGATTCTCGTCCGGACCGACGCAGCAAAGCAGATCGTGACGATGACCGGTGATAGCGAGTTCATCGATCAGCAGTGGAACACGATCGGCGCCGGCCTGGAAGGTGAGCGACTGTTGGATCTCAAGTGGCAGCTTGGCCTCGAAGGGACGCTGCAGGTGCGCACGAAGGACCCCTATGTCGGCGAACAGGAAATCACGCTTCGGCAAACGGTCCATATCGACCCGGACCAGATTCTCTCGGACGTGACGCTCACTAAGCCTAGCCTGCGGCTGCGGCAATATGCGATGGTCACCCATTTCCAGCGACAAGCGGATGGCAAGACTCTGGTCCACCAGCAGCTCACGCAGGAGATTCTCACCGACGCGCCCTGGTTTGCCCACGGAATTGCCGACCGCCGGGTATACGCTTCCGCGGAGCAAGCGCTTGAGAACCAGGAGGCGGCAATTCGCCAGATTGTGGCCGAGAACCGCGACCAGCGCTGGCTGTTGCTCGAGTAAGCAAACAGAATCGATCCACGTCGAGCTACTGCTTCTGAATCTCGACGCAGATACCACCCGCTTTGAGCAGCTTGTGCATCCGCGTGAACCAGAGTTCGTTCTTCCAGACGAGCCCTAGCTCATCGCAGGTACGCTTGAGTTCGTGTCGGTTGTACGTCCGGCAGCACCACAGGCGACTTGTCCAGGCGCCCGAGAAATTGTCCTCGGTGGTCAGGAGCAGCATGCGTCCCCCGGGTCGCAGGATGCGCGAAACCTCGGCCAGACCCGGACGCGGATCGGGAAGGTGCTCGAGCACATAACCACAGGTCACGCAGTCAAAGCTTTCGTTGGCGAACGGCAACCGCGCGAGATCGGCCGAGACATGGCTCGGGCGGTCGCTCTTCAGGCGAGTTCGAGCGCGCCGAAGCATCTCGGGCGACAAGTCGCAACAAGTGATCTGGGTGCCTGGATCGGCGTACCTGAGCAGATGCTTGGCAATCTGACCGGCGCCGCTGCCGACGTCCAGAATGCTCTTCACGCCGCGGAGGTCGAAGCGCCGCTGGCGGAGCAATTTGTCGCCGAGTTGAATGTGCAGCGACAGGAAGCTGGCCGTCGCCAGAAACGCTCCCTGAGGGCCGCTATAGACATCGCGCACCTTGTCGCGGTACTGATCGTAACTGACGCGATTGATCAAATCGTTTTCGACCAACTTGAGAATTCGCTTGCGGCGGCGCGGCGACTTCTTGGGATCGCGGGCCACCAGCGCCTTGCGAATCATGGGTTACTCCTAAGTGCGATCCGGCAGAGGCATTCAAACATGCGCCCGCGGTTACACGCTGTTCGTTGGGGCAAGGTTGGATTGGGGAGTGATACGCAGCACCTAAGTCGCCGCCAGAATGGCCGGCGGTCACAGGTAGACGCGACGGTTATATATGTACCATTCCAGGCATAAAACGCCTAGTACCGCGCACAAAAGCCATCGCCAGAGCTCGGTTCGGCCCCCCGCCCAGCTTGCCTGACCGGTCACCTCCTCGAGGCCCAGCCGGACTTCGTCGCGGGGCACGATGTCACTTTCCGCACTATCGAAAAGGTTGACCGTGAAGTGACGCAAGGGCTGGCCGGTTTCCTCGATGCGATAAGGGCCGATTCGACCCGTCTCGGTGAACTGGCGGCGTTCCGCATCGGCGGGAAGTACGACCTTCTGGCCGGTGGGCGTCTGGACGGTCGTGGCGCCGGATCCCGCGGCTGCCGGAAAGCTGACGGGCTGGCCCGGTTGAACCGTGACGCCGGCGCCGGTACTTTCGGTTCCCGTGAGAAATCGAAGCGTGTTCAGGACGAACACAGGAAAACTTACCCGGAGCGGCCAGTCCGTGTTGGCAAACCGCTCGCCATTCTCATCGGCGCCGACAAGCGTGGCGCCAAGAACCGCATCCTGACGCGTGCCGCGCGGAGAAATCGCCAGCAGCGGGCCGGTCGAGGTGGTAATCAAGGACGAACTGCCTGGCGGCGGAATCAGCGTTAATCCTTCGGCAAACCGTACGTTTCCCAGATCGATCAGTTGCAACAAGGGATGCGTGATCTCCACGTCGATGATCTGCGGACTGGGCTCGGGCGATTCGCTCTTAGCACGCCACTCGCCACCAGGTGGCAACTTTCCGATGAAGAAAGTATTGGCCTGCGGCATCTCGGGCGGCGCACAGTTGTCGTAAATCACCAGCGACCAATATCCCGACGCGGCGCGTTTGCGATAGTCGTCGGTTTCCAGAAATGCCGGCGACTGCACATCGACATCAGCGATTTCCTTGGCGCTGGCCGTCGCCGCCGCCAGTTCGAGTGCCTGGTCGCCTGCCGTCACCAGCAAGACTCGACTGCGGCGAGGCGGATCGACAGCGGTCCAGGCCTGGTCGTCGACGGCCAGTGCGCCCCCCGCGCGAGTCGTCAGTCGCAGGACGCCGCTGGAGATGTCTCCGAGTTCGAAAACCACGCCTGTGGAATCGCGAGGGTCGATTTCCAGTTGGGCAGAATCCAGTAGGGCGTCGTCGAGATACAATTCCACGTCGATCGTTCGCTTGTCGGTGCTGAAATTCTGAACTCGGCCGAAGGCTTGCAGCTTTGTCTCGTCGTTCTCTCGGCGGCGCGTGGTAAACGAGGTAATTGCGACGTTCTCGGCGGCGGGTAAGCCGATTGGCACGAACACGGGTTTCAGCCGGCCGAGCTTGACATCTTTCACGTCGGGAAACCTGCCGTCACTGAAGAGGTACAGCGTGGCAGGTTGCCTATCAGGAGCTGGCCCTTCCTCTGAGCCCACACCCTGGGCAACTGCATAGCCGGCGGCCACGCGGAGGGCTTCTTCGACGGAAGTTCGCCGTTCCGTCGGCCTGATGGCTTGGAGTTGCCGCTTGAGTTCGCGGCGGTTGTCGGTGAAGACTTGCTCGACGCGCGGGGAATCGGAAAAGCTCACGAGCATGGCCACGTCGCCGGACCCCATCTGGTCGATGAGTTCGCCGGCCCGGCGTTTGGCTTCTTCCAGGCGCGAGGGCGCGACGTCGCGCGACTGCATGCTCGCCGAGTTGTCGATCAGGAAGACAAAGCGGTCTCCCTCAAGTCGGCTGCCGCTCCAGCCAGGGCGTACCAAGGCGATCATCACCAGGGCCACCAGCAGCAGCTGCAGTAGTAGCAGCAGGCTGGTTCGCAGTCGCTGCCAGATGCTGTTGACGTGCAAGTCTTCGATCGACTTTCGCCATAAGAGCGTGCTGGGAACTTCCAGCGGCGTGCGCTTGAGCTTCAGGAAATACAACAGCACGATGGCCGGCGGCACCGCGGCCAGAGCCATCCACTGCCACCAGGTGAGCATGTTGATGAACGTCATCAGCGCACCAGTCCTCGCGTGCGCAAGTAACTGCTCACCAGCTGTTCGACGGGCATCTGGTTGCCGGCCAGCAGGTAGCTCATGCCGCGGCGGGTGCAGAACTCCTTAGCTTCGCTGGTGAAGGCCGCCAGCGTTTGCTTGTAGCGCCTGAGCAGAGCGGGGCTGACGCTGATCTCGGCAATGTCCTGGTCCTCGACATCCACCAGCTTCAGATCGCCCACCAGTTCCGGATCGAGTTCCTCGGCGGAGAGCACCTGGATGACATAGACGTCCATCTGTCGCGAAAGCAGATACTTCAGACCCTCTTGATAGCCCTGCTTGTCGAGCAGATCGCTGATGACGAGGACGATGCCCTTGCCCGTATTGCGGACGCAGAAGTTCTTGATCCCCTGGCAGAGCGGCAAGGGATTCTCGGCAATGGACAGGTGCCCGAGTTGATCCAGCAGTCGCCAGCTACTGACGCGTCCGCGGTAAACCGGTCCAGGTTGACCAGCGGGCTGGCTGATCGTTTCGATGCGCACGCGATCCGAACGGATGAGGCCGATGAAGCCGAGCGCGGCGGCGAGTTGAGCCGCGTAGCGGAGTTTCGTCGGCGTGCCGAAACCCATCGACGCGCTGTCATCGATCAGGGCGTAGAAGTGCAGATCCTCTTCCTCGAAGAACATCTTGAGGAACAGGCGGTCGAGCCTGGCATAAGTGTTCCAGTCGATGAACCGCAGATCGTCGCCCGGCACGTAGCTGCGAAAGTCGGCGAATTCGACGCTCTGACCCTTGCGTGTGCTGCGACGTTCGCCTTTCAAGCGGCCGCGAAAGATCTTGCGGCTCACGAGCTCGAGGCGTTCGAGCTGCGCCAAAAATGCCGGCGAAAGCAGCGGGGTGGTATCCGTGGCCATGCGATGCTCACCCTCAGCCGCGTCAGGCTTCCGCCTTCTCGGGCACCTTTTCCAGGATTTCGAGCAGCACTCGGTCCGTGTCGATTTGCTCGGCCTGGGCTTCGAAATTCAAGATCACGCGATGTCGCAGAGCCGGTAGATACACACGCCGGATGTCTTCGAAGCTGACGTTATAGCGGCCTTCGAGCAGCGCTCGAACTTTGGCAGCCAGGGCGATGGCTTGTGCTCCGCGAGGACTTGAGCCCCAGCGCAGATACTGGTTCGTGACGGCCGGGGCCAGTGCACCTTCGGGATGCGTGGCCAGCACCAGCCGCACCAGGTAGTCCTGCACATGCGGGGCGATGAGCACTTCGCGAATGAGCTGCTGCCACTGGAGAATCTCGGGCCCATCCATCACTTTGCGAGCTTCGACCCGCTCGCCGCGCGTGGTGCGATCGACAATCGTGCCCAACTCTTCGCGTGTGGAGTACCCGACCACGAGCTTGAAAAAGAAGCGGTCGAGTTGTGCCTCGGGCAGTGGATAGGTTCCTTCCTGCTCGATCGGGTTCTGCGTGGCCATCACGAAAAACGGCCGTTCCAGTTCGTACACGTGACCGCCGACACTGACAGAGCTCTCTTGCATCGTCTCCAGCATCGCGCTTTGCGTCTTGGGCGTGGCGCGATTGATTTCGTCGGCCAGGCAGATCTGGGTGAAGATTGGGCCCCGCTGGAACTCGAAATATCGTTTGCCGTCGGAAGACTCCATCACCATGTTGGTGCCCAGGATGTCGGCCGGCATCAGGTCGGGAGTGAACTGGATCCGCGAGAAGTCGAGATCGAGCGTTTTGGCCAGCGTTCGCACAAGCAGGGTCTTGCCGAGACCTGGCACGCCTTCAAGCAGGCAATGCCCACCGACGAACAGGCAGGTGAGGATGCCGTGGACGATGTCGTGATGGCCGACGATTACCCTGCCGATTTCTTCGCGTACGGCGCCATAGCGAGCGATGAACTGCTCAGCCCGCCTTTGCATGTCTTCGGCGACGTTCATAGATCTGGAACCTTTGGTCGGCTGGCAGAGGACTCCTGTCCCCCAGGCGAGGCAGGTGGAGTTCATCCTATCCGATTGCCGGCGGACACGCTTGCGTGCCTTTGGGAATTGCTTGTCACCGCTCCTAACAAGCTCTATAGTAATCTATTACGTTCGAGGCCTCGAAGCGCAGACCGGCTCCCTGGGCGGGTCTATCGCGCGAGTCACCCTCTGACGCAGGGTGAGCCAAGATAGCGGGAGGAGGCTGCCGGCGGCGCAGCGGGGGCTCGTTCTCAACCGCCTTGCCAGTACCGTATTCCTAAAGCCAGCGTCCCCATCATTTCTCATGGAAGTGGCCGCCAACTGGGCGGCAGACGGAGCCCTTGCCGTATGCCCCCCCTTGTGATCGATATCCGGAGCGCCGATGACGCGCGCGACGTGGTGCACCGGGCCGTACAGGCCCTGACCGAGGGGAAGCTGGTTGCGCTGCCTACGGAGACCGTCTATGGCCTGGCCGCCAGCGCGCTTAGCGAATCGGCCGTGGCTCGCGTTATGGAAACCAAGGCCCGAAGTGCCAGCAAGGCGCTGGCATTAGCCATCCGCAGCTCGGACGACGTTCTGGACTATGTGCCTGATCTGAGCCCGTTGGGCCAGCGGCTGGCTCGTCGCTGCTGGCCGGGACCCGTGACGATCGTGGCCGGCGATTGCCATCCCGAAAGCCTCGTAAGACGACTGCCTAAGTCTGTTCAGCAGGTGGTTTGTCCTGGCGGAACAATCGGCTTGCGAGTTCCGGCCCATCAGATGGTGCTCGACATTTTGCGGATGCTGGTAGGACCGATCGTTTTAACGAGCGCCAACATGAGCGGCGGTTCGGAGCCGATTACCGCCGAACAAGTTTTGACCACGATGGGCAGTAACGTCGACCTGGTTTTGAACGACGGCCAAAGCCGGCTGGGACAACCTTCGAGCGTCGTGCGCGTCGACGGCAAGAAGTTTGAGATCCTGCGAGCGGGGGTCGTTCCTGAACCAACGCTGCGGCGGCTTTCCAGCCTGATGATTGTCCTGGTCTGTACCGGCAACACCTGTCGCAGCCCGATGGCGGAAGTCATGTGCCGAGCAATGATCGCCAAGCGGCTGGGGTGCAAGCCGACGGAGGTTGAAGATCGCGGGGTGATCGTGATGTCAGCGGGGCTGTCGGCCATGATGGGAGCCCGACCAAGCCCCGAAGGCGTGCAGGTCATGGCCAAGATGGGGCTCGAACTGGCTGATCACGAGTCGCAGCCGTTAACGGCCCAGCTCGTGCGACAGGCGGATCATATCTGGACAATGACCCGAGCTCATCGGCAGGCGATCGCCTCGCACTGGCCCGAGGCACTGCAGCGAACCGCTGTACTGTCCGTGGATCAGTCGGACATCGCCGACCCAATCGGCGGGCCGCTTGAGTACTACGAAACATGTGCGATTCAGATCAAGGCGCAGCTTGAGCGCCGGGTTGCCGAGCTAGATTTGTAAAAAGAGTTCGTGCCGCCGCGGCAGCACCGCGATGGTACACCAGGTGGAGAAAAATTTATGCGTATTGCCGTTGGCAGCGATCATCGGGGCTTCGTCATCAAGAGCAAGGTGATCGACCTGCTGAATCGTCTGAATCAGGAAGTTGTCGACGTCGGGCCGCATTCCGCCGAGAGTGTCGACTATCCTGATATCGCACAAGTGGTGGGCGGTCACGTAAGTAGCGGCAAGGTCGATCGCGGCATTCTGATTTGTGGCACCGGCATCGGCATGTGCATTGCCGCGAATAAGTTTCCCGGTGTGCGCGCGGCTCCCTGCCACGACGACCTAACGGCCGAGATGAGCCGCCGTCACAACGACCTGAATGTGCTGTGTCTATCGGCCGATATGCTCGGCGAGCGGCTCATCGATCGGATGGTAGAGATCTGGCTGAAAACCGATTTCGAAGGCGGACGCCATGCTCGCCGCGTCGAGAAGATTTCCGAGATTGAGCGGCAGCATCCGGGGGCGCCGTAAAAGGGGCAGGGTGTTTTGCCGCGATTCTCCCGAGAATCGCGGCCCCCAGGGCGTACGATCGCGAAGTGGCCTAGAGTTGCGGCGGGGCCGAATCTCCCTAGTCAACTCAAAAACTGCCACGATCTTGCGAGGTTTCACACCATGCGCTTGCTTGCCGCTCTCGTTGCGTTCGCTTGTCTGACAGGCTCGCTCGCCGCCGATGAGCAGCGCGCCGAAGCGAACGAGAAAGTGCAGTTCAACGGCGAGACCCTGAGGCTGGCCTTCGAAGGCGAGGATCCCGGTGCGACGATTAAGGAGTATCTGCCCGCGGGCGAGAAGCTCGACCGCTGGACGCGGCTGGCGGCGATTCGCAGCTTCAGCAAGCTGGACGACCCCGTGGCCTACGCCACGGCCACGATCAAAGAGCTCAAGCAGAAGTATCCGCAGTCTCCGAGCGCCGTGATCGAGAATCCTAAGACAGGCGCGGTCGTGCTGGATTTCGTCGTCTGGCCGCAGGATGCTTCGTTCGTGGAGTTCAACGTGTTTCGCTATGAAAAGCGTCCTGGCGGAGGACTGGTATCGCAGCAGTACGCGATGCGGGCATATGGAGACCAGGCGGAGCCATTTTTGTTGGGGCTGCGTGAAGTCCGCGAGCGGCTCGTCGAGAAAATGGCCGGCGAAGGGCTGCAATTCGAGACGCTCACGTCCGAGCGGGAAGACGCTCCGCGGTAGTCTGTCCGTTCAATCTGAACTTGTGCCGCTGCCGATTTTGTAAGCGGTAAAGAACGCCAGCAGGATGAACACGGCGTCCATCGGACCAAACATGGCGCTGACGAACAGTCCGATGAGGGATGGATTTTCCACTGCTTCGTCAAAAGCACCGCCGGCGTTAGGGATTTGCATCGCGGCCTGCTGCTGGCCCGGCACTTCGGCGGCGGCCGGTTCCGCGACGGCGTCCTCAGCGTTGGCGCGTTCGAGCTCGGCCTGGAACTCGCCCAAGTAAGCCGTGTACCGCTCTTCAATCTCCTCGTCGCTCAGGCTGGCGAGGGAAATCATTGCCTTGTCGTACTCTTGAGAGTGAACGAGCTGATCGTCAGGATCGAGGTTACGAGCCTTGACCGCCTTCGCGGCCATGTCGCCGGCGAGCAACTCGCGCTTAAAAGCGAAATCTTCAGGCTGGCCGACAACGAGCGGGTAAATCACCCAGACCACGATGAAGATCTTTCCCAGCACAATTCCACCAAGTGCGATGAACGCTGCGAGGACGCCGGGGATCAGCCCGTCGTCACTGTTGTCGTCGTAACCGACGGACATCCCGCCACCGGCCGCGGCGCCGATTCCCCATGCGACCCAACCGATTTCGTGATTGGTCGCGATGGCAATCATGGCCCATACGATCGCACCCAAGAGAGCGCCAACGCTGCTGATCGCAACGCCCTTGCCCAGATTCCATGCGAAGCCCGCGGCACGCGACTTCTGTTTCTTGGAAATCGCATCAGGGCGCTGCGTGGCGCGCTTCTGGCCGACCGCTACGTCATAGCCGCAGCGCACACAGAGCTTGGCCGTTGCCGCCAACGCCGAACCACAGCCGGGACAGGGGAGGCTCGTCGGATCTGGAGTCGGCGCTGGTGTTTTTGGCAACAGCGCGCGGATCTCTTCGTCCATCCATGAGCCGAGTTCGGTGGGTTCCTCGGGTGGCGGAGCGAGCTTGGGCACCGTGACTGGCTGGGAGCATTTGCGGCACTTGGTAGTTCGCCCGGCGAACTCGTCCTTCACTCGATAAGATTGCCCGCAACCGTTGCAAGAGAAGTCGATAGGCACGATTCGTCCCCCATTGCGAGTGGCATGCTCTTGGCCACTGTAACAAGGAGGGGCGGAATCGCAAACAGATTTTTGCGCCTGTCGGCAAAAGTTCAGCGACGCTCGTGAGCGAGGTGAGCTGCCAGTATTTCGACCGGATGCATGGCCTTTCGTTTCGTGCCGTGCTCGATCTGGTGCCGGCAGGACAAGCCGGGGGCACAAATCACGCTGCCGGGCTCTTTGCGAACGGCAGGAAACAGCACGCGTTCGCCAATCGCCATGCTCATGTCGTAGTGCTCGTAGCCGAAGGAACCGGCCATGCCACAGCAGCCCGAATCGACCAGCGTCACTACTGTGCCGGGAATTGCCCGCAGTGCGGTCAGCGTCTCGCCCGCGCCGACCAGCGCCTTCTGATGGCAGTGTCCGTGCAGAACGATCTTCTGCTCGGCGGGTTTGAATTTCAACTCAACCCCAGTGCGGACCAGGTGCGAATCGACAAGGGCCGCCTGCGCTGCGACCGTCTCGGCTGCTTCACCGGGCACCAAATCACGATACTCATCGGCCAGCATTAGGATGCAAGACGGTTCGCAGCCAACGATCGGCACGCCCTGCCGAGCCCAGGGGAGCAGTTTGGCGATGTTTTCTCGTGCGAGATGCTGGGCCTCCTTGAGCATACCTTTCGACGCCCAGGTGCGGCCACAGCAGTTCAGTCCGGCCAGATACACTTCGTATCCGGCCGCCTCGAGAATGTTCACCGCGGCGCGATTGACCCTTGGTTCGCAGTAGCTCGTGAGGCAGTCATCGAGCAGCACGATGGGCCCGCGCGGAGCATTGGCTTTTCGGTCACGAGTCGCCTCCGGCTGGTGAGTGCGCGCAAACCACTTGCGAAAGTGCTGGCGTTCGAAGCGGGGCAGGGGACGGCGGGCATCGATGCCCATGACCCGCGAAGCCAGCCAGCCTGCGCCGGGCAATTGGGTGATCCAATTCGAAAGCGGGGCGAATGCGGAGCCGAGACGATTCAGGCCCGCGGCGTTGGCCATTAGCCGGACGCCGAGCGGCGTACCATGTTCGTTGTGGTAGCTGTGCAAGAACTCCATCTTGAGCTTGGCCACGTCGACGTTCGATGGGCACTCAGCCTTGCAGCCCTTGCAGCCCAGGCAGAGTTCGTACGTTTCGAACATTCGCTCGCCGGTAAGTTCTTCCTTGGGCAGCGCACCGGACAGCACCATTCGCAGGGCATTTGCCCGACCGCGTGTGCTGTGTTCCTCATCGCGCGTGATCATGAACGAGGGACACATCGTGCCGGTTTGTAGCTTCCGGCAGACGCCGGCGCCGTTGCAAAGCTCGACGGCCGCGGCGAAGCCACCCTCGCGCGAGTAGTCGAACACTGTTGGCACGTCCAGTGTGCGATATTGCGTGCCATAGCGGAGGTTCTCCACCGGGCTTGGCCCGTCCACCACTTTGCCGGGGTTTAACCGATGTTCCGGATCGAAGGCCCGCTTAACTTCTTTGAAGGCTTGATAGAGTCTTGGGCCAAACAGGCGTTCGTTAAGATAGCTGCGAGCCAGTCCGTCGCCATGCTCCCCGCTCATCGCGCCGCCGTACTCGACGACCAGCTCGCAGACCTCTGCAGAGATTTGCTCGAACCGTTTGATGTCTTCCGCTTTGCGGAGGTCGAGCATCGGTCGAATGTGTAAGCAGCCAACCGAGGCATGGCCATAGAACGCGCCGTCGGTGTCGTGGCGGGCCATGATCTCACAGAACCGCTCGACGAATGCCGGTAGATGCTCGGGCGCAACCGCGGCATCCTCGACGAAGGCGACGGGCTTGCGCGAGCCCGGTACGCCCAAGAGCAGCGGGAGCGCGGCTTTGCGACAGGCCCAGACATGATCGCAAAGCGCCTTCTCCATTGCGGGCAGGATGTGAAAGAGGCCAGGCTGACCGCGCAAGCGTTCGACGAGCAGAGCGGCCTTGGCCTCGACTTCTGCCTGATCCTGGCCGTTGAACTCGACGAGCACCAGCGATTCGGGTTCGCCGACGACGAAGTTCAGGTAGTTGCGATACTCAAGGCTTTGGCGGGCCATGCGAACAATGAGCCCATCGAGCAGTTCGGCGGCGGATGGCTCGCAAGAGAGAATCGTATTCACCGAAGCGACGGCGGTTTGCATCGACTCAAAGTGCAGCACGATGACGCAACGCACCTTGGGGAGCGGCAGCAGATGCACGAGCGCTTCGGTAATGGTGCCAAGCGAGCCTTCAGCGCCGACGAGCAGCTTCGCGAGGTTGAACGTAGCGCCCGGATACATCCTTGCTTCGCGCTGGCGCGCTCCGGCGATCAGCACCGGATGCGGCAGCCGCTCGCGGCACTCGGGCACGAACTCGTCGAGGTTGTACCCGCTCACGCGGCGCAGCACGGCGGGGAAACGGTCGTAGATCTGACTGCGATTCTCAGCGACTATGCGAGCCACTTCACGAACGCAGTTGCCCGCCAGGTCATCGCGCTGTTGATCCAGAGCAAGTTCCTGCGGGGTGCGGGGGCCGAACGTCGCCGTGCTGCCGTCGGCCAGGACGAGATCCAGCGAGATCACGCTGTCGACGGTCTTTCCCTGCCAGATCGAGCGCGCGCCGGCTGAGTTATTGCCGATCATGCCACCGATGTTCGCGCGGCTGCTGGTGGCCACATCGGGTCCGAACTGCAATCCGTGCGGCGCGGCTGCCGCGTTGAACTGGTCGAGCACGACTCCGGGCTGGACGCGCGCGGTCATCGAAGCGGGATCGATGTCGACGGCGCGCATGTACTTGCTGAAATCGATGATCAGTCCGGCGCCGATCGATTGTCCAGAAAGACTGGTGCCGCCTCCGCGAGGAATGATCGCCAGGCCTTCTTCGGCAGCGAAACGGTGCGCGGCCACCACATCGTCACGAGTTCGCGGCAGCACGACGCCGAGCGGCATGATCTGATAGACGCTGGCGTCCGTGCTGTAGAGAGCTCTTGAATGATTGTCGAGCAAAACTTCGCAATCGAGGCGCTTTTTAAGGGAGTTTGCCAGTTGTACGGATTGTGCGGGCGGGAGATTCATGGCTTTAACGATCGTGTTGTGCTGCTGGCACGGCGGGGCACAAGAGGTTGCCGTGATTATACTTGATCGCTCATCGATTGTTGTTAGAGTCAAAAGCTGGAGGCCAATTCATCGGTCTTCATGTCGAGAAAATGCCACGGCCAAGCCTCTCTCTGTTCGGACTCCCACGCCAACTGCTTCAAGGCTGAATTCACCGCGATGTCCACCAATCACAAGCCGCTTCCTGACGAAGTCGAACACCTGTTGCGTAACGCGGAGTTGCGCGACGAATTGGAGCCGTATTTCGACGAGGCCATTCGCAGCGTGAACGTCGCCGAGCTGCCCACGCCGATGGAGAACGAGTTTCTCGCGTCGATGCTGGCCTGGGAACGAGCGCCGATCCTGCCAATCTCGCAGTGGTTCGAGCCCGAGTTGCAGCTGGCATTGCCGGACACTCTCGACGATCTGCAGCTGCATCAATCGCTGTGGGACACGATTCACAAATTGTTCGAACGGCGAATCGTGCTTGACTTCACCGACCACCTGACCGACCGAGAGCTGTATTGCCTGATCTATCGCGACATTCTCCCCTGCAAGGAAAAGAAGATCGACTCGCTCTCGAACTACTTGCACTGGGATTGTGCCGATATGGGGGGCGATCCGACGATCTGGCTGCGCTATTATGCCAGCGAGGCGGAACGTGAAATGTGGGCTGACGATTTCGACGAGCCGCTCCCCAAAGCTGAACAGCCGCCGTACTGCCGCGAACTGCCTCGGCGCCCGCTCTGATTCGGGGCATTCTTACAAATAGGGGGGCGTAACGTCCGGCCTTGACCCCATTTGCCGGGCAGCCCTATACTTCGGGTTCGTAAACCCTATGGTGGCAAGGCCGTGCGCGTGCACGGATTGGCCGCCGTCTCGCGCTGCCCCACTAGGCGAAGGCACCCGAATGAAGACGGAGCGACGTCACGAATTGGAGACGAACGTCCTGGCAAGCTCGCTGGCTCAGGGAGCCGAGCGGGTGAAACCCTACGGACGCGGCGTCCTGGCGGCCATCATCGCAGCGCTATTTATCGTGCTGGCGTGGTGGTACATCTCGGTGCAAAACGCGACGCAGTCGGCCGTGGCCTGGGACGAATACATGCAGGCCGTGAGCACAGGCACTCGCGACGAGCAACTGCTGGAAGACATCGCCCAGCAGAATGCCGGCAGCACGGTGGCGAGCATGGCGCGATTGACGCTCGCCGACTGGAAGCTCGATGCGGGCACGAATCGCCTGCTCACCGATCGCACCGCTGCCAGCGAGCAATTGCGTGAAGCCAGTGAGACGTTCCGCGCGCTGCAATCAGTTAATGATCCGGCGATTCAGCAGCGAGCCGGATACGGGTTGGCGCGAAGTTATGAGTCGATGGGAGATCTGGAGAAGGCTCGAGCCGCCTATTCCGAGCTTGCAGAGAAATTTCCGAACGGACCATTCGCCGCTGCCGCAAAGGAGCGGGTGACCAAACTCGACGAACACGGCACCAAGGCGTTCTACGACTGGCTGGCCAAGTACGAGCCGCCCGCGCCCTTGACCGGCGAACCGGGAACGCCCGGCGCTCGCCCTGACTTCTTGAAGGAACCGGATGCGGGCACGCTGAAAGTGCCGTCGTCGCTCTCGGATCCTGCAACAAGCCTTCCCAGTTTGGGTATCGAGCCGGCCGCTGAAAAGGCCGGCGAAGGCGAGAGCGCACCTGCAGATCCGGGCGCTGATGCTGCTGCTGCCGAGTCGGCTCCGGCTGAAGAAGCAAAGCCGGCCGAACCTGCGCCGGCAACCGAGACACCCCAGTAGTGCGCGTGCCGCTCGCCGCGAGACGTAAAGTACACCGATGAGCGGCGAACAAGAACTCACCAGCGAACCGCGCGAACTGATCGTTCCGGCCGAAGCGGCGGATACCAGGCTCGACGTTTTTCTCGTCTCGCAGTTTCCCACGTACAGCCGCGTCTTGCTGCGCAAAGTGATCAATGCGGCGGGCGTGAAGCTCAATGGTCGCCGCGTGAAGGCCGCCCATAAGCTGCAAGGTGGTGAGCAGATCGAGATCTTTCTGCCGGAGCTTCCACGCGAAGCGCCGCCGGGCGAGGACATTCCGCTCGAAGTGCTATACGAGGACGACCAGATCGCGGCGATCAACAAGCCCCCTGGAATGGTCGTTCATCCCGGCCGGGGGCATTGGAACGGCACGCTTACCGCGGCGCTGCGGTTTCATTTCGATAACCTGAGCACGACCGGCGGGCCTTCGCGCCCGGGCATCGTGCATCGCCTGGATCGCGACACGAGCGGCGTGATTGTGGTAGCGAAGACCGATCGCGCGCACATGCGTCTGTCGGAACAGTTCGAGCAGCGCACGCTCGAAAAAGAGTACTTCGCCATCTGCGTCGGCCGCAATGACCGCGATCGGGATACGATCGACCAGCCGATTGGTCCGCATCCTTACCAGCGCGAGAAGATGGCAATTCGCCGCGATGAGGCGATCAGCAAGCCAGCCCAGACGTTCTATGAAGTTGTCGAGCGGTTTCGCGGATTTCTGAGTTACCGCGTGCTTCCCAAGAGTGGCCGGACGCACCAGATTCGTCTGCATCTAGGATACATCGGTTGCCCGGTGCTGTGCGACCGGCTGTATGGAGGTCGCGCGGTGCTGACGCGCGGCGAGCTAATCGGAAAACCCGCAGACGATAACGTCGTGCTGGACCGTCAGGCGCTCCACGCCAGGCGACTGGTGATTGCGCATCCCGAGACGGGCAAGAAACTCGAGTTCGTGGCGCCGCTGCCGGCGGACTTGGAAGTCGTGCTGGCCGCGCTGCGCGAGTTCCGATCGCTCTGATGATCAGCGCACGGGCGGTTTGCGAGGTTCGTCCGCCGGTGTCTGGCCGAACAGGAAGTGCACGAGATCTCGCGTGCCGAGCGTGCGCGTGGCGGCGAACAGCTCTCCCGCGTCGTAGCCGGCCGAGATGCCGTCATGCATGGCGCTGGCGCGAATGCGTTCGAAGATGTGTTCCTTGGCCTTGGGGAACTGCGTGGCGTAGCAGCGGACGGCCTTGATCTTCGTATCGATGGTTTCGCCGATATCGACCACCAGGTGACCCGCGGCGAGTGGTAGCGTAAGCGAGGTGAACCCCAGGGTGTAATACAGGTGGGCCGAAATGGTGTGCACCGGCAAGCCGTCGAAGTGCTCATCCCACTTGGTAAGGCGGGAGTAGAAGATCGCGGCGTCGGTGATCTGCATTGCCTGCCAGTGATCGGGCGAAGCGAGCGGCGTCTTGTCGCCGAAGCCCAGCACAAGGCGCGGCCGGTAACGGCGAAACTCCTTGGCCAGCGCCACGCGCGCTTCGAACGAATCGAACAGGCGCCGATTCGGCATGTCGAGTTGTATGCGGGCATGCACGCCGAGTACTTCGGCCGCCGCCTTGGCCTCGGCCAGCCGCACTTCAGGGCCGGGCGAGCCCGGAGTGGGCTCGCCGTCGGTCAGGTCGATGATACCGACCTTATAGCCTTGCTTTACGAGCATTGCGAGCGTCCCACCGCAAGCGATTTCGACATCGTCGGGATGCGCGCCAACGGCGATCACATCGAGTTGTGGATATTCGACTGCGTTCACGGCGACTTCCGCTCTGGACTCTTGCCAGGTTTGACCACGCCCAGCAGGAACGTGGGATTCAGGGCTTCGAATCGGACGCGTTCGAGCTGATACGTGCCGCGTGCGACGTTGATCATCCAGACGTTGACATCCTTAGCGACGCGAGCCAGTGAGGCATGGACGGCGGAGAGACTCTCGATGCTGCCGACGTTGGCCACCAATCGCCCACCGGCTCGAAGCCGCTCGTAGGCCGATTCCACGATGCGGCTGATTTCGCGACTGCTGCCGCCGACGAAGATTGCGTCCGGCTCGGGCAGTTCTTTCCAAGCGTCCGGTGCGCGGCCGAGCACGGGCACAAGGTTGCTCACGCCAAAGCGTTCGGCATTGGTGATGATCAGTTCGTGATCCTGCGGATCCATTTCGATCGCGTACACCGTGCCGCCGGTGGCGATTTGCGCCGCTTCGATGGCCACGGAACCGGAACCCGCGCCGATGTCCCACACAATGCTCGTTGGTCCCAAATCCAGTTCCGACAGCGCCATCGAGCGCACTTCAGAGGGTGTGAGCAACCCTTGTTTCGGTTTCGACTGCAAGAATGCTTCGTCGGGATTCCCGAACAGTCTGCGGCCAATCGCCTCGCTCGGCCGGTCGGGCACGTTCGGCCGGCGAATGAGAACCATGACGTTTAGCGGGCTGAAGTCCTGCATGGCTATTTCGGCCAGTTCGCCCTGCGTGACGCGCTCGTCTGGCGAGCCGAGATTCTCGCAGACGTAAGCTGAAAAGTAATCGATTCGGCGCTCGAGCAACCCTTTGGCTACGGCCCGCGGCGGGGCAGCATCGCTGGTGAAAAGACCGACTTTTTGCGCCGAGCGAATCTTTTCCAGCACCTGATCGAGCGGCCGATTGGCAAGGTCGGTCAGGTAGGCCTCTTCCCAGCTTTCTTTCACGCGGGCGAAGGCCAATTGCATGCTGCTCACGTGCGGCATCACATCGAAACGGTCTTTGCCGAGCTTGTCGCACAAGTACCGGGCGACGCCATAGAACAGCGGATCGCCCGAGGCCAGGACAACGACGCGTTTACCGCTTGCCGAGGCGATACGATCGACGGTCTCGTCGAGGTTGCCGCCCACGACGACGCGTTCGGCCTTCGTGACGGGAATTCGGGCCAGAGCCTGTTCGGCGCCGACCAGAACCTGCGCGTTGTCGATGAGGGTCTTGGCCTGCGAGGTAACTCCGGCCAGTCCGTCGTCGCCGATGCCGATGATGTGGATTCTGTTGCCGCTCACAAGTCACCGCCTATGGGGCCACTGGCGTGCCAAAGTAAGGATTCTAAGGCAAAGGCACAGGGAGGGAAAGCACTGCCGCAGTCACACGACGAGCGCCGGAGCCTATTTGTCGTAGAATGCCGCGCTTGCGAAGCTCACACACGCGGTGCCATCGAGTTCCACGGCCTGATCGTACTTGAGCAGCTCACCACGTTTTGGTCGAGCCACTTCGAGCATCGTGTAGGTCGGCGAAACGCCGCACACTCGATTCGCGTCGTTCGCCTTGGCGACGTGCTCGAACATGGCGTTGGCGCTGGGTTGGCAAGTGGCTTCCAGCAGAGTCCGGTCGTCAGCGGCCAGCCGTTCCAAGCGAGCGGCATTTAATAGCGATCGATCGCCGAACCGCTGGCCGACATGAGCGAGATCGCCGCTCGAGATGTAGCACGCGCGCTTACCGTACGCTTCAATCGTCTTCCGCATCGCGGCGACAAAGGCACGTACCGCGGGCGAGTCGATCGGCTTGGTTCCATCGCGCATGAACTGGTGAAATGAACCGACAAGCACCGGCAGGATCTTAAAGGGTCGCCGCCCGCCGAGCAGAAACTGCAGGAACACGGCCTGGAACTCCAGCGAGTGTTCGTAGCGATGCACGAGCTCATCGGCGGCCAGATTGAGCTCCGCGCCACCTGGCGTAGCCGTCAGATTCGCCGTCAATCGCGCGGCCAACTGGCGGTCGGTTTCCACAGTGCCAAGCGGCGTTTCAAAGTCCTTGCGAGTGACGCAAAATAAGTTGCTCATCGGCGTATGTGCGGTGCCAAAGATCACGAATAGTTCCGCGTCGCTTTCTTCGACGAGCCGCTTGTAGGACCAAGCGAATGTCGGTCCTCCCCGATGTAGATCAATGTGTGGGCTGAGAATGCCCACGAGGCCGGCCGTGGCATTGCCATCGGCGGGGGGATCGCCGGGGGTGCCCGGGCCATTTCCAGTAGTGAACAGCGCCGTCAGTTCCGCGCGCAGTGCTTGCGGATCAGCCGGATAGGCCTTGCCTGCATGCATCGCGGGGCGTGTTTTGCTGTTTAAGAAGAATTCCAGCTCCTGCTTCCAGCGGGCGCGATAGCGCGGCGTGTCGAGCAGCATTCGATCATCCAGATCGTGAACGAGTTGCTCAATGTCCGCCAGGTCGACTGACTCACGCGTACGAGCTTCAAAGGCACTGGCCAATTCGCCCAGTGTGCGCGATCCATCCATTAGCGAGGCGAGCAGTGCCGCGGCGTGCGGCAGGACCACGGAGTTGCCAAAGCCCTCGGGGTCGCGCAGCGCAAACACCACCTCGCCAGGCGATTGATTGACGGGAAAGCTTTCCAACCGTCGGAGACGCGGACGTTCGAGCGACATGGATTAGATCCGGATGAAGATGCGCTGACGGTAGAGCCAGTACAGAAACAGCCACATCGCCAACAGGACCCAAAAACTCGCGAGGAACGGCTCCCAGGTCTCACCCAGGAACGTGAACGGGCGATCGCCGAAATGTGTGCGGATCGAGTCGGCAAACCAGCCGGCCGCGGCTTCGGCCAGGAAGTACATCGTGATCGAGTTCATGCCGACCACGACCAGCGGGAAGGTCCATTTGCGGAACCCAAGCATATCGATGACGACAAAGAATGCGGCCAGGATGAGTAGCGCCCAACCGGCGCTGAACAGCGTCCAACTGGGCGTCCAGATTTTTTTGACATTGGGGCAGATGCCGGCGTAGTCGAGAACCCAGCCGGCGGCCAAGCCCAGGACGCCGGCGAGCACCAGGATCGCGAGCTTGCGGCCGTTGCTCCAGCCGGTGCGGAGCATCTCGCCGGATACGAGGCCAAAGATCATGGTGACCAGGGTGGGAATGAAGCTCAGGGTCAGATAGCCGCCGCGATTGAAGACAAAGGGTACTTCGCGCGGGAAGAGATTCAGAAACCAGACATCGAAGTAGTGCGCCGCGTTGGTGTTCTTATCCCAATGCTTGGCGATTCCGTCCAAGTGCTGCCAGTCGGGCGGCACGCCGACCGTGCGGTAGTCGAAGCCCTCGGGCGGGAGCGGATAGAAGTAGAACAGCGCCCAATAGCCGACCAGGATGCCAAACGCCGCCGCGAGTTGCAGCCAGGTCGGGCGATTCCACAGCAAGAAGAGAAACGTGTAACCCAGGCCGATCTGCGAGAGTGTGTCCTCGAAGGTGAAGTAGGTTTGCGGCTGGCCGCGCGAGCGGAGGAAAACGCCCAGTGCCACCAGCACGAACGAGCGTACGACGGCGTGGCGGAGCATTTGCCCCCAGGTTTGCCCGTGGGCCGCACGGCTGGCACAGGAGTAGGCCATGGCCACTCCGACCATAAACGTGAACGAAGGCTGGATCAGGTCCCAAGCCGCACAGCCGACCCACTCGACGTGCTCGAACTGATACGCGACCGTGTGCCAGAATGGGGTGTCGCTTCCCGATTTGATCATACGGTTGGCGACTTGATGCAGTCCGAGGCCGCCCGAGGCCATGGCCAGCATCGTGAAGCCGCGAAAGGCATCGAGGGAAACCAGCCGCGGGGGGAGCGGATGCGCGTCCTGCGTACTCATGTGTGGTGTCGACCTGGCTGGTGTCTTTGAGCTTGAAGCAGGCTCGATTATCGGGCCGGACAGGGCTCCTGTAAATGAACTCGGGGTCTCCGGCGAATAATCGCTGTGTGCCGAAATATGCGTGCGATTGCCGATGCGGGCAGTTGTGCCCCCACCATCTCGCAGGCTACGATTCTCGACAGGCGATTCGATCAATCGCGTCAGGACACATTGCATGACGAGCGTGCTTATCACGGCGTTCGAGCCGTACGATGGTTGGTCGGCCAACAGCAGTTGGCTTTCGCTCGTCCAGTTGACGTACGATCTGCCGGACGAGCCCGCGATCACAACTCGGCTTTATCCTGTTGATCTGGCTGAAGTCCAGCAGCGGTTAGCCAAAGACTTAGCCGGCAATTTCGATTACGCATTGCATCTGGGGCAGGCGCCCGGTTCTACGCGATTGCAGCTTGAGTCGCTGGCGATCAACGTGGGTGGCTCGTCGAGACAAGCTCCGGAAGACTATCGCCCACTTCTCGAAGGAGGTCCGGCCGCGTACAAAAGTCCGCTGCCGCTCGGCGATTGGGCCTTGATGCTCCGCGAAGCGGGCGTGCCGGCGGGCGTCTCGTATCACGCGGGCACCTTTCTTTGCAACGCGACGCTGTATTTCTCGTGTTATTTCACGGAACAGATGGCCCTCAGAACGCAAAGCGCTTTCGTGCACGTGCCGCTCGACGTGACGCAAACGGCCTCGCAGACTTACCCGGCCGCCTCGCTGCCGGTCGGTGTGACAGCACAAGGCCTGCGCCTTCTTCTCAACGAGATGGCACAGGGTGTTTAGTGGCCCGAGCCTGGGCGGAAGCTAATGGCTGGCCGCAGCGCCAAGGTAGCCACGTCGCGCTCCCAGGCACGTATGCCGGAAGGTTTCGGGTCGAGAGACTCCCTGCAGGCGGAAGGTTTCGACCTGACCGCTGCGAAACACCAGGTCGCCTGCTGGGTACCACTCTTGACCCGGCAGCACTTCCACTTCGATCGAGTCGAAGCGGTCGAAATCGACCCAGCGTTCTTCAACTGCTCGCAAGCCAGCTTGCACGACAACCCGGCGATTCGTCAGCGTGTAGCGGCGCTGGATGCCGGGGAGCAGGGAGAAGGCGTACAGGCCGATCGCAAACGGGATCAGGGCGAGCGCCATCAGTTTGCCAAGCGTGAAGATACCGAACCCGATCGGGATGCTGCACAAACGGCCAATCAGTCGGCCGGCCGGATACGCTGCTAGCGTCGGCCAAACGGTCATCACCGTGACTTCACGAGTCGCGGGAGGAGTTACGCCGGCAATGGGTTGCTTCATGACAAGGGTGGCCAAAGGTCGGGTTCCTTCAAGGCTAAACGGCCTGCGAGAAGCCCTTAGGTTAACAAACCGCCAGCGGCCCATCCAGGGCTCCCGAGAGTTGCCGGCAGGTGGTCTGGGGGCAACTTGATCTTCCGGGAATCGCCCCTGGCCAGTACATTTCCGCCGCCTGAATCCCGGATCAGTTATCGCTTAAGCGTAGTGAGGAATCCATGTCGGCCGGAGAAGTCCGTCCCGTCCTGCTGTCCGTCGACCCGCTAAGCGAGGAGATTCGCCGCGCGGCCATCAAGCACATGGTCGAGGCCGTCGATCGGGCCTGGCTGGACGAGCAGCCGTTTCCCCACTTTCTGGTCGAAGGCCTGTTTCCCGACGAGATTTACCGGGAGATGCTCGCTTCGCTACCCGATCCGTCACTGTACACGCCGGTGTCGTATGAGCGGCATGCCCAGCGCGGGGTGAGCAATCGCGGCAAGTTTGGCCTAAACGAGGATTACATTTCGCAACTGGCTCACCGGCAGCGTGCGTTGTGGTCGGCGGTCCGTGATGCGCTGGGCTCCCCGGAGTTTAAGCTGGCCGTCTTCAGCCGGCTGGCCTTGGGACTTGCACACCGCTCTGGCACGAACGGGGCAGATGCCGACCGCACGCCCGGGTATGCCCTTCCGGAACTCTATCGAGAGACGAAGGGCTACCGGATTAATCCGCACACCGATTCACGCCGCAAGTTGGTGACGATGCAGATCGCGCTGGCGTCCGACAATCGTCGGCCAAACCTGGGAACCGAATTCTATCGCCGCAATTGGAGTCCTTTGGCGTTTCTCCGCGAGCCGCGGGGATTTGAAATCGTGAAACAGTCACCTTTCCTACCGAATATGGCATATGCCTTCGTGGTGCTGAACTCCCTCAGGTACAGGAGTTGGCACGGCCGCACCACGCTCCGAGCCGAAGCGGAAGCCCGCAATACCATCCTCAATGTTTGGTACGCCACGCCTGAGGAAGGCAATCGCGAGATCATCGATCGCTACTACCGCGCCGGGTAGCCTCGTCACTGGCTGCCGGCATCGCGTGCAGGTCACTGACTGCCGCAAGCGCACGCAAGCCGTTTTGCATTCGCGCTGCATTCGGATGCGGCCATCCCGCGCAGTGCTTCGTGGATCGCCTGTAGGCGAAATCAGTCTGCCGGAACCAAGTTAGTTCGAATTTGTGAACAGCGCCCTTGTTAGTCCGGCTTGGCACAGCCTTTGCTTAAGCGATATCCACGAGATTAATCGGAACGTCGCCAGCCCCAAATGGAGCTTCGGCGCAACTCGTGGAGGCTATCATGTTCGGCTCAACGCGATCGAATCGCGCGCGTGTCACTGGCAAGTTACGGTTCGAGCTGCTTGACGAGCGGACTGTGCTGTCTGCGATGTCTCCCGTTGCTGAGCAGCCGGTGCCGGACGCAGTTCCGCTGGTTGCGAACTCGCCTCCCACGGGCCTCGACGGCGAGGCTTTCATGCAGGGCACCAGCTACACCTTCTCGATTGGTGACTTTGGTTTCAGCGACGCGGGGAATTCGCCGCCTGATAACTTTGAGGGTGTTCGGATTGCGAGTTTGCCAATGCAGGGAAATCTCACGGCACTAGGCTCCGGCGTGGGCGTTGGCCAGGTGATTTCGGTGCAAGCGATCCTGGCGGGGGAGTTGCGGTATGCAAACGCGGGAATCGAACAGACGCCGTTTGCAACCTTCACCTTCCAGGTGCAGGACGACGGCGAAACGTCCGAAGGTGGTTCGAATATCGATCCCACACCAAACACGTTCACATTGTTCTTCGATGATGAGCGGGTCGATTTTGTGCGGAATCTCTATCAGGATATTCTCCAGCGCGAGGCAGAAACGGCCGGACTAACGAATTGGCTCAATCAGATTGTCGCGGGAACGCCTAATTCGCAGATCGTCTCCGACCTCTGGAATACATTCGAGCATCGCGCCCTCCAAGTGGACGGCTACTATCAGCGATTCTTTAACCGGGCCCCAGATGCCGGCGGACGGGACTTCTGGATTAACCGGATGCTCGGCGGGATGGACGAATCCGACGTGATGGCCGAGTTCATGGCGACCGTGGAGTACCAACTCAATAACGCTTCGAATGAGGCGTTTCTCGCTGCGGTCTATCAGGACCTGTTCAATCGCGCACCGGATGCGAACGGCCAGGAGTTCTGGCTCGGCGAATTGAGCTCGGGACGAATGACTCGAGAGATGGTCGCCGATGCACTAGTCAACACGCGTGAGCGATATCTCGGTCTGGTGTTCGACTACTATGACGAGTTCTACAGCCGCCTGCCCGACGGCGGTGGCATCGAATTCTGGGTCGATCAACTCACGCGTGACGTGCTGGACGACCGCGGAGTAGCGGAGGCTCTGCTGATTACCCCAGAATATCTGAATCAGGACGCATAGCAGCTTGAGAGGGAGACGCTATAGTCGGCAATTGGTGATCCGCGTTTCCAGGATCGCCGATGCGCCAAGCGCTTCGAGCTGTTCCATGATGTCGATTACTTCCGTTCGGCGAACCATTACGCGCACCGCACACCATTCGGCATCCTCCAGGGCGCTGATTGTCGGCGAATTGAAGCCCGGGGTGATCTTCTCAGCCTGCGCAAGTTTAGCCCGCGGCACGTTGTATTCGAGCAGCGAGTAGCTGCGGGCAATCACGACACCTTCCAGGCGTCGGACGACGCGATCGGCAAGTTCCAGATGCTCGCAGGACTTGTTCTGCACCAGCACGGTCTGGTAGCGGCCTACCTCGGATAGAATCCGCAAGCGGTTGGCAGCCAAAGTGCTGCCGGTCTCCACCAGGTCAACTATTGCGTCGGCGACTCCCAGGGCGATCATGATCTCGACGGACCCGGACAGATTTACCAGGTGAGCTTTCGCGTCGTGTTCTGCCAGATACTGTTCGGTGACTCGTGGGAAGCTGGTTGCGACCCGCTTGCCATCGAGCTGTGCGGGCGAATCGATCGCGCTATCGTCAGGAACACAGACCGCCAGGCGACAGTCGCCGACGCCGAGGTCGAGGCGCGAAATGAGTTCAACACCGCTTTCGGCCACCAAATCGCCGCCGGTGATGCCCATGTCGAGCGCGCCCTCGGCACAGAGCACCGGGATATCCTCCGTTCTAAGGAAGGTGATCTCAACCGGAATTTCTTTACATCGCGCGAACAGGCTTCGTTCTTGCCGACGGAAACTGAGACCCGCCTCTTTGAGTAGGTCGCCGGCCAATTCGGCCAAGCGGCCTTTACTGGGAACACCGATCCGCAAATTGCTCATGAGGGGAAGTCGCTGGCGGGTTTTTGGGCGGTTGTATCCGACGCTTCAGAGGCGATTCGCGAGGCTTTCTCGTCGAGGCCGGAGATCCCGAACCGGCGGCCCAGCTCGTTTTCGACGGCGGCGAGGGAAATGTCGCGCTGGGCCAACAAGACCAGCAGGTGATACACCACGTCGGCCGCCTCCCGCACGGTATGATCGCGGCCGGGCTCGCCAGGTTCACCCGCGGCCTCGACTACCTCGGCTGCCTCTTCGAGCACTTTGGCGCCAATCTTGGGTACGCCCCCCTCAAACAGCCGGGTGGTATATGATTTTTCGGGCAGCGTGCGTTTGCGGTCCTCGATCACCGCCATGAGTTGGGACAGGATGGGGTCGGTCGAGGGCATGTTCGTCAAACTGCCTTACGGCTAGAGGTTGTGCCGGCTAGGATTCCAGGCATCCTAGAACCTTGAACTTAGGCTGACAAGTCGCTCATCGGTTGCTAACTCAAGCGTGTCACAAGCTTACGATACTCCTGCCGATTGCTGGTTTTTGACCGGTCCCACGGCCAGCGGCAAGACTGCGGCCGGTGTGGCATTGGCAAAGCGTCTGAACGCCGAGATTATCTCGCTCGATTCGATGGCGATCTATCGCGGGATGGACATCGGAACGGCAAAGCCATCGATCGCGGAGCAGGACGGCGTAACGCACCATCTGATCGACATCATTGAGCCGTACCAGGAGTTCAGCGTTGCGCAATACGTGATGGCGGCGGAAAAGGTCGTGACTGAGATCGCGTCGCGCGGGCGAAGGCCGCTATTTGTGGGTGGAACGCCACTTTATTTGAAGGCTCTATTGCGGGGCATCTTTAAGGGCCCACCGGCGGATTGGGAGCTGCGAAGTGAACTGGAGAGTTACGCCGACCGCGAAGGGGATGAAGCCCTTCATCAACGACTGGCCGCGGTTGATCCCGCCAGTGCTCGGCGGTTGCATGCGCGCGACAGACGGCGTGTGATCCGGGCTCTCGAAGTCCATCTGAAAACCGGCCAGACCATTTCCGGACTCCAGCAACAGTTTGAGCGAGCGCGACCGGCCGAAGTGTGCCGGGTATTCGCGCTGACTTGGCCGCGGGACGAACTCATCGGGCGGATCGACCGCCGGGTCGACGCAATGTTCGCCGCCGGTCTGGTAGATGAAGCTCGGCGGTTGCTGGTCACTCAGGGGGTGTTTGGGCGAACTGCCGGCCAAGCCGTCGGTTATCGCGAAGTTTTGGAGCACCTTCGCGGTGATCGTGAGCTTTCGGAGACGATCGCTCTCGTGAAGCTACGTACGCGGCAATTCGCTAAACGGCAGATGACTTGGTTTCGCAGCCTGAGCGAGTGCCGGCCCGTACCCGGCGGGGGGGAACCTCAGATGGTTGCGGAAAAAATTTCGCGGGCGTCCATTTTGTGATCGCATTAAAATACCAAATGTATTAATACCAAAATCGCCATGAAAATAGCGCAACTTGGGCCTAAGTCCAAGTCGTGTGTGTATATACATCGCATGAATTTAAGAACGGAAAAGGATTGACGCGTTGCGCGGTTCGGTTAGACTCGCCTTCGCTGGTAGTGGCGCGACCAGCCTGCGCGTCTCGCCGCCATGTCATTGAAAGTGCACTATTGAAGGAGGGCCGCACATGGTTCGAACTTTGTCGTACCGATCTCTCGGGATTGGTACCCTTGCGTTACTTCTCTCTCTCTCGCAGCCTCATCGGCTGCCCATGCCGCGAACGTTTCGTACAACGCTCCGTTCAGCTTCTCGCTCTCACCGGGCAACCAGATCGTCAATCTGCCCCAATGGGATCCCGCTCTTTTCCCCGGCCAGGTCTTGGTCAGCGTGGAGTTGGAGCTTGACGCCACGATTGGTGCCAACGTCACGGCCGAAAACGATGGAGGAAGCTCCGGCAACATGGGAGTCAACCTGACAGGGCTGGCTCAGGCCACTTCGGGCGCGTTGTCCGCGACGGCCGCAGTCTTGCAGAGTGCTGGTCCGGTGGCGGTTGCCGCCTCGGACGGTATTCCCGGTTCGGGACCCGACTTCAACGACTTTGGACTTCTCTCCGGAAGCGACTCGGATAGCGACACGATCTTCGCCGCCTTGGCTGCGTATGTTGGAAACAGCACCTTTGCCACCAGTGTTCTGGGCAACGGCGGTTTCTCGGTTTCTGGCGTGAGCAACAGCACCATTCAGGTCAGCAACTTTGGGGCTAACGGCTTGGTCACGGTGACGTACGAATTCGTCCCGGTGCCCGAGCCGTCGTCGATTGCCCTGGGCGTGCTTGGCGCCTGCGGCCTGGCCCTGGCGGGCTGGCGTCGCCGTCGCACCGCCTAGGCAGTCCTGATTCTGCCGCGAACGTCATTGCCAACCAATTCGAAGCCGCCTCGAACCACGATTCGAGGCGGCTTTCTTCGTTTTACTCGACATTCGAAGCTGCTAGTACAGCGCCTGCCGCGATCACCTTTCCGCCCCCCAATGGTCTAGAGTAAGATGGGCGACTTATTTCATGGCTGGAAGTATTCGAAAGATTGGCCGGCGATTCGGCCAGAGGAGATGCGGCTTTGTTGCGGACTCATACGTGCGGCGAACTAGGATCGCAGCACATCGGCCAGCAGGTCACGCTTTGCGGTTGGGTCGATAGCTACCGTGACCATGGCGGCGGCATCTTCATCGATTTACGCGACCGTTATGGCAAGACCCAGATCGTTTTTGATCCGGACGTGGGCCAGCAAACGCTTGAGTTGGCTCGCTCGCTGCGAAGTGAGTTTGTGATCAGCGTGACTGGTAAGGTCGCCGCTCGACCTGAAGGCACCGTGAATGCCAAGATTTCGACTGGCGAGATCGAAGTGCGCCCCAGTGAGTTGGTGCTGTTGAACAAGAGCCAGACGCCGCCTTTTCAGCCGGGCGGCATGGAACTGCCTAACGAAGACCTAAGGCTCAAGTATCGATACCTCGACCTGCGCCGCGGGGACATGCAGGCCACGCTACAACTGCGGCATCGCATTACCATCGGGATGCGAAAGTACTTCGACGAACACGGCTTTCTTGACGTCGAAACGCCGATGCTCGGCCGCAGTACGCCCGAAGGTGCTCGCGATTACCTGGTGCCCAGCCGGGTGCACAATGGCAGCTTCTATGCATTGCCGCAATCTCCGCAGCTCTACAAGCAGATCCTGATGATTGCGGGCTACGATCGCTACGTGCAGGTCGCGCGCTGCTTTCGCGACGAAGACCTGCGGGCCGATCGGCAGCCGGAGTTCACGCAGCTTGACGTCGAAATGTCGTTCGTCACGGCGGAAGACATCATCAGCCTGATCGACGGTCTGATGGCCCGGCTGGCGAAAGAAATCCTGGGGATCGAACTATCATTGCCGCTGCCACGCATGACCTATGACGAGGCGATGGAGCGCTATGGTCATGACGCGCCGGACCTGCGTTTCGGTCTGGAGATCGTCGATCTGACGGACATCGCGGCCGAATGCGATTTTCGGGTCTTCCGCGGTACGGCCGACGAAGGGGGCCGGGTCCGCGGCATCAACGCCAAAGGTGGCGCTGCCGCTTACTCGCGTAAAGGGATTGATGAGCTTACTAACTTCATCGTTCAGGACTTTGGTGCAAAGGGTCTGGCCTGGTTCAAGGTCGAGGACGGCGGCACGCTCGCCTCGCCCATCGCCAAGAATTTCAGCCCCGAGATCCTCAGGAAGATTTCCGATCGGATGCAGGCCGAGCCGGGCGATCTCTTGGTGTTTGTCGCCGATAACTTCGAAGTCAGTTGCAAGGCCCTGTATGGGTTGCGCAAGCGGTTCGGCGTGGATTTAAAGTTGTACGATCCAAAGTCGAAGCACTTCTCCTGGATCGTCGAGTTTCCGATGTTTGCCAAGGACGAGGAGACAGGCGGTTGGGCCGCGATGCATCATCCGTTTACATCGCCCAGGCCTCAGGACATTGAGCTGCTCAAGACCGATCCCGGCAAGTGTCGCGCTCAGGCATATGACCTTGTAATCAATGGTTTTGAAGCCGGCGGCGGTACGATTCGAATTCACGATCCGGGAGTCCAGCAACAGGCGTTCGAACTACTCGGAATCGCGCCCGAACTGCAACGGGAGCGATTCGGATTTTTGCTCGACGCGCTGGCGTTCGGCGCGCCGCCGCATGGCGGCATCGCGCTGGGGCTGGATCGGGTGGTGATGATCTTTGGCGGGCTCGATAACATTCGCGACTGTATCGCATTCCCCAAAACGCAAAAGGCGACAGACCTGATGACCGAAGCACCGGGCCGTGTCGATGCCCGGCAACTGCGGGAGTTAGGCATCCAGATTCGCGATCCTGCGCCCCGCTAGCGTGCCGGTTGCCTCCGGGGCCCAAGCCGTTGACGCCCGCGCGAATCCCGCGAGAATAAGCGGCAATGGACGCGGACCGCTGGCGTGGGGGTCCGTGCAACTGGCCGTTTGGAGGCGAGCCTGATGCGATGTGGCAATCTGAAGTTCGAGAGCTTGGGGACTAAGTTCCTGGCAGCCTGTTCAGCGGCCGCCGTATTCGTGGCCTGCGGATGCACGAAGTCGGAGCCTCCGGCAGATCGTGTTGAAGCACCTGCTGCGATTGACGCTCCTGACGGCACTCAAGCGACACGGCCAGAAATCGAGGTTGCCGACGCGAGCAATGTGGAGGCACCTTCGCTCGATGTGCCCACCGAGCCGGAGGCGAAGCAGCCAGTTCAATCGGTGGCTCCCCCCGCGCCACTGCCGGCGTCCGAAGCGCCGCTGCCGCTCGACCGGTTGCCGCTGGCAGAGCTTTCGATGCCGAAGGTTGTACTCAGCGACCAGCATGCCGCGATGTGCAAGGTCAAGGTAGGCGATCTGTTTCCCAACCTGGAACTGCCTGACACGGCTGGCCAGCAGCGATCACTCACGGAACTCTACGGGCCCAAGCTGACTTTGGTCGTATTTTGGGACCAGACGCAGCCGACGGCCCTGGAAGAGCTTTCCGATCTGAACCGATATCACCTGCCTCGATTCGGTGACAAGGGCTTGGCCGTGGTTGCAGTGAATTGCGGTGACGGGGCCACCCAGGCCGCCGAATTGGCAAAGAATGCCGGAGCGAGCTATCCGGTGTTGGTCGATGTTGATCGTCAGGCTCTCGCTCAGGTGGCGAGCGACAAGCTTCCACGCAGCTACCTGCTGGACCCGTCGGGCAAGGTAATCTGGTTCGATCTCGAATACTCACCGACCACCCGGCGCGACTTGGCCGTGGCGATTCGCCACACTCTGGGCGAGTAAGGTCGACAGTAGCGCCGCCGTGCAACGCGTTTTCGCCGGGGATTCTGCCCCTCCGGCTTGCCTTTTGCCCATAAGCTAGGCTTCCAGTACCCCACCGCTCATGCCCGGTCGCTGGTCGACCGCCGGCGGGGGCAGATCCGGAGAGAGATCGATGCGCACGCGCAATGTGGCTTTACTCGCGGCGGCGTTAATGCTCGGTTTGTTGACTGCGGATGCCATGGCTCAGCCGGGCGGCCGACTGCGTGGACGCCGGCTCGGGGGCCCGCGTGCGAACAATCCCGGACCGAACGCAGCTAACACCAACGGCGCCGCGCGGCCCAATCGCCAACTCGGCCAGGGACTGCAGAACCTGGGCGGGAAGCTGCAGCAGGCCATCGACGCGGGTGCGCTGGAGTCCATTCTGGGTCAGGCCGGAGCGCCGGTACCGCAGTTGCCGAATGCTGACGCGGGGCTGAAGGCTGCAAGTGCGGATATGGCCTCGCGGGCCGAGCTTCGCGCGCAATTCGCCGGCAACGAACCATTCTCACCAGCCTGGTATGCCGATCATCCCCGGGCGTGGCAGTTCACGCACCCCCATGCCGATGCCTGGGCGGTTGCCTCGATCGCCGCTGCCACGGCTTGGGTCGGCATCGCGCCCGCTGCAAGTGCAACGGCCGCAGAACAAGTACACACCAGTGATACGCTCGACCCGGAATCTGCCAACAAGACAGAGCCCGCGGGAGAGTTTTTGCCGCTCGGCGTGTTTGCGCTTGGTCCGGCCGGTGCTCAAGACCCCAGCGCGCTATTACAACTGGCGCTTAGCAAACAAGGCGAGATTGCAGGCAATTATTTCGACGTCGTAACTGGCACGACGTCGCCGGTCAGCGGTTCGCTGGACAAGCACACGCAGCTCGCGACGTTCAAGATCATTTCACCCGGCGCCGCCGAGTTTGAAGCGGCGCTTGTGAGCCTGACCCGACCGGATGGCAGTATCCGTCTGCGGTTCGCTGGCGGCGAAGTGAGCGATTGGCACTTGGCTCGCTTCGAGAGCCAAATCGTGACGCCCGTTCCGGCGTCCACGTCAGCGCCGGTGGTTCCGCCACAGTAGTTTGCACACGTACTTGACTCATCAACGCGGGTTCGACCATCCGTGGAACAGCCAGCGTTTTCCATTTTCAACTTTCGAGGGTTCCATGAACAAGGTTTTGGGGTTTTTGTTGGCCGTGGTTGCGGTCCTGGGATTGTCCACGGCACAAGTACTGGCTCGCGGCGGCGGACATGGCGGCGGACATCACGGTGGGGGACACCACGGCGGCGGCCATCATGGCGGCCATTCGCACCACGGCAACCACAGCCATCACCACACCGGCCACCACAGCCACACCCACTCGCATCACGGTGACCACCACCATTACCACCACTCGAACTGGGCTCACCACAACCGGCCGTTCTCGCACGGCTGGTACGGCCGCCACGGTGGCGCGTGGGGCTACGGCTGGGGCGGTTGGGGTTGGGGCAATCCCTGGGCTGTCGCCACGTTTGGCGCGACGGCTGCCTGGTTGGGTCTCGATGCGGTTGAGCCTTACTACGGCAACTACGGCACGGTCGACAACTACCTGACTTCGGATGAAACGACCGAGCCGGAAGGCGATGACTCGGCGAATGACAACGCCGGGGAGAACACCGCCGCCGACACGCAGTCGAATGAGCCCGAGGAGAATCAATCGACCGAAACCGAGACGGGTCTGCCGCCGATTACTCCCGATCAGATCGCTGCTGCGAAGCAGTTGATCGCTGAAGGCAAGAACGATCCGCCGAAGGACACCTCGTTCTTGCCACTGGGCGTGTTCTCGCTCGCTCCAGAGGGCCAACACGAGGCGAGCGCCATGGTGCAGCTTGCCGTGAGCAAGGCCGGCCAGGTGCGTGGTACTTACTATGACCTGCTGACCGATCACGATCAGCCGATTCGCGGCGCAGTGAACAAAAAGACCCAGCAGGTGGCGTTCACCTTTGGTGACAACGGCAAGGTCACGTTTGAGACCTCGCTCGCGAACCTGACTCAGCAGACTGGCGCCATCGCGGCCCACTTCGAGAACGGCAAGACCAGCACCTGGACGCTGGCCCGCTATGCGAAAGAGCCGAGCGATAACGAAGCGGAGGAGACGGCTCCGGCCGCCGCGCCGCCGAGCGAGACCACAGTGCAGTAAGCGACTGAGGTCCTCGCTTGGAAAGTATCGATGGCGGCCGCGCCGGATGAACGGCATCCGGCGCGGCCGCTTTGTATTGGTGCGAGATGAGTTTTTGGCAGCTTGACACCTCGCTGGGAGCGGCGGAAGCTTACTGTAACCTCGATCGAATATTCTCCTTGTGAATCGCAAAGTTGAATTCGGATCCTGACACCGCCGCTGCTTCCAGTTCCGCCGAAACTTCGGCTCCCGGAGTATTGCGCGTTGCCTTGGCACAGATCGCTCCGCGGCTGGGCGATCGGCACCAGAATCTGGAACTGCACGAGCAGCAGATCGCCGCGGCACGTCAGCAATCGGCCGACCTGGTGGTGTTTCCCGAGCTGTCGCTCACCGGTTATTTCCTCCGCGACATGGTGCCCGAGGTGGCGCTGGATCGCGCGAGTCCAGAGATCGACCGGTTGATCGCGACGGCCGGGCCAATGTCGCTCGTGGCGGGGTTTGTCGAGGAAGGCGCGGGGCACCAGTTCTATAACGCCGCATTCTATGCCGAGACCGGCAGCATCCTGCACGTCCATCGCAAGGTCTACCTGCCTACCTATGGGCTGTTCGAAGAGCAGCGATACTTTTCGCCCGGCAAGCGGTTTCAGGCGTTTCAGACAGCACGTTTTGGCCGCGTGGGAATCGTCATTTGCGAAGACTTCTGGCACGTGTCAAGCGCCACGATCATGCAGGCCGAAGAAGTCGATGTGCTCTTGTGTATCATTAACTCGCCTGCCCGTGGTGTAAGTGGCTCGCGGATTGCCACGGCGGAGACTTACGAACTGTTGGCCCGCACGTTTTCGCAGCTACTCGGTGCGCTGGTGATCGTCGTGAATCGTGTCGGGTTCGAAGACGGTCTGTGTTTCTTCGGCAATAGCATGGCCGTGGGGCCCGACGGGCGGATCATCGCCCAGGCGCCGCAGTTCGACGAAGCCCTGACGCTGGTGGATTGCGACCTGGCCGAGCTGCGCCGCGAGCGGCTGATTACGCCACTGGGGCGCGACGAACAACTGCTGATGACCATCGAAGAGCTGCGGCGGATCAAGCGGAGGCGCTATGAATCCTGACCTCGGCGCCGCCGGTCTGGTGATCAATCCCGAGCTTGTGGCCGAAATCCTCACGCGGTTCGTCCGCAACGAGATTCATCGCACCGGATTTCGCCGGGCGGTGTTTGGCCTGTCCGGTGGCATCGACTCGAGCGTCGTCGCGTACCTCGTCGTGCGAGCGATGGGGCCGGAGAACGTGCTGGCTGTCACGATGCCGTACAAGACTTCGAGCGAGGAGACTCGCCGCGACAGCACCGCGGTCGTCGCTGATTTGGGAATGCAATCGCTGGATGTGCCGATCACACCGCAGGTGGATGCGTATGTCGCCGCGATGCCGGGCATGACGCAAATGCGGCTGGCGAATAAATGTGCTCGCGAACGCATGACAGTGCTGTACGATCAAAGCGCGGCGTTCGAGGGGCTCGTGGTCGGTACCAGCAACAAAACGGAATTGCTCCTGGGCTATGGAACGCAGTTTGGCGATCTGGCTTCGGCAATCAATCCGATTGGCGATCTCTATAAGACGCAGCTTCGGCAACTCGCCGAATATCTGGGAGTGCCGGCAGCGATTCTCAGCAAAGCACCAAGCGGCGATCTTTGGGTGGGCCAGACCGACGAGGGCGAGCTTGGGTTCAGCTACGACCAGGTCGACCGGCTGCTGGTGCTGCTCGTGGATCGGCGCTGGCAACCGGCTCAGGCGGTCCGAGCGGGGTTCGACGCCGAATTTGTGGAACGCGTGGTGCGGATGGTGCGCCGCAATCAGTACAAGCGGCGACTCCCCGTGATCGCGAAGCTCACCAATCGCACGATGGACCGCGACTTCCGCTATCCGCGGGATTGGGGAACCTGATCAGGGGGCGTTGGCCCGATCGACCAGGTCCTGCCAGAAGGCGATTGCCTTGTCGTGTTCCGCGGCATGAAGGGCCGACTTCATCTCGGCGGCTCGCTCTTTGACCCAGTCAAAAAAGAATTCGGCCGACTCCTTGCTGATCCGCGGCATCCCGCCGATTTCAACATAGTAGGGAGCCGTGATTGCGAGACGATGGCCATTGGGCACGTTAGCCGCCGCCCGAATCAGAACCCAGCCGCTCTGGTCGAAAGTTACGTTTGGCAGGGCTCCGCCAGCTTGAATGAACTCGGGCGTGGGAATCGAGTGAGCGATCTGGCCGTCTTTGATCACCTCGATGGCGGCCACGCCGTCTCGACTGGCAAAATTAAGCGCCATTTCCAGTTCGATCTGCTGTCCCGCCTCGGCGCGGAACACGAAGCCCGGCAGTTCGCCTTCGACGAGTGGTCGCAGCAGTGGACCGTTGGTGATCGTGACTCGCCCGGCACGTACGCCTTCCCACCAGCGGTCGTAGGTCAGCTCCCCCTCGACGTGCACGTACATCCGGTTGAAACCTAGCGGGTTGGCAAACTCGCCAGAGCCGCTACCGGCGGTAGGCGGAATCCGGAGGCCGCAGTTCAGGAGGTGATAATAAATCGCCTCGGCCCAGCGTCCCTGGCCGTCAACGCCGCCGAACTCCAGCTCATCGCGCGGTTTGCCGGTTTGCTTCTTGGGTCGACTCCCCTCCTCGGTGCTGCGACGAATATCGCTGTTGAGCACCTGCACGGAATCGAGCTTGCCGGAAGCAATCCACAGCGGCAGGTCCCAGTCGGCGGCGCTACGTGCGTCGGCCCAGCCTTGGTTGGCCTTGGTTTGTTCCAGCGCACCGAGTTGCGTGGCAAGTGACTCGAGCGCCAGCGGCTTGTTCAGATTCAACAGTAGCAGCATGCCTCCGTCTCGGGCGTCGATTCCGGCTCCGACATGCACGAACCGGTTCTTATCGAATGAGACCAGGGTGCGCGCTGGATCAAAGCCACTTGGCAGCAGTATCTCGCGGCCGGGCCAGGTGATCAGCGTGGCGACGTGCAGGTCCTCCGCACGCATCAGCAGCGGCAGATCGACAGCGGGTCGCGCGATGTCAATTTCGCCACTCCACCACCCTTCGGCGGCCATGTTGGCGAAGCGGTCGAGCTCGAAGGTTTTCTTGTCCTTCGAGAAGTTGTCCATCGTGAACCGGCCGGTCTGAGGAGCGTATTCCAAACCGTGCTCGATCGTGAAATCGTAATCCCCCTTGGGGAGTTTCAATGAGATCTTGCCGTCGAAGGTGAAATGGTCGTGCCAGAATGGCACGCGCGGCGCCTTGAGTGACTTGCCGGCCGCATTCGACAGGTGCATCCTGCAGGCCAGCGGCTCGCGAGTCTGGCGGTCGACGACTTCGATCTCGAATACGCCGCCGGGACCTGACGCGGCGTGGGCCGCGACGTGGATCGCTCCCGCCCAGACGGCCAGCAGCACGAGCGACGTGCGAAACATAGCGGTTATTCCGGTGGTGTGGCGAGTGCTTCTGCGGGGTATGTTTCAAGGGTAGCACGTGGGACAATTACCGCGTGCCTTGCGAGCGGCTTGCTGGATTCCGTCAGTCAGCCGTAAAATGGCCTGGCTCCACGTTCCACACCCCCCCCCGATTCGACCGACAACTCCGAACGATAACGGAATGGCTGAAGACTATTACAAAATCCTGGGCGTCGACCGCGGCGCGTCCTCGGCGGATATTCAAAAGGCCTATCGTAAGCTGGCCAGAAAGTATCATCCGGACGTCAATCCCGACGATCAATCGGCGAAGGCCAAGTTCCAGGAATTGCAACGGGCGTTCGACGTGCTGAACGATCCCGAGAAGCGCAAGTTGTACGATCAGTACGGTAGCGGTTTCGAGCAGATGGGCGCCGGTGCCGGCGGGGGCCCGCGTGGGGGACGTACCTGGAGCACGGGACCTGGCGGCGAGGAAGTTGATTTCAGCGAGCTGTTTGGCCGCTTTGGCGGCGGTGGCGGGGCCGAATATGAAGGCAATCCGTTCGGCGACTTGTTCGGACAGTACCGTCGTGGTGGTCGAGGGCAGCGGCGAGCCCAACCGCAAGAAGTGCGCGGGGCCGACCTGGCCACAGAACTCGAAGTTCCGTTCGGCACGGCAGTGCAGGGCGGGCAGGCGCAGATTTCGCTTCGTCGCGATGGCGGCAAGGTCGAGACGCTCAACGTCAAGATTCCAGCGGGCATCGAGGATGGCAAGAAGATTCGTCTGCGCGGCCAGGGAGAAAGCGTTCAAGGGGGCACGCCCGGCGATATCCTGATCACGATTCACGTCGCTCCGCATCCGTGGTTCACGCGGCGCGGCAACGATCTTGAAGTTCGTGTGCCGGTGACGCTGTCCGAAGCGGCACTGGGTGCCAAAGTGGACGTGCCAACGCCCAAGGGGACGATTTCGCTCCGCTTGCCCGCGGGGAGTTCGAGCGGCAAGAAGCTGCGGATCAAAGGACACGGCGTGGCCGGGCGAGACGGCGTTGCCGGGGATCTCTATGCCGAGATTCAAATCGTACTGCCATCGCCGCTCGACGAGGAGTGCCTGGAACTGATCAAGAAGCTCGACGAGCATGCCGCGAGCGAGCATCCCCAGGACCCGCGAAAGGACCTGAAATGGTGAGGCTGGCGCCTGTCTGGCAAATCAGCTCCTGTGCGGCCGCGTCGCTGGCCTGGGCCGAAGCCGAGGGGCAGCCGCTCTTGACGCGGCTTTCGCCGCAGAATCGGGCCATCGTGCTAATGGCATTGCTAGGGCTCGTGCTCGTGGGCATGGCGCTTGTGGCATTGGCGATCCTAGGCGGCAGGCATGTCATGCGCGAGGCTCGCCGCTCGCATGGGCCAACTCCGCGGTACGAAGACGCCTGGTATCGAAAACCGCTCTTCGATCGCGAGAGTGATTCACCCGGCGATGGCCCTAGCTGATGTGTATGACCGACAAGCGAATTACACCTGACTTGCAAAGCCGAAGCTTTCGCTTTCGTCCGCACCAGCACCTTCGCTCGACCGCCGAATTTCAGCGGGTGTACGATCGTAAGGCCTCGGCATCCGACGAGCGACTACTGGTGTTTGTCTGCGAAAGCGGCCGAGCCTACCCGCGGCTTGGGCTCTCGGTTTCGCGGAAGCACGGAGGAGCAGTCCAACGCAATCGATGGAAGCGCATCCTGCGCGAGGCGTTCCGACTTACGCAGGCGGAGCTCCCCGCCGTCGACGTCGTGATTGTGCCACGACTGGGCAAACCTGTGCTTGCCGAGGCGGCGGCCTCGCTCGTACGGTTGAGCAAACGCGCGTCCAAACGGCTGGCGTAGAGGCTGACGACGCCGGATAATTTTCGCATGCAGCATTTGTGGTCGCGAATTTCGAGCTGGCCCTCTCGGCTGTTGATCGCCGTGGTCCGGCTGTACCAGCTCACTCTCAGCCCGTTCATCGGTCGCAATTGCCGCTTTCAGCCCACTTGTAGTCACTACATGATTGGCGCGGTGGAGAAATACGGGGTCTGGCGAGGCTTCTGGTTGGGTGTCTATCGGATCCTGCGCTGCAACCCGTTTTGCAAAGGTGGATTCGACCCGCCCTGATTTGGTGGGCGCGAGGCGCGGAAGCAAAGATTCGGCCGTTGGCCAGAAAACCGGCCTTGACCCGGATTCTGGCGATCTCTATTCTCCCGCCCTCGTCGAAATCGTCCTTTTACTGAGCCGCTCGTTCGAGCGAATAATCGAGGGATGATCCGATTTGGCGCGAGCTGGTGCGTGCATGGATGCACCTGCGCAGCCGATCGGCAATTAACGAAAAGATCGGGGCACGGCATGAAGCCTTGCTACGCTTGGCTGTTGGTCAGTTCGCTTGCGCTCTGTGGATGCGCCGGGACCAATCTGCGCTCACAGAGCCCTGAAGGCATTGCGGACGTTCTGGAAGTCGACACGAAGCTTGTCGGCTCGGTGGCGCGGCCTTTCGGTCACAACTACGTGGCGGTGGAAGCAATCGCGCTAGCGACCTGTTTGGACAACACCGGCGAAGATCCCGCGCCGTCGCCGCAGCGAGCGGCACTTCTGCACGAGTTGCAGACGATCGGCGTGCAGAATCCCAATCAGCTTCTGGCCTCGCCCTCGACCGCGATGATCCTGGTGAAAGGGCAATTGCCCCCTGGCGTTCAAAAAGGGGACAAATTCGATATCGAAGTCAAGGTCCCATCGCATAGCGAGGCGGCCAGTCTTCGTGGCGGCTGGCTAATGGAGACGCGACTGACCGAAATGGCAGTCCTCGGTGGTGCCATCCGTCAAGGCCATCCACTTGCTGTGGGCGAAGGTCCGATCCTGGTTGATCCGTCGGCTGACGGCGAAAAGGACCGAGCAATCTTGTTACGCGGCAAAGTGCTGGGTGGCGGCATTGCCACTCGATCACGCGATCTTGGCTTGTTCATCGGACCCGAAGACAAATCCGTGCGGTTGGCGGCCCAAGTTGGGCAGGTCATCAATGCACGCTTCCACACGTTCCATCGCGGCATCAAGCAGGGCGTTGCGACTCCCAAGACCGATGAGCGGATCGATCTGAAGGTCCATCCGCGCTATAAGGACAACATTGCCCGATATATTCGCGTGGTGCGGGCGATTCCGCTGAAAGAGTCTCCTGCTGAGCAAGCGCTGCGCGTCGAATTACTTGAACGCCAGTTGCTCGATCCGATCTCCGCGGCAACGGCCGCACTCCGGCTGGAAGCGATCGGACGCAAATCTGTCGAGTCGCTAGCCAAAGGGGTCGAGAATGCCGATCCGGAGGTCCGCTTTTATGCGGCCGAAGCACTGGCGTACTTGGATGACAGTCGGGCCGCCGCGCCGCTCGCTCGTGCCGCTCGCGAGGAGCCGACATTCCGGGCATTCGCTCTGGCCGCATTAAGTTCCATGGTCGATATGTCGGCTCGCGATGCGTTGTTTGAACTCTTGGAAGTTGCGAGTTCCGAGACCCGCTATGGAGCGTTCCGGGCGATATGGGCAATGAATCCGAACGACCCTGCCATTCGTGGCGAGAACCTGGGCGGGCAGTTCGGCTACCACGTCTTGAACACCAGCGGACCGGCGATGGTGCATGTCACTCGCAGCTACCGGCCAGAGGTCGTGGTCTTCGGGCATGAGCAGACGCTCAAGGCTCCTTTCATTCTGGACGCCGGCAAGCAGATCATGGTCAAGGGCGTGGCCGGCAAGGTGACCGTCAGCCGCTTCGCACCAGGTAAACCTGATCAGAAGCGTGTCGTCAGCACGAAGCTCGACGAAGTCATCCGGGCGATCGTGGAACTCGGCGGAACGTATCCCGACGTGGTCCAGGCACTCCAACACGCCAAAACCTCGGGGGCACTGGACGCTCGGTTTGAAGTGGATGCGCTTCCGGAAGAAGATCGCATTTACCAGCAGCGCGAAGCCGAGTCCGATGTGGTGGAACCCTTGGCAGGAGCGGCTCAGAAGTCCGAACCGCAGATCGTGGCCGCTAACCCGCTGCCGGAACTGTTTCCGGGTCGGAAGCGAAAAGCGGCCCGCTAGCATCCGGCGAGATTCACGACGGAAACGCGGCAAAAACCCGCGATTCCGGTCCAGCCTCGGTCGGGTCTTCTTGGTAGAATGGATTTGTCCGCGGCAATTCCCGAATTGCACGGGGAGAATTCCTTCCAGCAGCCGCGGTGAACTGTCCGCCCGTATTGCTCCCAAGTCCTTCCAACAAAATCTCTTATGCTGAAGGCGCTCGAACTCGTCGGCTTTAAGAGCTTTGCCGACAAAACGCGGCTCGAGTTCCCATCGGGCATCACGGTGGTTGTCGGACCCAATGGTTCGGGCAAGAGCAACATTGTCGACGCCATCAAGTGGGTTCTTGGCGAGCAGAGCGTCAAGAGCCTGCGCGGCAAGGAGATGGCCGACGTCATCTTCAATGGCTCGGCTTCGCGAAAGCCGCTGAACGCGGCCGAAGCGACATTGACGTTTGATAATTCGCGTCGACTCTTGGCCGTTGACGCTCCCGAGGTACACATCACCCGTCGCGTGTATCGCAGCGGCGAAGGGGAGTACCTGATCAATCGGCAGCCCTGCCGGCTCCGCGACATTCGCGACCTGTTCGCCGGAACGGGCATCGCCACGGAAGCGTATAGCGTCATCGAACAGGGCAAAGTAGACGTTTTGCTGCAATCTTCGCCGCGCGACCGGCGGTTGATTTTTGAAGAGGCGGCTGGCATCAGCCGCTTCAAAAGCAAGAAGATCGAGGCCCTGCGGCGGCTGGAACGAGTTGACCAGAACCTGCTGCGGCTGTCGGACATCATCGACGAAGTCGACAGCCGGGTGCGCGCGGTGCGGCTGCAGGCGAGCAAGGCCCGCAAGTACAAAGAGTACTCCGACCGGTTGCAGGCACTGCGCACGCAGATTGGCGCGGCCGATTGGCGGCAGCTCACGATACGGCTTGAAGCCTTGGAAGCCGAACTTCGGGAACTCAGCGAAGAGAATGTGGTACTGTTGGCGCAGGCCGAAACGCTGGAAACCGAGGCGTTCGCCTTGGATGGCACGGTCAGCGAGGCCGATAACGAGATTCGCACTTGCGAGGCTCGCATCGCTCAAAATCGCGAGCGCATCGCGGCGCACGAGTCGTCCATCGAACACGAGGGTCGCCGATGTCGTGACTTGGAAGAGGAGATCGCCCGCTACCGTCGGCAGCTCACATCAATGAGCACCCGGGCAGTCGATTTGCAGCAACAGATTTCCGAGATCGACGAAAATTTGTCGATGGCCGAGGAGCAGCACCGCGAGATTGCCCGGCGGCTGGCCGAAGAGGAGCGTAGTCTAACGCAACTGACCGTGCAGCTTGATGAGTCTCGCGCCGAAAACGAACGCCGGCGGTCGCGGCATTTGGATCAGGTTCGAGCGGCTTCGGCATTCGCCAGCGAAACGAGCGCAGAGCAGTCCAAGGTCGCTGCGAGCGAAGCCATTCGCACACGGGGCGAACGCCGGCTTGCTGAGATTGTGGCCGCGCGTGACGCACTTTCGCTTGAAATGCAGACCTTGCACGAGACCGCGCAGGAACTCGCCGTCCAATGCGAGGTTAAGCAATCCGCGGTCGACGAGTTGCAGACGCTGCTTTCGCGGCATCGGGCCGAGGCTGCAGAAGCCCACCAGAACCTGGCGCACCTGCGCGAACGCTCGTCCGGCGCTTCCGAGCGAGCTTCGGTACTGAACGAACTGGAGAAACGGCTGGAAGGCGTTAGCAGTGGCGTCAAACAGTTGCTGGCCGAGGCCCAAAATGCGGCCTCCGGCCCACTCTCCGAGGTTCGGGGACTGGTGGCTGATCGGCTGCAAGTTACCTTCGAAGTAGCGCCCCTGGTGGAAGTGGCGCTAGGCGAAATGGCCCAGTGCCTGGTGGTCACTCATCGTGCCCCGTGGTTGAGATATCTGGTCGAGGCTGAACTGGCGGGCCGCGTGGGAATCGTCGCACTCGACGCCATTGGCACGGGCAGCAGCGGCGGCGTGGTCGACATCTACGCACAGCCGGGCGTGATCGCCAGAGCCGACAAGCTCGTGGATTGCAGCGGCGAATTTCAGCCGCTCGCGCGACAACTGCTGTCGCGGACCTGGATCGTACAGACGATGGACCATGGGATCGCACTTTCCGAAGGCCTGGGACGCGGATTGCGATTCGTCACGCAAGCGGGCGAACTGATCGACGCGGACGGTACCTTGCACGTCGGACCGCGCCACTCAACCACGGGATTGATCTCGCGTCGGAGCGAATTGCGGGTGCTCGAACGGCAACTCGCAGAGATCGCCGAACAAATCGCCGTACAACTCGGGCATTGTTCACGGCTCGACGCCCAGATCGAGAGTCAAGAGAGCGAGTTGCGGCAGCTTGTGTCGGAACTCCGCTCGCTCAGCGAGCAGCAGGCCCATGCCCGATCGGCGGTGCGCTCGGCCGAGGAGCGGGCCGCACAGCTGGAAAAACAGCAGGCGGCCGCCGAAGCCGAAGTCGCGGCGGCTGCGGACGAGTTTCAGCAGGCAACTGCCAGGCTCGCCGAGCTACAGCAAAAACTTGCGGCCGTGGAAGCCGCGGTGGGCGAGCTCGAAGCTGGCATTCAAAGTGGCGGGCAGGACATCGCCGCCCTCGAGCAACAGCGAACGCGAGCGAGTCGCGAGGCAGGCTCCACGAAGATCGAAGTGGTCAAGAGCGAGCAGCGACTCGCCCACCTGCGGACCCAGCGCGGACAGCTCGAACGTGATCATCAGGAACGCGGACGGGCGCTGGCCGACAGCCGATCGCAGCTTGAAGTAAGTTTCGAGCGACTGCGCGATGCCGAGCGCAACATCCTGCGGGCGGAATCGCAATTGGCCGAGCTATACCTTGGCAAAGAATCCATGGCCGCCGAGTCCGGGCGCCAATTCACCCGGCGCGATGAGTTGCGCCAGCGCAAGGGCGACCTCTCGGCCGAGGCGCAGCGCGTACGAGGCAGAGTCCGCAAGCTGGAAGCTAAGCTGCACGCCCAGGATCTGGCCGCGGGCGAAGTGCGACACGAACGAACGACGCTGGCCGATCGATTGCGCGAGGACTACGGGATTGAACTGGCCGAGCTAGAACACGAACCCTCGGCCGAGGAACTGGCCGAGCGAGCCGAGGTTGACCGCGAGATCAACGAGCTGCGCGGCAAGCTGAACAACATCGGCGGCGTGAATCTCGACGCGCTGAACGAGCTCGACGAGCTCGAGGCCCGGTTTGCATTGCTCTCCGGTCAGCACAAGGACCTGTCGAGCGCCAAAGGATCGCTCGAGGCGATCATTAACAAGATCAACGCCGACAGCCGGCGGCTTTTCGCCGATACGCTGGAAGTCGTTCGCGAACATTTTCAAGGGCTGTTCCGCAAGCTATTCGGAGGCGGCCAGGCGGACATCATTCTGGAAGAGGGCATGGATGTTCTCGACAGCGGCATCGAGATCGTCGCCCGGCCACCCGGCAAGGAACCTCGCAGCATCTCGCTCCTGAGCGGTGGCGAAAAAACGTTGACCTGTGTCGCGCTCTTGCTCGCGATTTTCCGTAGTCGGCCGAGTCCGTTCTGTGTCCTGGACGAAGTGGACGCTGCGCTGGATGAAGCGAACATCGAGCGTTTTATCGGTGTGCTTCAGGAGTTTCTGACCACATCACAGTTCATCGTGGTCACGCACTCAAAGAAGACCATGACCTGCGCCAGCACGCTGTACGGCGTCACGATGCAGGAGTCGGGCATTTCAAAGCGAGTCAGCGTGCGGTTCGAGGACGTCAGTGAGACGGGCGAGATTCTTAACGTTCGCGACGATGAACCATCGGAGAGCGACGAGACGCAGGCGGCGTAGATCGAACTGCGAAGGATCGGCATACGCTAGGACACTGTAAACGGCGTCGGCGTAAAGCCCACGATCACGAAGGCGAGGGTGAGCCAGCCGAGAATCACGCGTCCCGTCCCGAGCGGCATCTCGTCATTCGCCGTCGGCGGGTGAGACGGCCCCATCATGTAGAGCAGGACGAGCATCAGCATCCAGCCGTACTGCTGCGTGACGACCATCCCAACCACCGCACCAATCATCAGCATCCAGGCCACGAGGTGCGCCTTGCCTCGCAAGAGTGCGTAGAGGATGTGTCCGCCATCGAGCTGACCGATTGGGATCAGGTTGAGCGCGGTGATGAGCATGCCCACCCAGCCGGCGATCGCCAGAGGATGTCCGATGATGACCGAGTTCTCCGGCAGCGGGCCGAAGAAGAGTTGAGAGATCCATTGGAACAGCAGCGGTTCATTGAACTGAAACAGGCGGGCGTTGGGCGGAATCTGTTCGACATGGGATAATGCCAGCCCGACATAGGTGCAGATGATTGTAGGAACCAATCCGGCCAGCGGCCCCGAGATGCCAATGTCGTAAAGTGCTTTTCGATTGCCCATGTGACCGCGCATGGCGATCACGGCCCCCATGGTTCCGATCGGGCTGAAGGGCATGGGAATGAAGTAGGGCAGGCTGGCGGGCACGCCATAGCGTCGGGCCTGGATGTAGTGACCTGCCTCGTGGCAAACCAGGATGCCCATCACGGCCATGGCATAGATCGGGCCATTGACGAAGTAAGTGCTCGCGCAGCACGCAATAAACAGCAGTATCGGCGTCCAAGGGATCTGATGGGTCCGTTCGACCTCGGCCACGTCCGTTGGCACCACCTCGGCCAGAATGAGCGGCTCTTCGTCCGGGCGAGCGGTCGAGTAGGGATAGTCGGAGTTAGGCATGCCTGATTCCTTAGCGTGCAACAGATCGCCGGGTGATTCCCCGCAGCACCGAATTCTAGGTCCGTGGCCTGTTTGAGCAACAGGCGATGCAATCGGCACACGAAGTCGGACAAGTCGGCACATCGGCACAGGGCTGGAGGGCGACTTCAATACCGTGGGAATTGGTCGCAACTTGCTTCCCGTTGACAGATTGCGCCGATTGACTTACATTTTTCGCTTTCTCGATTGCGCGGGGTGGCAGCAGGTCTCTTTTCGAGGGCTGAGGCGATTCGCCCCGGCCATTGACGCCCTCAGGCCGTCGGACGCGGCCGGGGCACCCGTTGCGTATCGCTCCGAAGGACTTTACCTGTCCGGCAGAGGCGCGACATCCGCCCACGGACTCTCTTGGCAGAGTTCTTTCAGCGGGAGCCGCGAATCGTCGAGCTGGGCAAGAGGCGGCTGCTGATGCTTTGGGGGCTTCGAAATTGTAAGCCTGTCGCAGCACTTGCGAACCGCGCTGACGCACGCCCTAACTTCTGCCAGGGCTCGATCCATGCTTGGCTGCTCCACCAGACTCCCCGCGCAGGGCAACTTTCCATTGCCGATGCGGCGACCAATCTATATGTGAACGTTTGAACGAACCAAGAGAAAAGCAGTTGAGGGAAGTTATCGCATGATTGCCATTACTGACTGGTTGCGGCGGACGCCGCGAAAAATGTTCCTGCTCGGGGCGCTCGTCGCGTCAGTGTTGTTGCTTGTGGGCGGTACCGCCCTGGCACAGGATGCGGCAGAAGCCGTCGAGGCTACCGCTGCCCAGGATGCATCGGAAGTGATGCGTTTTTACCTGGTCTGGGGGCTGGCGTTTGTGGCCTCGATCGTGGCCCTCGTGCAGGCCTACTCTTTTTACAAGCAGATGATGGCGGCCGATGATGGCACGCCGCTGATGGTCGAGATCGCCGGTTACGTTCGCGAAGGCGCGAACGCCTACCTGCGTCAGCAATATAAGATCGTTGCACTATTCTTTGTGGTAATCTTCGCCCTGCTCGCAGTGGCCGCGTTCGTCCTCAAAGTACAGAGCGAATGGGTGCCGTTTGCGTTCATCACGGGTGGTTTCTTCTCGGGTCTCGCCGGCTGGTTCGGCATGAAGACCGCCACCTGGGCCAGCAGCCGCACCGCGGCTGGCGCTCAGAAGTCGCTCAACCAGGGCCTGCAGGTCGCTTTCCGTTCGGGCGCTGTGATGGGTTTGACGGTAGTCGGCCTGGGCCTGCTCGATATCACGCTGTGGTTCCTGGTGCTCAACTGGATCGTTCCTGCGTTGGGATACGAGGCGCTTTCGCTGGAAGAGATCACCGTAACGATGCTCTGCTTCGGCATGGGTGCCAGCAGCCAGGCGCTGTTCGCTCGCGTCGGCGGCGGTATCTTCACCAAGGCGGCCGACGTCGGCGCCGACCTGGTGGGCAAAGTCGAGCACGGAATTCCGGAAGACGATGCTCGCAATCCCGCCACGATCGCCGACAACGTCGGTGACAATGTGGGCGACGTCGCCGGTATGGGCGCCGACCTATACGAATCGTATTGCGGTTCGATTCTGGCAACCGCAGCACTGGGCGTTTCGGCGTTTTCCAGCGGAGCGATCGTTCGCGATATCTATGCGCGTACCGAAAACACAACAGCCGTCACGGACACTGTGATTGCCACGTTCCAGTTGAATGCCCTGTTTCTGCCGCTGGCGATTGCAGCGGTCGGCATCTTTCTATCGATTGCCGGCATTTACATGGTGCGGACCGAAGAAGACGCTTCGCAAAAGACGCTGCTCAAGGCGCTGGCCCGCGGCATTAACGCGTCGACCGTGCTCGTAATCATTGCCTCGTTCATCTTGACCTATTGGCTGATGCCGGATTTCAGCGGCGTAGCTTTCAGTGTCGTCGTGGGCCTGGTGGCAGGCTGGTTGATCGGCAAGTGGACGGAATACTCTACCAGTGACGAATACATGCCCACGCGGAACCTGGCCGATCAGGCGGTGACCGGTCCGGCCACGGTGATCATCGGCGGCATCGCCGAGGGTATGATGAGCACCTGGTTCCCGGTGCTGGTCGTGTGTGCGGCCACGATTCTGGCCTTTGGCTTTGCGGCCGATTGGCGGTTCAATGACCTGCAGTACTTTGCCCTCGGCCTGTACGGCGTGGGTATCGCGGCGGTTGGTATGCTCAGCACGCTGGGCATCACGCTCGCCACGGACGCTTATGGTCCGATCGCCGACAACGCGGGCGGTAATGCCCAGATGGCCGGATTGCCGCCGATCGTTCGCGAGCGGACGGATGCCTTGGACAGCTTGGGCAACACGACCGCGGCCACGGGCAAGGGCTTTGCCATTGGTTCCGCGGCTCTGACGGCACTTGCACTGTTGGCTGCCTATGTCGAGGAAGTCCGGATCGGCTTCGATCGCTGGGCCGATGCCGTCGTAACGGCCGAGATGGAGCCGGGCGTCTACAAGGTCAGCAATCAGTTCGTCGTGCAAGTGAAGAGCGAAGCGGATCATGTCCCGTACCTGATTCTGCCGAGCGATCTGCGGACGATTGAAGGCTGGGAAAGCGATGAGCTTTCGACCTATCGCGAAAAACCGGTTCGACTTCCCGATGGGATGTTTGCCGACGGCGTCGCCGAGGGGATCCCGACCATCGTGGTTGCCAAGAATGGTCGCGAACTTGTGCCGCTGAAGACGGCCACGCTGCCGGACTTCACCCGGTACTACGACGCCTCGCTCATGAATCCCAAGGTGCTCGTGGGGGTCTTCATTGGGGCCATGGCCACATTCCTGTTCTGTGCCATGACGATGAAAGCCGTGGGCCGGGCCGCCAAGGGGATGGTCGAAGAAGTGCGTCGGCAGTTCCGCGAAAAGCCGGGTATCATGGCCGGCACGGACAAGCCAGACTATGCCGCACCGGTGGCAATCAGCACCAAGGCCGCCCAGCGTGAAATGGTCCTGCCCTCGCTCTTGGCCTTGATCACTCCCGTGGTCGCAGGCCTCGTGCTCGGCGTCGGCGGCGTGATGGGCTTGCTCGTGGGGGCTTTGACCAGCGGTTTCTGCGTGGCCGTGTTCATGGCCAATGCGGGCGGCGCCTGGGATAACGCCAAGAAGTACATCGAGGCGGGCGCCCATGGCGGCAAAGGCACCGAAGCCCATAAGGCGGCGGTGGTCGGCGACACGGTGGGCGATCCGTTCAAGGACACGAGCGGCCCGAGCCTCAACATTCTCATCAAGCTGATGAGCATGGTGGCCGTGGTTGTGGCCGGTCTGACGGTCCGCTACAGCCTGATGGCGCTGGGTATCTTCTAGTCGCCGGTTGTCCGGCAATTGCTGGAGACTTCAAGGGCGGCGAGTTGTTCCTTACCGAATGGCTCGCCGCCTTTTTTCTGCCCGCACCATAGAAGAAGTGCGTTGCTTGCCCAGCGAACCGCTCTGACAAGGCCGCTCGTCCTGGGCTAATATGTGAAGGGTTCACATCGGCCGATCTACCCTAGGAGTTTCCCGCCACATGCACGCGATGCCACTGATCCTGGTCGTCCTGGCTTGCCTGGCGATTGCCTACCGGTTTTACAGTGCCTTTCTGGCGTCCAAAGTGGCAGCGCTCGATAGCTCGCGCGTTACGCCGGCCTACGAGTTCGAGGACGGGCAGAATTATCACCCGACGAACAAGTGGGTGCTCTTTGGGCATCACTTCGCCGCGATTAGTGGCGCGGGGCCACTGATTGGTCCCGTGCTGGCGATCCAATTTGGCTACATGCCGGGCTTGATCTGGATTGTGGTCGGCGTGTGCCTGGCCGGCGCCGTGCAGGACATGTTGGTGCTGGCCGCTTCGGTGCGCCGAGGGGGACGTTCGCTCGCGGAGATTGCCCGGGCGGAAATCGGTTCGCTCGCAGGTGGCACCGCCTCGATCACGATCCTGTTTGTCGTGATCATTGCCCTCTCGGGACTTGGCATCGTGGTGGTGAAAGCTCTCGGCGGCGAAGATATCAAGCTCGCGGCAGGGACTGTGTTTCACTTGCCCGAAGAAGGCCGAGTCGATCTGAGCACCGCCGATGGGCGTCACACGGCCACGTTGCCCGAGAGCACACGGATCGAATACACGAACGGTTCGAGCGTCGTGCGCAGCGAGGCGTTCACGATCGCAGCACCGGCGACCGAGGCGGCAACGCCGTTCACTCCGCAGGACCGGACCATCACGCTGCCCGAGGGCGTGACACAGGCCGTGCCCGGTAGTTCGTGGGGGACGTTCACAATCGCTTGCACCGTGCCGATCGCGCTCCTGGTGGGGCTGTATATGTACGTGCTCCGCAAGGGGCGCGTGGTCGAGGCGTCGGCCTTCGGGGCTGTCGGCGTGCTGGCGGCGACGGTCGCGGGCAATTGGATTCCCGGTTCCGTGCTGGAGCCGTATTTCCAACTCAGCCGCAACCAGACGATCCTGGCCATCTGTGCCTATGGGTTCATCGCCTCGGTGCTGCCCGTCTGGCTGCTGCTGTGTCCGCGCGACTATCTGTCGAGCTTCTTGAAGATTGGCACGATCGGCCTGTTGGTGATTGGTGTGATCGTGGCCAATCCGCAGCTTCACGCGCCCACGTACAACGAGCTCTATGCCGGCGGCGGCGGTCCGTATTTCAAGGGGGCCATCTTCCCGTTCTGTTTCATATGCATCATGTGCGGAGCGATCTCGGGCTTTCATGCGCTCGTATCCTCGGGCACGACGCCCAAAATGATCGGTAATGAGAAAGACGTGCGGATGATTGGGTACGGGGCGATGCTCATCGAGGGGCTCGTGGCCGTGATGGCGCTGATTGCCGCTGCTTCGCTACCGGCTGGCGATTACTGGGCCATCAACATCGATTTGTCCCAGCAGGCCGCCTATGCCGACGACCTGCGGACGATGAACGCCACGACCGACAATCTGGCCGAGATCGAGCAACAAGTGGGCGGCGAAGCTCTTCGCGGGCGCACGGGCGGCGCCGTAACACTCGCGGTCGGCATGGCCCAGATCTTCCGCGACGCGATGCATCGTGTCGCCGGCGGCGCCATGAATCTCGATGGCGTGATCAAGTACTGGTATCACTTCGCGATCATGTTCGAGGCGCTGTTCATTCTGACCACCATCGACACCGGCACCCGCATCGCGCGGTTCCTGCTGCAAGAAGTGCTGGGTAAAGTCTACCCGAAGTTCGATCGCACGGACTGGCTGCCCGGCGCGATTCTGTCGACCGCCCTGGTCGTGGCCGGCTGGGGAGGGTTGATCTGGAGCGGCTCGATTGAGACGATCTGGCCGATGTTTGGGATTGCGAATCAGATGCTGGCCGTGATCGCGCTGGTCGTGGTCACAACCGTGATGTTCAACGCCGGGCGCGGTCGCTACGCGCCGCTCACGATCCTGCCGCTCATTTTCGTAACCGGCACGACGCTCACCGCGGGCTATCAGATGATCAGTGGTCGGTTCGCCAAGCAGATCTCGGACGGTTGGGCCTTGGGTGGACTGAACGGCACGCTCGTGCAAGGTGTGCTGAATGCCGGACTGATTGTGCTCTTGATCGGCTCAACCGTAATTATCTTGTCGCAGGCGATCACACGCTGGATTGTTCCGCGTCCTGTCGACAGTGCCTGAGCCGAGGGCGCAAAAAGAAAGGGCCCGCGAGCAGTTCGCCCGCGGGCCCCAGATTCCGTTGACGTTCGGCAATCGAGCTCAGGTACAACAACCGCCCTTGGCCGGCACGTGAACCGGAACCTGGTAGGTCACGGTCTTGGGAACCATGCGGCAGACCGGCACCTGGATCTCTTTGGTGACGGTGTGCGGGACCTGCACGGTGTAAGTCCGAGTCTTCTGCTCGGCTACGGTGCGGCAGGTGGTGACTTCGCGAGTGCGGGTTTCCTGCACGGGCGTGCAGACGGTGTACTCGATCTGTCGAGTCTGCTGCTCAGGCACCATCTTGCACACTTGATACTGCACTTCACGCTGGACGGTGTACGGCACCTGCACGGTGTACGTCCGCGTCTTCTGCTCGGGAACCGTGCGACAGGTGGTCACCTCGCGGGTGCGGGTTTCCTGCACCGGCGTGCAGACGGTGTACTCGATCTGCCGAGTGTGCTGCTCGGGCACCATCTTGCAAACCGTATACGGGACTTCCTTTTGCACCGTGTAAGGCACCTGCACGGTGTAGGTCCGGGTCTTCTGTTCGGGCACGACGCGACAAGTAGTTACCTCGCGGGTGCGGGTTTCCTGAACCGGCGTGCAGACGGTGTACTCGATTTGGCGGGTGCGCTGCTCGGCGACCATCTTGCACACCGTATACGGCACTTCCTTCTGCACCGTATAGGGCACTTGGACCGTGTAGTTGCGAGTCAACTGCTCTGGCACCGTGCGGCAGGTGGTTACCTCGCGGGTGCGGGTTTCCTGAACCGGCGTGCAAACGGTGTATTCGACCTGTCGGATCTGTTGTTCAGGGACCACCCGGCAGACTTGCACTTCGCGAGTCCGCGTTTCGGGCCGACACACGGTTACTTGCCGCTCGTAGGGGATCTCTTCCACTTGCGGACGCATGACGGTGCACTGCACCTCGCGGGTCACCACGTTGGGTACCCATTGCGAACACGTGCGATAGCATGTCCGGGCGCATTCACCACAACCTACCGTGTATGGCGTGCGAGTAACTTCCCAGTGCCCCTGGTCCTCGCAAACCGTCCGAGTTTGCGTCTCAGGAACCATGCGACACACGCGGCGCGTTTCGCTGACCGTTTCGGTGTGAGGTACCATCACCGTGTAGTTGACGGTACGCGTCTCCGTGACCGGCTTGTGAACGGTATAGTGTACTTCGCGGGTGCGAGTCTCGTATTTGGGCACCGTCACCTGATATTCGACGGTGCGCGTCTCGGGAACCTGTCGGTAGACGGTGTACTCTTGCGTCCGCTGTTCCGCGCGGCAGTGGGTTTCGGTCACCGTGCGAGTGAGCGTCTCCATCACGGGCTTATTAACCGTGTAATGCACTTCACGAGTTCGCTTCTCGTATTTCGGGACAGTAACCTGATACTCGACAGTGCGCGTTTCGGGAACCTGCTTGTAAACCGTGTATTCCTGCGTACGCTGCTCCGGACGGCAGTGGTTCTCGGTCACCGTGCGGGTGAGCGTTTCCATCACGGGCTTATTGACCGTGTAATGTTCTTCACGAGTTCGCTTCTCGTATTTCGGGACGGTTACCTGGTACTCGACCGATTGTGTTTCGGGCACCTGTTTGTAGACCGTGTACTGCTGCGTCCGCTGTTCAGGTCGACTGAGAGTCTCGCTGACCATCCGGGTGCGAGTTTCCATCACGGGGCGATTCACGGTGTATTGCACTTCGCGGGTACGCTTCTCGTATTTCGGCACGGTTACCTGATACTCGACCGTTTGAGTCTCGGGTACGCGGCGGTAGACCGTGTAGTTCTGGGTGCGTTGCTCGGGATGGCATTCCACAACCTGCACGGTGCGAGTTTCCATGGTGGTTTCGGGCACCATGATCGTCCGCTGGCAAGTCTGATAGACCGTCTCGCAGGAAGTCGAGCCGCAGGGTGAACTGCACCCCGACTCGCATCCGCCGCCGCCGCGGTGACCGCGATGCCATCGCCCAGCGACGACTGGCTGAGCGAGCATCGCCGTCAGCACGGGAACGAGTAGAAACCTGAAGCGGTGAATGCGACGCATAGTCTCCTCCTGCTTTGCCTATGCAAGGCTGTTAGTGAACCGTAATGCCCTCGAGTGGAAATCAAAGAAGTGTTTGGCGTTCCCTGCTCGCTGTCGTTCATGGATAAAAAAAGACCCAACACAGTAATTGCCTGTGTTGGGTCCATCATGGACGATTCTGGTGCGCCTGATCATGGCGGGCCGTGCTGCGCTTTACGGTACTGACAATCAAATCTTTGTCAAGTAGCTCGCGCGAGGACACGGCTTCGGCAATTTTCGCGCCACTTACTGCGTCTTACTCTTGGCAGCGACGTGTTTTGACAAGCGGAAAGTTCGCACGCTGAAGCCGTCGGCTGAAGCGCTCGTGACGGTGTGTTCAGTCGGCAGATCCCACGCATCAACGCGCGCCCACGAGTCGCGAACCGTTTCCGTGCGAGTGGGCACGCCTGTGGCTTCGTCCCAGGCCTGTACCGTATAAGCACGCGGCAGAAACTTGTCGTCGGCGTTTTTCTCGTTCTCGAGTACGGAGATGGTTACATTTTCCCCGTCGATCAGCCGATTGACCGTTGCCAGTTGGCGATCTTTCACACGGTAACTGGAGGCGAACTGGCCACCTTCGAAGGCCACGAGCCGCCCCAGTGGGTGGTCAGTCTGACTGTCGGCGAAGCGAATTGCCGGTTTCGGACGGTCGGTTTTCGTGGCATCACTCGCCTGGCCGGCCGCGCGATGCATCGTGATCGATTCGAGTTGGTCGTCGACCCAAGTGGCCATCGCCGCATCCTCGCCAAGATCGACTTCCACTTCGCCATCTGCCGCCACAGTCACAGTTCCGGCGAAAGGGCGACCATCCTGGTCGCCCGCGATTTCGGCCGAGAAACCGGGGAAATTCTCCCAGGTAGCGCGTGCCGCGACGGCCTCTTCAAACAGGGCGATTGCCTGGTCGTCGGGGCCGGCGACCAGCGGCCATTCGAACGACAGCGTGGCAAACTGCTTGATCTCGGAGTATGTCTTGCCGGCGTACTCTCCGCCGGTTGGAATCGTGTGCCCAACGTAGATGCAGTACAAGCTTGGCGCGGCAGGCGTGAATGTCGCCTGCCCCTTCGCGTCCGTCTTGAGTTCCTCACCTGCGAGGTCCGCATCGACAATATCAACACGCGTGTCGGCGAGGGGCCGGCCACCCTGGACTACTGTGAGCACGACGCGATCCGCCTCGAATTTGGCCAACAGTTCGATCGGAGCGCCCAGAGGCGCCATGGAGTTAAGCTCGTCGGCGGTACCTGCCACCGCTTTGGAATAGTGCCGCAGCAGAAACGTCGGCGAACCGGGCCGATCGAGCGCGCCGTAGTCGAGCTTACCGGCCACGACCAGCGGACCTGTAGTCGGCAAATGGGCTCGAAGTCGATCATCGAGCCGGCGCATTGGCAGTGCGCGCCATTGCCCCGGCGATGTTTGCACTTGAAACTCTGCCGGCGCGACCTTGGCGATGTATCGAGGATCGCCGGCCCGAGCGTATTCGCTGAAGTAGACCTCGGCGAATCGTCCGCCTTCGGCGGGCGGACAGATGCGCGTAAACAGGAAGTGAGCGTGCGTTGTGGCCACCTGACTGAGCACAAGAACAGCCGCCAGGATGGCTTGAGACGGGCGCATGACACACCTCTTACAGATCGGATTCGTGGTCGGACAGTGGTTCGAGTCAGTCTAAGTGGCTGGTCGCAGCCAAACAATACGTCGCCGCCAGAAGGTAACCATACGGGAAGGATCTCCACGTTCAATGACAGTGAGAATGTCGGCCTTCAGGCGTTGAATCTCGGCCTCTTCGTGATTCTTTTGGATATAAGGCTGCTGACGGAAGACATCCAGATTCGGCACGAACATCCGCGCCGCAACTGGCTCGGGCACGCGAATCGGCACAAGCTGGCTCGAGAACTTGAATAGCGGCTGCCAGTCGTCGATAGCTTCAAGCTCGGCGCCTATGTCCAATCGCTGGCCGCGATCGGCGAGCATCGCCGCGACCATCTCGAAATAGGTCCTAAAGGCTGGCTGAGTGGTTTCAATCCAGTCATTTTCCTCATTGGCAATCGCGCCACCCACGGAAAGGCAGTTGCCCCACTGCGAAACCGCGGAGTGATAGTTGCTCAGATGCGGTAGCAAGTATCGGGCATAGATCAGGTCGTATGGTCCGCTCGAAAGCGGAGATGCGACATCTCCTTCGACGAAACGCACGCAGGGCGGCGCGGTTCTCTCGGCCAGCTCGATGAATCCCCGGGAACTGTCGATTCCTACGAGTTGGGCCTGCGGAAAAACTTGCGCCAGAAGCCGGGTCGTGTAACCGGGGCCGCAGCCCAGATCGGCGATGCGTGTGGGCCGGCGGTCCGTGAGAGTTTCAAGGAACTCGCGTGTACTGGGCTCAAAGATTTCCGCTAGGATTCGCAACCGCTCGGCTGCGATGGTCGAATCGCCAAACGTGTAGGAACTGATGGGCTTCTCGGGCATTGCAACGTCAGGGAATTCCGCGGTGATGAATCAGTTCATGGCGCGTCGTAGGCCTTGAGTATCGCGCTATTGTCCAGCTCGCCGTAGCCTGCCGCTTCGGCCTTCTCGAGCAGTTTGCGATGAGCATCAGACAAGGTGAGCGTTCCGCCGGTTCGCGCGGCGGCTTCGAGTATCAGCCGTACGTCCTTGAGATGCTGCGACAGCCGGGCCTGCGTTGAAAAGTCGCCCGTGAGCATCTTCTCACCCTTGGTATCCATGATCGCGGAGTAGGCGGCCCCGGCTTTCAGGATGGCGAGTGTTGTGGTCCCATCCAGTTTCAGCAGTCGTGCAAGTGCCAGTCCTTCGGCGAGCGCAGCGCGGTTCAGGCCCAATACCAGGTTGACCACGAGCTTCATCCGCGAACCGCTTCCTGGCGGACCCACGTGAAATACCTTGTGAGCAAAACAGTCCATCAGTTCACGACAGGCTTCGAAAGCTTGCTGGGAAGCCCCGACCATCACCACCGCCTGACCGTCGCGCGTTTGAACACTGGAACCCAAGACCGTCGCGTCAAGATACTCGACGCCATGCCCCTGCAGACGTTCGAATAGCGAAACTGCGTGATCCGGATCGCCGGTCGAGGTATCGATGATCCACATTCCGGGCCGCAGTGATTCGGCTGACGAGTTGACTACCTCGGCGACGATCTTCGAATCGGGCAGGCTCAACAGGACCACACTGCAGCGCGTGATTATCGCGGCGCTGGAAGCTGCGACTTCTCCGCCAAGGTGCTGCAACGCTGCGCGACGCGACTCAGACACGTCGAAGCCGACCACGAGGTGGCCGGCCGCCAGCAGCCGTTCCGCAATGGCCGAACCGAGCAGCCCCAACCCAATGACTCCGACCTCGCGCATGCCTAATCCTCCAGCCGATTCTTGCTTGTGTCGGGCGCGAAGCAGATCGCGATCATGCCAGCGACATAGACAAGCCCGGTGAAGGTACCGACCCGGCCATAGTCTCCGTGAAACAAGCCCGCCAGCACACCGGCGCCCAGTACGCTGATGGCGGCCAGAATGCGTCCCGAGTTGAATGTGACACCGGTACCTGTTGCGCGCACACGCGTGGGGAATAGTTCTGGCAAGTAAAGCGGAAGCCAGCCGAAGTACGTGACCCCTACGAAGCCAAGCAGGAACGCGAAGGTGCCGAATAGCGGATCATCGGGTGTCAGAAAGCTGTAGATGTAAGAACTGGTGAGAAACGTCGCGAGGCTGATCAAGAAGTAGGTCAGTCGCCGACCCAGCAAACTAGCCAGCCAACCGCCAAGCAGGCTGCCGAACACGGCGCCGCCGGAACGCAGGATCTGCGTTTTGGCCTTGAGCCGCGGATCGTTCTTGGGTTTCGCGGGCTGCGGGGCCAGCGGTGCACTGGCGGCCTTTGGTGCTGCCGCGACGTCCACGGTCCGCGCTGCGGCCACTTGATCCGCCCAGGGCACCAGCCAATTCGCGTTCGCCGCAGTGCCGATGACCGGAATCCCACCCAGGCAGATGCCAATAATGGTCCGGCTCAACAGCGGCGGGCGCAGGATATCGCGAACCGGTTGCGACTTGGAATCGCTGCTCTGCGCTGCAAGACGCCCCGCCAGCCAACGCGGCGATTCGGGCACGATGGCCAGTGTGATCACACCGAGGATGGCTGGAGCGGTGCCTACAAGCAGCACCCACCTCCAGTGTTCGGGCGTGATCGGAAACACAAAGCAGATAACGCCAAGCAACACGAAGCCCACGTTGGCGGCGGTGCCCATCAGTCCGGCCAATAGCGGCCGCGAAACATTGGGAAGTCCTTCGACCGCCAGCGCCACCGCATTTGGCCACACGCCGCCGATACCCAAACAGGCCGCAAATCGGAAGCCCCAGAGCACGTACGGATCTTCGACGAAATAAGCGGCTCCAGTCAGGAGCGAATAGCAAAGTACGCTGTATCCCATGGCGAGCGTGCGGCCGCGGGAATCCCCCATGGCTCCGAAGATCCAACCACCGGCCGCGGCGCCGAGGAGAAATGCACATTGATACCAGGCGAACCACTGCGCGGCAGTGCGTTCGAGCTGATCGCTGGCGACCACATTGCCCAGCATGTCGACAATCGCCGGACGAGAAATCAGCACGAAAAGCGAGATCGACATGCCCGCGAACATCCAGGCGCCAAATGCAACGGCCAGCACCAACCAGCGATTCGCTGACGAGAGCTCGACCACAGTGCCGGCATCGGTTGAGGCAACTTTCGCCGCAGTGAAATCGGTCATTTACGCCCCTTCGTTTGCACAGCTTGTACCGAGGCCGCCACGATCCGTTGGGAAGCAACCAAGCGATGCGCCTTTTCCAGGGTGCTAAGAGGAGTTCGAGTTGCTCGACGACTGCCACGCAAAATGCATGAGCCGCGCGCCGAGTTCAGCCTCCAGCGGGCCACGATAGGCGAAGCTCACGGCGCGTTCAACCTCTTGCGGCGAGGCAAACCCAACGATTGCGCTCGACACTTGCGGGTGGCTGATCGCAAAGCGAACAGCGGCTTCTTCGCGGGTGATCTCTGGCGGCAGAACGTCACTCAAATTCTCAGCTCGGGCGCGGTCTCGCTCGAAGAGTGCCAGCGGAAAGAATGGTGTCTTGAAAGTATGTGGGCTGGGCGGCTTGCCGGCGAGTGCTCCGCCGGCCAGTACGCGAATCGCGAAGACGCCCATACCCTGGCGATGGCACGCCGCGATGACGTTTCCGTGGTTCGTTTCGCTGAAATTGGCCGGCGCAGTGGCACCAGCCGAGGGGTTGAGCAAGTGGTATGGCGTCTGAATCGTGGCGAACTGCCCGCTGGCAATTACTTCGCAAAGCGCCGCTGGCTGACCGATGCCTGTGAGCCCCAGGTGTTCGACAAGTCCTTCGCGACGGAGTTCGTCGAGCGCTTCCAACAGGCCGCCCGGCGAGAGCACCTGTGAAGGTGACAGGGAAGTCGGTTCATCGCCGGTTCGCGCCGTGATCGAATTGTGAACTTGCAGCAGCGTAATCTTGTCGATCCGCAACCTCTGCAAGCTGGCCGCGACGGATGCGCGCGCGACTTCGCGGATCCGCCCGAGGTCATGGGGCATGATCCGCACCTTGGTCGCAATTTGTACCTGCTCTTGTAGTCCAAGCGTCCGGAGTGCGAGGCCCAGGCTCTCTTCGGACCTTCCTTCGCCGTACGTTGCCGCCGTGTCGAACCATTTAACGCCAAGTTCGACGGCTCGCTGGATCGTAGCGCACTGCTGCGTTCGCTCGTCGCCTATCAGGAGCTGCGACACGGGGCCTGCGCCAAAGGCGATTGGCGCTATCTCGATTCCAGTCTGGCCGAGCGATCGCAGATGCATGTGAGTTTCAGGCCGTCCTTAATCCACCGCATCGCACGCCGTGATGGCCATCACCGCCAGACTGCTGCCCGCGTGGGTGATGTAGTGCCGGCTGTCTTTATGTAGCGAACGTGTAAACCAGCGGCCGCTCGCGCGTTGATTCGCTTTGAGCCAGGCAATTCCTTTTTGCAGCCGATCATCGTCGGCTGAAATGCTGGATGCTCGGGCAAGTACGATCGCGAGTCCCGTTGCATAACCGTCACCCTTGGCGACCTCTTGCGGCGAACCATCTTCGCGCTCCCAGTTGCCGAGCGTCGCAATGCTCCAGCTACCGTCGTCATGTTGAAGTGAAAGGATCTCGCTCACGACCTCATCTCGTTCAGTCGCGGTCAGCCAACCTGGCCTGTGCGTATCGGCCCAAAGCAGCATCGCGCGATGATGCAATGTGGGCATCTTGGTCTCCGTCAGGTACCGCTTGAGCTTCTCGATGCCTGCCTGTACGGCAGGCGTCTCGGCATATGACTCGGGGGCTACCGAAACGGCCAGGGCCATCATGGTCGCCCCGAACTCGTCGTCGCTCTCGAAAGGCGGCCACTCGCAATTGATCCAGCTCACGCCGCCTTTCTCACCCTGCACGTCCCACATCCGATCGAGCGCCGTGCGCGTCGTCGGATGCAGCTTGCCGCTGGTGAGCCGATCGTTATAGGCCAGCACCATGGCCGTCATCACGACTTCAGCATCCCACCGCGGACCTTGGTCCGGCCAGCGATCAGTCACGAGCTTTTCGGCGTAGTTTCGAACGGTTTGATGGGCTTCGTCGTCCGCGCCCAATGCTGGGCGGGCAAGCAGGTACAGGTAGTTCGTGTGGCACGTCATGCAGTCGCGCTGCTTTTGCCAGGCCAGAGACGAGGAATCAAGAAAGTGCTTCGCCTGACTCGCAGAAAAAGTCGCCGCCAGTGGTTCCTCGAGATTGTTCTCCGCGGGCGCTTCGACATTCGCCAGTGTCACGGCAATGGGAGGCGATGGTTCACCACCCGGGGCCCTGCTGGCGGCAGTCGCTAACGACAGGGTGATCAAACAGATCGCGCGATAACTCATCGAAACTCTCCCTGCTATCTGGCGGGTGCGTCGAGCAATTTGCGAATCGCGTCCAGGAGCACATCTTCGACCTCGGGCGCCGTGTGGGAGACGCCGGGGCCGGTCTCGTAGCCTCCCTGTCCGTACGAAATCTTCGTTCCGATATAACCAGGGCCGTATTCTCCATAGGCGGCCATCGCCACAAATAAATCGGGCCGGGCCTCCTGCGACCAGAGTTGATACTCCACGAACAATTCACCCGGCATGAACAGCACGCGCGCATTGGCCAACGACAAACAGCCGATGTCAACTTTCTCGCCGCGCTTGCAGCGTTGGAACCAGATCAGATCTTGTGCCACGGAAAAGCGATCTCCTGGCTTGGCCGCCGAGTTGTCGACCCTCTTTCGCAGCTCGTCCTCGCTCATGTCCGGAGCGAGTGGCAGCGAAACGGGTTCCACTTTCCAGGCTACCTGCGCGGCCGTGATCGGCTCGCGCTTGGTGGCCTGCCAGGCCGCTTTCATTCCCTCCGCGACGCGGCCTGCAAGTACTTTCCGATTCTCGGTCGCCCCGTCGTTCCACTTGCCCGCGGTGACGTTTCCGCCAGCCCCGTTAAAATGCACTAGTGGTACTTTTGTCTCGGCCTGCCAGGCATTGCGCGCAAGGCCCGGGAAATCAGGATTCGCGAGGCCGGTGCGATAGTAGCTTTGCGGATGCGTGGCGTAGAACGAGATTGCAGCCACCGGCGCATTGCCGTTCCAGAAGCTGATCAGCTTGAGCTGCGGATCGATCGTGCCGGCTGGAAACTCGCGGGCAACGGGATCCTTCGTGGCCGACCAGCGAATGTGCTGCACCTTGCCGTCTGGTCCCAGGATGCGGCGATTCGACGCGACCATCTTGACTTCGCCTTGGCCGAGTCCCAGGTGGGTGACGGGCGAGGCGTCTCGCGTCGCAAGACGAACCGCGTCGGCCGCACGCTTGATCACTTCCTTCGCCCAGACCGGATCGAACCCGGCGCCGCTGAGGCCGAATTCCTGCCGGAGCAGGGCTTCGCTCGAAAAATCACACCGCGGAGCGTCGTGCTGGTGCAAGGCATGCACGGCAATGCGTGAAGGATTCGTGCCCGCCGCTTCGGCAAGCGCTTCGCGAAAGAGGCGCTGGCCATCATTCGCAACACCGATCCAGTCGAGAGCACAGATCACGATGGGCTTCTCAGCGCCGAGAATAACCACGCCACGGCAACTGAGCGGCGTTTCGACGCCGGCGGTTGGATCGTACGCCAAGGGGCTGCCGATCGGTGGCGAGGCGTCGACCTCGAATGTACCGACGCGCAGCGGATTGGCGGCAATGGCCGGGAACGTCAGAGCCAGACACGAGAACAGTAACAGCGTGCGAAACACCAGGCGACTCCGGCTTCAAAGGGCAGGTGTTTCGGCCAGTCTTGGGAGTTGCCGCCCGGGCAAATTCCACCGGCCGATCCAAACAGGTGGGCAGCTATGCCTACGAAGATAGCTGCCCGCATGCAGCGGAGCAAACACTTTAGGACGGTTACCGGCAGCCAGCTTGAGTGCTTACTCAGCGGCGAAGACTATCGGCTGCGGCGTCGATAGATCAGCAAACCCAGAATTCCGACTGCGGCGAGCAGGAAACTACCGGGCTCTGGCACCCATTTGGTTTGAAGATAAGCAGCCACCAGTGCCTGATCTTCTGACGAAAGAGCGCCGTCGTACACCAGCACTTCCGCAATGTAGCCTTGCCAGTACTCGCCATCGAAGCTTCCCTGGCGGCCGATGAATGACGGCGTGGTAATATCGCGCTGGCCATTCGGATTAAGCGCGTCGGCCGGATCGCTGTTCTGAGGATTCGAGCCGACGAGAACTCCGTCGAGGTAGACATCTGCATTCACCCCGCCGACGTAAACGCCGTAAGAAACGAACGGCGAGCCGGGCGTGCTCAATACGTCGACAGCACTCAATCCATCCGTAAAGCGAAGGGTTCTGGTGCCACCCTCTCCGAACGCAGTGCCCAAGAACTGCGACGGCCAGGAATTGGCGTCATCCCAGTTCGAATAAATCTCTCTCGCGTCGCCTTCTTCCGGACCGGTGTCGACCGCGACGGCAAATACCGTGAAGCTATCGCCGGATAGCACTTGCCCACCCGCGAGCGCGAAGTGATCGCCGTTCCCATTGAATAAAATTGCAGGAAGTCCGTTGATTGCGCCGGGTACGAGTTGTGGCGCGCCCGAGTCATACGATCCGTCATGGCCGTTGCCAGACAAGTCGGACCATCCAGTTACCGTGGCGCCCGAGGTCGTGACGCCGTCGGTGGCGTCGAGCCACAGTTTGAGTCCCGTCGTTACCGGAACGGCGCTGGCCGACGAAGCCGCCAGCATCCATAACAGAGTGCACCAGGTTAGACGCGAGGGAAAGCGAGGCATAGCAGCATGCATCCAGGGTGTCGTTCGTCACGAGATTTCGCCGACAGCATATGCCTGCGGACTACGCATTTCAAGCTAGTAATGTCACTGATTGAGGGAAGTTAATCCTCCCAAACCTCACGATCTCCTCAAATGAGAAAGCCCACGCCCCGATCGCGTTGGGGCATGGGCTTCGAAACTCCAAACGGTGGTGGACTTTAGCTACCCGAACCAGCTCCTGGTTCGGTGCCCCCTTGTGCCTGAGGCACTGGGCCAACCGTGGGAGCACCAATCTTTGCCGCGAAAATGTCGTGCAACCGGCGAGCAGCCGGATCGCGGCCTTCCAGGTCTACGGCTTTGCCAAGTTCTCTTACGGCCTGCTGAGGGTAATCCAGATAGCCAAAGTGGTAGCCGATCAGAAATCGCAACGCCGGGCTGTTCGGATCCTGTTTTACAGCGCTCTCAAGCTCCTTGAGCTGCCGCGTGTAGTCCTCGATGTTTCCGTACAGTTGCGGATAGTTTTCGACAACCGTCCCCCACGTGTCTTCCGGGAGGGCGCCCATTGCCAGTTCCGTCGCGCCGGCGGCCTCGGTCCACTGACCCATCTGGAACAGACATTGGCTGATCAGCAGCATCAGGCCGGCGTTGTTGGGCTCATCGACGAGCGCATGGCGAAACGCCATCATGGCCGCCTGGTAGTTGCCTGCGCGAAATTCAGATTCGCCGAGTGCGGCAAAATCAGTCCCGTTGGCGGGTGATGTGTCGGCCGGCGACGCCGGTTGCGCGTCCGACGTGATCGTTTGCGGCACGGTCTGAACGTAACTCGGACTGTAATAGCCGCCATACGCCGGACCGAATCCGCCATACCCTAGTCCATAGCCACCGTAACCTAAGCCGTAACCACCGAGTCCGTAGCCAAGCCCGAGGCCACTAAGAAACGGGAGGAATCCGTACCCACCATGCCGACCGTAGCCGAGGCCGTAACCGCCGTAGCCATTCCAGCCTCCGTATCCGTAGCCGCGGCCGTAGTTGCCGTAGTTTAATCCGCCGCGACCGAGGTATGCGTTGCCGAATGCACCGCGCGGACCGAAGAAGGCCGAGTTCCAGTCATTGCGGTTGAAGTTGCCGCGATTGAAATCGGTATAGCGGCCGCGCTCGAAATCATTTCGACTGCGATTGTTGTCGCCGCGATTGAAGTCGCCACCGCGGTTACCGTCGCGCTCGCCGCGATAATTGCTGGTGCGCGAGCGGCCCCCGTCGAAACTCCGTTCGTTGAAGCTCCGCTCGTCGCGGTTGCCGTCGACCGAGCGTCCGACATCGCGGGGGCGCTGCCCATCGCCCCGGTTCACTTGCACTTGGTTGTTGCCCCGCTGACCTCGGTCAGGGCTGCGCCTGCTGTCGGAACGATTCGGACCCGCAGGGCCACGATTCATGTCACTGCGTCCGCCGCTACGGTCTTGGCCGCCACTAAAACTGCGCTGACCACCGCCGCCTCCGCGATTGCCACCTCCGTCGCCGGCGTTTCGTCCACCCCCTCCGCCACGGTTACCTCCGCCGCGTTGAGCGAATGCGTCTGGGAGTGGAATTGCCGACAACAGTAGCCCAGCGATTAATGTTGTGATGAGTGATGATTTAGAGAATCTCATGGCGAATGTCCTCTGCTCTGAAAATGCGAGTTGGGTCGACCGCGCGCTTGAAAGCGGTACGGCCATGCACTGTTGCGGATAGTGGTACTTACCCTCGCACATCTAGTGCCGGCGGAGAATTCGGCCGTTTTTGGGCGGGTGGGTGTACGTACGTAAACCCAACGGGCCGCGCACTGCGCGACAGGCGATGGCTAAGCGTTCAGCGCATAAAATGAGCAGTCAGAAAATGCGCAGGCTGGCTCGAAGAGGACCACGCCCCACAGAATGCGTATGCCCGGCTCGACAGGACCGAACTCGAAGAGAGCTCGCAACTAGAAGCAGCGCACAAAAAAGGACAACTGCCGATCACAGTCGTCCGCGTGAGATTAATTCGCTGCCGAGAAGAAAATGGGCGGCACAGGACTCGAACCTGTGACTTCCACCGTGTGAGGATGGCGCTCTAACCAACTGAGCTAGCCGCCCGGCTAGACTTTCAATTCTATCGGCCAAAAGCCAGCATCGCAACCGGCCCGTTCTACGCCTTCACCGCACCATAGGCCGCGAAGCAGCCGTTCTTGTGCAGCACGTCCACCTGGCTGAAGCCCACGGCACGCAACAGGTCGAGCTGCTCGACAAGTGGACGCGGTGTGTCCTCCTTGGCGACGTAAGCAAACACTGCGTCGCGATAGGCTTCGTCCTTCAGGCTGACGAGGTACTCGCCGTAACGCTGGCGCATCAGGGCTTCGATCGCCGGCTGCGAACTTTCAACCAGGTCGAAGATCCACAGCGAGCCGCCTTTGCGCAAAGCCCGATGAAACGCCTTGAACGTGTCCCACCACTCGCTCTCCGTGCGCAGGTGATGCAGCACGGCCGCGGCCAGGATGATGTCGTAGCCGCTCTCGGGCAGGTCCATCTCGCGGATGTCGCTCTGCCGCGCGGTGACGACGCCATGGGTGACGGGCTTGATGCGTTCGATCGCGCGCTCGAGCATGGGAGCGCTCAGGTCGACGAGCGTGACGTCCAGGTTTGGTAGACGCTCGAGCAACTTCAGCGTGTAGTTGCCGGCACCGCAGCCGACATCCAGCACGTGACGCGCATTAGGCGTGACGCTCGCGGCCGCTTCGGCGATCAGGGACATCGCGAGGGGCGCGTCGACCGTGGCGGACTGGCCGGTATCGAGATTCGAGAACCGCTCCACGTCGGCATCAAACCGGCGGCGGATTTCTTCGACCGAACTCTTGGCTTCGCCCATGACGACTCCCGCATTCCCTGCGGCCCGAGCGCGGCGTGCGCCGCACCGATCGAAATGACTGATCTGCTGTGGAGAACGGCTCTTCACCGGAAATCGGGGCCCGCGTCATCCCAGCCGAATGATCTTATCGCGCCGGCCGCGCGGATTGAAGTCAGGCCGTGCTGGAAGGCGTGGCGGTGGTTTCGGTGGGGGCCTGCGTCGGCGGTTCGAACTTGGGGGCCGTGGGTTCGTCGTACTCTTCGGCCGCATACCGCTGCGGCTTGCTCGGCTTGACAGGGTCGCTGTAGGCCGCGGCATTGACCTCGCTCTGGATGTCGCTGAGGCCCTTCTTGAATTCCATCAGGCTGCGGCCGAGCTGCTTGCCCACCGTGGGTAGATTCTTACCGAACAGCAGCACGCCGATTACCAGCAGGATCATCATCTCTGCCGGACCGATTCCAAATGGCATGGCACTTTCTCCCACGCTTCTCTGAACTTGACTGAGAACTATCCCAGGCCGACAGCATCCATCGGCCAACTGGTCGGGCGATTACCAGGATTGCCCGCTAGACCTTCTCGCTGGTCCGCTCGTCCTTTTCGTCTTCGATGCCTTGCACACCCTTCTTGAATTCGGTGACACCCTGGCCCAGCGAACGCATGACGCTGGGCAACCGGCTGCCGAACAAAATCAGGATGATGAAGCCAATGATGAGCAGTTCGGTCGTACCGATACCGCCCAGGAAGGCGAACAGGTGGGGGGCCGCGTTTCCAATTCCGAACATAGTAGCGCCCTGCATGTGTGGGGTGGGAAGGACCGAAGCCAGAAGGATTATACGGCTGGAAGCTTCGTGTCGTTTCAGCGCAGCGTCCGGACGCAGATGCGGTGAATCAACCGTACCTTCAATTTTACTGGCCAGAAAGCCCGTGTCAAACCGCCGTGAACGGCCAGACTCTCCTGCACTGAATGGGCGTTCGGACAGGGAATCTGCAACGATTAGACCGGCAGTTTCCGAAACGACTCGGCCGCCCGGGCAAGCGCCATCCGGGGCACAGCTACCGAATCGGTCCGCCCTCGATGCTCGCCGTCTCGTATAGCGGCAGGTAGCGGTAGTACACCTCCAGGCACAGCGTGCACAGCGAGGTGCTGTAGACCCGGCCACCGCAGCGTCCCCAAACCGGGTCGGGATCCCAGCTGCCGGCCCAGGAGCCGTCGTGCCGCTGCGTGGCCAAGAGCTTCGTCTGCAGGGCTTCGTTCCAGCGGCGCCAGGCTTCGCCTTGTGTCTGGTGCAGTGCGAGCGTGGCGTAGTACCAGTAGTAATGGTTCGTCATGCCGATGCCGGGCGGCTCTTGCAGGATGTAGTTACTGGCTTCCTGCACGAGGTCCGGCGAAGTGGAAACGCCCAAAAACTTCCGGCAGGCGAGCGCCTCGGCCGTCATCGAGCGGGTGGGAAGCGGACGCGCCGGCTGATAGCACGCTAAGCCGCCGCTGCGACCGGAAGACACGGTCCCGAGGAATCGCAGCATGCCCGCGCGGGTCTCTGGCGGCATGGGCAGCCCACCTAGTTCGGCACTCTTGAGCGACATCACGTGCCAACCGAGCTGGCTGGTGTCGCCGGATTGGCCGAGAAGGTAGCGCCAACTGCCGCTGGCGCGGTCCTGCGTACGGATCGTGAAGTTGATCGCGGCCTGCAAGCCCGGCAGGATCCGCTTGTCGCGCGTCATCGCATACGCTTCGCTCAGAGCGCACGTGGCCATCGCGTGGCAATACATTCGCTCATAGATGTTATTCGTCGCTCCGATGCTGCCGGAGGCATCTTGTGAGGCAAGCAGAAACTCCAGTCCCCGGCGGACGTTGTCGCGATACTCGCCCGAAAGGTGTGTATGCCCCGAGGCCAGAAACGAGAGCAGCGCGAGACCGGTCAGCCCGGTGTCAGCGTGCGCTCCGGCGAATTGGCGCTCCTCTCCGTCGGCGGCCAAGCCAATTCCGGCGTCCAAGCGACGGGGATCCCAGCGGCCATTCGGGCTTTGGTTTGCGGCGAGCCAGCGCAGGGCTGCCTGCACCGCGGCTTCGGACTCGG
>JBGSKX010000295.1:0-4341 GCA_041741015.1 Pirellulales bacterium
GGTGGGGGTGATCGGCGTCAACGGCCGGGGCCGCGCGCTGGCCGATACGTTTGCCACCCTCGGCGGGGCGCGCGTCGCCTATATTTGCGACGTCGACCAGCAGGCGATCGATCGCACCGTCAGTGCGCTCGGCGGAAAGTCGCAAGCGGATCCCAAAGGGGTGACCGACCTGCGAAAGGTCTTCGACGACCCGTCGGTCGATGCGGTCGTCATCGCCACGCCCGACCACTGGCACGGGCCGGCCTCGATCATGGCCTGCCAGGCGGGCAAGCACGTGTATGTCGAAAAGCCTTGTTGCCACAACCCGCGCGAGGGTGAACTGATGATCGCCGCCTCGCGCAAGCACAAGCGCGTGGTCCAGGTGGGCTCGCAGCGCCGCAGCATGCCAGGAACCGCCGAGGCTGTGCAGCGAGTGAAAGCCGGCGAGATCGGCAACGTGCTGTTCGCGCGCGGCTGGTACAACGCCGACCGCAAGCCGATTGGCTATGGCAAACCCGCGCCGGTGCCTGCGGGGCTCGACTATGCGCTGTGGCAAGGTCCCGCGCCGGAAACGCCCTATCGCGACAATGTCGTGCACTACAACTGGCACTGGTTCTGGAACTGGGGGACCGGGGAACTGGGGAACAACGGCATCCACTCACTGGACATCTGCCGCTGGGGGCTGGGCGTCGACTTTCCGACACGCGTCACGGCCGGCGGCGGCAAGTACTTCTTCAAGGACGATCAGGAAACGCCCGACTCGCACGTGGTGACCTGGGACTTTGGCGACAAGGCGATCACCTGGGAAGGCCGCAACTGGCACACGCGCGGCTTCGAAGGTTCCACGTTTGGCATTGGCTTCTATGGCGATAAGGGCTCGTTGATCACCGACGGGCGCGACTACAAGCTTTACGACTCGGATGGAAAGCTGCTCGCCACGAGCGACAAAGGATTCGGCAGCCACGACCCGCACATCAGGAACTTCCTGGAGTGCGTCCGCTCGGGCGAGCGTCCGGTGTGCGACATCGAAGATGCCCACAAGAGCACACTCTTGTGTCACCTGGGAAACATCGCCTATCGCACGGCGAGCACGCTTAACTGCGATCCGGCCACGGGGCACATTCAAGGCAATGCGCCAGCCGAAGCGCTGTGGGGCCGGGAGTATCGCCCAGGCTGGGAACCGGTGGTGTAGGGGGTGACTCGCACGTCAATTTGATGCCAGGGGATGGCGTCCGGCAATTGATGGATTACATGCCAGTGGGCGCCATATTAGCCCGAAGCGCGAGCGAGGGTACCCTGCCAATTGATTCTGCCATTTCTCGAAGATGCGAGGATGGAGGCTCCCTCGGTAGACACCCTCGCCCGCGCTTCGGGCTAGTATCAGACCACCGATGAATGCTCGAACATGAAAACGTGAACCATGAACAAAGCTTTCGTACGCGAACCGGACGACACGGGCGAGCGGCATTGTCCGCGGTGCGGATCGCTGGGGATTGGCGTCGTCGAGGAGACGTGGCAGGCGCACGTCGTGGAAGCCGTGCATGGATCGCTCGCCGAGACAGCGTACTTCTGCCCGTTTCCGCGGTGTGACGTCGTGTATTTCGACATGTTCGAGCGGCTGCTGCTGTTGGACGCGCTGCTCGAACCGGTCTATCCGAAAGATTCGACAGCGCCGCTGTGCGCCTGCTTTGGACTCACGGCCGAGGACGTGGAGGCGGACATCGCCGAAGGGGGCGTGACGCGGGTCCGCGCCGTGATCGAGAAGGCCAAGAGCCCCGCGGCCGAGTGCCGGATTCGCGCGGCGAGCGGCCAGCCCTGCATCGGCGAAGTACAGCGTTACTACATGAAGCTGCGCGGCGGTGCCTGACCGGTTGGAGAGGGTGGCCCTGACAAATGTCAGGGTGCCTGGTGGCACAGGAGGGTTCAGGACGCGGACGGCAGCAGAATTACACTCAACACTTCCATTGCGCTTCCACTGATCCCTCTTGTGCTGCGCACACCGACAACAAGTTGTCGCTGCCACCCGCGAACCGGCAGGGCCAGGCGAAACGGCACGTCATGGTGCATGGCATCGCCCGCTCAGATTTTTGCTACTGGGAGGTGCGCTTCGCCATGGCTGTCGCCGGACGCACCGCGCCGGCAATGCGCTGCACCAGGTGATCCATTTCGACCGGCTTGGGAATCAGGTCGCTGGCGCCCAGGACCTGCAGTTCCTGACGGCGGGATTCGCTCACGTCGCCGGACACTGCGAGAATGCACTTCAATCGATCTGGTCGGCCGGACTGCAATTGCCGCAGGATTTCGCGGCCGTCCATGTCCGGCAGCATCAGATCCAAGAGCAGCACGTCGTGGATTCCGTGCCGCAGGTGGCGCAGGGCAGCGCGGCCATCTTCTGCCGGATCGACCGTGGCCCCGTGCGCGGCCAGCAATCGAGTCACGGCCAGGCGCGTCGTTTCGTGATCTTCGACCACCAGCACCTGCAGGCCGGCCAGGACGTGATCGCCCCTGTCGCCCGCGGGAGCGCTCGGCGACGGCTGACAATCGGTTTCGACGATCATCACCCCCGGCACGCGCACGCGAAACGTAGTGCCGCTTCCGAGCTGGCTGTCGACGTCCAGCGAGCAGCCGATGGCGTCAATCAGCCGTTTGCAGATCGCGAGGCCAAGCCCCGTACCCTTGCTGCGGTCGCGCTCGGGATTTCGAATCTGGTAGAACTCGTCGAAGATGTGTTCCAGGTGCTCTACCGCGATCCCAACGCCGGTGTCCTGCACGGCGACTTCCAGTGAACCATCGACGAGCTGGCAGAGCGTGGTGCGGACCGAGCCGACTTCGGTGAACTTGATCGCGTTGTTCACCAGGTTACCCAACACCCGGGCGAGTTTCATGCGATCGGTCTTCACCCGCAGGTTCGCGGGCGCCGTGGTCTCAACGATGAGCGCGAGCCCGGCGTTCTTGGCGAGCGGCTCGTACTGGCCGACTTCCGCTCGAATCAGCTCGGCCGGATCGAACGTGGTTTCCTCGAGGTCGATCTTGCCGGAGTCGAATCGCGAAAGGTCCAAAACATCGCTGACCAGTTCGACGAGCAGGCGGGTGTTCACGCGAAGGCTTTCGGCCAGGCGGGGAATCTCGCTGGCCAGGCGCGGGTCGTCGCCGGACCGCTGGATCAGCTCGGCCATCAGGTTAATCGCGTTCGCGGGATTGCGCACGTCGTGCGAGACGGCCGCCAGGAATCGCGTCTTTTGACGCGTGTTCTCCTCAGCCTCCTGGCTGCGACGGGAGAGTTCCTCTTGCAGTTGAATCGTCCGCAGCACAAGTGCCGCCTGGGCGGCGAACCAGCGGATGACACTGAACTCGGTTTCCGTCCATTCGCGCGGAGCGCGCCCATAGATCACCAGCACACCCGCCGGAGCGCCCTCGACCTCGAGCGGCGACCCCAGGACCGTGCGAAACTCGCTGGTCATTCGAGTTGCATCCGCTGGCACCGCGGAGAGATCTTCGAGGCAGGCCGTGCGATTTTGCTGGGCCACGAGCGTGATGAACGGATCCGTCGCGAGTGCGGCTCGCAACGACTCGTCCTTCGCGGCCAGGTTCCAACCGCCTTGCAGGTCGAACACACCATTTGCTGAAAGCAGCACCGCGGCGGCATCGCAATCGAACGCCCCGGCGGCCGCGGCACAAATATGATCGAGCGGAGGGCCCGTCTCGGTGGCGGTCACCGCGTCGAGCAGTGCTTGCAGCAGGTTCGCCCGAGTGGCAGACTCCTCGTGCAGGATCTGCAGGCCTTCGGCCTGTTGCTGAAGCTCTTCCGCTTGCTGCTGGAGCTCGGTTGATTGCTGTTCGAGCTCCTCGGTCTGTTGCTGAAGCTCTTCGTTCTGGCTGCTGATCTCTTCGTCGCGGGCGGCAAGCTCTTCGTTGCTGGCTTCGAGCTCGGCGTTGGCATCGCGCAGATGCAGGTTGGCTTCGACGAGGCGCTCTCGCGAGACCAGGAGCCGATCGACAACGGCCGCCACGGTCACGATGTTGACCACCATCATGCTGAAATTCATCAGGTCCGACCCGGCCGAAGCGTCCACCAGCAGCACGTTCAGAAGCGCCAGGCCGCAATAGAAACCAGCCGAAATCCAGTGCAGCAGGCGGTAACCATGCCATAGCGCCAAAAGCAGAGGCAAGGCGTAGGTCAGCGGGATCAGGCGGTCTTCATAGAAGTAGATGCGCAGGAAAATGTATAGCGCGGCGGCGACCGCGCTGGCCAGCACCGCCAACCCCAAAGGCACCGGATGGGAGCGATCACGCGCCATGCTGGCCTCCGGGGAGCGGCCCGCGCGGCCGTCGGTAGATGCATGGTCCGCATCGGTGCAGGCC
>JBGSKX010000296.1:0-19845 GCA_041741015.1 Pirellulales bacterium
TCCAGGGCGAGCGCACGGCCAATCCCTGAAGCGGCTCCCGTGACGAGGGCCAACCGATCCCGAAGTTCGCGCATGGGGCAGAGACACAGCAGTAGCCAAGAGTTTTCGCTATCAAGTGCAGTCGGCATGGTTTGCCTGAACACTTGAATCTGCCCGCGAAGCAATGCCGCTTCGCCCGCGCTAGCTTTGCCAGCGGACTCGCTGCTGGCGTCTAGTCCCGCTCGCTGCGCACCGCGGCCGGCCGGGCATGGGGCGAGGGAATGGCTTCGGCGGCTTTCTCCGCGCCGGTGGGCACGGCTTCCGGCCGAATGTGCGGCGCCGGCAGGGGCTTCACCTGCGGCCCCCAATTGAAGAGCACTTTGGTGATATACCAGCGAGCGATCGGCGCCATCCGCCACCAGATCAGCTTCTGCACGAACGGATGCGACATCCGGTTGAGCAGCCGCGCTGCATGAGTTCGCCGGCTGAGTGAACGCCCCACGGGACTGGCCAGCACACTCTTGCCATAACTGCCAAACGAGAAATCGTTCCGCTCGAAAGCATCGCCGATTGCGCGGGCGGCCAGCTCGCCGTAGGCCAGGGCCGGGCTGATACCTTCGCCGAACGTCGCGTCCACACCGGCCGCGTCGCCGGCCAGCACCACGTTCGGCGCGGCGAAACGAGCCTTCGGCTCGAACAGCCGAATCGGATGCCCTTCGAGATGATAATCGTCCAGCCGATAGCCGGCCTTCTCCATCCAGTCGGACGCCACGGGGCGCAGCGAACCGACGCTCTTGCGCGGCACCGTGCGGCTGTCGTACACGCCCCAATTGCGCATTCGCAGGCCAGCGATCTTCGTCGGAAAGCTCCAGACGTAACCCTGCACGCCTTCGGGCATGTAGGTGAAATCCAGAATCGCGTCGTCGTCCTTCACGGTCGAACGCACGTGCGGAGGATCGGCCGGAGTGACCAGCTCCACAAGCCGGGCGAGCGGCGCAGGGTGATCTCCTTCGGGAACCAACCGGCGCACCATTCCGCTGGTGCCATCCGCGCCTACGACGACGCGTCCATGAAATACGCCGCGCGTCGTGTGCACGGCAACGCCTTGGTCGGTGCGTTCGAGCTTCGTGACTCGAGTTTCTTCTTTGATCTCGATGCCGCGGCGGCGGACCTGATCGGCGAGCCAGCCGTCAAACTCGTTGCGGCGCACCACGCGGAAGGCAAAGTCGCGATTGAACCGCAGTGGAAACCCGCGGCCGCGAAACGTCAACCAGGCCCAGTCCACGTCGACGTGCGGCACCTCGCGATAGTCGAGCCCTAACCGGCTCAGGATCACGTCCACCTCGGGCACGCATCCACCGCCACACAGCTTATGTCGCGGATGCTTATCGCGCTCGATCACCAGCGTGCGCTCCGCAAGGCGCGGATTCAAATGCGCCAGATGCAGCGCCGTCGAACTGCCCGCCGGACCCGAACCGACAATGATTGCGTCGTATTGCACGTCGGGCTCCGCCGGGCTGCTGAATGAATGGCCGAGGGGTGATTGAGAGGGCCGCCGCGAGTCATGCGGCCCGAGCGACCGTAACTTCGATGGTACTCGCTCGACGGGAAAATTCACACCAGATTCACGCGTCGCCGGCTGATCCCACGACCCAAGCGGCCCCTTCAGCCCGCAAAATCCGCCGGGCTTAACCGCACAGCCGAACTGTGGACGTGAAACCCGGCAACTCGGCGGCTAGACTGGAGCCCATCGGATGCTCTGCTTCCTCTCACTATGGCGCTTCACCCATGCTGAAAATCTGCATTCCGGCACTGGCGATTCTGTCCCTGTTGTCCGGCCTCGCCTCCGGAGCCGATACCGGGCGACCCAACATCGTCTTCATCATGATGGACGATCTGGGCGCCACGGATCTGGGCTGCAGCGGATCGAGATACTACCAGACGCCGAACATCGACCGACTGGCCGCCCAGGGAATGCGCTTCAAGCAAGCCTACTCGGCATGCCCCGTCTGCTCGCCCACGCGCGCCGCGCTGCTCACGGGGCTTTATCCCGCGCGCTTGCACCTGACGGATTTTATTCCCGGCGAAGTCGATCCTCGCAAGCACAAGCTCTTGCGCCCGGAGTTCCATCAGGAGCTACCGCTGGAAACCGTCACGATTGCCGAACGCTTGAAAGGCGTTGGCTACGTAACCGCCGCGATTGGAAAGTGGCATCTGGGCGCGGCGGGCTTCGAGCCCCAGCGACATGGCTTTGACATCGCGATGGGAGGATTCGAACGCGGCAGCGTGGTGAGCCACTTTGCTCCGTACCTGAAAGACGGCCGGCAGCTCCCGGGTCTCGAGAACCCGCCCGACGGCGAATTCATTACCGAGCGGCTGACTACCGAGGCCGAGAAGTTCCTCGAGCAGCAGAGCGCCGAGCGGCCGTTCTTTCTGTATCTGTCGCACTATGCCGTACACACGCCGATCCAGGCCCAACAGGAGGCGATCGCCAAGTACGCGGCCATCAAGCCTCCGGGACTGCAGCGCAATCCCGTCTTCGCAGGCCTTGTCGATGCCATGGACAAGAGCGTTGGCCGGGTGCTGGCGAAACTCGATGAACTGAAACTCGCGGACAATACGCTCGTGGTTTTCACGTCCGACAATGGCGGCCTCGCCACCAGCGGCCAGCCGACGAACCTTCCGGCCACAAATAACGCGCCGCTGCGTGAAGGCAAGGGCTATCTCTACGAAGGCGGGATTCGCGTTCCACTGATCGTTCGCTGGCCGGGACATGCGGCGCCGGGCTCGACCTGCGACGTGCCGACAATCACGATGGACCTGGCGTCCACGATCTGTGCCGCGTCCGAGGTCCCGGTGAATGATCCACGTGACGGCGTCAGCATCGTGCCACTGCTCGAAGGCCAAAACATCCCGCCGCGCGATACCTTGTACTGGCATTATCCCCACTACAGCCCGCAAGGCGGCCGCGCCGGCGGCGCCATTCGCGACGGTGACTACAAGCTCATCGAGTATTACGACTCGGGCCGCCGGGAGCTGTTCCACCTGGCCACCGACGTCAGCGAATCGCAAAACCTCATCGAGCGTGAGCCGGAAGTCGCCCAGCGGCTCGCCGCGAAGCTGGCCAGTTGGCTCAAACAGGTCGACGCCCAGATGCCGACGCCGAATCCTGGCTTCGTGCCGGACGAACAGGCTGCCGACGGCTCGATCACGCTGGCAGCCGAGACGGCTGACGTTCACGGCATCATGCTTCGCTACGAACCCTTGCCGCACAAGGACACGCTTGGCTTCTGGGTTCGTCAGGACGACTGGGCCAGTTGGGACTTCGTCGCCACCACACCCGGCGAGTTCGCGGTGGAACTGCTGCAAGGCTGCGGCGCCGGCAGTGGCGGCAGCCAAATCGACATCGAGGTTGCCGAGCAAAAGCTGACGATGACCGTCGAAGAGACGGGCGGCTTCCAGCAGTTCGTTCCGCGCACGATTGGCAGCGTGAAGATCGACAAGCCTGGCCGCTACACGCTCACGGTCAAACCGCACACCAAGCCCGGCGCGGCGGTGATGGATTTGCGCTCGGTGCGGCTGTTGCCGAGGACGTAGGACTCTTTACGCTTTCTCCGCCAACTCGTCCACGAACTGCTTGGCCGCGACGAGCGAATAGCCGCGCTGCTCCCGCAGAAGCTTGATTGCGTCGATCTTGTTGCCAGCCTGGACGAGCGTGAGAATCCGTTCATCGATCTCCGCGTCCTTTGTCATGTCGCTGGTGCGATCCTGCTTGAGCACCGGCTCACCGACGTGGATTCTTGCTTCTAGATTGCGGAGCACACGGTTCACGCCCGGCGTGATGGCGTGGTTTCGGCCGCCGGTCCAGGCGATCCGAATTACGTCCGGCGCCGGCAGCGCCACGCTGTGCAGCGTCACGTTCGACCGCGACCGCATGCCGGCCAGCTTCTGCCACGGCTGTGGAGTCGCCCGGCGGTCAGCAATCAGCTTTGCCAGCGTTCCGTCGTCCGGCGTGCGCAGTACGATATCGAGCGACACCAGCTTGTTGAACGTCGTGCGCCCCTGTCCACTCGAAGTGCTGTACCGATGCTCGTGCCGACGGATCTCCGCAATCTCGTGGTCGGCCAGTTCCACGACGCTAGGCCTTTCAAGCGTCGACCTGTCCTGGTACGACCGCAGATTGATGAGCAGCTTGCCGGGCGGAGCCCACAGCGTCCAGTTCGTCTGGCGGAAGCGCAGGCGCACGTCGCCGATCAGTAGCGGCACAATCACAAGCGACGCCAACCCCAGCACGACGAAGAAGAACCAGATCCCGCGAATCCAGAAGAAGATCGTGGGGCCGATAAACGCGGCGATGAAGATCAGGGCGAACGCCAGGCCACCCCAACGCGTTTCGCGACACACCACGGCGGAACCATCCGGCGACACGTCGCAGCCACGGTAAACCTTCATGGCATGGGCTCCAATGAGTCTGTCCGGCGCCCGCGTCGGGCGGCGGAGATGCATTGGACAAGTCTAGCTTCTTGTCGCGCCTCGGTTCCCTGAGATATCGCCTTGGGATGGCGGCATTCGCCGCCAGTGCCCTACTCGTTGAAATGGTGCCGTACGATCTCGCCTTCGACCATGTAGATCACGTCCTCGGCGATGTTCGTGGCCATGTCGGCGATTCGCTCCAGATGCCGCGCCACGGACGCCAGTCGCATCAGCCCTTCGGCTTGGCCCGGGTTATCGCGAATGTGGGCTTCGATCTGCTTCTCGATGATCCGCCGCTGGGCGTCCACGTCGTCGTCGTCGTGACGAATCCTGGTGGCGAGCGCCGTGTCCGCGTTCACCAGCGCGTCGAGGCTATCCTTGACCATCGACTTCACTTTCGCCGCCATCGGCCGATAGTCGATCGGCAATTCGTGCAGCGCCTCGCGCTCCGCCAGGAACACAACTCGCTTGGCAACGTTACGGGCCAGGTCGCCCATCCGCTCCAGGTCGTTGTTGATCTTGAGCACCGCCACGACGAACCGCAGATCGGCGGCCACCGGCTGGTAAAGCGCGAGCACTTTCAGGCATTCCTCCTCGACATCGACCTCCATCCGGTCGATCTCGGAGTCGGCCTCAATCACGGCCCGGGCCAGGTTTGGATCACGCGTGTTGAGGGCCAGCGTAGCTTTGGCGATGGCCTCTTCGACCAGCGTCCCTACGAACAGAATCTTCTGCTTGAGGGCTTCAATCTGTCGGGGCAACTGCTTGGCCATATCCTCAAGTCTCGCCGAAGCGAACAAATCTGTAAAGTGCGGACGGGTGTTTGATGTGCATACCCTCAGAGGCGCCGAAGAAGCCGGGGGCTACGCTTCGCCGTCCACGAGCGACTAACCGTACCGCCCTTCGATGTACATTTCCGTCTCTTTCCGCTGCGGCTTCAGAAAGATTGTCTTCGTCTTTCCGTGCTCGATCACCTCGCCCAGCAACATATAGATGCATTCTTCGCTGGTCCGCGCGGCCTGGCTCATGTTGTGCGTCACGATCACGATCGTGTACCGCTCCTTGAGCGTGTCGATCAACGTCTCGATGGCTTGCGTTCCTTCAGCATCCAAAGCACTGCACGGCTCGTCCATCAGGATCACCCGCGGCTTGAGCGGCAACAGCCGGGCGATGCACAGCTTCTGCTGCTGCTCGAGCGTCAGCAAAGTGGCCTTGCTCTGCAGCTTATCTTTCACGTCCTGCCACAGAAACACGTCCGAGAGGGCCGTTTCAACGAGTTCGTCGCGCTGGCTCTTATTGATCGCGTTGTGCCGCGTGTGTACCCGCAGTCCGAACAGCACGTTCTCATAGATCGAGATCGGCAGCGGGTTTGGCCGCTGGAAAACCATGCCCACAGTCTTCCGCAACTCGGAGAGCGACACGTCCTCGTCGTAGACGTTCTTCCCCAGGATCGAGATCTCACCCGTGGTGCGCACGTTGCCGTACCGCTCATTGATCCGGTTGAAGCACCGCAGGAGGCTCGTCTTGCCGCAGCCCGAAGGACCGATCAGTGCGGTCACGCACGAAGCGCGGATGTCCACGCTGATCTTCTTGAGCGCCTGGAAGTCTCCGTACCAGAGGTTCAAGTCGCGCGTGCAGATGCTGTAGGTCTCGGGCGCCATCAGCCGATGTTCCCCGTGACATAGTCGAAAGTCAGTTGCTCGCGTGGTTTGGTGAAGAGTTGCTTCGTCTCGCCCACCTCGACCAGTCGCGAGCTATTGAAGAAGGCCACGTTCTGCGCCAGCCGCCGCGCCTGCTGCACCAGGTTCGTCACGAGCACGATCGTCATCTCGCGCGAAAGCTCGAGCAGCACCTCTTCGATCTTCATCGTCGTGACCGGGTCGATCGCGATCGAAAACTCGTCGAGGCACAGGATCTCCGGCTCCAGCGACAGGGCCCGAGCCAGCGTCAGCCGCTGCTGCTGCCCTCCCGAGAGCTTGGTGCCGAGCAGGGTGAGCCGATCCTTGACTTCATCCCACAGCGCGGCCTGCCGCAGGCAGCGCTCGACCAGCACGTCCAGCTCGCCACGCTGCCGCACACCGGCCATTCGCGGGCCGTAAGCCACGTTGTCGTAGATCGACATCGGCAGGCCCACCGGCAGCGGAAATACCATTCCGATCCGCCGGCGCAGTTCATACACGTTCCGCATCCGCCGCACGTCCTGTTCGCCCACCAGCAGGCTGCCGCTGACGCTGGCCGTGGTCACAAAGTCGATCGTGCGGTTGATGCACTTGAGCAGCGTGGTCTTGCCGCTGTTGGCCGGGCCAATGATCCCGAAGATCTGGTTCGGCGGAATGTCGAGTGACACCTCACGCAGGGCCGGCTTGTCGCCGTACTTGACCGAGAGGTCGCGAATCTGAATGCCGACCGATGCCATGCGCTACCACTTCTTCCGTGAGCGCAGGTACATTCGCAGCCCAATTGAAAAGCTATTTACGGTGAGCACCAGCCCGATCAGCACCACCGCCGTGCCGTATTGCAGGTGCTCGAGCGGGAGGGACTTACCGGCCTCGATCGCCTCGGGCGAAGCGCCTTTTACCTGCGTCATCATCACGTGCAAGTGATACGACAAGGCCATGCAGCCGTCTTGCAGCGAGTAAGGGAAGAACGACCGCAGCCCCTTGGTCGGAATGGTCATGTACAGCGCAGCGCCTGTGAACAGGATCGGGGCTGTTTCGCCCGCTGCCCGCGAGACTTGCAGAATCACGCCGGTCAGGATACCGCTGATCGAGTTGGGCAGCACGATTGTGCGAATTGTTTGCCAGCGGCTGGCGCCCATGTTCCAGCAGGCTTCGCGGAAATTCATTGGCACGCTGGCCAGCGCCTCGCGCGTGCTGGTGATGATCACCGGCAGCGTCATGATCGCCAGTGTGCAGGAAGCTGCCAGCACGCTTTCACCCATGTTGGCGAACATCACAAACGCGCCCACGCCGAACAATGCGTGCACGATGCTCGGCACGCCGGCCAGGTTGACCACCGCCAGGTTCACCACGCGGGTAAACCAGTTGTCGCGGGCATACTCGTTCAGATATACGCCGGCCAGCACGCCGATCGGCGAAGCGATGATCAGCGAGATGAACACCAGGTAGAACGTGCCAATCAGCGGAGCCCAGACGCCGCCGGCAGTCATCTGGTTGCGCGGGTTTTCGAACAGGAACGACGGCGTCAGCACCGGCCAGGCCTTGTAGATCAAGTGACTCAGGATCGCCACCAGCGGCACGACCAGCGATAATGTGACGAGGCCGAGCACGATTTGCGCGATCCGCTCGTGTTGGCGCTTGCGGCGATCGACCGGAGTGGCCGAGAACACCTCGCGCACAGAGAGACTCAGATGCTCGCCCGCGGCCAGCGAAATCGCCCCCTCGGCATCCATCTTGGCCACGCCCTCGAGCGCCGACTCAAGGTCGGGCCAGGGGAGCTGCGCACTACCGATCGCCAGGTCCGTGGCCCCCAAAGGATCAACGAAGAACTCGTATCGTTGTTTCGTCTCCGCCTTGGCGGCCGGACCCTTGAGGACCGAACAGATATCGATCCGGTCGTAACCGTTCAGTCTCCTCACGCTAGGCGAGTCACCGGCATGCCGCGCGCGGATACCTTCGATCGCGTCGCGAATGCTACGCGAGGGATGCTCGGACGTCCCGTCTCCCGGGCTGCCATTCGGCTGGGCAGCGACGAAGTAGCGGAAGTGCTTTGAGCCCTTCTCGGGTAGTTTCTTGTCAGGCATTTTTGTCTCAGGCATTTTGCTTGCCCCGAATGCCTCGCACGATCAAATCGGCCGATAGGTTGACCACAAACGCGATCACAAACAGCAGGATGCCGATCACAAATAGCACCCGGTAATGATCGTCGCCTTGCACGGCTTCGCCGAGTTCGGCGGCGATGGTGGCGGTGAGGGTCTGCACGCGATCGAGCGGACTGGTCGGAATCTGGTTGGCGTTGCCCGTCGCCATCAGCACGGCCATCGTTTCCCCGATCGCGCGGCCGATGCCGAGCAGCACGGCTGCAAGCAGGCCGTTCTTCGCCGCCGGAAACAGGACCCGATAGACAATCTCCCAGCGGCTTGCGCCCAGGGCCAGCGCCGCTTCGCGATAGGAGTCGGGCACCGCTTTGAGCGCGTCCTCGCCCACCGAGACGATCACCGGCACGCTCATCAGGGCCAGGATGATGCTCGCGTTCAGCACGTTCAGCCCCACGGGCGCGCCGGTCGCCCAAATGATCAGCGGATTCAGCATCATGTAGGCGATGAAGCCCCACACGATCGACGGGATCGCGGCCAGCATCTCGATCGCGATCTTGAGCGCCTCTTTGATCTTGGGCGAGCAGAATTCCGAGACAAACACGGCCGCGCCAAGTCCAAGCGGAACGGCCAGCGCCATCGAGAGCAACGTCACCGAAGCCGTGCCGGCCAGCAACCCCAGAATGCCGTAGCTCGGCGTCTTCGAAACCGGGTTCCAGTCCGTCGAGGTGAAGAACTTCACCAGGTCGAGCCCGCCGAACAGCATCGGCGCCCCTTCGCGAAACACGAAGAAGAAGATGCCGAACACGAACAGGATCGCGCTGTAGCCGCACAGGCGAATCAGCGATTCGATCGCCAGCTCTCCCAGCCGCTGCAAGCTCGAAGAGCCGCGGCGAGCTCGGGCTGGTCGCTCGTTCAAGTTGCCGGTGATGGTCGCCATGTGCGTGTACTAGGCCTTCGGCTGGTCTTCGGGCGCGGGCTTTTCCGCGGGCGTCGGCTCGCCGGGTTTCGACTCACCGGGCGGAATCTCTCTTGGCACGTAGCCCACGTCCTTGACGATCTGTTGTCCTTGCCGGCTGAGAATCCAATCGATGAACTCGGCTACCGCGCCGGTGGGCTCGCCAAGGGTGTAAATATAAAGCGGCCGGGCGATCGGATAGCTGCCGTCGAGCGCCGTGGCGAGCGTCGGCGAAACCGCTTCGTCACCTTTTTTCTTCCCGACCTTGAGCATCTTCACCTTGGCGGCGTCGAAGTAGCCCATGCCGCTGTAGCCCATCGCACAGGGCGTGTTACCCACCAGGTCCACTACGTCCGATGAACCACTGAGTGCCGTGGTGCCTTGCTTGTACTGCCCGTCCTTGCCGAGCACCGCGTCGCGAAAGTACACGTAGGTGCCCGAGTTATTCTGCCGGCTGACGCGAATGATCTCTCCGCTGGGGCAGGCAGGGTCGTCCACACCCAACTGCTGCCATTTTTCGATTTTGCCCCCTTCGCCGTACACCTGGTCCAGCTCTTCGATCGAGATCGCATCCAGCGGACATTCTTTGTGAACGTAGATCGCCAGCGCGTCGGAGCCGACAATAATCTCCTTAGGCCGCTTGCCGGTCTTCTCCTCGGCCTGCTTCATTTCCGCTTCGCTCATCGCTCGGCTCGCCGGAGCAATGTCGACCTTGCCGCCGATCAGAGCCGCAATGCCCACGCCCGAACCGCCGCCGCGCACCTGGCAGGAGACGTCCGGCTTCTCGTCCTGATAGGCCTCGGCCCAGGCCTGGGCCAGGTTAACCATCGTGTCCGAGCCCGTGATCCGAATCGTGCCATCGTGCCCACCGGCGCTTGGCGCGCACCCGGCCACGAACACCAGCACAGCGGCACAGACCACGGACAAAGCTGTCACGATCGTGGCGGTGATCGGCTTCATGGGTTGGGCGCGCACGCTGTCCAAGGTTTGAAACGAATCGGCATGACCGTGCGCCGAAGAAATTCGGTCGGTCAGAACGCTCGCTGCCGAGCGAACGAGGCAGCGTCTGGCGCTGTGGTTTCGATTCCTGATGGCTACTTGCTTCCCTGCGGCCCCCAACACGTCCGAGCGCCGCATCGTCATTGGTCTTTTATCTGCTTCTGGTTTCGGCCCTCATGATACGGGCCGATTGTTAGCGTTTTGTTAGGAGAACCCACATTTGCCGATTGCTCACATAGGCGCAGCCCGAACCCCGTTCATTGCCCGAAACCTCTGCCACCGTTAGACTTGATGCAGCAGCGATAAGGTCATTCCACGTGGCAGCTTAGGAAAACAGGCGAACATGGCACGCGTCGTTCTGGCCATGTCCGGAGGCGTCGACAGCAGCGTCGCGGCCCATCTGCTGAAAGATGCAGGGCACGACGTGATCGGCGTCTTCATGCGCCATGGCGAGCCGCCGGCCACCGCATGCAGCACCGATCGATCGCAACCCGCTGGCGGCGGTGTTCAGCCCGCTGGCGGCCTGGCCATCGTCAGCCACCGTACCGATCACAAGCAGGGCTGCTGCACGGCCAGCGACGCCATGGACGCTCGCCGGGTGGCCGATCGCCTCGACATCCCGTTCTATGCGATCGACTTCCAGCAAGACTTCAACCGGATCATCGACTACTTCGTCGACGAGTACACGGCCGCCCGCACGCCGAACCCCTGCGTGATGTGTAACAACTGGATCAAGTTCGGCCGGCTGTTCGACTATGCCGACAGCGTGGGAGCCGAGTTTGTCGCCACGGGACACTACGCCCAGCTTGAAACCGCCGCTGACGGCCAGCCCGCGCTAAAGCGCGGCATCGATACCAGCAAAGACCAGTCGTACGTCTTGTTCGGCATCGAGCGCGAGCTGCTGCCGAGGATGCTGCTGCCGGTTGGCTCGTTCGAAAAGCCGGAGATCCGCCGCCGCGCGGGCGCGATCGGCCTGGCCGTGGCCGAAAAGAAGGACAGCCAGGAGATCTGCTTCGTCTCGAGCGGCGACCATGCCGAGTTCATCCGACGCCGCCGACCCGAGGTCGAACTCTCGGGCGAAGTCGTCACCACCACCGGCCAGGTCGTCGGCACGCACGACGGCCTCGAGCGATTCACGATCGGCCAGCGCCGCGGACTCGGCATCGCGCTGGGTGATCCTTACTTCGTCGTCCGCCTGGAGCCGGAAACCAATCGCGTCGTCCTCGGCACCAAAGAGGACCTCGCCCGCACCGAGCTCACCGCCGACCGCACGAACTGGCTCGTCGATGTTCCGCTGAATGAACCGACTCGCTGCCTGGCGAAGATTCGTTACAACGCCCGCCCGGCGGATGGCGTGGTCGAGCGGCTCGCCAGCGAGCGGCTCCGCGTCACGTTCGACGCTCCACAATATGGCGTGGCCCCTGGCCAGGCTGTGGTTTGCTACGACGGCGAACGCGTGCTGGGCGGCGGGTGGATTGAGTAAACATCCTGGTTCAATTAGACCAGAGATATAACCGCGTATGCCATTCTGTAAATGCCCACAATGTGGAACGGTACATCATATGTTGATATCGATCCCTGCAGATGAATGGTGGAACTCGGCGTTCCCAAATGCTGACAGGAGTCAGCCGGCCCCTGCGTTGTGCTTGAACTGTTTTAAGTCCCTGCAGAAAAATGCAGATCCTGCCGGGCGTCTACCTTTTGAAAAGCCGGACTGAACGACTTAGCTTGCTGGCCACAGCCCCGCAGGTCCGCTATCCTGATGGCACACGCCGCCGCCACGCTCAGCACTCGAGGGATTAGGTCATGAGCTCGCTTTCCACGCTCCTGCTCGCGCAGGCCCAACCTGACTTCGACATCGGCCGCTGGCTCATGTATCTCGGCCTGCTCGCGATCGCGGTGTTCTTCTTTTTCTTCCTGATCACGATCGCCGCCTATGGCAGCGTTTGGTTTCAGGCCTACATGTCGAATGCCCGGGTGGGCTTCACCAGCCTCATCGGGATGAGCCTGCGACAGGTGAACTCCAGCGTGATCGTGAAGGCCCGGATCATGGCCTTGCAGGCCGGCGTCGGCAACGATCCGACCACCGGCATTACCACTCGCCGGCTCGAGGCCCATTACCTCGCCGGCGGCAACGTGCCGAACGTGATCATGGCAATCATCGCCGCGCATCGGGCCGACATCGATCTCGACTTCGACCGCGCCGCGGCAATCGATCTCGCTGGGCGCGACGTGCTCGAAGCGGTGCGCACGAGCGTCTATCCCAAGGTGATCGACTGCCCCGACCCGACCAAGTCCAAGCGTTCGCACCTGAGCGCCGTGGCCAAGAATGGCGTCGAGCTGCGGATTCGCGCTCGCGTCACTGTGCGTACGAATCTCGCCCAGCTCATTGGCGGAGCGACGGAAGAGACGATCATCGCCCGCGTGGGCGAGGGGATCATCACCTCGATCGGCTCCTCGGCCAGTCACTTCGAAGTGATGGAGAATCCGCACCGCATTTCAAAGGCCGTGCTCGACCGCGGACTGGACGCGCACACCGCGTTCGAAATCGTCTCGATCGACATCGCCGACATCGACGTGGGCGAAAACATTGGCGCCCGCCTGCAAGCCGATCAGGCCGAAGCCGACACCCGCGTCGCTCGGGCGAAAGCCGAAGAGCGCCGCGCGATCGCCATCGCCTCGGAACAGGAAATGAAAGCTCGCGTGGCCGAGAACCGCGCCCGCGTGATCATGGCCGAAGCCGAGGTGCCGCGCGCGATGGCTGCCGCATTCCGCTCGGGCAATCTGACCACCGGCACCAGCGGCGGCGACCGCGGCGGCAACGGCCTGAAGTAGCAGGGTGTACCGTGGGCACACTTGAGGACCGGCCCCCCGGCAGAGCCGGGCGCTGAGAACATCACGATGCTTCGCTTCACTCTCGTTCTGTATTGCTACCTCGCGGCAACGATTACCCTCGCCGCCGAGCCCACCGCCGAACAGCTCGCACTCCTCAAGACCTTCCGCGAGGAATTCTTCTCCCTCACGCCGGGCCAAGAGCCTTTCCCGCGCGACTTCAACATGGGTCGCGACGATGGCCCGGCGAGCGAACGCCCCGCGCATCGCGTCGCGCTCAAACCATTCGCGATCGCCCGCTACGAAGTTCCGCAAAACCTGTGGCAAGCCGTGATGGGCACGAATCCCAGCCGCTGGAAGGGCCCCCGCAACAGCGTCGAGATGCTCACCTGGGACGAAGCCAATGAGTTCTGCGCGCGCGTCACGGTGCTGCTTCGCGAAGCCACGCTGATCGGCCCCGAACAAACCGTGCGTCTGCCGACCGAGGCCGAGTGGGAATACGCCGCCCGGGCCGGCAGTACGACGCGGTACTCCTTCGGCGACGACGTGAGCGATCTGGATGCCCACGCCTGGAGCACGCGGAACGCAGCGGGCAATGATCCGGCCGTCGGCGTGCTCAAGCCCAACGCCTGGCAGCTCTACGACGTGCACGGGTACCTCTGGGAATGGTGCGCCGACACGTGGCACGAGGACTACACTGGCGCGCCGGCGGACGGAACTGCCTGGACTGCGGGCGACGACGAATCGCAGCGCGTCCTTCGCGGCGGAAGTTGGAAAGACCCCGCCGAGCAGCTCACCAGCACCTTTCGCCGCCCGGCCGACCGTACGCTGAAAGACGACGCGGTGGGCCTGCGGTGCGTGCTCGAGTAGCTGCCGAACTGGCTCGCCCGCTATCTGTGTCCATCTTTGGTTCTCTTCCGTTCTTCCCTCCGTGACCTCCGTGGTTCACCATCACCTTCAAAGCTCACAGCGGCACGGCGTGCTCCTTGATGTACGCGTCGAGCGACGTGCTGGGCCCGATGTAATGATACTGCTCTGCGTACTTGAGCCCATACGGCTCGCCGACGCTGGCGAAACGTGGCTTGAATCGCAGGTTCGCATACGCCCGGATCGCAGAATCCTGATCTCCCTCCAGTTCCGGCAGCTTCAGCTTTCGCGCCGCCAGTTCGTCGCGGAATTCCTGGACCATGTTCCCTAGCATCGTCCGGTTCGCACAGATCGCATCCAGTTTCTGGTCCATCTGCGCCGTGATGTCCACGACTCGGTTCACCAGCTGTGGCCCGCGCGCGTAGTAATACTTCTCACTCACCGCGTGTGGCTTGAGGCCAGCCGCCATGTGCTCGGGAAAGTCGTTGTGCCCGGCCGCCATCCAGCAAGCAGCTTCGATGCACGAGGCCGTGATGTAGTGGTCGGGGTTCTCCTCGTAGTGCCCCCATGGGTCGTAGCTGAAAATGGTGTCGATCTTGAGCAGCCGAATCAAAAAGATCAGCCGCGCCCGCATCTCCACGCGCGAGACGTCGTCCATCGCGTGGTTGCGATAGTTCAGATCGAACACCTGTTTGATCCCCAGCACCTTCGCCATCCGCTCGTTGTCGCTTTCGTTGGCGGCAATCGTCGCACCGACCGAGAGGTCGTACGAATCCATTTCGTCGTTGCTGGTCCGGATCAGGTAGCCGGTGTAGCCCTCGCTGATCAGCTTGGCCACGGTGCCGCCGCAGAGGATCGAGTGATCGTCCGAGTGCGGCGCGATGGTGGCCAGGACTTTGCCGGCATGTGGCTTGCCGGTCTTCGCGCGTTCGATCTCAGGCGCGGGACCGCCGGCGGTGGTCTCGGCGTTAAGCGGGCTGGTAGCCGGCGTTGCGGGCGGTTTGCTTTTCGGATCCACTCCCAGTAGCGAGGCCGAGAGTGTGCCGCCCAGAAATTCGCGTCGTTCCATAGTTGTGTGCTCCACGGTTACGTTCGATACGGCTTGCGCGGCATTCTCGCCCCAGGCAGCGCGGGTTGTCCAGCTTTTACGGCCTGCGAGGAGACTTGCGGCAAACCCCGGCAAGTATGTTGTACAATTGACGGCCAGGAGAACTGGTGCGTTTGTCCCTCCGCTCGATCACCCGACACGCAGAGGATTTCGTGTCATGAACGCGCTTTCGCGGATTGTTTTCAGAATCACCTGCGCGATACTGCTCGCCGCGGTGTTCGCGCCGGTCTGCCTCGGCCAGATTCAAAAGCCGCCGGAACTGCTGGTTCGGCTGTGGCCGCTGTATCGCTCGACTCGGCCCTCGGTCCAGCTCCACGAGCCGGTGCCGACAGCGGTGGAGCAGCGCCGGCCGCTGGTTGCGCCTTACGTTCCCCGCAAGCTGGACATCAACTCGGCCTCATTCAGCGACATCCAGAACCTGCCGGGCATCACCTCGTCGATGGCGGCCCGGATCTTTGCCGGCCGGCCGTACCGGAATCTGAACGACCTGCGGAGCGACGGCATCCCGCTGAACGTGGCGCAGGGGCTCGAAGGCCAGGTGATTTTCGGGCCGTAGGCTGGCCGCGGCGAGTATTGCCACGCCGCGCCGCCGGGTACAATGAACGGCGGCCAGGGGGGCGGGCGATTCCACTTGCCTGGCCCGACAACTCAATTCTCGTTCCAGGAAACCAACCGCCATGAGCAATCCGCAAGACATCGACTACGAACGCATGCCGGCCGGAATGGCCATGGACGAAACCGACATCAACCTGCGGGCGCACTTCACGCGGATGTCGGACGAGAAGCTGGCCGAGTACGATCCAACCTGGAACGACGACAAGCTGATGGCCTGGGACGATAACTTCCGCGACGATGGCACGCTGTTTCTGGTATGCAGCGAGCGCGATGTCGACGCCGAGGAGTATCGCCGCGTGCTGGTCGAACACATTCGCTTCCGCTTCGCGAACAAGAAGTAGCGCGGCGACGCAGCTTGTCCGAGTGCAATCGGGCTAAGGCTGCGCTTCGGAAGGTTCTGCCGCCATAGGCTCGTCCGCCGATTTCGCTTCTTCGGGCTGCGCTGCCGACGTTTCCGCCTCATGCGGTTTCTCGCTACCGCTGGGCTGTTCTGCAGGCTGCGCAGTGCCGCCTTGGGTTTCGCCGCTGCGCACTTCAGGCTTCTGCACCGGCACGGGTGAACCGTACATCGGGCCGGCGTGCGCCGCTCCGCGAGCATCGACAAACAGCAGCCCGGCGTACTGGTTGAAGTTGCCCAGCACGGCGTGCGTTCCGGTGTGCGTGCCGAAGGTGCGGAGGATTCCGCCGTCCTGATTCGACGAGACCACGGCCAGTTGCAGCTTGCCGGACTCATCGGTCGCAACGAGCGAGCGACAGGCGATATTGCCCTGGGCGATCGTGACTCGCTGCCCAGGTTTAGGTCCCGAGACTTCGAGTCCTTCGGTCAGAATGCCCCCTTTCGCCACGATGTTACCCTGGGTAATCGTCACGCGTTTGCCAGGTTCCGGGCCGGCGACTTCGAGCCCCTCGCAGACCAGCGTCTTGCACTCAATGCGATCGGTCTCGACGGACCGCGCAAGCTTGTCCTTAAGCGAGATCCCCAGCGCCAGGAACAACAGCGGATACACGGTCCAACGTTCACGATCGGTCATCGGGGCCTCGTGGTAATGAGTAGGCACGCAGCGCAACACGGCGCGAAATGATTCTCGCCGGGCCGGAGTTGCTACTTGATCGGCGAGTAATCGGTGGGCTTCAGATACTTCGTTTCGACCTTCTTCACCAGCGGGCCGTTCTCATGCGACTTCTTGTAGACGGCCTGCCATTCCGGATCGGCCATGAACGCCTTCCACGACTTCTCCCGCGACTCCATGTCCGGATATGCCAGGATGTAGACCAGCGTGTTTTCAGAATCAGGCCCGTCGGCCGGCACCCAGTAGCCAACCAGGTCCATGCCGTGCTTCACAAACAGCTTGTTCGTGTGCTCGCGGAACCGCTTGTGAAGGTCCTCAAACTTGCCGTCGTTAGCCACGTAGGTCCGCATTTCGAACAGCCGATCGGGCTTGTCTTCCGCCCGGGCAGTGGTGCTCGCGGCAAACAGCAGATAACCGGCGGCGGCAAGCAGGGCGCAGCGGCGAAGAATCATGGCGGAGGGCTCCCAGATGGTTCAGGCTTCCAGTAAACGCATGGCGAACGGGGCCCATTATGACCGTGCCGCGGCGCTCCGCCAAGCCACCGCGCTACTTCGCACTGCGCAGCAGCTCGAGCGCCCGCTCCAGCACTGGATCGCCGCTGGCAAAATCCGCCGGTGAAGCCTGTACCTCGACGTCTGGTTTCAGCGGGTTCCCCTCGTGCAGCGAGCCGTCGAGCTGCATGTCCTTCCAGGATGGCAGAAACACCACGAGCCCCTCGGCCAACTCGTGTGGTTTCGGATTGCCCGAGCTGCCGTACGACGGGCCGCCGACCAGTGTCGCCCAGGGCGCCTCGGCCATCATCATCAGAAACGATTCGCAGCTGCTCATGTTCTTGGGTCCCATGAGCACCGCAACCGGCGCCTTGACCGCGGGATCGCAGGGTTCGACCACCCGATCGAAAACCTTACTGAACCCGCCAGGCAGCGCGGGATCGCAAATCACATTGCGGGCGTACGGCGTGGGCTTCTCCAGGAAGCAGCCCGCAATCTTGCGGGCCAACAGTTCGCTGCCGCCGCCGTTGGCGCGAACGTCAAGCACGATGCCCGGCGCATCGGCAAACTCCCGGAGAGCATCGATCACCGGCTGCAGATCGGCTTCGTCTTGAATCGACCAGGTGGCGATCAGCACGTAACCGATGCCATCCTCGAAGCGGCCCGTCGCCACGGCGCGGTTATGCAGCTTCCAGCCTGGCACCAGCTTGGGCAACGAACGGGCATTGAAGTTCGGTTCGACTTGGCGCTGATGCGTGCCAATGGTTTGATCGCCGAGCGTGAGCCAGATGTGCGGATCTTCGGCCGCGGACAGCAGTTCGGCCGTGGTCCGCGCGAACTCGCTCCAGTTCTTCGCGGCTGCGAGCTTGGGCGCAAACTCATCGAACCGCGCGTCCCAATCGATGCTGAGCCGATCGCGATACGAGTAGCGCTCGTCGATGGCCTTGCGCAAGCGGTTGAAAGCTTCGCGCTTCTCGTCCGCAGGCAGTGGTGGTGCCGGTTTCGCGCCCGCCTTGCGCACTTCGAACGTGATCGGGTAGATTTCGGCTGACTCGCCGGTGGCGCTCTTGAAGTTTTGCGCGCTGGGACAGTTGACACTCAGCTCGACCTTTTGTCCCGGCTTGAGCTTCACAGGGACGATCAGCGTGCGTTTGTTCGCCCAGCGAGGTTTGCCAGTAATGTCGAGCCCCTGCGCGCCGCAGATCGACATACCACCGGGATTCATGTCCTGGTCGAACTCGATGCGCAGTTGCTTAAGCGCCGGATCGATGTCGCGGTCCCCATTGTCGGGCGCCGCCTTCATCACGCGCGGCGGCGCCGCCAGAACCGTCTGAGAGCAAAGCAGCAGCAGGAGTCCGCTTGCCAGCGCTCGCGGCAGTGCAGGACCACTATTCCGCCGATACGCGCGCATGGAGAATTCCTCCACATGGAAGAGGAACGAACCAACCGCGTTCAAGTATCACACAACCACGCGCGACTGGCAAAGCATTTCCAAGAGTGCGATCGTCGCCGACTTGTCGGGCATGGGATATCCACGCGAGAGGTCTGGATCGCTGTGGATCGCGGGCCGTAAGTTCGGCAGCCCAACGCAGCTGGGGCAGCCTTCGTCGCAGGGACATTCGGCCACCATCTGCCGGCAGATCGCCAGCACCTCTTCGAGCCGGGCGAAACCTTTCTCGCAGTAGCCCAGCCCGCCGGGATAGCGGTCGTAGAGGATCATCGTCGAGCGGCCCAGGTTCTTGCTGTCGACGAGTCCGCCCAGATCGCGGCTGTCGCACATCGCGACCATCGGCAGCGCGACCATGGCCAGGTTCCGCAGGCCGGTCATCCCTTCGCTCGTCCGATGGCCGGCGGCTTTCATTTCCGCGCGCAGGGCGTCGTCCGGCGCGAGCCACAGCGCCGTGGTCGGCAAGGTCTGGGCCGGGATTTCGACCGGCCCCAGTCCGATGTTCTCGCGCGTGCCGAACTTGATCTTCTTGAAGGCCACGGTTTGCCAGCTCACGTCCACCTCGCCGAACGCCAGCAGCGATTGCGGTGCACCTTCACGCTGGCGGCGCTGCTGCTTGATCCGCACGCTCGACTCCAGAACGGCCTGCGTGTAGTAGTCCATTTCGCGCCGCTCGACGTAAGCGACCTTGCCTTCCAGGTCGAGCTCGCGCACGAAGAAGCTTTCGCCGTTATGCAGATAAACCGCCTCGGGATAGATCAGCTCCGGCGCGCTGATCGCATCGACGTTGGCGATCACCTCGTGATCGCGCTGGGGGCCTTTGCCGGGCCGAGCATGATCGCGCTTGAGCACGATTGAAAACGTGTTGTCGCTCATGTGCCGCAGGCTCATCCGCTGGGCCGGGTTCTGACTGCCGCCGCTGTAGAAGTACTCCCCGCCGACGGCCGTGAGCGCACCACTGTCACTAAGGACTCCGGCGATCGGCATCGCCAAGGGGCCAAACAGCTCGACGTCCGCCTCGGACAGCGGCAACTCGAAGGCCGCCGCCTGCAAGTGATTCGCCAGCACGTAGGGATTCTCGGGATCGACCACCGCATGCTCCGGCGACTGGGCGAAGAAATACTCGGGATGACGCGTGAGGTACTGATCGACCGGGTCGTTGCCGGCCAGCAGGATCGCCACGCTCTCGTCGTGCCGGCGGCCGCTGCGACCGGCTTGCTGCCAGGTGCTG
>JBGSKX010000297.1:0-2626 GCA_041741015.1 Pirellulales bacterium
CAGGCCCTGCCAGCGCTGGTCGAGCACCGGTAGCGCCCGGCGGATGGCCTGCGCCACAACGGGCGGCAACACGCTATCAAGTTCCGCCAGCACCAGTCCGCGCGGATAGCTTGAGGCCGGCACGCTCGTCGAGGCACGGCGCCCCACAAAGTCCCCGGCTCGCTGAATCGGGCAATCGTAACGCCCGCCGCCCAGCTCGTAGGCCACGCGCTCGAACTGCCGCTGCAAGTGCATGCCGGCCAGCACATGGCTTCCGCCAAACTGCTCCGGCTCGAGCGTGACCATCAGCCCGCTGTTGGCGTACGGCGAGTCACGCTTCGAAAGGCTCATCCCGTTCGTGCAGAAGTAGCCCGGCTCCGAAACGCTGGGCATCACATAGCCGCCCGCGCACATGCAAAATGTGAACACGTTGTGCTCGCCCTTGGCGACCAGCGAATAGTCCGCCGAACCCAGCTTCTCTTCGAGCTTCGCCGCGCCGTATTGCGCGCGGTTCACCTGCTCCTGCGGCTGCTCGATCCGCAACCCGAGTTGAAACGGCTTGTGAACCATCGGCAGCCCGCGGGCGTGCAGCATCTCGTACGTGTCTCGGGCGCTGTGGCCGATCGCCAGCACGGCGAGCGCGGTCGGAATGCGTCCCGACGAAGTGACCAAGGCGCGAAGCTGATTGCCGTCGAGCTCCAGATCGTCCACGCGGCAGTCGAACTGAAATTCGCCCCCCATCTCGATGATCCGTTCGCGGATCGCTTTGACCACGGCCGGCAGGCGGTTGCTACCCAGGTGCGGGCGATGATCGTAGAGGATCGAGGGCTTGCCTTTGCACTCGGCGAAGATCTCCAGCACACGCTGCACGTCGGGCCCGCTGGAGCGGCAGGTGAGCTTGCCATCGCTGAACGTGCCGGCGCCCCCTTCGCCAAACAGGTAATTGCTCTCCGGATCGTGCGGCCCACCGTCGTCGAAGGCCTGCATGTCGCGAATCCGCTCGCGCACCGGTTTGCCGCGCTCCAGCACCAGCGGCCGGTAGCCCTGCTCTGCCAGGAAGTAAGCGGCGAACACGCCTGCCGGACCGGAGCCGACGATCACGGGGCGCTTATCCAGCGGCTGGCTGCCGGGGGACGGCATTTCGAAGCGCGGCGAGTCGTACAGCTCCGCGCCGATCTGTTTCGAGCGGCGACTTGCTCGCTGCACGAGTTGCGGTTCGGAGCCAGGATCGCCAGCGGCCACTTCCAGCGAATAGACGTACGAGATGTTCGACTTGTCGCGCGCGTCGAGGCTTTTGCGCAAGATCCGCCAGCGCTCAATCTCCTGCGGCCGCACGTCGAGCACTCCCGCCGCGCGCTCGGCCAGCGCGAGCTCGGGCTCATCAATGCTCAGACGGATGTTCGAGAGGCGGATCGGCATAAAATTCACAACCGGGGAAACGTGCAATTCTACGCTGCGGCTTGCATTGGCGCAAGCGGCGCCGGCTTTGCCGATCAGCCGGCGGGCGATACCATGAGCGGATGTGGGCGATTTCTTTCGCGGGGAGCGAGGACAAAGCAATGGACGCAAGTGAATGCCAGGCAGCGGAAGCACCCTCTGCAGCAGCCTGTCGCCCAGCCTGCCCGGTGTGCGGCGGCCGGCTGATCGAAATCCGCGGCAAGCTGCAATGCAGCCAGTGCCACACCATCTGCGAGACCTGCTGCGAAGGCGGCCGTGGGTAGACGCCGGCGCGAACCTGACCAAGTGAAAGGCGGTCTGATTCGGCGGGCCCCAGTCCTTCGCAGCCCCCGGCTTTGCCGGTGGGGTTCTTCGATCCTTCCCACACACACGCAAGAGCGAGCAATGGGCAAAGTTTACTCAGAACTCAAGGAACAACTGCGAGAACTGATCGAGTCGCAGCACGTGTTTTTCGTCGCCACCGCGCCGACGGCGCCCGAAGGGCATCTGAATCTCTCGCCCAAGGGGCTCGATTCGTTCGCCGTGCTCGACGCGAAGACCGTGGCCTATCTCGACCTCGTCGGCAGCGGCATCGAAACCGTCTCCCACCTGCGTGAGAACGGCCGCATCGTGCTCATGTTCTGCGCGTTCGAGGGCGCGGCGAAGATCGTCCGGCTCTATGGCCGAGGCCGCGTCGTCGAGCCGCAGGATGCCGAGTGGCAGTCGCTCGCGCCGAAGTTTCCCGAGTACCTCGGCGCACGCACCATCATTGTCGTCGAGCTGGAGCGCGTGGCCGATTCTTGTGGCTGGGGCGTTCCGCAGTATGAGTACGTCGGCGAGCGTTCGCAGCTTGTCGACTACTGTGAGCAAAAGGGTCTCGAGAAGCTCGCCGAGTACAAACAGAAGAACAACGGCGCGAGCATCGACGGTTTGCCGGGCTTGCGCGCCGTAACGCCGTAACTTTCCGGTATAAGCTTGGGTGCCACGGGTGCTGCGCAGCAGTCACCCGCGCTCCTTCCGTTGCCTCGGGACGTGGTGCCTCGTTTACGCGTCGCACGGGTGAGCCGCCACGCGGCCACCTGTGAAGATATAGGAAGCCGGGGCGCCTGGAAGGATACATTGGGGGTGTTCAACGTCCTCAATGGTCCAACCCAGGAGCCCCAGCATGTCCGCTCAGCATTTTATCGCGCTCGATACGCATTGCGAGTTT
>JBGSKX010000298.1:0-9043 GCA_041741015.1 Pirellulales bacterium
CCAGGGCCCTGCGCGTGCCGGTCGTCAGTTCGTTCCACCGCGCGAACATCCGTTCCGCACTCGCGGCGTCCGTGCTGGAAAGTGCCCGCGCGGCCGCCGTCTGCAGCGGTTCGGGCTGATCCGGCCCAATCAGCTTGACCAGCACCGGTCCGCTCGCCGCGTCAATCGTGCCCAGCACGTCGATCGCCGTCAGCCGAAACTCCGGCTTGCGATCCTCCGCGGCAGCCAGCGTGCGAGCCGCTTCGAGCAGCAGGTTCACGGCCGGCACGTGCGGCTTTAGCCCCTTCGGCGGATCGGCCAAAAGCGCCTTCAGCGAATACCCGCGGTCGGCAATTCCTTGCGCAAAGCCGGCCAGCATCGCCAGGTCGCCGGGCCGCACCTTCTCTGAATTCTCCGGGGCGATGAGTCCGAAGCATGCCGCCAGCTGCCGATCGTCGCGCGCGGCGGCCACCGCGGCAGCCGCTTCGCGCAGCAGTCGCAACTGATCGACAGACGGCTTCTTCCGCCATTCGGAATGCTTGCTCACAAGTGCCTGCAGGAACGGTCCGGCCGATTTCCCCAGGCTGCCAACGATCGCCAAACCAATCGTCTCGTCGCGCGTTTCCAAGTCGGCCAGCCGCACAAGCGCGTCGACCTTCTCCGGCCCTTCGATGCCTGCCAGCGCCGCCGCCAGCTCGAACCGCAAAACCGGCGAGGGAAAATCCGTCATCGCCAGCGCCGCCTTCCGCAGCGGATCCGAAGTCGCCAGCCGTGGAGTAGCCATTCGAAGCGCAAACTGCCGCACGCGCACGTCGCCGTCCTCCATCGCCCGCACGAGCTGCCCGTCGTCAAGCTGTCCCATTCCATCGAGCACGCCCAGCAGATGCAGCTTCGCTTGTGGCATGTGCGAGCTGGCCAATAGCGCCCGCACCGCCGGTAGCGCGGTTTCATCGCGCCTCTCGACCAGCAATCGCTGCGCGCAATCGCGCCGCCAACCATTGGGCGACTCCAGTTGCTTCACCAGCTCTGCCGAACTCATCCCCGCCAGGTCCACTCGCGGTTTCGGCGGCCAGGTGTTCTCGCGCCGGCTCACTTTCCAGATCCGGCCATGCCCCGATCCTTCCTGCCAATCGACCCCCGCGCGCAGCGCCTCGGCCACAAACGCCGGATGCTCCACCCAGCGGCGATAAAAGTCGACGATATATAACGCCCCGTCCGGCCCGGTTGTCGTGAACACGGGATGAAACCAGCCGTCGCGCGCGGCCAGAAACTCGCGATCGTGCTCTCCGCGACGCGAAACGAACGTCGCCCCCTGCGGCGTCAGCACCCGGCGATGCACCAGGTTCGTCAGCGATTCGCCAGCGAACACGCTCCCTTCATAGTCCTTCCCCAGCGCTTCGCCGCGATACACGCTCATCCCGGCGAGCGCGTTATAGAAATCCACCGCCTCGCGATTGAACGTCTTCGGCCGTGGACTCAATGGGAACACCTGCCCCGGATCGGTCGGATCGGCAATGTCCCGCACCGCGAACATTGCCAGGCGGGGATTGCGCTCGATGAACGCCCGATTCAAGAGCGCATGCCGCACCGGAATTGTATTCCAGGAGAGAAATCGGTTTCCCCAGTCGTCGTGCGATTGGCCGAACTGGCTTTGCCCGCTCGTGGCTTCGAAACGCTTGCCATCCGGCGTGAAGCGGAAGTCGCAGCCGCGAATCGACACGGCCTGCTCCATCGGCTGATCGGGCCGGCGAATCGCCCCGTCGCTGCGGCCATTCGCGCCATAAATCCAGTTGTCGAGCCCCCAGGTCAAACCGTTCGCCCGCAGTTGCTGGTTTCCTTCGCCGAAGCCCGTAAGCACAACCGTCTTCTCGTCAGCCACGCCGTCATCGTTCGTGTCCTTGAGAAATAACACTTCGGGCGCCGCGGTGACGAACAGCCCTCGATTGGCCGCGATCAGGCCGTTCGGAAACTTAAGACCCGCCGCAAACACGGTCGCATGTTCATAGCGTCCGTCATTGTCGCGATCCTCCAGCCGGCGAATCCGCCCACTGCCTGGACCGGCCGGATAGTCGATCATCTCGGCCACGTACATTCGGCCCGAGGCGTCCCAGCAGACCGCCACCGGGCTGTCGACTTCCGGCTCCGCGGCCACGAGGTCAACAGTCAGCCGCTTATCCGCCAGTTCGAATGTCGCCAGCTCTTCCTCGGGCGAAAGCGGGCTCGCTCGCTCGGCGGGCTCCTCGCCGAACGCGATGCCCATGCATACAAACAGCAGCAGATAGCCGACAGCGAACCGCATAGGTGCGTTACTTTCCGGCGAGCTCGTTGAGCATGTTCACCACTTCATCCGCGACTCGCTCGCCGGTTCCTTCCTCGGCATAGCTGTGCAGCCCCATCCAGGTCTGATAGCCGCCCATCGCATGCGCCTCGTGATTCGGCAGGTAACCGATCCAGTCGTTCGCCAGCTCGGCGACGATTGTGTGCTTGAATGGCGAACGTCGCTTGATGTCGACACCAAAGATCGTGAAATACTCGGCCGGCACACCCACAATTGCCACGTCTCCCACGGCGATCACCTGCAGGAACGTCTCGCGCGTCTTCCCCTGCTCAGGCTTCAGCTTGAGCCGCATGTTGCGGAACACCTCGATGATCGGGTCGGCATGCGCGGGGGCGCGCTTGCGGCAGTAGCTCGACACCTTCTCGTCTTCGATCGACTCGTCGAACGTGCGCACTTTGAATTCGAATGGCCGCTTGAGCGAGGCCACCCGCTTGACTTCCTGAGGCTCGGCCTCGGACAGCGCCGTGAGCACGGCCGCTTTCATCCGTTTGATGGCTGCATCCACCGGCACCGGCTGAATGTTGTGCGTCGAACCCGACGCCCCTTCCAGGAACTCGACCGGGCAGCCTAGCTCGCCCTCCAACTCCTGCGCCGCCAGACCATAAAAACTGGGCGAGCGCACGCCCGGCTGACGCGTGCCAATCGTGTGCGTCGAATGATTGAACAGCAGGGCTCGCAGCTTGTCATCTGCTCCGTTGCGGAACGCCAGCACCGGAAGCTGCGGATCGAATGGCCCGGTGTGCCGCACCGCGTCGTCCATCGGGCCGATCCAGAAGATCGTATTATCCGAGAGCAGCACCCGACTGTTCGCCCCTACGGTTCGCTCTTCGCCCAGCTTGTAGAGCATCTGCACGTTATCGCTGTCGCGCGCATTCGCCGCAGCCGTTTCGACCGCCAGAACGATCGCGTCTTCCAACCTGCGGACGAACTCCACTTCGCGCTCGTAGCCATGCACCGTCGAAGTCGTCGGCGCGTGATGCGTGTGCGTGGCGTTCACCAGCACGCTGGCCGCCGGAATGCCGGTCTGCTTCTCGATACGCGCGAGCGCCCGGTCGATAAAATCGCGCTCGACGAACAGCACGTCGCACGCCACGATCGCCACGGTGGATCCTTCCCCCTGCGAGATAACCGTCGCCACGGCTCGCAGTTCGCCTTCCTGCCCGGTGGCTTTTCCCGGCCCGATGCCGCCACCGATGACCATCGAGTCATCCGCCGCGATATTCACCGCCGCGGCTCCCACGCGCAGCCCTTCGGCCGAACTTGCACTCACACCGAGCACGAACAGCCCCACCGCCAGACTCATCATCAGCGTCTTATTCATCCTTCGTCCTTCCCGCTGTGTCCTTCTTAATGATCCACACCTCAGAGACCTGCGTGTTCCGTCCGTTGCCGCCGCGCCCCTTCGGCCCATGCCAGGCCAGCTCCAGCGTGCCACTCTGGATGGCCTCGACGGGCAAGTCGAAGTCCAAAGGCCCCACCGGCTTCCTCTTCTCCAAATAGGGATGCACCTCGATGCCGGGCACCGCCTCGCAACGCACCGGTTTGTCCGCGCCGTCACCGCCGTACGTCACGCGCAGCTTGTAGCTGGCTGACGGATCGAGCCCTTCCCACCGCATCCGCAGCGGCCGTTCGAGCATCGCCTCGCCGTGATCCTTCCAGCTCGTCCGCATCGGTCCGAACCCAGCAAAGCCCGACTTCGCCGAAACCAAAAATGCGGGGTCCTCGTCAAAGCCCGGCCCGCGAATCAAATGCGTCTGGCTGGCCGCTTTCCCCAGGTCGTCGTAAAAACCACCCGGCCCGGGATTCGTCCAGTTCACGATCTCGTCGATCCCCGCCAGCCGTTCGTCGTCGACACTGAGTTCCTTCAGCACCGCGAACCGCTGTTCGAGCCACTGCCGGTTGTTGAGCGGCACGTCGACCGTATCGAGTGTCGCCCCACGATCGATCGAGATCGCCCGGTATTTGCCGACACTGGTTTGCATCTGGATGCTCGCGAACAGGTCGTCCGCCAGTTCGAAGACCCGCTTCCGCAAGTCCGGCGCCACCGGCTTGTCCGCTTCAGCCAGAATCTTCGCCGCGCGGTCGATTGCCGCCAGCGAGCCGGTCTCCCGCGCAACTCGCAGCGCATCCATCGCCCGGGCTTCCAGCTCCGTTTCATGAATCAATCGCTGCCGCACGTAAGCGTCGTAGTAAGCCCGATACAGCGCCTGTTGAAATCGCCAGTTCTTTTTCTGCTCCGGCGTCGCCCGACGTACCATGTCCTGGAACTGCTCAAGAGTCACGTCGACATTCGTATTCGTCAGCAGCGGCCCCTGCCAGTTGCGCTCCAGGCCGAGCAGCCCCTGGGCGAAGTCGTCTCCCATGTCCTCGCCGATGAAGTACCGGCCGAACTCGCGCAGAATGTCGCTCACCTTCGCATCCGGCGACCATCCCAGGCCGCTCCACACGAACTTATTGACGTCGTCGTTGCAGCCCTCGCTGTAGGTGAGAAAGCCGATCGTGTGCGGCTGCAGCAGGCGAAAGATCGTCGCCTGTCCGTTGGGCCGAGGATTGATCGGCTCTCGCGCCGAAGTGATCGCGTGCGCCAGATCCCAATCCGGCACCGGATACTGGCACTGCCGGCTATGGGTAATGTCCGGATAGTGGCGAATCGGATACTTCGCCGGAATGTTCGCGCGAAGCTCCGGCAGACTTACTCGCACCTGCGGCCCGAACACCACGCCGCTCAGCCACTCGGGCTCCGCCTTCATCAGCTCGTAATACTCATCCATCCACTCGGCCGTGAAACCCTGCGGAGACATCCACATCTGCGCCTTGGGGTGATACTTCTTCATCAGCGCGGTCTGCTTCTCGAGCAACGTGAACAAATGCTTGGGCTGCGTGTGACCCGGATCGCCGCCGGGCACAAAAATCGCATCGATCCGCGGCAGCGCCTTGTAAACCTCTTCCCACTCCTTAAGCGCAAAGTCGATGGTCGCCGGGTCGCCGTAATCCTTGTCCATCGCCGGATACCAGATCCACACGTCCAGGCCGTACTCGTCGGCCAGCCGCGACATGCCGGTCATCATCTCCAGCGGCGGCCGCGGAAAGTGTGGGCTCGTCGCCGCGTCATCGCTGCGCGGCGGAATCAATTCCACCGCGTTCGAACCGAACACCACCAGGTCGCGGTAGTACTGCTCCCACTGCGGCAAGTCCCACGCGTCGTAGCTATTCGTCTTCGGTCGATAGCCGAGCTGATGCCCGCGAATGGGATAGGCCGGGGCGGTTTCCACGCTTAGATCGTCGGCCAGCGTGATCTTGCCCGGCGTCATCCGCAGTTGCCGCAGCAGATAGCCAATGCCGAACAGCGTCCCGCGTTCATCGGCCCCCGAGATACTCACTCCTTCGGGATAGCTCGTCAGTTGAAACGACTCAGCTTTGCGCGAGCCATCCGCCTTGGCCGGCACAATCGTGATCCACGTTTCGCTCGCCGGCTTATCGGGCACCACACTCCATCGCACGCCGGTCCGCTTCTCGACTTCCTCGACGAGCATCGTCACCGCCTTTTGCTCGCGCGGTGAGAGATTCTTCGGAGCCGACACCACTGCACTGGTCAGATCGCCAGCATTCGCGGAATTCAGAATGGCGAGCGCCGCCAAGACGATGAACAAGACAGCGGAACGACACAGAAGCAACATGGCAGGTCAATCTCGGGGCCCCAGGTATTTAGCCCGTCTATTCTCACCTCCCGCACAGCGGCCAGCAAGCAACTTGCACACTCGCCCAAAGCCTTCTGAACGGGGGGAAACTCGCCGGGTGGCACTGACAACGCGTTGTCAGTGGGCCTGGTGGCCCAAGAGGGATCAGGCCACGCGTTCCCGAAAGCTAGAGCCAATGTCTCGATAGCGCGTTCACAGATCCCTCCCGTCGCTGCGCGACACCGACAACGAGTTGTCGCTGCTACCCGCATAGGGTGAACGAGCGCCGCCCGGCGAACCCTACCCGCGCCTGAGCTGCCCGGCACTCGACTGGAAGTACTTTTTCCGCCGGCCGTCCACGATCGTGCGATCTTCAACGCGCCGCGTCTTCAGGTCTGCGAGATTCGCCTGGCAGGTCCGGCAACCGGAGACTTCCAGGTGAAAGCGAATGTGCGCGAGCTCGTCTTTGTCGAGCACTTCCAAGAGGAAGCTGCCGAGCTGCTCGCGCGAGGGACACGTGAGCCGATGCCGCCGCCAGATTTCGCCCAGCGAGTGCAGCCCCGCGTCGCGGCGGCCGTTGATCGCCATCAGTTGTTGGGCCAGCTTCGGATCATCGCGCAGCGCACCCTCGACCTGGGCCATCAGCTCCATCGGCAGAGCTTCGTCCAGGTAGGCTTCCAAATCGGCTTGTGTGAACTTCGTCGCCATGACTTCTATGTGCGGTCTGTCAATTCCGGAAACACGTCTTCCGACAATCCCTGCTTGCGCACCAGCGTGCGCATCCGCGAGATGAACTCGAACTTGAAGTTCGCCACCTGCTGCTCGCTCATCGAGAGCTGATTCGCAACGTCGCGATTCGCCCACCCGCGCACGAACAGCAGCTCGAGACACTCCAGCTTCTGAAACTCGCGCTTCCCGCGCAGCCGTTCGAGCTGTTCGCGGAGCGCCTGCACCAGGGCCTCTTCCTCCAGCCCCTTCCGTTCGCCGCTCCGCATGATGCTCGACACGGCCCGACCACCAGCCGGCGGCTCCCAGTCGCCACCGCTACTGTTGGTCGCCAGCGGCAACGTCGGCCGCCGTCCTTCGCGCCGCAAGTGATCGGTCAGCTTGTGCGCCGCAATCGAGAACAGATAGCTCTCCAGCGGGCGCGAGTCTTCGAAGTTCGGCAGGCTGTTCAGAAAGCCCAGGAACGTCTCCTGCACGACGTCCTCGCCCGCACTCCGCCGGCCGAGCCGACCTTCGACGAACGCCAACAGCCGACCCTCGAACCGCGCGATCAGTTCGTTCCACGCCTCGGGCTCGCCCGTGCGAATGCGCGCGACCAGCAGTTGATCGGAATTAGCAGCCTGAGCCATGGGGGCGGATCGAATGTCGCGTGGGACTGGGTTCCTACCGAAACCCTACTATCTTACCACGCCCGGAACCAGGGGTAACAACCCGTGAGAATCGGCCAAAAACGCTGGCTCTGCTCTCTCTTCCTTCTCTGCCCTTACCTCTGCGTCACTCTGCGACCTCCGCGGTTAACTCTTCCGGCGCGCATCTCACTTGCCCAGCGGCGGCCACAGCGCGTACCCCACGGTGTTCGTCTCGATCCGGAACAGAAATTTCCCGGCCGTCACGAATAGCGTCTTCATCTCCGGTCCGCCGAAGCACAGGTTCGTGATCACGTCCTCGAAGATCGGAATCCGCCCCAATAGTTTCCCCTCGGGCGAAATCACATACACGCCCGTCTGCACTTCCTCGGTCTCGTGCTGCGAGCGAATCTTATGCACACCCGCGGCAATCCACAGGTTGCCCGCGCGGTCGAGCCGCATCCCGTCGCCGCCGCGCCCGCGTCCGAAGTCGAACACCAGCCGCTGCCCACTGAGCGTGCCGTCGTCGCTGACGTCGAACGCCCAGATCTTGCGATTGCCCCCCGGGCCGTTGTGATTGTCGACCAGGTACAGCGTCTTCGCGTCCGGAGAGATTGCAATCCCGTTCGGCCGTCCGATCGCGGGCTGCGTCGCCACGCGGCGTAGCTTGCCCCCTTGCGACTCCGGCCCGCCTTCCAGGCAGTACACCGACTGATGATCGAGCTCCAAGCTCTCGGGCTCATTCCAGTAGTAAGGATCGGTGAACCAGATTCGCCCGCGCGTGTCGACGCAGACGTCGTTCGGCGCGTTGTAGCGTTTTCCTTCGAAGCGATCGGTCAGGACTTCGACTTCGCCGGTCTCTATCGTTGTGCGCACCAGCCGTCGCCGGCCGCCGGGCCCAAACTCCGATCCTTCGCAACTGATCAGTCGCCCCTGGCCGTCGAACGTGTTGCCGTTCGTACGACCGCTGTCCGCGCGAAACACGCTCACCAGCCCGTCGGCCGAACGCTTCAGAATCCGGTTCCCCGCGATGTCGCTGAAGTACACGTCGCCCGACGGATGCCAGGCGGGCCCTTCCAGAAAACACACGCCCGCGGCGGTTTGCACCTTCGCATCCGCCGGCACCAGGCCCTCGGGCAATCCCACGTCAAACATTGATCTGCGTCCTCGAAGATGCATCCGTTTTGATCACCGACGAGTCATCTGCCGACATCATAGCCAATGTTCCGTCGCAATCCAGAATACAACGGCGGCCGTTGCTTCGAGGTTAAATGGTCGAGTAGCATGGTTTGATGCAACCACTCGCCGGCACCAAGATCGTTACCATCGCCTTTAACCTCCCAGGCCCCGCCGCAGTCGGCAAGCTGCACCAATACGGCGCCAGCGTCGTCAAGGTTGAACCGCCCAGCGGCGATCCGCTCAAGCTCGGCTGCCCCGCGCTCTATGACGAGCTGCTCGGCCAGCAGCAGGTCGTCGCGCTCAACCTGAAAGACGCGGCCGATCGCGCGCGTCTCGACGAGCACCTGGCCACGGCCGACGTGCTGGTCACGTCCAGCCTGCCGTCCTCGCTCGAGCGAATGAACCTCGCCTGGGAGCGGCTGCATGTCGATTTTCCCCGGCTCTGCCAGGTGGCGATTGTCGGCTACCCGCCGCCGGACGACGAACTGACCGGCCACGACCTGACTTACCAGGCGAGC
>JBGSKX010000299.1:0-6545 GCA_041741015.1 Pirellulales bacterium
GCACGGGCGTTGGCGGCACCGATGCCGAAAGCCAGCAGATCCGCGTCAAAGCGGCCGTCGAGGGCTACAGCGCGTCGACGACCGCCGCGATGTACGGCACCCACTCGAACAACATCCACATGAAGAAGTTCTTCGGTGGAACGCAGGTTCGGACGGGCATGTCGACCGATCCCCTGGCCCGCGCGCTGGACATCCCCAGCGACCGCACGAAGGCCATCGCCGGTGCGTGGTTGAAGTTCATGGTCAACAAGGCGTGCGGCGGCGTGAACGTCCCGTACAACTGCCGGTTGACCGAGCACGACCGCCAGCTGGTCGATTACGCCCTCCACGAATGCAAGTTCGTGGGTCCGGTCGGCTTCGACGAGGAAACGAACGAAGCGCAGTTGTGGCTCAAGGGCGGCAAGATGCCCGAGATGTGGATCAAGGCCCTCCTCGACGACACCACGTCGGGCGGTCTGGAAGCGGTCCCCATCGAGTTCGATGACGCGGCGATCATCACGCCGCTGCTCCACGGCGAGCTGTTCCCGCTGGTCACGACCCGCACGGTTACCCGCCGGCGGATCGAAGGCTTCTCGATCGGCAACCCGACGATCTCGTGGGGTACGTCGGAAGGCACCGACATTCCGCTGTTCGACACGGCGAGCTTCATCGCCGCGTTCGACACCACGATCTTCCCGGTGACGGGCGGCATCGAGAGCGGTCTCGACTTCGAGGCCGACAGCCCGGTCGGTGTGGGCGGGATCATCGAACAGCGCTACGGCGAAGTGTTCCTCAAGGAAATGGATCGCGTGATCGCGGTCGGCAACGGCACGACCCAGCCGCTGGGTGTGTCGGGTACGGTCGGTGCGGCCGCTCCCGAGTCGGCCAACGACACGACCGGCCCCCCGGAAGTTGTCGACTACGAAACGCTGATGTTCGGCGTGGCGAAGGAATACCGTGACGCCGGCACCCGCGCCCGTCAGGTGTTCATCGCCAACGAGACGACCTACCGGCGTGCTCGCAGCATCCAGGTCGACACGAACGACCAGCGTCGCGTGTTCGGCATGAACGAGGAGGACTACAGCCTGCTCGGTCATCCGTACAAGATCATCCAGACGCTCGGCAACTCGACTGCGATGTTCGCGAACATGGCCTACTACCGGTTCTATCGCCGGGCAGGCTTCCAGGTCCGCGTGGTCACCGAAGACGCCAAGCTGGCTCGCCAGAACAAGCGGCTCGTGATCGTCCGGGCTCGTTCCGGCGGCCAGATGGAGCTCGCCGGTGCGGTCGCCATCATGGACGACATGCAGTCCTAATCGACTCGCATTGACGGTGCGACAGTCACCGCCGCCGGCTACCTCGCGTGGCCGGCGGCGGCCTTATAAACACAAACCCCAGCTCTCACACGATCATGCGACGCACACTGAATATCGACCTGTTCACGGCCTGGATTCGGGCAGCCAGCCCCGCAACGGCGCAGGCCATCGCGGTCCACTGCCAGAAGAAGGCAGCCAGCTGTGGCATCGACATTTCGGGCGGCGAACCGCTCCCGCTTCCCCGGGAGGCCAGCACGCCGTCGATGAACCTCCGCAGCATGTACGACTGGATCGACTCGGTCGACCCGGCGGACGAAAAGCAGGTTGCGTTGCTCGCGTCGGTGCGGGCAACCGTGCAGCTCCCGCTCAACGAACTCACTGCCCTGAGTGGCGACGCAGTCGAACCCGCGGCTGAGGAAGTCGCCGAGGTTATTTCAACCGAGGCCCCGGCCGATGCCGGTAGTTTCGAAACCGAAACCGACAGCGAGGGCGATGCGGGCGCCGAGACGCCTGCGGCCGAACACACCAGCCCGGCCAAGTCGCTCGACGACCTGGCTCGGGGAATTTTGTAGTTCGCGGCGACCGAACAGCGTCCGCGAAGTTGTTACCTAAACGAAAGAGGGCAAAATGTCGAACGAACCACTCATTGTCGAAGTCTGCATGGAGAAAAATCGGCAGCTGATTTTCACGCCGCTGAACGAAAAGCTACGCGGCCGCTGGAACAACACGGTCGCCGCCGGACGCTCGATGCACGAATCCCTGCAGACTCTCTCTGAGCTGCCGTATATCCCTGGTATTCGCCTGCTGGTCGACACTGCCAAGCGGCGGCTCGGCAAGATCGACCCGCTCGGGACCGATGAATTCGCGGCAACCTTTCGCATCATCAACAAGGTTGCGGGCGATCACCCGCAGCTGTTCGGTGGGTCGCAGGTTCGCGTCGAGGATCCGGTTCTCTACGAAGCCGACCAGGTGTCCGACGACGAATTGAAGCGATGGCTCTACTGGATTTGGCGCGGAATCAAGGGCGGCAAGCTCATGGTGGTCTCCGGCACCGCTCCGAGCATCGACGAAATTCGCGCGCTGCCCGGTTATGTGCGGCAACTCAAGCCGGCCCCGCAGAGCAATGGCAAGCAGAAACAAACCAGCGGCAGCGCGAGCTGACCGCATTAGCACAGCGTTTTGCCCCTACGCTGTTTAGGTAGGCGCGACGCCCGCTCGGCTAACCCTGAGCGGGCGTCGGCCGCCAAACCGGAGGGAAGCGATGTACAAGCCAAGCGACGGTCCACCATGCCCGACATGCAAAGGAAAGCGTGTGATCGTGGTGGAAAACGGCCGGAAGATCGAGACGGTTACTTGTCCGCAGTGCATTGGAAGCGGCACCAAAAGTGGCTACCAAACCAAATGACAAGCCGAGCACTTACGACTACGCCCGCCAGCATATCTGGGACGGCGACCTGGTAGCGTTTCGCAACGACAGCCTCGTGTCGTGGGTCGGCCGCAGCGAATACTCGCACGTCGGCATGGCTGTCTGGCGACAGGATGACCACGGCGACACCCTCTGTATCGCCGAGTTCCGCGAATTTGCCGGCGCTCGCGTCGTGTCGTTCAAGTCGCAGGTCCGCAAGTTCCCGGGCCTGATCGACGTATATCGCCCCGAGTTCCCCGACAGCCATCACTACGCGATTGCCGACCGGGCCGCGACGATCATGTTCCGGCAGTGCGTGTCCGGACTCGAGTACGACTACGGCGGGATCGCCAAACTCGCGATCATGCACCTGCCCATCGTGTCCTACATCGGCAGTCGGCTGCTCGGCTTCGGGCAGGACCAGGGCTTCAATCCCTCGCCGTGGCAGTCGCCGAAGTTCTGCTCATTCGGCTTTGACTGGGCCTACCGCCGCGCGATCGGCGAGCTCCGCTTCGATACCGACTGGGTTCCCGTCAAGTTGCTGCACAGCCGGATGGTCGAGCCGGGTGATCTGACTCGCGGATCGTTCACGAAGGTTATCAGCGGCATCCACCTTCCCCAAACCTATCGGGTGGCAGCATGAACAAAATCATCGCCATAGTGCTGCTCGCCTTCACCGCCGCGACCGCGCACGCGCAGCTGCAGCTCATGACTCCGGAGAAGCTCGCCAACTGCCGCGCGAGCCTGCCGAAGATTGAGAGCGAGGAATGGGCCGCGCTCACCGCTGACCCGACGACGCTGTTCTATTCGGACGTGGAAATCCCTGCGGCCTACCAGCACGCCGACTCCGGCCTGGTCGTCGTCGGTCGAGGCATCGGCGTGAGCCGGCAGACGACGCTGCACAGCCCCAAGTACAACATCAGCGGTGACCCGACCGACAACCATCTCCCGCACGGCCTTGGCGGCAACGGCAATGTCGACTTCCCCTGGCGCGTGCCGGGCGGCCTCGACGCTGCTGAGGCCGATACAACGAGCTTCAAGCTGCTGTGGCTGCCCAAGCAGGACGACGGCCGTCCCTGGCCGGTCGTGGTCTACAACGACGTGCTCTACGGCTCTGGCGACGGTCCGCACTCGGGCTATCGCTGGATCTTCCCCCGCAATGCCATTCTCGGCGAGGCCCTGGCCATCCGAGACTCGCGCGGGAGCTTGCACGTGTTCGAGCTGCGGACTCGCATCCGGCAAGAGGGCTACTGGGACGTGGACATTCTGCGGCCATTCCCATCGCGCGACAGCTTCGTCAAGCGGCTGCAAGAGGTCGACCCCCAGTCCGCCACGAAGATGACGAAACAACCCGCCTTGACGGTCGGCCGGCTGGTCGATCGCCATCGCCGGCGAGCATTCGCGTCTGCCGCCCTGAGCGAGACGCTGCCGCCACTTCCTGAATCAACCGTGATCGAGCTGCTGGACGAAACCCCCTTCAAGTCAGCGCTAGGTGACCCGTGGGCTACTCATGGTGGCGGCATTGCTTTCGCGCCGCAAAGCGCGCAGCGGTTCAGCATTGTTCCGGCTGGCTACACCGGGACATTCCTCGGCGGGACTCACGCCCACTGCGCGAAGTGCCACGAGCACACGCTCAAGCACGTCGATCAGTTCGACGAGCCCCGTGGATGGTACGGCTATATCCGCGGCAGTGACGGGATTTTCACGTTCCACCCGTTCGACCCGCGAACCATTTCCTACAACGGCGGCACGATTCAGACGCAATATCGGCGGTCACTTTTCGACGCCGGCATCGTCGCTGCCTACGACCCCAACAAGCACCCCAACTCTCGCTACTCAACCCTCAAGGAGACTCCGTAATGGCCTGGCCAAGGTTCCTTATCGTCGCTCTCGCCTGCCTCGGGCTGATGCTCGTGGCTGGCCTTGCACCCGCACAGCAGATTGACAGCAACACCTACGCTTCCGCTCAAGATGATGGCTGGCGACCGAGCCCCGGCGAACCCGTGGTCGTCGCGGATCAAGCGGGCGTCAAGCACATGAACTGCGCTAGCGGCAACTGCAGTACCGGTATGGGCGCCATGCCCGCAAGGCAACCGATGTACGCCCAGCGTGCGGCTGAATGGCCGGTAGCGCGACCAGCGGCCCCACAGCCGGTGCAGGTCGCCAGTAAGCCCGCGAAGGACTGCAACTGTACCGACGCAGGGAATTGCAAATGCGATCCCGGGAAGCAGTGTAAGTGCGAACCCGAAAAAATCGCGGCAGCTCTCGTGAGTATCGGCGACCGACTGCAAGCATTTGAGATTGCGATCAACGACATCAAAGATCGACCCGAGCCCGAGCCGGTCAATGTCGAGCAGCTTGCCGACGCGATTCAGGAGCGGCTGACGCTCCCTGTCCGCATCGTCGACGACAACGGCAAGCAGATCGGCGACGTAGTGAGCGTCCCGCTCAACAACAAAACACCGCTCTCGCTTCGATTGAAACAAATCGCCCAGCGATAGCGGAACAACGGGGTCCGCGCCCCCGGTTAAGCGGCGCGGAAAGTGTGGTTCCTTGCAAAGGAGTGCAAGATCATGGCAGGTGCCGATCTTGAACCGGAATGCTTGGGTCTGTTGCTGGATTCGCAGCTCGCGGCGGACGACGCCCTGATGCACGAAGCCAGCGCCAACGCCCAGAGCGCTCACAGCATCGTGCGTCACAGCGGCGCGCGGAAGTTCAACCAGGAAGATCCCATCGAGGCGGCCGCCGCTGAGATGATCCTCCAAAAGGGCACGGTCTAGTTCGCTAGCCGTCCCGCTGGGGCATCGTTTTTCGTCTGATTACTAACCAGCTTTTTGAAAGGGGTTACGCCGATGGCAATGCCACCGAACGTAGTCACCAAGCTGCAGTCGTCGATGCACGCCTCCCACTCTCTGCACATGGCGGAGATCAAGAGCAACATCGCCAGCTCGAACAACATTGTTCGGCACTCGGCAGCTCGGATGATTGATGAGCCTTCGCCGCAACAGGCGCGGGCCATCGACAAGATCCTCCGTCTCCCGAAGTAGTTTCGGGGACTTAAAGTCCTAAAAGAGTAGGGGCCATGAGCGAACTAATCGACAAATTCCGCGGTGAAGTAACGAAGCTCGATGAGCTTTCAACTCAGCTTTACGAGGCGCCCGACTTCGCGTCGAGCCCCGTAAAGCAATCGCTGTTTGTGGTCAGTAAGCTCAGGGCAACGATCTTCTCCGCCTGGGCCGAGGTCTTAGCTGACACGGCCCCGGCGGCATCAAATCAACCAGCACCGTCAGCGCCGGAAACACCGCCGGCCGAAACCAAGCACGAACACAAGGTCATCGACAGAACCGCCGCAGTGGCTGGGTACAACGAACGACTGACGTTCATGAGTCGGCTTCGCACCGCCGCAGCGCAGGGGTTCGCAAAAGGGGATTACAGTGAGTTCGATAAACTCGTCACCGGAAACGGCGGAAGCGGAAGTCCCGCCCCCGAAAACGGAGCTGGAACTGGATCAGGCAGCAGTCCGGGAGGCAATGGAGCTGCGTGAGAACATTCGCCGCCTGGGGATCATGGGCGGGGTTGAAAGCATTCGCCGCACCCTCGAGACCGAGGACGCGGCCTATGCGGCGACGATCGAGGCCCAGCAAAAGGTATTGCTGGGCGAGAGCTACAGCGGGGCCCCACAGAGCGGTGAGGACATGCGGATGACCGCGGCTCGCGACATTCACGTGAACATCAGCGGCCAAGATGCCGCCAAGGCCCTGCAATCGGTCTTGGGCGGTGTTGCGGGCGTTGCTCCCACTGTGTCCGCACCAGCCCCAGCACCAGCCCCAGCCCCTGGGCGTGTT
>JBGSKX010000300.1:0-13677 GCA_041741015.1 Pirellulales bacterium
AGCGTGGCCTTGATCGCATCGACGATCTGCGCGAGCGGCACGGCCAGCGCTTCGCGAACCTCTTCGCTGGTGATCGTGGCCTTACGCGGCAGGCGGCTGATGGCATCCACGCCGCGAACTTCCTCCGAGAGCTCGTTGGCCAGCGGAGCAGCGCTGCCGATGCTGATGCGAAGCGCCTCGGCCGCCATGGGCGCTACGCGCAAGGCGTAGTGTCTGCGCAAGTACTCGACGATCGCGCGGTCCATGGCGTCTCCACCGACGCGAATAGACTGCTGCGCGACGGTCTCGCCAAGACTGAGCACGGCAACTTCGGTCGTGCCGCCGCCAATGTCGCAGATCATGCTGGCCACCGGCTCGGCCACGGGCAGACCCGCACCGATGGCCGCGGCCTGGCCTTCGGAGATCACGAGTACCTCGCGTGCGCCGGCTCGCTGGGTGCTGTTGAACACGGCGCGCTTCTCGACCGGAGTGATGCACCCCGGGACTGCCACGAGCACGCGCGGCCGGCCGTGCCAGCCACTGCCCTGGGCCTTGCGCAGGAAGTAGCGGAGCATTGCTTCGCAGAGTTTGAAGTCCTGGATCACGCCATCGCCGAGCGGCCGGACGACCGCGATCGATTGCGGGGTCTTGCCCTGCATCTGTCGGGCGAGATGACCGACGGCTCGACCGCCAGCCAGAATGCGACTGGTGCCTTCCTCGACGGCGACGACCGAGGGCTCATTCAACACGAGCCCCTCGCCCACGACGCTGATCAGCGTGTTGGCCGTGCCCAGATCAATTGCCAGGTCCGAGCCCAGCAGTCCACGAATACGGTGGAGCATCCTTGCTCCCGGTAGGAGGATTGGTAAACTTCGCGCGCTTCAGCTTCCCTGCGTGCTTGGATTCCTGCGTTTAACGCGCTTTGAAATTGAATTCGTAGGCACTCATCTCGGCGTACAGGCAAATGCACGCGATTACGATCGCAACAAACGACAGCGCCAGCAGCGCCGTGTAGATGTTTGCGGGCGGCTTCTCGACGACGACACCGCGACCGGCGGCGGCAGCCGTGGCCTTGCCGGCTTTGGCGGCAGCCTTGGCCGCAGCTTTTTCAGCAGCGGCGGCAGCCTTGGCCGCTTTTTTGTCGGCCTTGGAAGGCTTTGCGGCGTCGACTGCTTCGGCGTCTTTTTTCTTACCCGACTTTAAACCGAGTGGCGACATCGTCGTCCTTCTGAATAATGCCCTTCTTGTAGCCCGGAATAATCTTGCCGACGGCTCGATCGCTGGTGGCGTGCAGAACTTCCATGCGGCCCAGATACTTGCTGCCGCGGAAGATCTCGAGCGTGTGACCGGATTGCAAACCGTCGTCGCTGCCGAGTGAAATCTCCAGCATGTTGTCGCGATTGATGGCCAGGACCTTGCCGCGGAGCTGCGGCGGGAGGCCGTCGACCGACATGTCTTTGTGCAATCCGTGGCGATCAAGCACCAGGTTGGCCGAAGCCAGTTGGGCCGCCAGTTGAATGCGTCGTTCCTCCAGCCGGCGAACTTCGCCCTGGGCCTGGTGAATCTGATCGGTCAGTTCGACCGCTCGTTCAAAGTCCTTGTCGCGCTCGTCCTGGGTGGTGCGAATCTCGCCGCGCAGGCCTTCGACTTCCTTGGTCAGCCGGGCGAGGTTCTGTTGAGCGGTATCAAGAGCCGCCACGGCTTCTTTATCTTTCACCAAGAGTGCGTCGCGCTGCTTGACGAGCCCGTCGCGTTCTGTGGCGAGGTTGTTTCGTTCGGTTTCCAGCTTGGCAACCGCTTGATTGCGAGCATCGCGTTCGGCTTGCAGTTGCGCCTCGAGCGTCTTCTTCTCCGCTTCGCGCTCGCTGAGCGTGGTCTGCAGATTCTGCACACGCTGAGCTTCTGCCGCGGCCTTCTCTTTCCAATTCTGATGCGTGCCGTATACGGCGACGGCGAACGACATAAACGCCACGCTCGCGAAGAAGATAAACACCACAAGGATCTTGCCGACGAGGTTCATAGCGTGTTTTCCGCAAGCAAACCAGCCGAGATGCTCTACCCAGCAAGGGTTTCGCGCTCAACCTTGGCTTGGCAATCCGATAGTGATAGACCGGGAAAGACTTCCGACAGGTACGACAGGAGTGACCCGCGGCGGGTTTCTCTCGAAACTCTGCTTTCACAACCGCGACACAAGTCACGACAGCGACAGGAGATAACTCCGCGAGGGCGGGCCAGCCCCCAGTATAATTTCCCCGTCTTTCGGAAGTCAATCAAATAGTTTCACTTCCGGAGGCCTACGGACTTTGGGGAAACCCTACAGCCGGACCCGGCCTGTCGAAATCCCGGCGAATTCTCAGGCCATGCACCGACGGTCAGTCCGCCAGCCGACGGTCGGCCCGCCGCTTGCGCCAACCGGCGAGGGCAAATCCGCCGCTGAGCACCAGGCACAGCCCGGCCGGCCAGTCGCCCAGCACCAGGTAAGGGCTGCGCCGCGAATCGATCCGAACCCGATCCACCAGGACCGCCGTGTCCCGTCGAGGCCCTTGCTCGAGGATCCGCCCGTCCGAGTCGATCGACGCCGAAAAGCCCGTATTGGCCGCAATCAGGAAGGGCTTCCGGCATTCGACGGCCCGGAACACGGCGCAGGCCAGGTGCATATCGAGCTCGGCCGAGCCCCAAAACCAGCCGTCGTTGGTCAGGTTCACCAGGACGTCGGGCTCCTGGTCCGCGGCGCGCAGCTCGGCAACCTGCCGGCGAATGAAGTGCGGCAGCGTGTTTTCGTAACAGATGTTCGGCGCGTAACGCACTCCCTCACTCTCCATGCAGACGGGCCCCGAGCCGCTCTTCGATCCGCCGTGCAGCGGCGTGAGCTTGTAGAGCCAGGGAACCCAATCGGCGAACCACACATATTCGCCGAACGGCACCAGATGGACCTTGTCGTAGCGGCCCACGACCATCCCGCCGCGATCGGTGAGCAACGCCGAGTTGTAAGCGTCAACGCCGCCCGGCTTGTAGTACCAGGTGTCGATGCCGATCAAGAATGGCGAGTTGAGCGGGCCGACGAGCTCGGAAATGTTTCGCCGGCTGACGTCCTTGCCTTGCTCGACCGTCCAGGTCACTCCCTCGGGCGGAACGTAGTCCGGCGCAAACACGCGCCACGCATCGCGGAACATTGTCTCGGGCCAGACCACCAGATCGAACTGACCGTGCCGCTCGACAGCGTCGCGCGTCAGTCCGTAATACTGCTGCAAGATCGCCGCGGCTTCGGCCGGATCGTGCTTCATGTCGATGTCGATCGAACCTTGCACGAGGGCCACCGTTGGACCGGGCGAAGTGGTTTGCTGGTCGAGCCGCCAGTTGCCGTAAGCCAAGACGACGACTAGCGCGGCAGCCAGCGGCGCCAGCGGCCACCACGTGACGCGGCGATTCGCGGTGAGAAACACCTGCCCCAGACAAGTGCCGACCAGGACGATCAGAAAGCTAAGAAAGTAGCTGCCGGCCAGATCGCTGAACTGAAACACCAGCGGCACGCGATACTGCGTGTGCGCAAGCGCTCCCATATTAAAACCGGTGAGCAAGTGCGAGCGGGCGAATTCGAGTCCCGTCCAGACGATCGGCGCCGCGACAAGCGGCGAAAGCCGCACCACATGCACAGCCGCGCGAGTGATCGCAATGAACAGCGGGAAGTACAACGCCAGATAAAAACATAGCGCAAGCCAGCCGAAGCTGGTGGCCCAGTGCGGCAGCGTGACCCAGTAGTACAGTGCGAGGTTGAAGAGGAACGCCGCCAGCCAGAGCGTGCGATACGGCCGTCGGCCAGCGAGTGCCGGTCGCATGATCAAGAGCGTCCACGGCACCGGGGCCAGCCAGGCGAGCGGCCACAGCTCGAGCGGCGGAAACGCGGCCCACAGCAGCAGCAGGCCATACATCGCAACGGCAAACGTCCCTTGCCACCAGACCGCGCGCGGCGCAGCGGATAGCGGCGAGCCGGCTGCGGCTATGTTCTTTCGGCGGCTTTCGACCTGGGCGGTTCCCATACGTTTAAGCGTAGGGGGATCGGCAGCGTTTGCCCAGAGCGATCGCCGTGTGCTACGACAGCTTGCGGACGTGAACTTCATCACCCGCCGCTAGCGAGTAGTCGCCGGCCGGGAAGCAAGCCAGGCAGTCGGCCTCGGCCCAGACGCGCAAATCGCCGGAGCCTTGCGAGCGAAGCGGCCTAACGATCCGCTCGCCCCCCTGCTCCTCGAGCACCGACGGATGAAATGTGGGCCGGTCGCCGCGGTGCGTGAACTCCACAGCGAGTTGCGCGGGTGCTTCATGTGAACTGACACTTCGGCCCGAGAGCCTGGCAATCGCTGGCCGCACGAAAAGCTCAAAACCCACGAAGCTGCTCGCCGGATTGCCGGGCAACCCGAACACGAGCGTCGTCCGCCGGGCGTCGTGCCGCTTGACACCAAACCACAGCGGCTTGCCGGGCTTCATCCGGATCTTGTGAAAGACGGGTTCGACGCCCAGCGAACTAAGCACGGCGGGCACCAGGTCGAGCACGCCCGCCGAAACGCCGCCGGAGAGCACGAGCACGTCGGCTTCAAGGCCTTGGGCGATCCGCTGCTCGAGATCTCTCTGTTCATCGCGCGCGATGCCGAGGTCAATCGCTTCGGCGCCAGCCGTCTGAGCCGCGGCGACGAGCATCGGGCTGTTGCTGTTGCGAATCTCTCCGGGCGCTGGCTTTTCGCTGGGCGGCACAAGTTCGTTGCCGGTGGCCAGCACCGCTAGCCGCGGCCGCGGGATGGCGAGGACTTCCGTGCGCCCCACCTCGGCGAGCAGTCCTAGTTCGATTGCTCGCAAAACGTGTCCCGTCGAGAGCACCCTATCGCCGCGCGCCATCGCGACTGCACGCCGCATGATGTTCTGACCGCGCGTGACCTTGCTCGGATTGAGCAGCACGCGGCCGAGCGTGCTGCCGTTTCCAGCTCGCAGCTGGGACTGCTCGACCATCACCACGCTGTCGGCGCCGTCGGGTAGCGGTGCGCCGGTCATGATGCGGACTGCCGCGCCGGAAACGACGCGCTCGTGCGGTACATCACCGGCGGTGACTTCTTCCAGCACCTCAAACTCGGCCGGCCCCGCAGCAAGATCAGCGGCGACGATCGCGTACCCATCGACGATTGACTTGTCATGTGGCGGTGAATCGACGTCGCTCGTGACGTCTTCGGCTAGAACCAATCCCAGGGCATCACGCGCAGCCACCTTCACCGGCGAGCGCGAATGAGCGGCCTTCAGCACCTGCGCCAAAGCTTCGTCGACGCTCTGCATCAGTGCGCTCGCTTAAGCTCGGGCCGCGACAGGCATGCACGTCGCCAGGAACCGTTCCAGTAGCCGCGTGCCCGAAAGCGTGAGAAAACTCTCGGGATGGAACTGCAGCCCGAACAGCGGATAGTCCTTGTGACGGATAGCCATGATCTCGCGCGAGCCGTCGGGCGCATCGCTCCAGGCATTCACGACGAAGTCGGGGCTAAGCGTGTCGGGCTGAATCACGAGGCTGTGATAGCGCGTGGCTTGCAGCGGATTCTCAAGACCTTCGAACAGTCCCTGGTTGTCGTGATAGATCCAATCGGTCTTGCCGTGCATGAGCCGCTTGGCGCGGACGATCGTTCCGCCCGTGGCCTGGCCAATCGATTGATGCCCCAGGCAGACGCCCAGGATCGGCAGCTTGCCGGCGAAGCGCTCGACAGCGGCACAGGAGATGCCCGCCTCGCTGGGCGTACACGGCCCCGGCGAGATGATCAGATGCGTAGGCTTACGGGCCGCGATCTCATCGAGCGTGATTTGATCGTTGCGATGCACCTCCAGATCGAGCGTGGGATCGATCTCGCCCAGGCGCTGGACGAGGTTGTAGGTGAACGAGTCGTAATTATCGATCAACAGGATCATGGCAACCGAATCGTGGGCAGAAACAGGCCGCTTGTCAGCAGGAATCCGCGGCGGGCGATCCAAGTATATCACGCGCGGGGTACGCGTAGGATTGGCGATTAGGACCGGGGCTTATGACCCGACACTCCGGACAAGCCGGCGGTTCGGCGACACGCCTCAATAATTCGGCGAATAGTGGACGATCCCCTCGCCGGGCTTCTGGTCCTTGGTAGTCGAGAGGGCCAGGTAGACGCGGTCCTCGATCTCGACGCTGACGGCCCGCACACTACCGTCGCAGTACAGGAAGTTCATCACGCCGCGATGGTCGGCGCCGAAAATCTCGGCCACCGTGTCCTGGCTGCGCTCTTCCAATTCTTCCTGGTCGCCGTGCAGGAAGGTGCTCCCCAGTACATAGGCCGGCCCGGCGGCGAGTTTGTCGTGCAGCGTGTTGTCCGTGATGATGCTCTTGGCCACCACACCGCTCCAAGCGGGGCTGGAAAGGCGGTGATTGCGCTCGCCAACGGCGAACGTCTGGGTCGTGCCGTCCACGATCGCATCGAGCCGCGTGCGACTGTTGCGACCGAAGACGCCGTCGAACTTGTCGCGGCAGACCTTGCAAGTTTGCCTCACCGTGCCCACGCTGCCCACGTAGTTCGAACCGGCTACGTCAACAGCCGGCAGCGACTCGTCATAACACGTCACATGCAGCTGCTGGCGAAACTCCCCGTCCGACGGGCAGGTAAAAATCGCCACGCTAGTCGTCCGGGCCGCGAGATTCTCAGGATGCTCAAGCGGCTGGCGAACGTCGATGCCCGGCTTCAAAGTTCCCAGTTCCAAATCGTCGAGCAGCGCCGAAGCCCAACCCCAGCCTGGGCCCAGATCGTCGCGGTCCATCGGATCAGGCTGCGAGACGTAGCCCGAGGGAAGCGCCCGATGCCGCGCGTGATACGAATGCAGGGCGACACCGATTTGTTGCAGGTGGCTGGAACACTGCGAGCGGCGAGCCGATTCGCGGGCACTCTGAACCGCCGGAATCAACAGGGCCACAAGTAGGCCCATGATCGCCATCACAACCAGCAGTTCCACGAGCGTGAAAGCCCGGCGGGCTCGGGTAGGCGCGCAGCATCGATCCATCGCGGAGTCTCGCTTGCAAAGGAACCGGGGAGTTTTCGTCCCGTCAGCAGCCAAGGGAGAGGGGAATCGCAAGTCGAACTGGCTGCTCAGTGTGCTAAGGCGAGATTAGCGAAAAACCTGGAATTGTCGCAAGCGGAAACCACGCAAGTTCCCCGGGATTGCCGAAACCCGCGTCCCTGCCAACCGGGTATCTTCCAGTGACCTGCAAGGTGCCCGCCAAACCGATTTGCTTGACAAGCAGCCCGCGTCCATCTAGTCTTGGCGGGACTGGCGGTCAGGTCACCGCAGTTTATCGATTCTCCGCAGAACTTCGGCCACAAGAGTTAGCTCGTGACGCTCTAAAAGCTTCGCTCCGCACGGATGCTAGAGGCTTTCCCGAAGGATCTTCTTCCCAACTTCCGCGGCCAGTTTTCGCCGTGCTAGAGCTCCCATTTGTGAGTTCGCGCGCGATGGGCCGCAATCCCCGACGAACAAGCACCCTTGATGTTCTCCCGCCCATTTACTTCGACCGCCACGCGAGCCCGCCGGCTGATCACCGGCCTGGCGCTGTTGGCGTACGTGGCGAGCATTGTGGGCTATCCGCTGCCGTTGCCGGCAGCCGTCCGGCAGGACGGGTCGGTTCCCTTCCCCTGCCAGGGACATGCCTGCGGCTGCCAGTCGGCCGCGCAGTGCCTGGACAATTGCTGCTGCAATACACCGGCCGAACGCCTGGCCTGGGCGCGTAAGAACGCCGTCAAGCTGCCCCCGGCAACGATGGCGGCTTTGGAAGCGAAGGCCGCGCAAGCTGAAAAGTCCACCGCTAGCGGCCCTTGCTGCCAGCGTGGCGGCAAATGCGATGATGCTGCTTCGCCCGCCGCGGAGCAGGCACGCGGCTTCGTGTGGGTCAACGCCATCCAGGCCCAGAAGTGCCAAGGCCTGACCACGCTCTGGATCACCAGCGGCGCAAACTTGCCGCTTGAAATTTGCGACCTTTGGGAGTTCGATTGGGCTCCCGCGGGCGAAACGACACTTCTGAACGACACGACTCTCGTCGTTTCACGTCAACCGGACGTACCACCGCCGCGCAGCTAAGCGGTCGTTCTGCGTGGTTTTGTCCAGGCAGGCATTTTCATGGTCGCTGTGCGTTCCGCGTGCAACGTCCATCGCAAGCGGTAGCTCGCCATGGGGCAAGGTTCTTGCCACCAGGTTTGCTGTGAAACCTCTCGAGAATGCCTGCGGCGCGGTTCGGTTGGGAGTGTGCCCGATGACACGTCGTGGCTTTACGTTAGTCGAACTGCTGGTGGTGATTGCCATCATCGGCATGTTGATCGCGATTCTGCTGCCTGCGGTACAGATGTCGCGTGCTGCCGCGCGGCGCACGCATTGCATCAGCAATCTCAAGCAGATCGGGCTCGCGATCCAAACGTTCTGCGACACGCACGGCGGACGGTTTCCGTTCACCAGTCATCAGGACGTCTACGACGATAACGGCCTGGTCAAACGCCGGTCGTGGGTCGTGGAACTGGCTCCCTACATGGAAAGCGTCGATGCGATTCGGATCTGTCAGGACGACCTGACCGGTCACGATCGCCTGGTGGCCGATCCGCCCGGCACCTCCTACGTGATCAACGAGTACGTCTCGAATCCGAAGATCAAGGGAAGTGTCACGAACATCAACAAGACGCAGGAAACCAGCCGACTGTTGATGATTTTTGAAGGCTCGGACCAGCGCCCAGCGGATGACATCACGAAGGAGCACGTCCACAGCTCGCTCTGGTATCTGCCCCTGCGGATCCAGCACAACCAGGTCTGGGACTACATGCTCAACGAGATCAACATCGAGCGGCATGTCGAATCGGCCAACTACCTGTACGGAGATGGCCACGTGGAAACGATTTCGAAAGAAACGATCGGGCGTTGGGTGGAGCAGGACATTGAATCGTGGAAGCCGCTAGGCGTCGCGAAAGGCAATAACTTCGCCCGACCCAACCTCGAAGCGAAAGTACTGAACTACAAATGAATCACAACCGTGACTCCAAGGACTTTATTGACATGAAGAAGTTAATCCTGGCCCTGCTGCTGGTTCTTGCCGCCACATCGGCCCCGCAAGTGCACGCACATGGCTTTCGAGTTTCGGTCATCGGAAACAAGCTTGAACTCGCCTCCGATGATCCGACTGCGGGCGGACTGTCGATTTACAAGGTGCAGTCCCTGCTGGGACCGGCCACCTTCAAATCGTCTGACCATCCTGGATTTGAAGCCCAAAGCGGCTTTTCGAGCGGAGCTGAAGTGAGCTTCAACGTGCTCGGGCCGCTGCTCTACTCGACAGGCGTTGGCGATCCCGTCGCCTCGCCGGTGGATATGTTGATCAGCCCGCAGGACTTTCTGATCCCCGGCTCGGTCACCGTGACCGGTACCTCGGGTTTTCAGACCGGCTTCCTGGTCGGCGAATACGCAGGTGGAAGCCTGGGCGAGTTCGAGCATCAGCTCAGCTACGCCATCAACGTTCCGGGGGGAGTGCCAATCGGCGTGTATGCCCTCTCGATGCAATTGACGGGGGTCGATGCACTCGGTCAACCGTATCTGGCGTCGGATCCGTTCGTAGCCGTGTTCAACAACGGCATGCCCGTGCAAAGTTTGCCGGGCATTGCCGAAGACCTCTACAACGTCGCGGTTCCCGAGCCATCCAGCGTCGTGCTGTTCGCCCTGGCCGGACTGGGCCTCGTGGCCTTCCGGCGATCCCGCAACGCACGCGTCTAAAGCGCGTTGCCAATTCTTGAATTGAGTTCGTTTTTTCTCACCATCAACACAAATATCGATACGAGATTTACTTCCATGATGAACTTTCAAAAGCTGATTCTGACCGCTCTGATTCTTGCCTCCGCGCCGGCCGTTACGTTGGCACACGGCCTGCATACGGCGTTTGTCATTGATCCGGCCGCGAAGTATTCGATGACCTCGACGGCCTATTACGGCTTCGTGCCCGACCCGGTCGGCCAGGACGATTCCGTCTTCGAGTTGGGCTCCTACACGGCCAACGCCGTGACGACGGACTCACTGCAGTACACGGTTTCCTTTGGTCCCACGGATCCGCCGAACGGAGTCGCCCTCGGTTCGACCTGGGGTTTCGACCTCGTCGGTCCGCTGATGTACTGGGAACCGGTCAGTGGATTCTCGGATGCCACGGTCGCCGCGACGATCGTACGCAGCGGCAATGCGTTCGTCGTCGACAAGGACTCGACGTTTGTCGCGGGCGGTAATCTCGCCAGTGGCGGCGGTTACAACGGCAACCTGGGCTTTCACAATTCGGCCACGGTCAATCTGCCGCTCGGCGCTCCAAATGGCCTCTACGCAGTCGGTTTCCAGGTTCGCTCGACGGGAGCGACCACTTACGGCACGTCCGACGTGTTCTATGCCATTGGAACGCTGGGCATGACCGAAGAGGAGTTCAACCGGGGCATCGGCGCTTACGCGGCGATCGGCGTGCCTGAACCCTCGACCTGGGCGCTAATGGGATTCGGCATTGCCGGATTGCTCACCGTCGCTCGGCGGCGCACCCGTCGCACGCCACTAGCAAACGGTTGCTAGTGACCGCGTGCAACCTGCTTGCATGCCTGACGTAAATCGCGAGCCGCGCGGACTCACCTCCGCGCGGCTCGCCCCGTTTTTGGCAACTGCTCTTTTGCCCGCCCCGACTCGCCGATACTATCTGCGGCCCCGTGCGATGCGTTTTCAGCGCGCGGCTGGAGATTCAAGTTCGATGCGATTCTCGACGGGTGATCACATGAGCAACGGCAATCTGGGCGTGTTCGGCTGGATTCGGGAAAGCGTTCGCCGCAGCGTGCTGCTGGGATTCTCGGATGCGATCGAGCAGATCGGCACCGGGAGCGAAGGCGAAGACATCAACCCGCAGTTGGCCGCGGTGCTGCGTGACGCAACGCCCAGGTCGCTGCCCCCCATGACCGGCGAGCCCACGCTTGGCAAGCCGCAGGCCAAGAAGCGGCTGGGACGCTCGCTCGAACAGCTTCGTACCACTCCGCGCCCGGCCGACGGCACGGCCTAAGTCACGTCGTGTTTCGCACACGCTGACGACACTCTGTCATCAATTGGATCGCACCTTTACGCGCGTACCAGCTGTTGGCGCGCCTCATCGCGAACTGCCGTGTTTCGGCTTAACGCTTGCCTGCACAATCGGTTAGGCCACGTTCGCGCATTCTTGTCGATGTGCTCTGGCACGGTCGTTGCTTTACTGTTCTGCCGGTGAAAGCAGTTGCAGTACCTGGCAATCGCGATCCCCAGCCCGATTAGCAGCGGACTCTAAGTGTCGCCAGAGTTGTTTCCGCTGCGTCGGGCTTTTTTTATGCGCTGGGCATTGGCAAGCCGAGCATGGCCTCCGGGTGCCGCAAGTGCTGCGAAGCAGTCACCTGTGCCGTTTAAAACTTAAGTAGGCCTGCCCCCGCAATTCGTGCTGCTATTCCCCCGCCGAACACGGGTGAGCCGCCACGGCGGCCACCTGTGGCACCCGGTTGTCTCGGCCAACTGAGCGGAATGCCCTCCCCAATTCCCCGCACGCCGCGCAAAAACCGGCCGCTACCTTGACGGGCCCCGGAATTTGAGATTTACTAACCGGACGGTCGGTAGAATCTCTTCGGAGCCGGTTTTGTGCGGCGATCAACAGGCACAAATCACCGGTTCTCACTCCCCTTTGCCCCAGCAGCCGCCGCCTATGTGTGCCAAGAAATCCGCCGTCGCGCCGGAAAACGACCGCACGATCGACATCTATACCAAGGCGGCCGAGATCTTCCACGAACAGGGGTTCGACGCCACCAGCATGAGCAACATCGCGGCCGCGGTGGACCTCACCAAGGCCGGGCTCTACTACTACATCGAGAGTAAAGAAGATCTGCTTTACGCGATCATGAGTTACGCGATGGAGCGGCTCGAAACCATGGTCATCGAGCCATCGCAGGCTTTCGACGATCCCGAAGAGCGGCTCAAGAGCATCATCGCCCGGCACGCCCGGCTGCTGACCGAAGGAAACAAGGCGATCACGATCCTCACCGACGAGATCGAGGGGCTGAAGCCCAAGCACCGCAAGCAGATTCTTGATCGCAAGCGGGTCTATATGGACTTCGTGCGCGGCACGCTCGAAGCCTTGAAGAGTGCCGGCAAGCTGCGCGACGTTGACACCACCACGGCGACGTTCTGTCTGTTCGGGGCACTGCTCTGGCTGCCGCGCTGGTATCGCACGGACGGCCCGCTGAATCACGACCAGATTGTCGACGAAATCACCAAGATCATGACAGGCGGCGTGCTGCGTCACGCGTGCGAGGACCAGAAGTAGCATGAAGATTGCTGTTTGCCTTAAGCAGATTCTCGATCCCGAGGTGCCGGCGCGCGACTTCAAGGTCGACGCCGCGAAGCGCGAAGCCGAACAAGGCGGCGCGAACCTGGTGACGAACATCTTTTGCGAAAACGCGCTGGAGACGGCGCTGCAGATTCGCGATGCCGGCGGCAGCGGCGAAATCGTCGCGATCTCGGTCGGCCCTGCCGGCGCCGAGGACGTGCTCCGCAAGGCGCTCGCCCTGCGGGCGGACCAGGCCGTGCTGGTGGTGAATGATGCGGACACGAATCCCGATCCCGCGTTTGTCGCCAAGACGCTGGCCGCTGCGGTCAACAAGATCGGCGGCGTGGACGTCGTAATGGTCGGACGCGAAGCGGGCGACTGGGGCGCTGGCCAGACCGGTGGCCTCTTGGCCGAAGAACTCGGGATCCCCTGCATCTCATTCGCAGAAGGCTTCGAGCCGGGCGCCACGCCCGGGACCGTCAAGGTGAAACGCCAAACGGATGCGGGCTTTGAAGTGATCGAAGCCCCCACGCCGCTGGTCGTGACGATTACGAATCACGATAAGAACGTACCGCGAATCCCCAAGACGCGCGACGTCATGCAGTCGTATCGCAAGCCACTCGAGAAATGGGCGCTTTCCGACCTGGGCGTCGACGGCTCGACGAGCCATGCCTACTCGCAAGTGGCCGAGCTCTTCATTCCCAAAAAGGAAACGAAGTGCGAGTTCATCGAAGGTGATACCGTCGAAGCCAAGGTCGATGCGCTGGCCAAACGCATCGGCGACATCCTGCGCGCGATGTAAGGCCGCCCGCGCGATATTAGCAAAGCCAACCGACCAACGATTCAACGAGGTTTCACGTGTCTGAAGTTGTTTGCACTTTGTGGGGTCGAGCAGGACTGGACCGGGCCGCGCAGGGCGTGCTCGGCGCAGGTCGCCGCCTGGCGGATTCAACCGGCGGAAAGCTCCGCGCAATCATCGTCGGCACTGCCGATGACGCGCTCGTAAGTGGTGCGCAGGCCGTGGCCGATGGCGTCGTTGTCGCCACCGGCCCCGGGCTCGAAGAGTACAACCCGGAGTCGTACCTTGCCGCTCTCAGCGACTTGTGCAAGGCGGCCTCGGCCACCGTCGTGCTGCTGGGGAACGACACTTACGCTCAAGAGATTGCCGCGCGGCTCGCCCATCGCTTGGGCGGAAGTGCCGCGGGAGACGCCGTCGCAGTTCACGCGGAAGGGGGCAAGGTCCGCGTGACGCGCGGCGTTTATGGTGGCAAAGCCACCGCCGTGATCGAACTCGAAAAAACACCGGCCGTGGTTTGGGTTCGCGC
>JBGSKX010000301.1:0-1630 GCA_041741015.1 Pirellulales bacterium
ATCGACGCCGCCGGCCTCGTCGTGGCTCCCGGCTTCATCGACGTGCACACCCACGCCGACGGCTGGCTGCTCAAGACGCCGAACCTCGAGTGCAAAACCAGCCAGGGCTTTACCACCGAAGTCCTGATGAGCGATGGCATCAGCTACGCCCCCGTTACGCCGCACAACTGGCGCGAGTGGATCGTCTACCTTCGCGCGCTCAACGCGCTGGTGCCTGAGGACTACGAAGGCTGGCGCTCGATCGCCGACTACCAGACGCTGCTCGACCAGCGCACGGCCCAGAACGTCATCAGCGAGATTCCTTACGCGAATCTCCGCGTACTGGCCGCCGGCTGGACGCGTGGCCCGCTCGACGACTCGCAGATCAAGATCATCCGCCGCGAGGTTGAAAAGGAAATGGATGCCGGCGCCGTTGGCATCTCCACGGGCCTCGACTACGTCAGCGAATGCTTCGCCACGACCGACGAACTGGTCGAAGCCTGCTCGGCGATGGCCCCTTGGCGCGGACTGTACGTCACGCACGTCCGTTACAAGAAAGGCACGCTTGCCGGCGTGAAGGAAGCCGTCGAGATCGGCGAGCGGGCCGGCGTCCCCGTGCACATTTCGCATCTCAAGGCCGGCACGGCGGCCGAAGCCGAAGAGATTCTGGCATATGTCGATCGGGTCGCGGTCCACGCCGTCGACTTCTCGTTCGACATCTATCCTTACTCGGCCGGCTCGACGATGTTCAACTACCTCCTGCCGTACGAGGTCTGGGAGGATGGCCCGCTGCGCGTCATCGAAAAGCTCAGTGACCCCGTGATTCGCGAGCGCACCGCCCTGTTGCTGGAATGCTTCCCGCTGCCGCCCGAGAAGATTCACTTCGCCTGGTGCCCAGGCGAGGAGAACTTCCGTCACCGCGGCCAATCGCTCGCCCAGATTGCGGCCGCGCTTGGCAAGTCTCCGGCCGACACAGTCTGCGACCTGGTGCTCGAAGAGAACCTGGCCGCGCTGTCCGTGCTAGAAGGGGGGGACGACCGGCTGATCGATCCGTTCCTTGAGCACGAGAAGTTCATGCTCGGCACCGACGGCATTTACTTCCCTAACGGTCAGGTGCATCCGCGCGTCTATGGCTCGGCTCCGCGAATGCTCGGCCCGCTGGTGCGCGACCAGCGGCTGTTCACGCTGGAAGAAGCCGTGCAGAAGATGTCCGGCATTCCCGCCGAACGCTTCGGCCTCACGGATCGCGGCGAAGTGCGCGAGGGCGCCGTGGCGGACCTCGTGATCTTCGACCCCGCGACCGTCACCGACCGCGCGACCTTTGCCGATCCGCACCAGCTCTCAGTGGGCATCGACCATGTGTTCACCAGCGGCGTGGAAGTCTACGCCGCCGGCGCCGCCATCACGCAGCCCGGCGCCGCGCAACCCGGCCGGGCCCTGCGATTCAAGAGTTGAATCCAACTCGCCGACAAACGGGTGATCGAACACGTTCTATACCAGCCCGGTGCGCGACAGGATTTTTCATCCGTTGTCGTAAGTCGTTGTAATATTTCGGCGGAGGGCCGTGAGGACGAGCTTGGCTTGAACCCAGCGGCGGACTCGGCGGTGGGTTCGAACCCACGGCGGCAAGTGCGTCAATCCTCCACCCCAG
>JBGSKX010000302.1:0-4341 GCA_041741015.1 Pirellulales bacterium
AAACCGCGGCCAGCTGCCGCCAAACCGCCGCTGCCACGCGCCGGAGAACACCGGCCCAAGCGCTCATAGGCGAGTGAAAAGGCCCCCCAAATTGAACTGGAGCTCTCGATGAGTTTAATAGCGACGCCCCCGGATGTGAGCGTGCTGAACTGCGGCGCGGGGGATATGACGTTTTCGTTTAACAAACAGGATCCGCTGGAAGTCGCGCGGGCGGAGCGCGTCGTGCAGGACATGCTGGCCCGCGGGTACCTGCTGTTCGCCAAGGTCGACGGCCAACTGGTGCGCATCAAAGCATTCGATGCCAAGACGCACGAATACGTCATCGCCGATGGAGCTGCGGTAGCACCCTCGCCGTACGATCCGGCCGAACCGCTTGCCGCCACCACGCCCCCGGAGTCAGCCCGGAAGCCCTATCCCGGGACGAAACCCGACGGCCGCCGCACGCGCCGTGTCAAGGCGGCCGGCACGCCTGTCACCGGCATCGCACCCACGGCGGGAGGCTAACAGCACAATGGCTCTCAATACTGCCAAGGTGCGTAAGGCGCGGAAAAAGCATCTGCTGCACAAACTCACGGCGCTGGCCGCGGGTGAGCCGCTCGACGGCCTGGAGCGATTGCTGCAAGGCGCCGATGATGGCTGGGAAGGGATCCGCCAGGCCGTCATCAAACTGGCCGGCGAGCGCGGCGAATGGGCCGGCTATCCGCTCCCCGTCGCGGATACCAAGCTGGTGATCGAACCACGACACCCGCTGCACGACACGCTGCACGGAGCCACGTTCAGCCAGGAAAAGGAAATCGACGAAGACGACAACCGGGTCGTCAATTCGTGGCGCGACCGCCGCGGCTGGTGGGTCGTGCTCTACCGGAACGAAGCTGGCAAGGTTCACAGCGTCGTCGTCCCGAAGAATCCGGAAGTCACCCGGATGGACCTGGTGCTGCAGACGATCGGCGCCTCGCAAGCCTGGAGCGTGCGGGCTGAGTTCACGGCGCTCGAGCGACTTAAAACCCTCGTCACGCCGGCCGCGTTCCGCTACTACGTGCTCACCGGGACGTTCCTGGAAACGAGCCCCAAGAGCGGCGTGGTGTATTTGTTTCGCAAACTCAGGCCGACGCTCGCGCTGGGCAGCGGCACCGGGATGCTCAAGTGCCTGGCCGCTCTCTGCCTGCATCCGATCGGCTTCTATGAGCGGACCTATGCAGGCTCAATGGTCCCGACCGACGACGTGATTGCGCATCTGCTGATGATGCGCGGCGATGAGCGCCGCTACTGGGCCAAAGCGAATCAGCACGCGATCTACGAACCCGAGGCGGGAGTCTAACCATGTCCAAGGATAAGGACACCTACGGCGGCGTCAGCGTCACGCTGTGGGCCGAAGTGCTGCAGGCTCTGGAAAGGGTGCATGGCCACAAGCTGTGTGAACCGGTCGGCGTCAATACGCTGACCCAGCACCTGGAGCGCGTCGAACAGGCCTATCTGGCCCTGCCCGATGCGCCGCCGCGGGAAGTCGCCGAAGAGTTCCACACCGAGGACGAAGGGGACACGGATGGCGATGAGTAGGATCCGGCCGCCGCGCCGGCCCGCCAACTATGACGCCTTGCCGAGCCCCGTGCTCGCCGCCCTGGTGCGCGCTCTGCGCCGCCAGGGCACACGGCTGGCGACCGAGCGCGATAGCGCCTACCACGGCCTGGCGGAATACGAAGACGGAATTACGAAGTTGCTGCGGGTGGCCGCCCACCAGCGGAAGCAGATTGAAGCTGTCGAAGGGCAAAACATCGCGCTTAAAAAACAACTGGAGAGCTCGCTCCGCTGGCGCCGCAAGCTGATCGCCCGCGTCCGCGAGCTCACGAAAACCGAAGGCCCCCACGGACCTGTAAACGGGAAGCGAACCACGGATGGATTGGATCAAGATCGATAAGAAGATCGCCAGCGGCTCCAAGATGGTGCGGCTGGTGGAACTGACGAACCTGGACGTCGATACGCTCCTGGGCCGGCTGGTGCGCTTTTGGAGCTGGGTGGATGACCACGTGAAAGAAGACGGCCGGCTGAATGTCACAAGTGTCACAACGCTGGTGCGCATGTTCGGCTGGGACGAAGTTTTCTGGAGCGCACTGACCGATTTGGGAGTGTGCTGGTTGTCCACCGGCGAACACGGCTACGAGATCCCAGAATGGGACAAATGGTTCAGCAAGAGCGCCAAGCAACGGATGGCAAGTGCTGAACGCAAAAGACGTTCGCGGGCTTCGAAGCCTGTCACGCGGAATGGTAAGAAGAAGCGTGACGCCAGTCACGATGAGGTCACACCCGAAGTCACGCCGGACCGTGACCAGAAGAGAACAGAAGAGAACAGAGCAGAAGAGACAAGAACAGAGCAAACGTCCTCCGGTGCTTCCAACTCTTCAAGGGCGCCTACGTCCAACGGCGCTTCTAGCTCCGAGCTGCTGCCGAAGACGCGAGACGCCCTTGAATGCCTGAAAGACGAGGACGGACAGACGCGGCCCGTCGATTGGGACGCCGTCCGCGAGGAGTGCACCAAGATCGTTACCGACATGCGGGGCGGCAAGTGCGAGGCCGTCGAGGATCGGGACCTGGTCGCCAAGGTGGCGGCGCTGATGATTCTGGGCGCATTGAGCGAGCACGAAGTGCGCGACGCCTGTGTGGCGGTGATCAAGAAGGCTGAGCGCGAGTCAGGCGTGAATCGCTATGCGTATTTGCACGGCACGCTGGCCCACAAGCTGGAAGAGCGGCAGGTCACCTTCAACGCCCTGCTGGCCGCGTTGACCGTGCCCGAGGAGATCCGCCAGCCGAGGCTGGCCGCGGCCAAACCGTAAGTAACTTGGACCACCCGCAGCAAGGGACAAACAAGCCATGAACGAACCAGAAATTACCAGCGTCGTGCCGGCCAAGTACCTGCGTACGATTCGCGAAGTCGGCGGCACTGGCCGCAGCATCCGGGTCGACGTGTATGCGGTGCTGGAGGCGTTTCAGACTGACTCGCCAGCGATCGATCACGCGGTGAAAAAACTACTCTGCGCCGGCGGGCGGGGGCCGAAGTCCCTCACCACCGATCTGGCCGAGGCGATCGTCTCCATCCAACGGGCGCTCGAGAACAACGGCCAAACATCGGACGATCCTGCCGATTTGCAGGCCGCTGAGGATCGACGCTCACGGGGTGCCAGTCGAACGCTGAGGTCGGTTCGCCAGGCCCGCACCGCAATTGCCGAAATGGCAAACGTCAAGAACTTTGGGCCGTGCGGGCACTGCGGCGCGCACGTGACCGACGCGTATCCGTGGCTGTCGCCTGGGGGCCAGCTACCGGCGTTCCATGAAGCGTGTGCGCGAATCGTGTATTTCGGCGGCGACGCGCCGGCAGGGGGAGAGAAGGCTGGCAAAATAGAAAATGTCCGCCAGGACGATATTAAATCGCCCGGCCCGCTCGTCAGCGAGCAAGAGGGAGAGCGGGCCGCCCCTGCTGAGGAACCGGAGCGGAACGAATGGGAAATCGATTACGTCGGTTGGAAAGCTTCAGATGGCATGTTGTGCGAACGTCTCGGATTACTGAAACATGGCGCAGACCGGGTCGCCTACGAGCGCGCTCGCGTCTACCTCAACGGCACCGCGCCCGAGCACGCCACCATCCGCGAGCAGGCAGCCGAGATCGAGAGGCTGAAGACAAATCTCTACGACGATGCAATGCGTCTCAACGAGGCGCACCGCGAAACGCTCCAGCATCTTCGGCGGCGCAATGCAGAGGTTGAGTCCCTCCGCTCTCAGCTACAGCAGGCGAACGAGCAGGGGGAGCACGCCGCGCCAGGCGGGAAGCTGGACGGCGCAGCAATGATCGTAGCGGAGCGAAACCGGCAAGTGAACGAGGAGCACTGTACCGCAGAGCGTGACGACCATTACACCCGAGCAGAGTTAATCGAAGTCGCCAAGTGCTACCTCGACAAAGACCGTAGTTGGTCGAACACCGGATGGCACAGTTCGTGGGACAAGCGAGACAAGCACTCGTACCGCCGCAAGCTGGCAATCGCCGGCGCCCTAATCGCTGCGGAAATTGATCGCGTCAATCGAATCGAATCAGTCGTTGGATCGTTTGAGGAGCCTGCCGCTCCCCAGCCCGCAGCGAAGTTCTGCACCTGCACGGGAACCTGTCGCGGAAAGGAGGGTCTCGGCAAAGGTTGGACGTGCGTGCTGGAGAAACCCATCCCGGTGGAAGAAGTTCACGCGATGGCACTCGAAGTCAGCGCGGAAATGACCACCGCGCCCCAACCCACAGAAGCGCCGCCGCGGTCACATTCCTGCCCGGTGTGTGCTTGTCCGCTGCCGACGCTGGACGCCGCC
>JBGSKX010000303.1:0-91927 GCA_041741015.1 Pirellulales bacterium
GGCCGAGCCGCAGCCCCGCAGTCCGCACAAGATGCCAAACCTGCAGCAGACCAAGACGTCCGGCCCGCACACGCCGCCGACCGCTCATCGCGACATTACACAGGAAGGCTTCGGCGCGGGAATCTTCTAAGGCGGCAGCCTTGCTCCGCTCGCCACTTACTGTCGCTGTATCACGGCGTGGCGTCTGGCATCCCTTGGCCAGTCGCTACAACCGCGCCAGCCGTTAGCGGCGCACCTGCTGCGCCCTCTCTCGCGGCAAAACGCCCCCTTCGCGTTTGCACTTCACCGGGCGTGAGCTATGGTTGCGCAGCCTGCCTTTCGCGCGCATTAGCGTGCGCGAAGCAAGTTCCCACCTTACCTTTCCCGCCCGGAGAGAACCATGTACAAGCTTGCGCTCCTTACTGCACTGGCGTTGTTGACAGCCGGCACCAGCGGCTGCTTCCACAACAATACGTGCGGCTCTGGCTGGCGCGCTGGCGGCCTGTTCGGCAATCGACAGCCCGCCGCTCAACCGCTGCCTTGCTGCCCGCAACCCGTTCAAGTTCAATGCTGCGACCCGTGCGCCGGCATGACCACGGTCGGCTCGCCCATGATGGGCGCTCCGATGGCCGCGCCGATGGCGGCTCCTTGCTGCCAGTAAGCACGCGGCTCCTTGCCGCCAGTAAACTGAACATCGTGATTCGACGCTCGGCAGACTTCGCCGTGCGTCCCACAATCTGAGCTGCGAAACTAGCCCGAAGCATCGCGCGAAACGACACGAAGTCCTTCGCCCCTGCTTCGGGCTAGTCTTTTCATCCCCCCGAGGACGCAGGTCAGCTTGGGCCAGTTGCTCGTCGGGGTTCACAAGCCAGGCGATCCGGGCCGAGCGGGGGCGGGCGTGCATTTGCCCAGGAACAGGGCAGGCTCTGCTTCCGTTTAGCACCAGGCGGAGCCAGGTAGGGATCGCCCGACCGTTGCCGGACAAAGACTTGCGGTCATTTCGGTGGTGTTTTGCGGATGCCGGTACGAGATTTGCTAATCGACGCGGCATCCTGATTTCGCGCGCGGTTCTCGGAGCCGATTGTGCCATGCGACGATGTCGGCAAAGTCGCACTCTCGGCGGGCGGTCACGTCTCGTTACTTTCGCCGCGCCCAGCGACTTCCAGGCGTCGGCGGCCGCTCCATTCGGCAAATGGGTATTTCCTGTGACACACGATGACAGTCGATCAGCCTTTCCGCCGGCCATCTCGCTCCGACTTTTGCACGCCACTCAAGGGCATGCTCTTCAAACGTGGTACTTCGAGCAGCAGTCGCTGGTTCGTATCGGCCGGCTCGACAGCGGCGACGTGGTAATCACCGACCCCCGCGTGTCTCGCCTGCATGCGGAGCTGCGATTTGAGAATGGCGCCTGGCAACTCACCTCGCATGGTCGGCACGGGGTGTTTCAGCACGACAAACTGCTGATTCGGCCGACAACGACCCTGTCCCACGGAGCTGTGTTTCAACTTGGTCCGGGCGGTCCCCAGTTGGAGTTCCTCGAAGTTGACGATAGTGGAGGGTTGGAAGCGGAGACGGCCTGCAGCACCATCGAATTCGACTGCGTCGACCTGTCCGCCCTGGGGTTCGACAAGCGACAGGCTGCTGAGCAGGTGCAGCAGATCGCCGGGGACGACAACTTTCGTCAACTCCTGGAAAGAGCCGCGAGCCTCAGGAAGAAGCGTCAGCCTCCGCTCGGCGAGCGGTAAATTCGGCAAGGCTCGACCTGGCCGGGCAAACCCTGATTGAACAACGAATCACCAGAGAAAACGCTCGTGGCCAAGATCATCTCCATCCATTCATTTCGCGGCGGCACTGGAAAGTCGAATGTGACCGCGAACCTGGCAGTCATCATTGCCAAGCTCGGTCATCGAGTAGCCATCGTCGACACGGACATTCAATCGCCCGGCGTACACGTGCTGTTTCAGCTCGATCCGAAACGCGCCAGGTACACTCTCAATGACTACCTGTGGGGCTTGGCCAGAATTGAGCAAGCCGCGTACGACGTCACGGAAACCGTGATCGCTGATCCTGATGGCAGCTCGGCACGATTATTTGTCGTGCCGTCGAGCGTCGATAGTGGCGCTATCGGGCGCATCCTCAACGAAGGTTATGATGTCGGCCTTCTGAACGACGGCTTTCAAGAGCTGATTCGAGACTTGCGTTTGGACTATCTCTTCATTGATACTCATCCCGGCGTAAATGAAGAGACCCTGCTCTCGATTGCGGTGTCCGACGTGCTCTTGCTGGTAATGCGGCCGGACAATCAGGACTTTCAAGGCACCGCCGTCACTGCGGAACTGGCACGTCGCCTGAACGTGAAGGAAATGTTGATGATCGTCAACAAAGTGCCAGGTGGAATGGATCGCCAGGCCCTGCGCGAGAAAGTGACGCAGTTGTACGAAGCCGAGGTCGCCGGCGTGCTGCCGTTCAACGAAGAGATCGTGAACGTGGCCAGCAGCGCCATCTTTAGCAATCGCTACAGCGAGCACCCGTTTACGCGCGGGTTGCTCGCGATTGCCGATCGCCTGAAAGCTTGATGAAGGGAGCGTTGTAAAAAAGATGTCACAACAGACGAGCGGGAACGAGCTCGACGCGCTGCTGAACAAGATGAAGTCGGCGGTCTCGCCGGTGCGAGGCATACTGCGAGAGCTACACGAAAAGTTTCTGCCGACGCTGGACGGCAAGGTGGCTGACTACATCCCCGAGCTGGCTAAGGCCGACCCGCGTTGGTTCGGCATTTCCATCGTTACCCGCCATGGTCAGTTCGTGGAGGTCGGCGACTTTCGGCAGATGTTCACGATCCAGTCCATTTCGAAGCCGTTCGTCTTCGGCTTGGCACTCGAAGATCACGGTCGCGATGACGTGATGCGCAGAGTGGGCGTCGAGCCCACCGGCGAGGCGTTCAACGCGATTGTCCTGGACGAAAGCTCGAACCGCCCCTTCAACCCAATGGTGAACTCCGGCGCCATTGCCACCGCCGATCTGATCAAGGGACGCGACTTTCCCGAACGTGTGTCGCGAATGATCGCGATGTTCAGCCGCTACTGTGGTCGACAGGTACATCTAGACAACACCGTTTTCATGTCGGAGCGGTTGACCGGACATCGCAATCGCGCGATCGGCCATTTAATGCTCAACTTCGGCATGGTCGGCGAGCGCATCGAGGATTCGCTCGAATTGTACTTCCAGCAGTGCTCGATTCAGGTCAATTGCCATGATCTGGCCGTCATGGGAGCGACGCTTGCCAACGGCGGCGTCAACCCGATCACCGGCGAACGAGCGATCGAAGCCCGGTACGTCAAAGACTTGCTGAGCGTTATGCTCACCTGTGGCATGTACGACTATGCTGGCGAATGGGCGTACCGCGTGGGCATTCCCGCCAAGAGCGGTGTCGGAGGCGGCATCGTGGCCGTGCTGCCAGGGGTCGCCGGAATCGGCATCTTCTCTCCGGCGCTCGATCCTAAAGGGAACAGCGTGCGCGGACTGAAGGTCTGCGAAGAGCTCTCCACTCGATTTGGACTTCACGCATTTGAGTCTACGCCTGGCGCCGAGTCGCTTTTGGCCGAACTTCAGCCGAGCAGCCGCTAACCGCGACAAACCGGCTGCTGACGACGTCAGTGTGCGTCGCAAGGGTGGACTTCACACAGAGCGGCCTGGTGCGGTGCTGTCGTGCTCCACGGAACCAACTTCGGTCTTTAACCGTGCCTGTCGCTTAGACTATCAACACGCGGTAGCGATTTCCTGCCCTCGCATGCTACAGCAAGTGCGCGATCTGATTCATGAAGTTTGTGTCGCCAAAGCACTTTTCCGCGGCCTGGGCGACTCGCTGCGCGGTATCGGCGCTTTGCTGCCCGCTTATGCTCGCCGCGGACTGATCGCTGCGGCTTTGCTTCGCAACGTTTTCACTGGCGACTCTGGCGGGCACATTGTCGTCGCAACGGGGCGCCGTGTCACAGCGCTGCTTCGGCTCGCAACGGTCCCAGGTTTCGCGGCCCCGAACTTCACAGCCCTCGCCGCGCCCGCCCCGCTTGCGAGCGTCTGTGTTTTCGCACGGATCGCAGTACTCCTTGCCGCGCGCTGATTTCGCTCCATTCTGATACGGGTCGCACTGCTGCTGGACTTCACACGCCGGCCGCGACTCGCAACGCTTGCTCGATGCCACGGTCGGAACCGAGTCGCATGACGGCTCCTCATCGCAATACGGCTTCGTCTCGCACCACTCCTTGGTTTCGCGATAGCGATCTTTCTCGTACCTTGTCTTGGGCTCGCACCAGGCGTCGGTCTCGCACCGCGCCGTCGAGTCGCAGTTCTCCGCACTCGCCACACTTGGCGGCAGCGGTTCGCAGGGCCGGTCGCACCCATCCCCGGACTGCCGAAGCGCCACCGGATCACACTGCGGCTCTGGATCGCACTCGGGCTCACACCAGTCCTCTCGATAACAGCCGTGCGGCGAATCGTCGACCCACTCGTAGTTGCAGCGCGATCCGAACGCCCGCACGGTGTTTTCCAGGGTGGCGCTGGCCGGCGCGGCCGAACTCACTTCGGCGGCCCCGCGCGCATCCATCGCGGCCTGCATGTCTCGAACCATTTGCAGCGCGACCGACGACGATAGCGATGTCGTCGACAACACGATTCGGTTTTCGAGCGACTCAAAGCGAAGTCGCGTCTTCAACGAACGTTTCGCGGCCGCGTCTCGATCTCCGCGTCGAGCGTGCTGCCGAGCCCCAGGGCTCAAGATAGGCTGATGCGCATACTTAGTCACGACTTGGTCCCCTTACAGCGGTGCCTGGAAGTAAGGAAGTAGCTGGGTGCCGCGCGGCCTCTCCTCAAATCGGCAGGACGAATCTCCGCCCAGCGGCGCCGTTGAATCTAACATGAGATGGCGGCGTTCAAAGCGAATTCGACCGACAAACAGCCGAAATCTCTGTTCCGTCGCCCAATACGTGTTCTTGCAGAGCGGCCCGCGTCACTCCGCCGCGGCAAACTTGAGCGCATAAAGATCCGCGTCCTTCAGCACCAGCCGCAGCCGCACCACCTTCCCGGCCAGTCCGCTCACGTCGCTGCTTTCCTTTCCGCCGGCCGCCTTCCACCGCACGGTCCGGTCCACCTCGTTGCCAATCACTTCCACGCAATCCGCCGCCGCAAAGCCTGGCACCGCCTGCCCGTGCTCGTCTTGAATCTCCACGCGAATCGAACCCACCGCCGACGTCGAAAAATTCAGATCCAGCCGATCGCCCGTGAACCGGAGCGGCTTAGTGACAATCTCACCGCCGTCGTAGTCCGCCTGCAACGAGGCAAACCCATCCAGCCGCAACGAGTACCGATGCAGGTGTGCCGTCGGCTGGGCATTGTCCGCGTTTGTATAGATGCTCATCTCGGTCGGGCTCGTCTGAATGATCCCCAGCGCCGGGTAGTTCGTCCGAGAGACCCAGTTCTGCGCGCCGATCCCGGGCCGAATGAACGAGCTCAAAAACGTCCGGTCATAAACATTGCCGCCGCGCGTCGTCATCAGCACCGCGTCCGAAAGGTCCTTGTGATAGCCGCTCGCCACCTGCAGCGCCGCCGCCTCCGCGTCGCTGATCGCCTGCCGACCGGGCACGAACCTCGCCGCAATGGCCACATAAATCTGCGGCGCCCGAAAGTACGGATGCGTCTGATTCGTGTACAGTTCTTCCATCGGCGAGGGCTTGCCACCAGTCACCTGGTTCATCAGCACCGGGTCGCTCCAGTGCACAAAGTCCTTGCTCTCGGACCGGGCGATTCGCCGCACGCCGTCGTACACGCGGTAATAGGCCACATACTTCTGCTCCGCCTCGGACCAGAACGCCACGTTCTGCGAATCGAACATCCAGTCGACCTTGAACGGCGCCTTGCGCGGAATCACCGGCTCCTCACGCAGCTTTCGCCACCGCAGCCCATCAGCCGAAACGAACGCCACCAGCCCGCTCGTGTCCAGCCCGGCCAGCGCCTTGTACCGCTCCGCCGGCGGACAGTCCGGCCGCGTGTCGATCAGCGGGCTGAAGTTGTGCGAAAGCGGGGCGTCGCCGGCATACACCACATTGTTCTCTTTCCCACCCCGGGCCTCGAACAAACCCAGCTTCGGCTTCGTCCAGTGCACGCCGTCGCTCGATTCGGCCACGCACGTCACTTCGCCGTTCGTTCCGTCCTTCACATCCGCCGGCATCCCTCGGTAATACACGCGAAACCGCTTGCCGCCGGGCGCCGCCTTATCTTCCAGCACCGTGCAGTACCCGCAGTGAATCCCTTCCCACGGCTCGTCGAACATCATGACCGCGCCTTCATCCCGCGGCTCATGCATCCGGAGCTGCACGCGGTCAAGCTTCTCAAGAAGGTGCGAATCGACAAACAGCTCCCGCCGCGAACCAAGGTCGATGACGTCTTCGGCCGCGGCGCCGGTCCCTCTGCCCAGGAAGATGATGGCGACGAACAGCACGGCAAGGGTGACCAGCACACGCAACTTAAAACCGAATAACATGGCGGGGAATCTCCTGCGCGGGATTGCTTTAGGCGGGTAGGCAGCGATCGATGCGGCCGGCCCATTCTCCCCGCCGCCGCCGCGCGATTCAATACATCGCTGAACTCCCGCCTCGGCCACTTCCTCGCGTTCCACGCTTTCCAGAATCCGACCAGCTTGCGACCGGGAACTCTATCAAGCGGCTTCTTTCAGCAACTGCCAGCACATCCATTGCATTCGCGGGTGATGGAAGAAGCTCTTCCACAAGTTTCCTTTGCCGGTGGACGAACGGCTGCCGTCGCGATGCAGGTAGCCGAACCATTCGCCATGCTCCGGGTCGGCAAAATGCTGGTAACTCCAGTCGTGAACAGCCTGGTGCCAGTGTGCATATTTTGTTTGGCCTGTCACCAAGTAGGCGAGCAAGGTTGCGATGATCGCCTCGTCGTGCGGCCACCAGAACTTCATGTCGTGCCAGTACTCTTGGACGGGTTTGTCGCGCAGGTCTCGGAAGTAGAACAACCCGCCATACTGTTCGTCCCAACCCCGCGTCCACATCCAATCGAGCATCTGACAGCCAAGTTCGAGCAGCGCCGCGTCCTGGCGACACTGCCCCTCTTGCAGCAGGAACCAGGCCGCTTCGATCGCGTGACCCGGGTTCAGCAGACGTCCGTCGAAGTGGTCGATGATCTCGCCGTTTGGGGCCACCGATTCCATCACGGCGCGCTCAGCAGGCTTTACGAACAGGTCCCTGATCTCTCCCACGCAGCGATCTATCCAAGCCGTAAGCTCCTCGCTCCCGCCGAGGCAACGGCGCAGTTCCTGGGCCGTGGCGATCGTGATCATCCGCGGTCCGAGTCCGATGGCGGGTCGCGTCGGTTCAAACTTGGGAGGCATCAGACCCGGGGTAAAGTTCCAGCGCGTAAAGGCGTCGAATAATTCGCCTGCTCGCCGAGCCGAACGCTCTTCGCCGGTCGCCTGGTAGTGGGCCGCATAGGCGATTGCCGCGAATGACTCGCTGTAGGCATACCGCCGCTTGCGAATCGGAGCACCATCGCGCTGCACGTGAAAGTACATCCGCCCGTCCGCTGCACAGCAATGCCGCTCGAGAAAAGTCAGACCACTCGTACCCCATTCCAGCCACTCCGCACGTCGCTCGACCGTGTTGTACAGCGTCAACAGCATCCAGGACATTCGGCCTTGCGCCCAGACGGACTTGTCCGTATCGAGCAGCGATCCATCGCGATCGAGGCAATGTAGAAAGCCGCCGTACTGGCCATCGATCGCCCGCGGAAACCAGAAGGGGAGGGTGTCCTCGAGCAGGCCGGCGCGATAGATTTCTGATAGCTGCCGCTGCCCATTCGCCGAAAGCAGCAGCGGGGAAGTAACAGCGTGTTCCACAGCAGCGTCCTCGCGGCTCAATTCGCTGCCGACGATGTGCCGCCACGCACCCAATCCGCCGAGCAGCGCACAAAAGTTAGACTGTCGCCCGCCTCGTACAACAGTCCAAGCTGCCCATTGGCCAGCTCCGTCAGGCACGAATACGCGCTCGGCCCCGCATCGATCAAGCGGCCCGCGTTCCAGGTGCGCCCGCCGTCGGTGCTCCGCCGAATCGTCAGGTTTCGTCGCTGCCGGGCATGCGCCGGGTTAGAGAAAAACAAATCCCCCTGGCTGTGACCAATCAGGCTGGCCATGCACGTTGGGTCCGGATTCACGGCCCAGGGCGCCGACCACTGGCCCGCCGTCACCTCTTCGTTCCAGGTCCAGCGCGCCCACAGTCGCGAGCCCGATCGCGAGACGTCGCGCATCGATAGCAGCAGCGAACCATCTGCAAGTTCCGCCACTTGTGCCTCGTTCGTCGGCGTCCCGTTCGAAATCGCCGCAGGCGTCAGGGCCCACGACTGGCCGTGGTCTCGGCTGAACAACAGGCACGAAGCGGCATCGCCTTGCGCATCGCGAAATTGCCCGGCGAACACCAGCCCGCCAGTCCGCGTCTGGATTCCATTTCCGGGACCGACGAACAACAGTCGCCAACTCGGGTCGCGCCCCGCAATCTTGCCGGTAATGTTGATCGGCTCCGACCAAGTCTGGCCGTCATCGTCGCTGCGCGTCAGCACGATCTGGCCCGTTTGGTCCGGCGAAAGCCCCGGGCCTGAGCCGTTGTAGCCGCGGTCCCCCTTCGACCACAGCGCCGCTACCCAGATGGTTCCCGTCGTGCGATCCACCAGAATCGCCGGATCGCCCACACCGTTCCCACGCGACCCCGGCACGCTCTGATCGAAGTCCAGGATCGTCTGCATGGGCCCCCAACTCGCGCCCTGGTCGGTGCTCCGCATCAGGCCCACGTCGATATTCGCCGGCAGGTCGTCGGAGCCGTCGTGTCGGATGTCGAACACGGCCAAGACCGTGCCTTTGGCCGTCGTCGCCAGGCCGGGAATCCGATAGGCCTTGGAGCCGTCATCGCCGGGCTTTCGCAAGACCGCTCGAAACAACTCAACTTCCTCGGCAACCGCCGGGGTCGCTATGCCTGCAAAAAGCACCCCGGCCACGAAGATGTATTGCCAGCTTCTCATTCCCTCTCCAGCGCTGCCTGGTGGTTCTCGAAATTGCGGTCCGGCACTCCCGGCTGCCGGCTCTGCCGGTAGTCTCCCATCCCGGCGGCCGGTTTGCCAATGGTTCAGCGAACGTCCTCGTCAATTTCTCGCGGGCGAATCAGAAACACCAGCACCGCCGACCAGATTGCCGTGGCCGCGAACACGCCGAAGATGATGTTCAGCGGCACTTGCCGATCGCGCAGCGCGCCAAAGCCCCAGTCGGCAAAGCCGCCGCAACTGATGCTCACCAGGTTCATGATTCCGTAACCCGTCGCCCGCAACCGCGGCTCGACAATCTGCGACAGGATCGGCATGTTGTTGCAGTCGAAGAACCCCCAGCCGATGCCGAACAGGACCAGAAATACGACCGCGGCCAGCAGCGTGCCAGAGTTCCCCACGCCGAATAGCGCCGGCACCAGGAGCAACATCCCGATCGCGCTCACGTTGATCCGGCCGCGAATGCTCCGCCTCATCCAGCGATCGGCCCACCAGCCGCCCAGCACCACCGCCACCATCGAGGCCAGGTTCACATACAGCGTCGCCGACACGCCCGCCATGCCTTGGCCTATCTCGAACTTGTCGCGCAAGATCGCCGGCATCCAGTCCTTCACCACCCAGCCCGCTAGCGCCGGCAGCGTGAAATACAGCACCAGCAGGATGAACGACCGATTCCAGAGCAGGCTCTTCAACGCATCGAGCACAGGCGGCTTCTGCACGCTCGCTGGACTCTGGTGAACTGCCGCGCGCGGCGCATCGCGCAGAAACCAGAACAGCGGAAAGGCATACAGCACGCCCACGATGCCCGTCAGATCGAAGGCCCATCGCCAGCCAAGCGCGGGCGCGTCGGCCACATAGCCGGCAAACCCGCCCAGAATAATGCCGGCATAGATACCCGTCTGGTGAATTCCCACTGCCCGCGATCGGCTGGAGCCGCGGTGATGATCGGTAATCAGCGCGAGCGCCGCGGGAATGTAGAACGCTTCGCTGATGCCCATCAGCGTCCGCGTCCAGAGCAGTCCGTCGTAGGTCGTCGTCTGCCCGGTGATCCAGGTCACGATCGACCACACCGCCAGGCTCATGCAGATCGTCAGGCGGCGGCTGAAGCGGTCGGCTATGAACCCGCCGATCGGGCTCAGAAAGGCGTACACCCACTTGAACTGGCCGAGCATGTATCCCCAGTTGGCTTCCAGCCCGATGCTGGGAATGTCCTGCATCACCGAGTACTTCATCGAGGCCAGCATCTGCCGGTCGAGATAGTTCAACAGCGCCACCGGCCACAGCAGCGCCACCACCAACCAAGCCGTGCTCATCACGCCCGGCCCCGCGTGTTTGTCTCCGTCGTTCGACTCCAGCAGGCTCATCAATCTCACTCGCTCGCAGTTTGCTTGGTGCCCATTCGGCGGCCCGGTGCCGATCGTTCAGCTTTGGCAGGAGTTGGAATTTGCCTATGAGAATGAAATGTTCTCGCGAGCGAAAGGGGGCGCCGGCGGTGAGTTTCAGCCCAGGTCGATGGCGAGAGCAGGTCGACTTCGTGGCCGGAAGTATTAAAAGCGGACGGGCGTTGAGAAGGGCGTCTTTTTCAGTCATCGCGTCTGGCCCCTCTGCCCCAGACCGTGCCGCCGCGCGAGGTTGCTCTGCCGCGTTTCGCCTCCAAACGGCCGTCCGCGGCGGATGCGCTCAGCGATCGCCAGCGCCTCGGCTGCATGCTGCGGCTGGTTTACGTGCTCGACCCACAGCCGTAGCTCCAGTCGGCCAAGATCCACCTGCCCCAAGCGAATTGCCAGGGTGTGTCGAGTCGATGGCCCTGCTCGACACGGTCACCGGATGCCCTGCAGCGGCCAATCGGACGCAGCACACGAATGACAACCCTACACGATCGAAGCTGGACCAGGCTGGCCGTTGCCAGCCAGCTCATCGCGGCCGCCTATCTGCAGACCGTCGAATGGATCGACTTGTTCCCTTGGAATGACCTGTCGAAGGGGAACATGCAGGAGCAACTCGACGTGGTGCTGCTGCTGTCGCAGCTCTTCATCGCGCTCACTTACGCCCGGCACTGGCTGTGGTGGATGATCGCGGGCTGGTTTGGCTATGCGGTGTGGCTCTACCTGCAGATCGAGAGTTGGTGGTTCCCGTATCTCTGGGGCGGGCGCAGCGTCGGGCCCAATTGGTACTTCGCGCGCACGTATAAGTTCCTGCCTGCCATTGGCGACCGACCCACGCCGGATGCCAACCATATCGTGCTGCAGCTCTTGATCATCGCGGTGCTGGCGACATCCGCCCTGGCCATCTGGCAGCAAGTGCGCAGCCGACGTTCTGGCCAAAGTCCACCCGCGGGCAGCAATCCCTGATCCCTGGCTCGGCAGCAGGACAAGGATTGTTGTCGTTCGAGCGGCAGCCCCCGGCTTCGCCGGCGGGGTTCTTATCGCTCACTCCAACACAGCGGAACCGCCTAGCGCGACAAGCGTCGCCAAAAACCCGATCCACAGTGCGGGATTCAGATACCAAGGCGCGGCGGATCGTTTGATCAGCACGCTGGAGACTAGGTCCAGATTGCTCGCCAGCATTTCGGGCCGAAATCCCTCATCGCTTTTTGGCGCGAAACCAATGCTCATGAGGGCGACCAGGGTCACGACGAACACGACTTTACGGCGCAAAGCGGGGCGGGAGTCTTTAATTGAATCCTAGTCGTTGCGCTAAACGAACGGTGATCGCGCTCGCGTGATTGCCGCGGCGCAACTAGCATCGAGACTCCGCAGACGATCAAGCGAAGATTGTGTTCGGTCGGCCACCCGAGCGTCCGGGTGATGAAGCCGCCCAGACTGGGCGCCCGAAAGCTGCCGCGTTCTGACCAAAGATCAACGATTTGTGTTTGACTCGAAGGTCAGACAAAATGGGTGGGCGTCGCTCGGCCGCGTGGTCGAGTCGGCAACGCAAGAACCAGATGGGATATTCCAGACGTAAAGAGACGCCAAGCTTTACCCAGATAGGCATCGTCAATGAAACCTCCGCGAACTCGATTTTTATACGTTGTCCTGATCGCTTGCCTGTTCACGACCAACTCAATCGCCGAGACGCGAATTGAGCCCGCTGCGATGGCTAAGCAGGTCACCATCCACCGAGACCAGTGGGGTATCGCGCATATTTCCGGTCCGACGGACGCCAGCGTCATTTTTGGTTTCGGCTATTGTCAAGCCGAAGACTATTTTTGGCAGGTCGAAGAGAACTTACTTCGTGCCCTGGGTCGCTGCGCAGAATCGGTTGGCGCGAAAATGCTGGATTCCGATTTGCTGTCGCGCAATTTCAATATACCGGCGATGGCCAAAGCTGACTTTGAAAAGCTCGGCCCCATCGATCGGCAAGTGTGTACCGCGTTCGCCGACGGAATCAACTATTTTCTGGAAACTCATCCTGAGGTGAAACCGCGCATTGTTCAGCGTTTTGAGCCTTGGCATATCTTGGCTCACCGGCGGCAAGCGCTTCTTGATTGGACATTTAGCAAGGCGCATGTTCCGCAGGCAGATCAGACAGCGTACGCGTTGTCGACTGCCACGGCCTCCAACGGCTGGGCGATTGGGCCAAGCAAGACCCGCAGTGGCAGCACGATGCTGTTTATCAATCCACATCAACCGTGGTTTGGCCCCGGCTCCTGGTATGAAGCTCACCTGAAGAGTGACGAAGGATTGAATTTCAGCGGCGCAGCGTTTTACTGTTTTCCGCTCCCCAGCTTGGGTCGCAACGAGAACTTGGGTTGGGGGCACACGGCCAACCGTCCCGACGTCGCCGACACGTATCGTTTGACCTTTGACGATCCATCCAACCCTCTCAATTACAAGACTCCTGAGGGATACAAAACGGCGATCGAGCGGACCGAGGTGATCAAGATCAAAACGCGGTCCGGAATGGACGAAAAAACGCTTGTGTTCTTGGATACCGAGTTTGGTCCCGTCGTGAAAAAGGAAGACGACAAACACGCAGTCGCCGTCCGCATCACTCGCTACGACGAATCATTAGGCTTTGAGCAAACTCTGGAAATGATCAAGGCCAGAGACTTTGACGAGTGGCGTGAAGCCCTCAGGCGAATGGAACTGGTGATGTTCAATTGCATCTACGCCGATCGGGTGGGCAACATCGCTTATGTCTACAACGCCTGCATTCCACGGCGGAATCCCAAGTACGATTGGACCAAACCGGTTGACGCCGCCGACCCTGAAACCGCCTGGAACGGCTACCATGCGCTGGCCGAATTACCGATGGTAGTGAATCCGGAAACGGGCTATGTGCAGAACTGTAATCAGTCTCCCTTCACGACAACGGACGACGGCAATCCTTCTCCACTGAACTTTCCCGCTTACATGTCCGAGGAAGCCGATGTCGACACGACTCGGGCGCAAGTATCGCGAATGTTGCTCCGAGAAATGGAGGGTGTGACGCTGGATCAATGGGTCGACCATGGAATGGATAAAAGATTCTACTGGGCACTGACGAATCTACCTGTTTACGAGCGGCAACTTGGAGAGTTGCGCGACACGGATTCGGAACTGGTCTCGAAAGTCGAGCCGTATTTGCAGCACCTGTTGGATTGGGATTGTGTTGCTGGCCTCGAGTCGACCGAGGCTACGCTTTGTTTCTATTGGTACCAGGAACTGTACGGCAACAAGATGCTCGCTCCGCGCCGTCCGATGTTGCCACAATACATGGTCAGCCACAAGGCGCGGTTGGAAGCGCTGGCGACTGCGGCAGAGCGACTTCAAAAGGCACATGGCGATTGGAAGACGCCATGGGGAAATGTTTTTCGCATGGTCCGACAAACCAACCTCAGCGCGCCGGCCGACTTGCTGGGACTCGTGACGATTCCAGAGACCTTGCCATGCCCGGGTATACCAGAGGAGTTGGGAGGCGTCTTGAATACCAGCTACTTCAGCGTTCCGTTCAACAACAAGCAATTTGGGATCGCCGGACATTCGTATGTGTCTTGTCTGGAGCTAGGCAAGGATGGAATCGAAGCCTGGGCGATCAATACGTTCGGAACAACCGGCGGTGATCGTCAGTCAGCGCATTTCAGCGACCAAGCCGAACTGTTCTCGAACAGTAAGATGAGGCAATCTTGGTTCGATTGGGACGATGTGTTGGCGAATTCCCAGCGCACCTACCATCCGGGAGAGTAAGCGAATCACGCCCGGTCTGTGCTGGCCGCGGTCGTGTTGAAGTAGTTGGAGAATTAGAGGGGACCGGAGGATTAAAGGGGACGGGAGTTCGCCCGTCCTCTTTAGTTCATCCCCTTTGGTCCGTTTCCCGCCAGGAACACCGCTGGCGAAACATTGAACTGCCGCCCCAGCAAAATCGCGTTGCTCTTGCTGATTCCGCGGTTACCCGTGAGCGCACTGCTGATCGTGGCCGGCGAAATTCCAGTTTGCCGCGCAAGCTCCGCGCGGGTCATCTGGCGAACTTCGAGCAGGTGCGCGAGCATCGCGCCCGGCGAGATGCTGGGGGTCGGCAGTGTGCGCGATTCGTACTGCTCGACCAGCGTCGAGATGACCTCGATCAACTGGCTGCGTGCGGCGCCCGGCCGCGGAACCATCAACTGCTCAAGCTGCCGTAGCGCATGCCGATAGTCGCGCTCCGAGCGAATCGGCCGCGGCAGATACTCGACGAGCAGGTCGCGATACTCAGTGACAGTGCTCATGGCTTTGGTTTCCTCGTCGCCTTTGGGGCAATCGCTTCCAGCGGGAGGCAGTCGTGGCACCAGGCCCGCTTGTCATAGTCCCCATGCGTCAAAAAATGTTTGACCAGCAACGTGCCTTTGGTCCATTGATTCGCATACGTGAAACGGCAAATCAGTCGGTAGTCGTTTCCGCAGGCGTTGAAAACAAGGCACTGCCCAACTTCATCGGCGCCCGCATAGTCCTGACGCACATCGGCTAATCTGGTCCAGCTAGCCTTGCCGGCGACACTCCACCACCCATCCAGCCAGGCACTTGCCAGCGGATATCTCCGCTTGGCGGCGTCAATCGCGGGCCTCGCAATAATGTGCATCGACTAAACGTCCGGCACCTGGTGAAGGATATTTGCAAAATGCAAATAAGTCAAGTTGGCCTGTTTGCAGTTCGCAAACAATACCACCCAGAGGTGCTATATGCAATGGACGGCGCGACGCGGCCGGCCAGTGGCGCCGCTCCTGTTTCAAAACCGCTTGGGAATTAATTAAAGGGGACGGGGAATTAATTAAAGGGGACGGGAGTCTTTTTCGGTCATCGCGTTTGGCTTTGCTCCTCGACGACCGCTCGCGGACGCCCGCGATCGCGCAGCGTGTGCTCCAGTCCAAGCTGCCTGGCAACTTTGCCCTGCCATGCTTCACTCCCGTACGGTCGGCCGCGGCGGATGCTCGTGGCGATCGCCTGGGCCTCGGTTTCGTGCTGCGGCTCGTTCACATGCTCGACCCACTGCCGGCCCAGCGGCACCGGCGATTCACTCACCAGCGGCGGCGCAGCGGCAATGCCCAGCACGCGGCGCGGCAGACTCCCCCACGGATAATCCTCCGCCCGCTTGACGAGCTTCGCCCGCAGCGGATTGCGTTCGACGTAGCGGAGCACGGCCAGCAGGTGTTCATCGCTGGCGATCGGGAAGGACTTGAAGCGGCCTTGATAGACGTGCCCCATGCCGGAAGTGCCGTGATGCGCGTGCCACCGCTGAGCGTGCGTCACGGTGAGCCAGCGGAAGAATTCAGAAACCTGTTCCCCTTCTCCGCGCTTCGGCCAGACGACGAAGTGCCAATGATTGTTCATCACGACGTAGCCCAGGATCCGCAGCGGCACGCGCTGGCAGGCCTCGGCGATAAGGGCCTCGAATGCGGCGAAGTCGGCTGGCTTCTTGAATAGCCGTAACCGACCATTCGCGCGGTTCAGCACGTGATAGGCATAGCCACCGATGAGAGTTCGGGCACGTCTATGCATGACAGGTATTGTACGCCCCCTCGAAGGGACCAGCAAAAAAAAGACTCCCGTCCCCTTTTTCTTGCACGGCCAGGGCTGCGCAGGACCACAAGAAACGGGTGTGGCGCGACTTTGCTATCGGGGGCTTTCGCCACCCGGCTAGAACGGCCGCCGCTCCGCGGCTGAGAACTGCGTGGCCCAGGTTGGACACACTCCATGAAGCGTCCGTCTGTTCGGCACGTAAGTTAGGTACGAGTCGGACGACTTCGAGTGTCTCTCCAGTTTCCGTTCAACCTCTTGCGTCGTGTCGTCGTGCCGTCGTGGTTCTCTGCTAACCTTCTGCGCATCGGAACCACCACGGCACAACGGTCCATCCGCCGTCATCCATCGCTCATTTCTCTCGCTCCACTTGGCGGCTTCGCGGCTTTGCGTTTCACCGACCTCGCGCGGAGACTCAGAAGACGGAGACAGTCCCATTTTGCTCCCAGGGCACCGAAAAATCGGGACAGTCCCCTCACCGCGGCAGCTGAAAAAATCGCATTCTGATTCGCCCTTGCCCGCGTGTGTGGCGCGCTGCCCGCGCAACTCGTTGGCGATCATTGCTCTCGCGTGCGCACCGCGCACACCGCCCAGGTGTCCACCAACTCTAGAAATGTGGCCAGGATTTCAGATATGGTACGTTCAGATGAATGTGTACTGGCCGAGCGATGAGCGCGACGATGAGTGCGAACTTGGGGAACTGGAGAATTCGCGATGCTCATAAAGCCGCTCGCGAGGCCGTGTGTGTGGCACCGAAACAGCATTTGCGCGCATTTCTAAGCGCACACGGGCGAAAAATCAATCGCCAGGAAACAGCCGGGCTGAAAGTTTGCCCAGCACCCGCTCTTTGAAAATTCGCTTACGCAAAAAACTCGACCGCGTTCTGGAACACGCGCAGTCCGTCGCCCGCTTCGCGCGGCGGCTGCCGTGTCCACTGCGGATGGTGCGTGAAGTCGAGATGCCGCTCGGGATGCGGCATCAGCCCGCACACCCGGCCGGTTGCGTCGCAAATGCCTGCCACGTCGGCCAGCGAGCCGTTGGGGTTCTCGGGATAGGCGACCGAGGCTTGCATCCGCGCGGGACTGGCCACGCTCGTGCCGTAGCGCAACACGAGCTGGCCGTTCTCTTCGAGAGCCTTGAGCACGCCGGCGCTTTGGGGCACGAACTTCCCCTCGGCATGTGCGATCGGCAGGTACATCCGCTCGATGCCGCGGAAGAAGACGCACTTGTCGGCGCCGCTCGTGACCAGCGGCACCCAGCGGTCTTCAAACTTGCCGCCGTCGTTCCACGAGAGCGTGGCCGGCGCGGTGAAGTCGTCTGCCAGCGGGAGCAGGATGCCGCTCTTGATCAGGATCTGAAAGCCGTTGCAGATGCCCAGAATCAGCTTGCCGGCGGCATGGAACTCGTGCAGCCAATCCTGCAGGTGATGGCGGATCTGGTTGCCGAGGATCCGGCCCGCGGCAATGTCGTCGCCATAGCTGAACCCGCCCGGCAGGCACAGGATCTGAAAGTCTGCGAGCCCTGCCGGCGACTCGAGCAGCCGATTAACGTGCAGCGCTTCGGTTCGGCCGCCGGCCCGCTCAAAGGCGTGCGCAGTCTCCTGGTCGCAGTTGGTGCCTGGTGCTCGCAGGATCAGAACGCGTGGTTGAGCCATGTCGCTTTGTGCGGCCGCGGTTGCCGGCCCTTCGATGTTACGGACGTTGGTGGGCGTTATGGACGAGTGTTCTTGTTGACGTAGGAACTACTTCCAGTTGAGCGGAGCCTGCCAGGCGGCTTTCAGCCGATCGAGTCCGACGACGACGACCGGATGGTGCCCTTGCGTGATCTGCAGATCGGCCGAATCGGTGACCGTGCCAAGCTTGCCGATTGGAACACCGGCGAGCACCTGGACGAACGCCGGCGCATGCTCGGGCGCCACCTCGCACAGGAAGCGGGTGTTCGATTCGGAAAACAGCAGCACCGCAGCCTCATGCGGATCGGTGATGTCCGACTGCGGTGCTTGGGCCAGATCGATCTGAGCGCCCAGTCCGCCGGCGAAGGCCATCTCGGCGAGCGCCACGGCCAGGCCACCTTCGCTCAGGTCGTGGCAGCTTCGCACCAGTCCGGCCGCGATCGCGCGGTGCAGCGCGGCGAACGTCTGCTTTGCCAGCGGAGCATCGACGCGCGGAACCTGGCCGCCTTTCAGATGATGCAGGAGCGCGAAATGCGAACCGCCCAGTTCCTCGTGCGTGGCGCCGACCTGGTAAATCAGGTTGCCCGTCGCTTTGAGGTCCATCGTCACGGCCTGGCGAGCATCAGCCAGCTGGCCGAGGGCGCTGATGAGCAGCGACGGCGGAATGCTGATGAGCTGCGTCTGGCCGGCGCTGTCGACATAGCGGAATTCGTTGTTCAGGCTGTCCTTGCCGCTGATGAACGGCGTGCCCAGCTCGACGGCCAGGTCGTGGCAGGCGAGCGCCGCGCGGACCAGCGAGCCGAGGGTTTGCGGCCGATCGGTGTTGCCCCAGCAGAAGTTGTCGAGAATGGCGATTCGTGAAGGATCCGCCCCGACGGCCACGCAGTTGCGAATCGCCTCGTCGATGGCGCTAGTGGCCATGTGATAGGTGTCGAAGTCGCCGTAATACGGGTTCATGCCGCACGCCACGGCGATTGCCCGACGGCTCCCCGGCACGGGGCAGACGACCGCGGCATCGCTGGGACCATCGTTCTGGACGCCGACCAGCGGTTTCACCACGCTGCCGCCTTGCACTTCATGATCGTACTGACGGATGACCCAATGCTTGCTGGCCACGTTGAGCGAACCGAGGATCCGCGTGAGGGACTCCGTCGGATTGGCCGCGGCTTCGGCGCTGATTCGCAGCGGGTCTTGCACAGGAGGTTCGTAAACGGCGTCTCGCACGACGGGCGGCCGTCCGCCGTGCAGGAATTCCATCGACAGATCGCCCACCAGATGTTCGCCATACTTGAGCTGCAAGCGACCTGTGGGCACGAACTGGCCGATGATCGTCGCCTCGACGCCTTCGCTCGCGGCGAGCTGGTTGAACGCCTCCCAGTTGGCGGGCGGCACGGCCAGGACCATGCGTTCCTGGGCTTCGGAGATCCAAATCTCGGTATAGGAGAGACCTTCGTATTTGAGCGGAGCGCGGTCGAGCCAAACTTCGGCGCCAATCTTCTCGCCCATTTCGCCGACAGCACTGGAGAAACCGCCAGCGCCGCAATCGGTCACCGCGCTAAACAGGTTGAGATCGCGAGCGGCCAGCAGCACGTCCGCCACCATCTTCTCGGTGATTGCATTGCCGATCTGCACGGCTCCGCCCGAGAGGCTTTCGCTTTCGTGCGTGAGTTCGGCCGAACTGAACGTGGCGCCGTGGATACCATCTCGACCGGTGCGTCCGCCAAGGGCCACGGCGTAGTCGCCCGGCTGCACTTTGCCAAAAGACTTATCGTGCGGAATCAAACCGACGTTGCCGCAATAGACCAGCGGATTGCCGAGATATCGCGGATCGAAGTAGATCGCCCCGTTCACGGTGGGAATACCCATCCGGTTGCCGTAATCGCGCACCCCGGAGACGACGCCTTGCATCACACGCTTGGGATTCAGCGCACCGGCGGGCACTTCGCTCAGCGGAGTGTCGGGCGGAGCGAAGCAGAAGACGTCGGTATTGCAGATCGGCTTCGCGCCCAGTCCGGTGCCGAGCGTGTCGCGGATCACTCCGCCGACGCCGGTATTCGCGCCGCCGTAAGGCTCGAGCGCCGAAGGATGATTATGCGTTTCAACTTTGAAGCAGACGTTGTTCGTTTCGTCGAACCGTACCACGCCAGCATTATCGGCAAACACGCTGACGCACCAGTCGTCCTTGCCGAGCGACTGGCGAATCTTGTTCGTCGCGGCAAAGATGGTTTCCTTGAGCATATTCTGGAACTTACGTTCGCCGTCGGGCCCTCGATAGGCAATGCGGCCGCCGAGCGTTTTGTGGCTGCAGTGCTCGCTCCAGGTTTGGGCGACGGATTCGAGCTCGATATCAGTCGGGTCGCGATCGAGGGAGCGAAAATGCTGCTGGATCGTCTGCATCTCGACCAGCGACAGATAGAGCTGCCCTTCGCGGCTGAGCCTGGTCAGCGCGGCATCGTCGAGCGCACGGATCGGTACGGTCACCCGCTGGAACTGGTAGGGCGAGCCGAGTTCCAGGTGATCAAACGGCAGGGGCCCGACCACGACCTGTTCGATCGCGTCGTTCGCCAGCACTTTGCCACGGAGCAGGCGGAGCTGCTCGTCACTGATTTCGCCGAGCCAATACTTGCGGAGCGTTCGGACGGCGTCGGCCTTGAGCTCCAGATCGGCAATCGCGGCGAGTGCGCTCTGAGCGACGGGATCCATCACGCCAGGCTTCGGCAGCACCTGCACGACTTGCCAGTGGCCAGGGCCTTTCAAACCTGCCGCGGCCGGGTCGATCAGCTTATGATCGCCGACCTTGGTGATGACCGCTCGCTCGACGACGCTGTCGACCAGCAGTTCGCGGGCAATGCGCGTGATGTCAGTCTCGCTCAGGTTGCCTTGGACCAAGTAGCCAGTCGCGGCCGACTGCAGAATTCCCGCGGGCAGTCCGAGTTCAGTCGCGGCGCTATCGGCGCTGGCGGCTGCTCGATTAGGACAGCCCTCGGCCGGATAAATGTCAACTTCCCACAGCATCGCGAATGCGCTTGGCCTCAGTTAGGAGTCGTTCCAGTTCGGTTGCATCCTGATTCTCGAGGGCAGCGTGCCACGCCTCGAGTTCGCCGCGAAACTGCGCGAGCGCGGCGAGTACGTTGTCTCGATTCGAAAGCAGAATCTGTCGCCAAAGGGCAGGGTCGCCGCCGGCAATCCGCGTCGTATCCTGCCATCCGCCCGCCGTAAGCGTAACGTACCGCTCGGGGGTCGTACCCGCAATGGCCGCCGCCAGGAGGTGCGGTAGATGGCTTGTCACCGCAAGCGCCTGATCATGCTCAGCGGCCGTCATATCGATGACGCGAGAGCCCAACGAAGTCCAGAAATCCTTGAGCCGCGTCAGGTTTGCCTTAGTGTTTTGGGCCGTTGGGGTGATGACCACCGCGCGGCCTTCGAACAGATCTGGCCGAGCGTGCTGGGGACCTTTCTTCTCATTTCCCGCAATCGGATGACTGCCGATGAATTCGACATCCCCCGGCCAAGTGAGGTTCTCTGCCGCCGCGAGTGACTGCACGATGTCGAGTTTCGTGCTGCCGGCATCCGTCAGCAAAGTTCCGGCGCGACAGGCTGGTGCCAGCCGTTTCACGACGTCGACGATATGGCCCACTGGAGCACAAACGATGATCAGATCGCTGTCCGCCACGGCTGCTTCCGCCGTATGGGCAAGTTCAGAGATAGCCCCGATTCGTTTGGCTTCGGCCAGTGTCTCAGGGCGGGAGCCAAAACCAAGAACCCTGATGTCGGGATTCCGCCGGCGCAGGGCCAATCCGATCGATCCACCGATCAATCCGACCCCAACAATGGTGACACAACGAAGAGTGGTCATGGACAGCCGCGATTGTAGCAAATCCAACCTCGACTGGGCAGCGGGCGAAAAAGCGGACTCGGCGACCGCGCCGAAGTCCGAGAACGCCGCTCTAAAGCTGGTCTTCATTTGGCGGAGGCGTGAGCAGCGGTCGATTCTTGGCCAGGTACTGGGCCAGGAAATCGCTGATCGCGTAGGCCGGGGCAGCGCCCACAGTTTCACGGGCGGCCACGTTCTCCACGCCGAGCACATCGGTCTCCGCTTCCAGCTTCTGCCGCCGAGCCGAGACTTCGTTCTGCGCAATCAGCGGCAAGTATGCCGACTTGCAGGCTTCGACGCACTGCTGATGGATTTCGGCCGGCAGACGCACGTTTTGCAGCGTGACGTCCAGGATTTCAATCCCATACTGCGACACCCGTTGACGGAGCGTCTCGAAGATTCGGCTGGCCAGCGTGTCGGTCCCGGAGCGATAACCGCGGTCCGACGGACTGAATTGCGAGTTTTCCGGGACATTGATCTGCACCTTATTTCGCAACTCAGGTGGCAGGTCGGCCGCGACCTGATCAGCGACAAGCAAGCCAGTGCTGATCCTGGAAACGACGGCCCGTGTCTGTTCCTCGGCCGTCCAGCGAAGCCACTGCACGGCAAGTTCAAGCTTCCGCCGAGAGTCGATCTCGTGGGGTATGGGTGCGGAACCGGGAGCGACGAGAGTCGGCGAAATCGTCTGGAGATGGTCGGTCGCTCTGTGCAGTTCCGTACTGACCAGCAGATAGAAATGTTCAAGCGACATGATTCGCCATTTCATCGTGCCGCGCACGGTGATAGGCAGGTATTCGCGAGTCAGTACGTCGTGATCTTCAAACAACAGCGACTGCGGTTCGAGTGGCACGCGAAGCGCGATCTCCTCGCCGAACATCGGATAAATCAGCTTGATGCCACCACCGTCGTGAAGGTTGTCGTCAACGTAGCTCACGATCTTGTTCCGCAGGATCACGACGCCCTGTGTCGGATTCCACGCCGTCAGCTTCAACAGTCCGAACAGCAGTGGTTGATCTCCTTGTTGCAAGACTCGCGATTTGGCAGTGAGCAGAATGACGCTGTGGCCGATCAACGCTACTGTCAGCACGACGAGGGCCGCCATGGCCGGCAATCCGAGCGAAGGCATAAATGCCAGAAGCGCCACCGACGCAACAAACGCCAGCGCCCACACGACCATGTAAACAATCAGTACTTGGCCAATGCCGGTACTCGTGGGATAACCTCGCTCCGCTTGTGTGAAGCTCTCAATGGGTCCGCTGCGGGCGCCAGGTGGCGCGAGGATCGGCTCAGCAAATGTGCGGGGAGCGTTATCGAGGGTGGCCGGAGTTGGGCCGGGAACGACGATCGGCCGGTTGCACTTGGGGCAACGAAACCGCTTGCCCGCCTGCTTCGCATCGGCGGAAACTCGCTGCCCGCATTCGCAACGCAGTTCGATGGGCACCAATTGGCTCCTAAACCTGACCGAGCAGGTCCCCCGAGATTTGTGGACTACCTCAAATCTATGAGCAGCGAGGAGTGTTTGCAAGTTTGCGGAACACTCGCCCGCGTTTGAATACGACTCGTATCGTTCATGCTCGATAGTAGTTAAGCTAAAAGCGGGAAAAAGGGGGCCGTTTGAAATGCTCGGTGAATCACGAATCTCCACGAAAGACCTGGCTGCCCTCTGCCGGCGCTTGGGCACCGCCTTGGGGGCCGGCGTCGACATTCGCAATGTGTGGACGCGCGAATCGAAGAATGCGCATGGCTCTGCACGGCGCGTCTATGGCGATGTTCGCGACGCTGTCGCGCGAGGCTCGTCGGTCAGCGAGGCGCTCGACCGAACAGGTAAGTACTTTCCAGAAATGTTTCGTGAACTGGTCCGTGTGGGTGAAGAGTCCGGGCAGCTTCCCGAGGTCTTTAGGCAGTTGGCAGACAACTACGAGCATCAGTTGCAGATGCGGCGGAATTTCCTGGGTGCAATCGCCTGGCCCGTGTTTGAACTGGTCTTCGCCCTGGGTGTCGTGGGGATCGTCATTTACGTAATGGGTGCGATCCCGCAGCTGCAAAAATCCGGTGTCGACCTGATTGGGTTCGGGCTGCGCGGTGGAAGCGGGCTCCTGGTCTACGTGACGATCCTAGGGCTAATTGCTGGTGGGGTATTTGTTATCTATCGCGCGACAACTCGGGGCGCGATATGGGTCACGCCGGTACAGCGTTTTCTGATGCGGGTGCCCAAACTCGGAAGCGCGCTTGAGACGTTCTCACTCGCCCGTTTGACCTGGGCGATGTACGTCACCTTGAATACGGGAATGGATACCCGCAAGGCCTTGGCACTTTCACTGGCGAGCACCAGGAATGTGCTTTATACGCAGCATACGGACAGCGTCCTGCGTTCTATTCGGGCCGGCCGCGACATTCACGGTACGTTGTCCGAAACGGGTGCCTTCCCGCACGCATTTTTAGACGCCGTCGAGGTCGGTGAAGAAAGCGGTACGCTTGCCGAAACGATGGCCAATATGTCGAACCTCTATCAGGAAGAGGCTCGCATGGCCATGCGGGTGATTGCCGCCGTGATGGGTTTTCTTGTTTTCGTGCTAGTCGCCATAATTATCATCTTCTTCATCTTCCGAATCGCGAGCGCCTACATCGGCATCTTGAATGAGGCGGCAAGCCCCATTTAGCACGCAATAACGGATTTAAGCGGCGCGGGCAGTCGCAGGTTGTACTGGCTCGAGTTCAACTAGCGCGACCTGGTGCCGCCGCGGCGGCTTGGCCCATAGCGAAAGAAGGGCTATTGGCACGGGAAGTACCGCGAAAGTCAGCAGCGACAGGCCAAATTCGCCGGTAACGTCGTGCGTCACGCCCGCAACCAGTGGTCCGAGGCTGGACGAAGCAACGTTCATGGTCGCCAACACGCCGCGGATCTTGCCGAGATGACGACGACCAAAATAGCGTGCCCACAGCGGTTGGGCCGCGCCGAAGAAGATTCCTTGGGACGCGCCGAGCAGTCCGGTGGCAAAGGCCGCCGTGCTGGCCGACACGGTGCTGTTGATGATGAACACGCCAGTCGCCATGCCCGCCAGTCCGACGGCGAGTAGAAACCGCGAGGGAAGGTGGTCGGCAAGGGTGCCGCCAATGAGTTGCATCACGGCCAGGCTGCCGGCAAATGCGGTGAGGGCGACGGCCGCATCCTGATCCGTCAGTCCACGTTCCTGGAAAATTGGCACCACGCAAAAGAAAATCGCGGTATGGACCAGGGAGAAACATGCGCTGCCCGCCGCCACGACCCAAAAAGAGAAAGTGCTTCCGGCCTGTTCAAGCGTCAGCCCCCACCAGAAGTCCGCCGGGAGATGATCGTCACTATCGGGGCTGCCACCGTCAAGTCGCTGGCCGACATCCTCCGGCCGATTGCGATAGTTGAAATAGAAAAGTGGAAAGGCGACACACCAGATCGTTATGCCGAGCAATGCATAGCTGCCGCGCCAGCCGAATGCCGAGAGCATCCAAAGATTGATCGTGGGAATGAACAGCATTGCCGCCGCCATCCCAAACAGGCGGATTCCCTCGACCATGCCCAGGCGGCGCTCGAACCAGTACGGCAACGTATTGCCGCTCGTGAAACCCAGCGCGCCCGGCCCGAGCATTCGAAGCAGCGTGAATGAGATGGCCAGCGTCACCCAGCCTTGTGCGAAGGATGTGACCACGCAGGCGATACAAAACAGAGTTAACGTAATGAGGGTCGTCAGCCGGATGCCGTGGCGATCCATGAGCCAACCGACATACGTAATCGGCAAGGCTCCAATGAGCGTCCCAAGCATATACGCGGCCGTCAGCTCGCCATAGCTGAGTCCCAGCGAAAGCCGCATTGGCTCGTTAAAGATTGAAACGCCGAACGTCTGGCCCGGAGAGCTGGCAACGAGGGCCGCCATTGATAGCGGCACCATGATCCAACCGTAGAAGATTGAGGGCGCGCGACGTGACGTTTTTGTCGCGGGAACGGAAAGGCAGCTTTCTGACAGCACGCTCGTCGAGTCCACGGTTAACGAAGTCAGGGGGCAGGATCATTCTTGATTGCCCCGATTCCTGCAAGGGAGATTCCAGAGGGAGCAGATCGCCGCGAAAAGGTTCGCGTGCGAAATGCTAGTGCATCTCTGTTACGCCGCGGTTTGCCGCATGTGAGCATTCAATGGGCGATGCAAGTTTCTCGCGAATGCGCGAAAGTGCTAGCGGTCGGAATAACGCTGGGCTTGGCCGACGATGTCGAGGCCCACACGCTCGCTCCAAGACGCAATACAAGATGAAAAAGTCGGTCCGGGCTGTCCAGATCCGACCGGCTCACCGTTGACCAAGGTGACAGGCAGCATGCACGGGGAAGTGCTCGTGAGGAAAACCTCGTCGGCGCCGACGACATCCTCGATGCGGATGTCTCGATGGCATGCGGGGATCTCCAGATCGGCCGCGATGGATAGCAGTTCAGCCTGGCTAATCCCAGGCAGCACTTTTTCGGCTGGCGGAAGTAGCAGTCCGTCCTTGTGTCGATAGAGAACGATGTTGGCTGTGGTGGCCTCTACAACAAAGCCCGCATGGTCAATCATGATAGCTCGACTACCGGGGTGCAGCCGCCGGGCCCGCTGGTCAGCGAGATAATAGTGCATCCGGCTACGACACTTCAATTCCGGCGGCCAGCAATCGTCGGGCACTTGCCGAACGTCTGTGGTGGCGAGAGCTTCGCCATGTTTGTACTTGTCGGCCCATTGGCTGAATCGCAGCGGAAACGAATGCAGGCAAACCGTCGCTCGAGGAACTTCTCTGATCATCGCGGCATACGGACCAGGCGTTACGAACATCGCCAGCCCCAGGTCATCGCCCGCCGAGAGCAGCTGATAGTTATGATGCACCAGAGTTTCGGCCGCGGCGACGAACTCCGGCCGCGTCATTACCGGGTCGACATTCACGATCGAAAGTGAATGAAATAAGCGATCGATATGATCCGTGAGTCGAAAGAGTTGGCCGCCGAACGTTCGTAGTTGTTCGGCGACCGTCGTACCCTGCACGAAACCGCCATCGTAGACTGGCAGCAATGCCTGCGATGCGGGGACGAATTGGCCATTCAGAAACGCAAGTGGCTCAGTCATTCACACGGCGGGGGTAGTAGTTGCTGAAGAGTAAAGTCGCCCTTGAAAAGTGTTTCGCCGCTCGAGTTCGGCTTCGAAGGCCATACGCACGGCCGCTTTGTCCAGGCACCAAGCAGGACCGACAAAGTAATCGGGCGGGGCATCGCCGCTGATGCGCTCAATCAGCATCGTCGGTGGCAGGACTTCAAGAAAATCAATAAGAGTCGTCAGGTATTCATCTCGTTCCATGAGTGACACTTCACCGCGAGCAACCTGGTCGGCGAGCGGCGTATTCCTGACCGCATACAAGTTATGGATCTTCACCGCATTCAGTCCAAGGCGTGCAGTCTCGTGAGCCGTAGCTATCATATCGGCATACGATTCGCCGGGCAGGCCCAGCATGATGTGGGCGCATATCTCAAAAGAGCGGCGACGGCTCCGTGCCATGGCGTCTATCATCGCGTCGTGATGATGCCCGCGGTTCATCCAATCGAGCGACCGATCATGCATCGTTTGCATACCGTATTCCACGGAGAGGTACGTCTTCCGACCGATCTCGTCGAGCAACGCGAGCACGTCGTCCGGCACACAATCGGGCCGGGTGCCAATCGCCAGGCCAACGATAGCCGGGTGACCAAGGGCCTCTTCGTAGACCTCTCGCAACCGATCGACCGGCGCGTAAGTGTTTGTGGCCGGTTGGAAGTAAGCAATGAATCGATCGACTTTGTGGTAACGGAGGCGAAGCTGCCGGATGCCTGCCTCAATTTGATCGGCGATCTGTCGGCGGGTGACGCGGCGACTGGGGCTGAAGCTGCGATTATCGCAAAACGCGCAGCCGCCAGTGGCTACCGTCCCATCCACATTGGGACAAGTAAACCGGGCATCGATGCTGATTTTCTGGACCCGTGCGCCAAACCTCAGTCGGAGCTGTCGGTTGTAGCTGAAGTAACGCAGCCCAGCCGCTTGCCAATCGAACCGCTCAGGAGTGACCGAAACCGGAGGCATAGGACTCTCGAAAAAGCGGCCCCCAGCAAATCGGCAAGTGGCCACAAACCCTTATATTGCGTGTGTTTAATATCAGAAAATGGTTGACCAATCGCTGGTCGCTTCGTAGACTCAAAGATGTTAGACGCGTCTACGGACACGGAGTGTCCGCAGGTCGTTTATACGCGTTGCCCTAAGGTGTCACAAGCTAAAGACGGACGGACATGCACGGTGAATTAATTCCCGTCGGTGGAGGCGACCCAATTCCGTTGATGAAGAAGAACCTGCTCGTAGGGCGCCGCGAAAGCTGCGACATCGTGCTTCGGTTCTCCAATGTCTCGGCTCATCACTGCCAGCTCTATGTCAATGGCGGCTATTGGTACGTCAAAGATTTACAGAGCCGAAACGGAATCAAGGTCAATGGAGTACGAGTGACTGAGAAACGTCTCGACCCGGGTGATGAAGTTTCCATCGCCAAGCATAAGTACGAGATGCAGTACTCGCCCTTTGACAACGGCGCGAGCGGTCCGCCCCCGCTCGATGACGACACGCAGAACGTCATGAAGCAATCGCTTCTGGAGCGAGCCGGACTGGCCTACCGGGCGAACAAGCCAGGTGAGGCTCCGAAGGAACCAAAACGCGTTGGCGGTCGGTACGACATTCTCGACGACGGCGAGGGGCAGATTAAGGACCCGAATCGTCCCGTCTGAGTCTGGAGTGCAGATGTGCGGAATTCGAAGCATCGAACTCGGCGGATACACTCGCTGAATGGCGGCTAAAAAGAAGCATAAAATCCGCACCGAATTTCGCAAGAACCGTACCGATCGGGCGCGGTCCGATCAGTGGACTCGTCGCTTTCAGACGGCCGACGCTGAGACCGACGACAGCACGGACAAGGGCGAACGGATCGGGAAAAGTGAACAGAGCCGCCGCCGGACTGTGCTCGTCGAAGGCACCGAAGCCGACGGCTCGCTGCAGCTTGGCGTCGACCTCGCATCCGTCGAGCTTGGCCGAGTTTTGGCCGTACAGGGGCTGCTGAGCACGGTTCAGGATGCTTCTGGCGCGATTCGCAAATGCGCGACGCGACGTTTGCTCAAGACGATGTCCACGAATGAGCGTCACGTCGTCGCAGCTGGCGATTTTGTGATGTTCCGGCCGGTTGGCGCTGATGAAGGCATCATCGAACGAGTTGAGCCGCGAAGGACTATTCTGAGTCGTGCAACTCGCGGACGGCAACACATTCTAGTCACTAACGCCGACCAATTGCTGATCGTTGCCAGTGCGGCTGAACCATACATCAAGCCGAATCTCATCGATCGATTCCTGATCAGCGCTCACAAGGCGGGACTGCGCCCTCTTATTTGCATCAACAAAATCGACCTGGTTGACCCAGCATCGCTTATGCCGCTGGTGGGCACGTACAGCCAAATGGGGTATCGGGTGCTGCTACTTTCGGCTGCTACCGGCTACGGAGTAGTTCGCTTACGTCGAGAACTCGCTGATGTGGCCAGCGTGGTCGCGGGGCAAAGCGGCGTTGGCAAGTCGTCGCTACTCAATGCCGTCGATCCGCAACTCTCCTTGCGGACGGCTGCCATCAGCGCTGAGACACAGAAAGGAAAGCACACGACCACCACGGCAAGTTTGTTGCCGCTTTCGAGTGGAGGATACGTGTTCGATACGCCCGGCATCCGACAGTTTCAATTGTGGGATGTGATTCCTGCAGAGGTTGCCGCATACTTTCGCGATCTGCGACCATACATCAATCGCTGCCGCTATCCAAATTGCACGCACACGCATGAAGTCGATTGCTCAGTGAAAAACGCAGTGTCGGACGGTTGGCTCGATTTGCGGCGCTACGACAGCTATTGCCAGCTGTTCGCCGGGGAGGACTCCGGAGTCCATGCCTGAACTAGTCAGCGGCGAGCAGTGTCTAGACTATTTCCGAACAGTGTTTTTCGCAGGAACTATCCACGAATCGAACAAAAGTGCCTACTTCGAGTAGAATTAGATGGCTAGTTCGGCTGACAGGACTTATGGAAACCGTGCATCTCTGAAGTCTCTTAAGATCGGGGCGACTCGATATTCGTCGCCGTGGCACCACGTTAGGAAAAAATTTGCCCGTGACTGAAAAGAACCGGAATGAGAGCGTTGCCAGTGAAGCCACAGTCTTGGTGGGCGTGTTGCTGGCCGATCAACCGATCTATGACGAACCCCTCGAGGAACTCGAAGGCCTGGCCACATCGGCCGGTTCCCGGGTCGTGGGTCATTTGACCCAGCGGCGACAGACGCCCGATTTCACGACCTACCTGGGCAAAGGCAAAGTGGCCGAACTCAAGGCGCTGGTCGGCGCCACCGATGCTGATATCGTGATCTTCGACAACGATCTTTCTCCCGCTCAGACGCGAAATCTCGAAGAAGCTGTCGGCGTGAAGGTCCTTGACCGAAGCGAGCTCATCCTCGACATCTTCGCCAGCCGAGCGCAGACCTATCAGGCCCGCCTCGCGGTCGAACTTGCTCAACTGCAGTATTCGCTGCCACGGCTGAAGCAGATGTGGACCCACTTGTCGCGTATCAAAATGGGCGTCGGTATGCGCGGTCCTGGTGAAAAACAGCTGGAAACTGACCGCCGACTGGTCGAAAAGCGAATCAGCGAGCTTCGCTCGGAGCTCCGTACGATCGAACAACGCAAGGAACGCGAGGTCGCCGCCCGCAGCGAACGGATGACGGTATCGCTAGTGGGCTATACGAATGCTGGTAAGAGCACGCTCCTGAACCGGCTCACGGGGTCTGACGTGGTCGCGGAAAACCGCCTGTTCGCTACGCTCGACACCCGCACCCGCCGCTGGCAACTTCCCGGTTGGGGGCCCGTGCTGCTAAGCGACACGGTAGGTTTCATCCGAGACCTGCCTCACCATTTGATCGCCAGCTTTAAAGCCACGCTGGAGGAAGCCCGCCAGGCGGACCTGCTGCTTCACGTCGCCGACGCAAGTAATCCAGCGGCACTCGAGCAGATTGCTGTGGTTTACAAGGTGCTTGAGGAACTTAGCATCAGTGAGAAGGACGCGTTGCTTGTGCTCAATAAGGTCGATCAAACCGATCGCGGCCAGCTAGCCTTGATTCGCAATCGATATCCGAACGCCGTGCCGATTAGTGCGTACACGGGCGAAGGAGTTGACAAACTGTCACTGACTGTAAGCCAGGCGCTGAGCCACAATTTTCTTGACTTGGATGTTGAAACCGGTGTCGAGAACGGTCGCCTCTTGGCGATGTTGTCCAGCCATGGGGAGGTGCTCTCCAAGCGGTATACCGATAGCCGCGTGATCGTGCATTGCCGCGTTCCGCAACGTGCAATGGGACACTTCCGTGGGGTCGACGCTCAGATTCGGCCGCATAGCTTGCCCAACGCCGAGGGCAATAGGCATGTGCACGACTCCCACGCCGCGGCGGCGGTCGTACATGAGCCCTCAGACACGCCAGTTCCACACCTGACCAATGGCAGTGGCGTGCGAAAGTAGCCGGGTTATTCCATTGGTCACGTGCGTTGGATTGCTATATTGGCGCCTATGGCAAGACGTCGAATTCACGGGCTGCGTGGAATCCTGACCGGGTCTTCGAGTGGCATCGGATCTGCGCTGGCGGCCAACCTGGTTCGCGATGGTGCTCGATTGGTCGTTGTGGCCCGCCGCGAGCAGCGATTACGAGAACTCTGCAACAGCTTGAATGGCAGTCCGGGCGAGATTATTCCGCTAGTCGGCGACGTTGTCGACGCGACGACCCAGCAGGAGTCAATTGATCTCGCCGTTGAAATTTTTGGCGGTTTAGATCTCCTGATCAATAACGCCGGTGTTGGCGCCATGGGCCAGTTTGCCGAAGCGTCGCCCGAGCGTTTGCGGCAAGTTATGGACGTGAACTTCTTCGCCGCCGTTGAGCTGACTCGACGCGCCCTTCCAGTACTACGTAAGGGCGTCAGCCCAATCATCGTTAACGTCAGTAGCATCCTCGGCCACCGCGGTGTTCCAGGTTGCGCTGAATACTGCGCGAGCAAATTCGCACTGGAGGGCTTCAGCCAGTCGATCCGCGCGGAGCTTGCCCACGAAAGAATTGACGTCCTGGTGGTAAGCCCGGCTCGCACGAAGACGGAGTTCTTCGATCAAGCCATCGACGCAAGCGGAACACCTTGGCCGAAGATCCGCGGGATGAGCTCCGAAGCTGTCGCGCGGCGAATGGTTCGAGCGATTCGCCGCGGCCAGCACCAGCTCATCATCAGCCTGGGCGGAAAGTCGCTCGTTTGGGTCAGCCGGCTATTTCCAGGCATCGTGGACAGGGTGCTTGCGCGATATCACCAAGCTGGCGATTCTTGAGCCTTTTCGCGGTCAATCGGCGGGCTGACACGGTCTTCGGTTTGCGTTATTCTAGATTCAGCGGCACATCCCCACTCTCGTGCCGTCCTCCGGTCGACCACCCACCCCAGACTCCCCGAGGAGCTCATCTGATGTCCATGAAGAACAGGCGCCAGTTTCTGGAAGATTCGATGCTTGCTGCGGCCGCCGCGGTTGCGGCCGCGCCGGCTGCAAATGCGCTGGCTGCTGACGAACAGCCGTCGAACAGTCCCAGCGAAAAGCTCGGCGTCGCCGTGGTCGGCTGTGGTGGGCGCGGTGGCGATCACCTGGAAGCCTTCACTGGACGGCCCGATACGGAAGTCCTGTACGTCGTCGACATCGACGAGAATACAGGTAAACGCCGCGCGAAGATGGTTGCCGACAAGCAAGGCCGGGAGCCGAAGGTCATCGTCGACATGCGCGAAGCATTTGATGATCCGGCCGTCAACATTGTCAGCACCGCGACTCCGAATCATTGGCATTCGCTGGTCGCGATCTGGGCCATGCAGGCCGGCAAGGATGTGTACGTCGAAAAGCCCGTCAGCCACAACGTGAGCGAAGGTCGACGTTGCGTCGAAGCCGCTCGCAAGTACAACCGTATTTGCCAGACAGGAACGCAAAGTCGTTCGAATCCTGGCATGCGCGACGCAATGCAATTTGTGCACGACGGCAAGATCGGCAAAGTCAGTGTTTCTCGCGGGCTGTGCTATAAGCGTCGCCCCACGATCGGTCCCAAAGGTGAATACGAGGTTCCCGCGGGAGTAAACTACGATCTGTGGCTGGGCCCTGCGCCGCTGGCGCCCCTCACGCGGCCGCGGTTCCACTATGACTGGCACTGGCAGTGGCCTTACGGCAATGGAGATCTTGGCAACCAAGGCATCCACCAGATGGACCTCGCACGATGGGCGCTGGGAGTTGACCGCCTCAGCGACTGGGTGCTCAGCTACGGTGGCCGTGTTGGCTATGAGGACGCCGGCGAAACGGCGAACACTCAGATGATCGTTCACGGCTACGGCGACCAGGCACTGGTGTTCGAAGTGCGCGGGCTGCCTACCGAACCTTTCAAAGGAGCTGGCGTTGGCCTGATTGTGGAAGGCGCCGATGGCTACGTTGTGATGACCAGCTACTCCGAGGGCGCGGCCTTCGATAAAGACGGCAACAAGGTACAGGAATTCAAAGGCGGTGCAAATCACTATGAGAACTTCCTGAAGGCCGTCCGCAGTCGTAACTACAACGACCTGAACGCCGATATCGAAGAGGGACACCTCTCAAGCGCACTCTGCCATCTTGGCAATATCTCGTATCGAATGGGAGAGCTCCTCTCGGTCCCCGAGATTGCCGAGCGGCTCCAAGGGGTCGAATCGGCAGAAAATGAAGTCGCCAGCTTTGAGCGTTTCAAAGAACACTTGGCCCACAACAAGCTCGATCTGGAGAACGTCAAGCTGCACTACGGGCCGAAGCTGGCTTTCGATCCGGCGGCCGAGAAGTTTATCGACAACTCACAAGCAGACGTCATGCTGACCCGCGAATACCGCGCGCCGTTTGTCGTCCCGGCGGCCGGAGCGGTCTAAGCTTTATCAAGGTTCTAAGGCGGAAGGCCGCAGGAAGGATTTCCTGCGGCCTTCTGTTGTTTCATGACAGCAACAGCGTATGGTTTCGGAATCATTTTCGAAGACGACTCCATTCTGGTGGTGAACAAGCCAGCCGGCATCACCACCCAGGCGCCGCGCGCCTTTGAAAGCCTTGAGTCGCGGGTTCGCCTCTACTTGGCCGCCGCAGTGGGCTGCGCGCCCGAGGACGTATACGTCGGGATTCCCCATCGCCTCGATCGTCCGGTCACCGGCGTAATCGTGTTTGCAAAGACAAGGCAAGCCGCACGGCATCTCTCGAAACAGATCGAGCGTCGGCGCGTACGCAAGATTTACTGGTCATGTGTAGAACGTGTTGTCGAGCCGCTCGAAGGAACTTGGACTGACTACCTCCATAAATTCCACGGCCAGCCGAAGACAGCCGTCGTCGAAGCGACGCATCCGCAGGGGCTGGAGTCGATCCTGCACTATCGCACGCTCGGATTTCATCAGGCCGGCTCGTGGCTGGAGATCGAGCTGGAAACCGGCCGCACGCACCAGATCCGCGTGCAGTCTTCCTCGCGTGGGCATCCCGTGTTGGGCGACGAAGCGTACGGCGCCAGGCTTCCTTTCGGTCCCCATCAAGACGATGAGCGACTGCGGCGGATCGCGCTACATGCTCGTTCTCTGACGTTTCATCATCCGAAGTCGAAGGAGCAGATGATGGTCGAAGCGCCGCCGACGGACTCTTGGGCAGATCTCGCACTCACACCACGCGAAATATGAATCAGCCGCCGACGGCCCCCAGCGAGTACAGAAAATTCCACAGCCAAGGGTGAGTCCACGGATTCCAGGTCGGATATGTCGCCGAAAGTACGCTCAGAGCGAGGAGTATTGAGGCAAAGATACGCCCCCCACGGCAGCAGTCAAGGCGATCGGCCGCCGGCAGCATTGCTACAAGCCACAACGGCGCGAACCAGAACATCCAGCGAAACCCACTGGTCATTCCGCCGTAGTTCCGATCGATCTCGGGCCTGGCGAGATAGAACACCAGGCAGACAGCAGACAGCAGGGCAATGAAGCCTGCCAATGCCACCAGGTCGCGTCGCCAGAGGAGCCAAATTCCCCACATGCTCAAACACCAAATTGGCGTGAGCGAATAGATGCCATGATGGCCCACTGTTGCGTGGAGCACGTACGTGCCGACGCTCGGTTCGCCACGATCGATGCCCTGCGGGGTTCGCCAATAGCTGTCGCGCATCTTGCCGCGGAGCATGTACGAGTAATCGTACCAGTTGTCTTCAGGATTCGTTTCACTGCGGTGCATGTACGGCGGCCGCAAGCTGTCGTGCGCGATGTAATTTGTGCCGAACATGGCGATAGCAACCAGCACCGCCGGAGGTGCGAAGCCGAGCAGGGTCTCTCGCGGAGCCTTCCAAAACAGCAACGCGCCCGTTAGTGCGGCGAGCGACAAGGCCGGCAGTTCATTCGTGACGGCAAACGCGGCAAAGAAACCCGCCAATGCGAAGTATCGCAACCGCCGTTCGCCGTCGTACCAGATGCGCACCAGCGACCAGAGCACAATTGCCGCGCAGACCGCTGCCGGAATGTGATTGTTGATGCTGACGGCGAACGTCGTCAAAAAGGTGCCGAAGCATGCCGCCGCGAATGTAAAAATCCTCCCCCAATCAGTTGTTCCCAGTCTTTCGGCGAGGAGCGTCAGGACCAGGAAGTACACCATTAGAGGCACGACGTTATAGAGCACGATCAGTCCGCGTCCGATTTCGTAGGGATGCGTGCCCAGCGTGGAGCCCGTCGTGCGGTTAACGATCCAGTAGGGGCCAGCCATCAACGTGGCAAATAGCGGCGGCTTACTCGAATACTGATGGAGTTGGCCATCACGACCGCGATGCTGCACCATGTCGATCGTGTCCCATCCGCGTTCCTGGATCACCTTGTCGATGGCGTATGTGCCTTGTTCGACAAGCGCGCGGACGGTCGCCCAGCGGCTGCGGTCGTTGGCGCTCAGGAATGGCCGCTGCCGCTGCCAGTCTTTCTTGCCCTCACGATGCAACTGCACTTCGATCGCCTGTACGTCGACGGAGGTGACTGCGAGGATTCGCCCCAGCATGGCGCCTGTCGAAATCGCGATGAGCAGCAGGTAGATGCTCCAGCGCAGCGTACGGGCTTGCTCGGCCGGATCGTTCATGAGGGACGGGGGGCATGCTGGTCGGCGTGGTCGGGAGTGCGCTCCGCGACCGAGTAAGTTTCGGTATCGCGCACTTGGTAGGCCGTAATCAACTCGGCCAGAAAGCCCATCGACATGAGCTGAGCACCGAGTAGCAGGGCACCCAGAGAATAGACCACCGCGGGACGCTGATGCAAGGGTGTGATTTCCCACCCGGGGATGGTGTGCGCCAATACCCAATTGATGGCTAGCGACGCCAGGCCCAAGAAGCCGAGTGAAAAAGAAATCAAGCCGATGGTTCCCATCACATGTTGCGGTCGCTGCCCGAAACCGGTCAGGAACTTGACCGTCAGAAGGTCAAGAAAGCCCTTCGTCAGCCGCCGGACGCCATACTTCGAGCGGCCGAACTGCCTTGCTCGATGCTGGATCGTGATCTCGCCAATCGCGAAGCCGCGCGCTGCCGCCAGCACCGGGACGAAACGATGCAACTCGCCGTACAGCCGCACCTCGCGGAGCACTTCGCGACGGTAGCACTTCATACCACAGTTATGGTCGTGCAGCTTTACGCCGGTGAGCCAACTGACCATCGCATTAAAGACGCGCGATGGCAGTACCTTGTGCCAGGGATCATGTCGCACATGTTTCCAGCCGCTCACGACGTCGAGCTCTTCGGAAATCGCAGCTAGAAAACGTGGAATCTCTTGCGGGTCGTCCTGCAAGTCAGCGTCGAGCGTCATCACCAGCTCGCCGCGCGCCGAACGAAAACCGGCCGAGAGTGCCGCGGCTTTCCCAAAGTTCCGGCGGAAGCGGATCCCGCGTACCCGCTCATCGGCTGCGGCCAGACGTTGAATCACATGCCATGAGCCGTCGCACGAGCCATCGTCGATAAAGATGATATCCAGGTCGTAGCCGTGTTTGCGCGCCACCGCGTCGAGCTCCTGATAGAGAGCTTCGAGGCTTTCTCGCTCGTCGCAGACGGGAATTACGATTGACAGCATCGCGTATCGCAGTGGTAGTTGGCGCGGGAGCCCCGAAACTACTGTTCAGCGGCCATTTCGTCTTCGACCTCGCGCAACCGAGGCATTCGACGCCAGCCCGCTACATACAGGATAATTGAAATCGCCAGCTCCGACACCACGAGCACCAAACGGTAGAAAATTGCCGAGACAATGGCAACGCTGGGGCCGTACATCGGCTCGATGAGTTGGGCCGATACCCACTCTCGCACGGCCAGGCCTCCAGGAATCTGCGACAAAAAACCGGCCACTACGCTGAGGGCGACTGCGGTGGTATGCAGCGACAACTCGTGGAACGGGCCACTATCGCAGGCGCCCAACCCGCGAAGCGTCGCCCAGAGGCTCGCTCCCTGCAATAACCACCCGAAGGCCAATCCAGTCCACCCGGCAAAGAGCATGGGCCACGTGATTTTGCGAAATTTCCGTCCGGCGGTGGGGTTGAGCCGTGTTACGCCCAATTTCCGCAGCAGGAATTCGAATAGGAACGGGGCAGTTGGCGCGCCGAGCAGTACCACCGATCCGGCGGCGGTCGCGATCAGCAGTAGTTGATTCGGATGCCAGATAATCAGTACGAGCGACGAGATCGCCGCCCCTACGGCCAGAAACGTGAACGTTTCAAAGAATACGCTGGCGGCGACAACCGTGTGCTCGACCCTCGGATCGCGCAATAGCACACGTCGCAGCAGAATTACCATCCATTTCCCGGGTACGTACTTACCGAGCTGCGAAATGTAGTAGGCGCGAACCGATTCGCCCAGCGTCACCGGCTGATCTGTGGCCAGCAATATCCGATGCCAAAAGAACGCTGGTGGCAGAATGCTCACCAGATAGATGACGCCGGAAGCAACCAGCCACCAGGGTTCCACCTGCCACTGATGTTGACGGAGCTGTTCCTGGCCCGAGGCAAGCGCATGATAAATGGCGTAACACAAGAGGGCGAAGATCGCCAGCTTCAGGCCGGTCACCAGGTGCCGGGTCCAACGCTTCGGGGTATCGCTCACGAGAATGTATCCAGTCGAATCGCCAACAAGCATGGAAGGGGTCCCTATTGTGGCGGCCTGGGCGAATAGCGACAAGGCGAGTCATCACTCGCGGGGGTGGGCCTGTTCGATATGACTACTGCGGGAGGAGGCGGAGTGTTAGGATATTTCAAACACGGGAACCGCCGTCCTGAAGGGGGCCAAATATGAACATGCTATTTGTGCTGGTTGCTGCGACCGCCCTCGGCATCGAAGTCGGCTGGGAGCCACTCCCCGGAGGTGGTCACGAGTACACCCTGCAACTCGAGCCACAGTTACTCAGAGTGCTTGAGGGGGGGCAGGAGGAAATATTCAGTGAAGTGCCAGCAGGAGTCGACGTACGTCGCTACCGAATCGTGGTCGGAGTCGGCAAATTGCGGCGCGACTACGGCCCCCTGGCCGCCGAGATCGAACAACCCCTTGCAGCAGCAGGTGTCACTGCGCCTCCGCAGGCAGTCAATTCTGCGCCCTTAGCGTCGCCTTTCAATCAGCCAACGGATGGATCGCCAGATCATGAGGCCGTCCCAGCGGCAGGCCCATACAATGCGCAGGGGGCAATGCAGCCATCAGCAGATATGGAATCAATCCCTCCTGCAGAGGAACCAACCAGCGCAACGCCTGACTTTGGTTTGCCTGCGCCGGGAGTTGCGGAGCCGGAGTTTCCGCCGGCAGAACCTGCCGGAATGAATCCACAAACGTCATCTTCTGGCGCGCCGGCCGATGAACTTTGGCATAATAGCGCGGAGCAATCCGTTTCCGAAGGCAAAGCCGAGCAGAAATCTTCAGCCGCGGCGAAGACGGCTCAGGCGCCGGCTAAGTTGCCCGAGGAAAACGATCCTTCCGCGCCGATTCGCGCCGCGACGTTTGAAGATGGCAAGGGCAGCGCTGCATCGGGAGTGGTCGATACGGGCAAGCCTGAACTGCCACTTACAGAACCAACGTCGCAGCCCTGGGCACCCTTAGTCGTGACAATCGTTTTGCTCGCGTGCTCGCTCGGCGGCAACATTTTTCTGGGTTGGATTGCGGCGGACGCGCGGGCTCGTTATCGAAACGCGATAGCTAAGCTACGCGGTGCGGCGGTCTAGTTGCTCATTCTCAGCACTCTTAGAACTCGAGAGAGCGGAACGACTTGAGCCCCAGTCGCATTGGCACAATGGTTGCCGTCAGTCCCGTGACCAGTGCGGCAGCGATTCCAGCGATCAAGTATCTCGAATACCGATCGGAATCGGTGTCGGTCTGCGACATTACCAGGTAAAAGTGCATGGGCAGGGCCGTAAACAGCACCACGGCGACAATGTAAATGGCGCTGATCACCAGGTTCAACGTCCCGCCGAACCCCGCCGCAATCTTTGAAGGCGATTCTTCTCGCAAGTCCGGCATTTTGGCCCCCAGGCCCACCGCAATACCTGAAAGTCCGAGGCATAGGAGCAGGCAAGTCAGCTGATGGATCGCCAGAACAAGCGGCGATACTCGCAACATAAAGTCGCTCAACATGATGAGCAGACAGCAGGGCAGGGACGATCCAACCACGGCGAACAAGAACTTGCCCCACAACACGGACTCGCGGCGAACCGGCAACATGCTGAGAATCCAGAATCGGCGACCTTCGAGACTTAACATCGGATAAATGAACCGCGTGGTAAAGGTCGAGAGAATCAGCCCCACGACCGCCAGGTTCAGAAAGCTGATCATGTTCACCCAGGCCGTGTAGTTCACGTCGTAGCTGAAGCGCCGGATGTTGGCGAAGTAGAGCGCGAGCAGCCCGAAGAAGATTAAGAACTGTGTCCACTGCACTGGATCGCGGCGGAACAGACGCAAGTCTTTGACGATCAGCAATCGCATCTGCGGGGTCAGCAGTGGTACGAATCTCATCACGGCCTGGTCGAGCCAAAAGTTCGCTTTGGGGCGGCGTCGAGCGTGATCCGTGCGGAGCTCACTATAGCTGGTGCGATAGATCCGGCCGCCAATCGTCACGGCCAGGACGCGCAAAAACAGCGCGTTTGAGATTAGCAGCGACAGAAATAACAAGCTCTCCGCCCAAGGAGCGCTCCCCGGTTGCCCGGCATCATTGCGCGAGGCCTCCAGCAGCCCGGAACTCAGCCACCAACTGGGTAGCAGCCGGTGCTCGCTGTATTGCAGACGGCTGAGCATCTCCTGAAACCAGTTAACGGTCAGCAAATTACCCTCTGTCTTCGCCAGTAGGGCCCAGATGAGAAGTAAGATACCACCGACCAGCACGATTCCGGCGAGCACCAATGCCTGGCGGCGCAACCGGGCCAGGTGATGCACAAACAGCATGCACAGAATGGCGCCGATACCGCCCGGTATGTACACGAACGCCGCCATGAAGGGAAGCAATAGCGCGTAGTAGTACCAGGGCGATTCGACTTGCAACCCATAGGCCACGAGCATCGGACTGCCAAGGAGCAGAAAGCCCCAACTGCTGAACACGATCGCTTCCTGGAACTTATGCAGCACGATTCGCTCGGGCCGCACCGGGGTCGTCAATAAGAATTCGGCTTCGCTCGAGCGATATAGACCGCCGTAGAGAATGATCGCCGAGGACAGCACGAGCATCACCAGCAGCGAAGCGAAAAACACGTTGTAAACGGCCTGCACAGTCTGAGCCTGCGTGACGGGATGCGCGATCGTGTGTGCAAGAAAGCGGAAGCCCTCGCCGAACAGCAGGAACAGTCCGTACCAGAAAAACGCGCTCAACAGAACGACGAGCGTCACGCGAAGTCTGGCCGTGGTGAGTGCCTGGCGAATCATCGTGCGAACCATCCGCGAGCGCAATCGCCAGAGCAATCGGGCTTCCGCGGCCGGCGAAAGCAGTAGCTCTTCGGTCGTCGAGTGGGTTGCGACTCGCTCATCGCCCCAGGTGTCCGCGATGCTTGTCATCACACGGAATCCTCCGCGGATGCGGCCGTAGTCTCCGCTTCCTGGCCGTTCGCCTGAGGAGCTGTAAAGCTAAGGTAGAGGTGCTCGAGTGACGACTCATGCGAAGCGACTCTGGCTCGCAGCTCGTCGATCGTGCCTAAAAACTGCAATCGTCCCTGATCGACGATACCTACTCGATCGGCGATTTCCTGCGCAATCGAGAGCAGATGAGTCGACATGAAGATCGTTTGGCCGCCACGGGCTTTCTTTCGCAGCAGGTCTTTGATCACGCGAACGCTGCGCGGATCGAGCCCCACCATTGGTTCGTCGATTACCAAAACTTGCGGATCATGCAACATCGCCGCGGCAAACGCCACTCGCTGTTTCATGCCGTGCGAGTAGCTTTCCGTCAGATCGTCGACAAACTCGTGCAGCTTGAAAATGCTGATCTGCTCTTTGATCCGCTCGTCAGCCTCGCGGGAATCGATTCCATACATCTCGGCAATGAATCGCAAAAACTCGTTACCCGACAGCTTGTCGTAAAGGTAGGGCACATCCGGCACATATCCCAGCAGGCGGTTAGCCGCGGTCTGCTGCTGTCCGACGTCGTGTCCGCAGAGTCGAATGGTGCCGGAACTGGGACGAAGCAGGCCGACTAGCATTTTGATGGTCGTCGTTTTGCCGGCCCCATTGGGGCCGAGAAACGCGAACAACTCACCTCGCGGGATATGGAGGTTGAGATCATCAACGGCGAGCTTCGCGCCGTAGCGGCGGGTGACGTGTTCGATTTCAATCATCGAGCTTGCAGTAAGGGGGCCTCTTCTGAATTATTCGCCGACGGCTCCGTGCGATGCTCTTCGGTGAGACCACCTTCGCCGACGGACTCGGTGCTTAGCGCGACTTGCAGGTCATCGAGTAAGTTGCGACCCGTTCCGCCCGCCATCGGTTGTCGCCAATTCTCCGGCAACCTGGCACGCAATTCGGTCGCCAAACGATCGGGTACTCGTTCGAATTGAATCGGCGAGCGAAACATCGCGACCTCTTGTCGCAGCACCAAACCGTCTTCGTCGACCCACATTCGTCCGCGGACCGCACTGCTTCCACGCCCGCTGCCCGGATCACCGCGATAGACGACGAGGAGCACGGGTGTGCGCGTGCCGTCCCAGCGAATACCCTCTTCAGCTTCGACTGTCGCCTGCAGGACGTCCATCGGACTATGCGGCGAGCGGAACGGCGTATATAGCGGGACCGTCCAAGTTTGGCCCACGCGTAGATTAGGCATCCGCGATTGCGGTGAAAGCTCGTCATTCATCAATGAGTTGGCGGCGAGCGGCTGGTAGAGAGTCGCCGAAACATCGCCCGAGCGAACCAGCAGTTTGAGTCGAGACCCGTCGACGGTTCCCTGCAGGCGAATCGCATCCGGTATGCCGGCCAAGCGAATGCGAGACTCAAAGTCAGAGAGCCTGCCCAGCGGATCGACAATGATCCAGCTTTGCTTATCCACCTCCATCAGGTCCAAGTCTGAGAACACCGGTTTGAGCACGGTTGTTAGCCAGCCCGGCGCAAGTTCATCCAGGGGCAACTCTGCCAGGTACACTCGGCTGTAGAATTCGCTGATCCCATCAGGCCGCCGAACGTGCCAGTTTGCCGCCCAGCCGACTGTGCGGCCGCGCATTCGAATCGCCCAACAGGCGGGTAGATCTTTGTCGCTTTCGGCAGAGATCGAAGTGTAGTTGGGGGGCTCACCCACGCGGAGCGGCGGCAAAATCTTGGCCGCCACTAGCCAGCCCATTGTGGCCAGCCAGAAGAGGACCACGATGACGTTGAAGGCTGGATTTCCCATACAACGGGCGTGCCGGAAAGCAGCGGAGGTGAAGCGTGAAGGATTGACATCACTTAGTTTACCCAATCATTGCCGGGCCGGCGAGCGAGCGGAGTTGGCCGGTCTGGGCGAACCTGATAGGCAGTGGCCGTGTCATCCTTGCAATTCGCGATGTTGGAGCTCAATGGCCCGCCTAGGGGATTCTGACGGTGTCGTAAGTCGGCTAGCTAGTTTGTGATTTCTTTCACTATTGCAAGTTCGTTTAACTGCAGTGCAGCAGCAAAGTGGGGTCAACTTGATTGCTCAAAACCGACAAATGGTCTACGATGGTGGAGCCTATCAGCACGGGCAAGGTAATGGAGATGCCACCATGTCGCGAGCGACTTATTTCGTGCAGGAATGCCCCACGTGCGGACGCAGTCTACAAATTAATGTTGAGCATCTGGGCAGACAGGTAATGTGCCAGCACTGCCACGGCCGATTTGAAGCCAACCAATCGGCCCCGCAGGAGCCACGCGGCGCGGACCTGTTACGCCGAGCCGAGCAGCTGCTGGAGTCGACTTCGCTCCACCACCGGCAGCCGCCTGCAGCCTAGCGGCGTCGCAATTGGGCTAGGTCGTCCCAGTAGCCGGGATAAGTCTTTCCCACGCATTCGGGATCGTTGATCACGACGCCGGGCAGCCTAAGACCGACCAGGGCCAGGCTCATTGCCATGCGATGATCGTCGTACGTATCGATAGCTGCCGGTTGTAGCCTGCCCGGTTTAATATGGAGTCCATCGGCCGACTCGTCGACTTGTGCGCCAAGTTTGCGCAGCTCGGTCGCAAGAGCTCCGATCCGGTCAGTTTCCTTGTGGCGAATGTGCCCCACGTTCCGAATCGTTGTCGGTCCATTCGCAAACAGCGCAACGGCGCCCAGCGTTTGCACGGTATCGCTGATCGCGTTCATATCGACGTCGACTCCGTTCAGAGCCCCGCCCTCGACGGTGGTTCCAGCACTATCGGATGTTACACGACATCCCATCCGGGCAAGGACGCCGCAGAAAGCGACGTCGCCTTGCAAGCTTGCCGGTCCAAGGCCTTCCACGCGAACTCGGCCGCCGGTGATCGCCGCGGCAGCCCAGAAATAGCTGGCCGCCGAAGCATCCGGTTCGATGGCATACTCTTGACCGCGATAGCCAGATGTTGCAATCCGAAACTTCTTGAAATCGGGAGTGTGTTCCACGACTGCGCCAAATGATCGCATCACTGCCAGCGTCATGGTTACGTAAGGGACCGACACGAGCGGACCAGCGATGTCGATCACAAGTGGCTCGCTGCAGTCGACCCCGGCACACGGCGCGGCCAACAATACCGCACTGAGGAACTGGCTGGAGATGTCTCCTCGAACTGTCGTTTGGCGAATCGTTAAACCATCGGCATGCACGATCACCGGTGGACAGCCTGTCCCCAATTCGCTTTCCGCGTGAACGCCGAGTATCGTTAGCGCATCGAGCAGATCTTGAATTGGCCGCTCGTGCATACGTTTGGTGCCATGCAAGCGGAAGCGGCCATGCGCCAATGCAACCAGCGCCGTCAGGAAGCGGACGCTTGTGCCGCTGTTAGCAATGAAGAGATCGGCGCATTCGGCCGGGATATTGCCGTTGCAGCCGGTGACTTGCACCTCATGCGACTGATGATCCGCCTGTAGTTCGATGCCGAGCGCCTTGAGTGCATCGAGCATCACCCGCGTGTCTTCGCTATCGAGCAGGCCGGTGAGCGATGATTTGCCGTGGGCCAGGGCAGCACACACCAGCGCACGATTGGTGAGACTCTTGGAGCCCGGCGGGCGAACGCTTGCGTCAGGCGTAGCGGCAAGGGGCTCGATTTCGATACTCGACATGAATGTCAGACCAGACTTCGCGGCGCCCGAGGCAGTTCAAAAAGGGAGTTACTCGGCGGCGATCTTCCACAGGTGGGCGTCGCTGCGAATGTAAATTGCTCCATCGGCAACGGCAGGTGAACTCTGTATCTCGCCGTCAAGTTGTCCGCCGCCAGCCAGTTCACCCTTGCTGCCGTCGGCTGCGATTGCGACTACCAATCCCTTACCGGCCTTGTTAAAGGCGTACATCTTGTCGCCCACGATGACCGGTGTTCCCCAGAACTCGCCTTCCAAGCGGACTCGCCAGATAGGCTTGCCGTCCGCCGTGGTCGCACAGTTAAGCACACCCGCGCGATTGACAATGTACAACCGCTCTCCATCAATGATTGTGCTGGCGGCGCCCGGCTGCAGGTTCTGAGCGTTCCACAGCGTATCGGGTTCCGGTTTGTCGCCCGGCTTCAGGGCCGTGAGGCCCTTGGAAGCAACGTAGACTGTGTTGCCAATTGACGTTGGGGAGGAGATTGCATCACACGCGACTTCATAGTCCCAAACCTGCTGGCCGTCGCTTGTGCGATGCGCCGAAAGCCGCTTGGGCGATTGCAGCAATACGATACCCGCGTTGCCGGACATTCCCACCGGGGAAGCCCAACTGGCCTCCCGGGGCCGCGCGACCTTCCAGCGAGGTTCCCCTGTGATTTTGTCGATGCCTGTACCGAACGAATCGCCCTGACATTCCACTTGAGCCACCAGCACGTCGCCAACGACGACGGGCGAACTCGACATGCCCACGTCGTTGCCAGCAGCGGGATAGTCGTGAGCGAGGCCGCGAAACCACTTCAGATTGCCATCCAGATCGAGGCATGCCAGGTCGTTGGATGAATAGAACGCGAAGATTAGCTGTCCGTCACTGGCAGGTGTCGGAGCAGCGTTGGCGCTGCTGGGATGGCTCAACGTGCGGCCTGTCGCCCAGAACTGACGTTCCCAAAGTTGGCGACCATCCGCGACATCAAAACACAAGACATGCAGCCGGTCCTGATTGATGCCACTCGAGGCCGTAACAATTACCTTGCCGCCGACCACGATCGGACTCGAAGGCCCTTTGCCCGGCAGCTTGACCTTCCACGCGATGTTCTTGCCATCGGCATCGGACCATTCGCTGGGCGGCTGTTTGCCCCGGGCGACACTATTGGATTGTGCTCCGCGAAACTGCGGCCAGTCTTCGGCCTGCAATGAACTCACGGCAATGCCACACACAATCAGCAACGTGGCAAATGCAATCATTCGATGAATCACGAGGGAATGCTCCATTCACACGAGGTGTAAACTAGCTGGCGTCGGCCGCGGCCGTGGCTTCCACTTTTTTAGGCTTGGGATTGGCCGGTCCGCGATCCTTGGCCAGAATCGCCTTGCCGGACGAATCGCAGACGCGAAGCTGAAAAACCCAATTCTGAGCCCAATCGACCGTTTGCTCATCCTGGCAGATCTTGACCAAGATGACGTTCTTGCCCTTTTTCAGAGTGCCGCGGCCAACGTACTGATCGATTGCCGAATTCGCATGATAAGCTTCCGCTTCGGAAAGCTTCTCGCCGTTGAGCCACACCTTATTGGCATTCTCCGAACCGGTGCGCAGCTCCGCAGGCTGTTCGTGGTCGCTTTCGAACACAGCTAGCGCATAGCCCGCCACGCCCATGTGCTTGCCCAGGGCCTTGTTCAGATCGACTTCGCCATATTCGTGGTCGGTGTGGTGCTGCTTCCAACTCACATCGCCCGCTGAGCCTTCGTAGCTGGCCGCGAGGTCGATCTGTTCCTCTGGAGGATAGATCGCATCGAAGCCTTTACCGGCACGATTATCGAACGGACCGATTAGTTGCCAGTCGACAACGAAACCGTAGTGATGCTGCAGATCGACCGGTGCATCAAGAGCCGCCAGCGCCTCGGTGATGGCTTTGACCTGGTCCAAATCGCGGGCTGCAACTAGTGCCTCGCGATAGGTTGCCTTAGCCTGTTCTTTCTCGTTGGCTTTTGCACTCGATGCGGCCGACGTAACGAGACGTGTCACCGCTTCTCGGCGAAGTTCCAGGCTGGGGTCGTCTAGCATGCCTGGTATTAATCGCTCCGGCGCCCCCTTGTCGACGCGGGCAATCCATTCGTATGCCAGCCGGCGGGCCTTGGGATTGTGGTTCGTGTGGGCCAGGAATTTTTCTAAGCGGTCGACGGGGAGTTTGCCCGTCTTCTGGACTTGCTTTTCAGCCACGGCGTCCACCGCAGCACGCAGCCAGTTCTCGGCCAGCGGTCCGGCGCCGTCCATGCCAGCCAGAATCGTCGGGAGGGAATCAGCATCCGCCTGTTCCACGAGCTGTCCCCAAGCGTAGCTCGCCTCACGATGTCCTACGCCCTCCGGCTGCACCTTGCGGAGCGATTGGACGTACGTATCCAACTCGGCGCCCTGGGCACTCAGGCGACCCGAAATCGCGGCCGCGACCAGGGCGGCCAGGCAGATGGAATGCAGTGTTCGCATATATCTTGGACTCTTAGCGTCGAGGGCTAGACATTGAGGCCAATTGTACCCGAATGGGTTACCCCGCGAAACTTTGAAAACAGGCCACTCGGTTGTCCGGCGTAGTGCGGCATCTGGCCACGGACTAGAATAGACTGCTGGTCCGATAACGCCGAGAAGTGAACATGAAAAAGGTCAATCGGGGCGGTGGCTGGCCGGCCGTCTGGTACACGTGGAGCAAAGCCCGAGAAGTGGGCGGCATTGCCAAACTTTGGAAGGCGATGCGGAGCAAGAATGCTTGCAAAACGTGTGCGCTTGGGATGGGTGGGCAGGATGGTGGTATGGTCAACGAGGCCGGCCACTTTCCGGAGGTCTGCAAGAAGTCCCTTCAGGCCATGGCCTCCGACATGCAAGGAGCGATCCGTGGGGACCTGTTCTCCACCTACTCACTCCCCCAAATGCAGGCCTTCACGCCGCGCGAGCTTGAGTATTGCGGACGGTTGACCACACCGGTGATACGCGAAGCCGGCAGCCAGTACTACCGTCCGATCGGCTGGGACGATGCGCTAGGACGAATCGCAGCGAAGCTTAAGCAATTCCCGCCAAGCGAGACTTTCTGGTATGCCAGCGGCCGCAGCTCAAACGAAGCCGGGTTCCTGCTGCAGTTATTGGTTCGCATGTACGGAACCAACAATGTCAACAACTGCAGCTACTACTGCCATCAGGCGAGCGGAGTCGGTCTTGGTTCGTCGGTAGGCGTGGGAACCGCTACGGTCACGCTGGAGGACGTTGAGCTGGCCGATCTCGTGTTTGTCATCGGCGGAAATCCAGCCAGCAATCATCCGCGGCTGATGCGCACCCTGATGCAAGTCCGCCGCAACGGCGGTGAAGTGATTGTGATCAACCCGGTGGTGGAAACGGGAATGGTCAATTTCAGCGTGCCGAGCGATGTCCGCAGCTTGCTGTTGGGGTCACCCATCGCGAGCTTGTACGTCCAGCCGCACATCGGCGGCGACTTGGCGCTCCTCGCAGGCATTGCCAAGCGGATCGAAGAGGTCGGCGCCGCGGACGAGCAGTTTGCAAGCACCCACTGCGAGGGCTGGGACGAATACCGCTCGTTCCTGCACGCGCTGGATTGGAACGATATCACGAGTCGATCGGGCGTCGATCTGCGGACGATCGACGAGATCGCCAAGCGATACTTTGCCGCCAAGAGCGCTGTGTTCAGTTGGACGATGGGAATCACCCATCATCTGCATGGCGTGCAGAATGTGCAGGCGATCGCCAATCTGGCGCTGTTGCGCGGGATGGTTGGTAAGGCGAATTCCGGCCTGTTGCCGATTCGCGGGCACTCAAACGTCCAAGGCATGGGCTCGCTTGGCGTTACTCCCGCGTTGAAGGACGCTGTGCTGCGGCGGCTTGAAACTCATTTCGGCGTGCAGCTTCCGACCCAGCCGGGCCTCGACACGATGGCCTGCATGCAGGCCGCGGACGAAGGGCGGCTCAAGTTCGGCTTCTGCTTGGGTGGTAACTTGTACGGCTCGAACCCCGATGCCAACTATGCTCGTGAAGCCCTCGGCAAGCTCGACATGCTGGTCTACCTAAGCACGACGCTCAACACGGGGCACGCTCACGGACTGGCGGCAGGTGATACGATCGTACTGCCCGTCCTCGCACGCGATGAGGAGCCGCAGCCCACGACGCAAGAGTCCATGTTCAGCTACGTTCGCTATAGCGACGGCGGTCCGCGGCGCCACGAAGGCCCGCGGAGCGAGGTTGAATTAATTGCCGAGATCGGCCGGCTTGTCTTAGGGGATCGGCAAAGTCCCATCGATTGGCAGCGGCTGGCCAATCACGGTGAGATTCGCGAGGCAATCGGCGCCATCATTCCCGGTTGGGAAAAGATCAGCGATATGGACCGCACGAAGGCGGAGTTCCATATCGCCGGTCGCCGGTTGAGTACACCGACGTTTCCGACAACGACGGGCAAGGCTCGGCTCCACGTCCACGAACTTCCTGTTTCGCGTCTCGCTGATGGCGAGCTGCGGCTGATGACCGTCCGCAGCGAAGGACAGTTCAATACCGTGGTTTATGAGGACTATGATCTCTATCGCGGCCAGGATCGTCGCGACATCGTGCTGGTGCATCCCGACGACCTTGTCGAACGTGGGCTGGCAGCCAATCAACCGGTCACAATTGCAAGCCAGGTGGGGGCGATGCGGGCGATCGTCAGGCCATACGGGAATATCAGGCCGGGCAACGTATTGATGTACTATCCCGAGGCCAACGTGCTCGTGCCTCGCGATGTCGATCCGGCTTCACGGACGCCCGCCTTCAAGAATGTGGCCGTCACCATCGAGCCCGCCGTTGGAACTCCGAATTGCTTGCAAATCGCCCCCGAATTCGCGGCCCAGGGCTCTTCGAAAGCTCAAATGCGCTCATGCTAGAGCGTATGATTTTGACTCAGGCCGCAGGGTGCGCAGTTGACCCCCCAAAAAGTCAGGAAATTCACAAGCTCCGATCTGTTCAGGGGGGGGTAATCAGGTAAGATGACGCACGCTCCAAGCCCTTGGAGCCGCTTGCAGCCAGGTCCACAGCTGGCGGCTTGCGTCGCGCTCGTGTTGTGTGGAGGGAGAGCTATCGCTATGGCGTCGGGTAAGATCAAAAAGTTGGTGCAGGAGAAGGGGTTCGGTTTCATTCAGTCGGAGAACGGACAGGACGTGTTCTTCCATCATTCGACCGTGGCCGACCATGGTTTCGACAACCTGTCCGAAGGGCAGAAGGTCGAATACACCGTTGACGACGCTCAGTCGAAGTCGGGCAAGGGACCGCGGGCCGCGTCCGTGGTACCCGCCTGAATCGCGCAGCATCCCCCAGGGTTAAGCGCACACAAGATACTGCACCAAACGAGCGAGCCGGACGACGAATCGTCCGGCTCGCTTTATTTCTTGGGCGGACTGTCGTGAGACCGCGTTCGGCTCACTCCGCCGTCGTTGGGTCGATCATCGTGCGAACCTCGGAAATTCGGTTCGCTGGGAACCCACCCTGGCGGGCGTGCTCCTCGATCGACGCCTTATCTGGGGCGATGTAAACGCAGTAAATCTTGTCGTCGGTCACATAGCTCTGGACCCATTGAACTTGCGGTCCCAGCTTGCGGAGTACGCCGCATGACGTCTGTGATGCCGCCTGCAAATCAGCCGGCGACAAGGAGCCGGCGCCCGGCATTTCTCGCTCAATAACATATTTGGGCATGGTGGTGGTTCCGAGGGTTTTCACCTGTTGGTTGGGAGTGTAACTGGGGATTGTGACGCGCAGTTGGGGCGGTTGCAATCGCCCGCGGTTCGGTTGAGTCTGACGTCTCTCGGTGCGATAATGCTGCGATGCGATACCTCCTGCTAGTCACTGCTTGTTTGTGTCTCCTGATCTCGCTAACGACGGCCATCGCGGCGGAGCCACAGCATGTCGACGTTTATCACGAACCAGGCAGGTTCGGCGGCTGGCCTGCGAATCATGGCATGTGGTCCTGGGGCGACGAGCTGCTGGTCGGCTTCAGCGCCGGATACTACAAGGACAATGGCCCCGGCAGGCACGCGATCGATCACGATCGACCCGAAGAGCACCTCCTGGCCCGGAGTCTCGACGGGGGGCTGACTTGGACGATTGAAAACCCGGCCGTGCAGGGTGCGCTCATTCCGCGCGGCGAATCGCTGCACGGCACGGAACTGCCGGGCGTCAAAGATCGGCCCTGGCTTGAGTGTCCCGGAGGAATTGACTTCACCCATCCCGACTTTGCGATGACGCTCCGGATGAGCGACGCCAAGGGGGGCACCTCTCGCTTCTATTACTCGCTCGATCGCGGCCACAACTGGCAGGGGCCCTTCAAGTTTCCCGACCTGAAACTGAAAGGAATCGCCGCACGCACGGATTACCTGGTCAAAGGGCAGGCCGAGTGCCTAGTTTTTCTCACCGCGTCCAAGCAAAACGGCGGCGAGGGGCGCCCCTTCTGCTCGCGTACCATTGACGGTGGAGTCTCCTGGACGTTTGAGGGCTGGATCGGTCCGGAGCCTCCTGGCTATGCGATCATGCCTTCTGCGGTGAGGCTCGACGTGAGCAATTTGCTCTCGGCAGTTCGCGTGAGAAACGGTTCCCCCAGTTGGATCGAGGCCTACCACTCGCCGGATGATGGTCGTACCTGGGCGAAGCTCAGTACCCCAGTGCCGGATGCGGGCGAGGGTAATCCATCCGCCGCAATTAAGCTGGGCGATGGCCGGGTATGCCTGACCTATGGCGTTCGCAAGGCGCCATATCACATGGCGGCTCGGCTCAGCGGCGATGGTGGACAGAATTGGAGCGAGGAGATTCTGATCCGCGGCGACGGCGGCGGTCGCGATATCGGCTATCCTCGCAGTGCCGTGCGTCCGGATGGTAAAGTAGTCACGGTCTATTACTGGCACGATGCTCCACACGAAACGCGCTACATCGCCGCGACAATCTGGGATCCACCGGCGGTGGACGCCCGCCCATGAGCGAGGTGTTGCAGAAGGTGCGGGACATGCTGACCTTGGCCGGCGTGTGCTTTGCCGAGAAGCATCATGAGCCGACCTTCACTTCCGAGGAGTCGGCCCGAGCACGCGGCGAAGCCTTAGCCATCGGCGCCAAGGCATTGGTCGTGAAGGCTGACGACCGCTTTTTATTGCTGGTGTTGCCTGCCGATCGGAAGCTGGATTCGGCCGCTGTGAAGCGGCATCTCGGCGCAAAGAAGCTACGCTTCGCGGACAAAGATGAACTCTTGCAACTCACGGGCTTGGCGCCAGGCAGCGTACCGCCGTTCGGCAATCCAATAGTACCGCTGCCGCTCATTGTTGATCCGGAGCTGCTAAAGAACGAACGAGTGGCGTTCAACGCGGGATCGCTCACCGATTCGATCATCATGAGTGCGCCGGACTACGAGCGAGTCGCGAATGCTCAGTGGTTGTCGATCAGTGTGGGCTAGCATAAGCGGCTCTTTTGGCGAACTTCCGGCGCAGCGGCAGTGCCATCAAGGTGGCGATGCACACAAGCATCAGCGAACTGGGTTCAGGCACCGGCGTGAAGTAGATGTAGTCGGCGTAGTCCAGCGTCGAAGTCTCACCGGTGTAACTGGATCCGAGGCCGGCCTTCGCGAGTAGGGCCTGATCCGTGAGTAGGGCCAGATTGTGATCGTAGCCCCTCATTCAGTGCTGTCATGAACAAGTTGGCGAAGACCCCGTTTCCAATCACTGCCGGATGCAGCCCGTCTTGAAAGAAGTAAGTTGGGTTCGAGTTGCCCGTGGTTGTGTTGATCGTAACGCCGCCGATGATGAGGGTACCCAACTGCCGTTGAAAGCGGTTCCCTGAGTTTCGCTCGCACCCAAGGCGGCATAGCCATTGAATGTGGCTGAAAATGCGCATGGACTGCCTGCGACCTGGATCGCAAGCATGAAAAAAGCGGAGAGTGTCCAAACTGCCACGCGCGCCATTAGCGGACTCCTTCGGAAGGTGAACCAGGATCAGTGGATCTCAGGGGGGCGACACCCTAGTAACCCCAAAAGTTGGCGCAGGTTACACAGGAAATCGCTTGAACGCAGGGATTTTACGACCGCTTTTTCGGGATTCCGCATTCTTGGTGTTGGACGGAGTCGTTTCGCCCAATATCGTGCCGACAATAATTGTCTGGACAATAGTTGTCGAGATAAGTATCATGCCGTCGTGGACGCGATGAACAGTGCATGTTCGATCGAATCATGAAAACGACGCAACCTTTAAACCCTTGTTATGGGTGATGCGATGATTAATGTCCCCCAGGCTGATGTGCTGGTTATTGGTGGCGGTCCGGCCGGCGCGACGGTGTCGACCCTTATTGCGCAAAAGGGCTACAAGGTGCAGCTCTTCGAACGCGAGAAGTTTCCGCGGTTCCATATCGGCGAATCACTGATTCCCGAAACATACTGGGTACTCGAGCGGCTAAATATGCTGCCCAAACTTCGCAACAGTCCATTCGTGAAGAAGTACAGCGTGCAGTTCGTGGGTTCGAGCGGACGGCTTTCAGAGCCTTTCTATTTCGACGAGCACAAACCGCACGAAGCTTCGCAAACCTGGCAGGTACTGCGCAGCGAGTTCGACCTGATGATGCTCGACAACGCTCGCGAGCATGGAGTGGAAGTCTTCGAAGAGACTCGGGTCATTGAGGTGCTTTTCGAAGGCGAGCGGGCCGTTGGGCTGCGCGTGGCGGGTCCCGATGGTGTTGCCCGGGATGTTCGAGCTCGCGTTGTGATTGACGCCAGCGGGCAAAGCGCCGTGATTTCGAACCGCTTTAAGCTCCGCGTGAACGATCCGGAGCTCAAAAAGGGAGCCGTCTGGACTTACTTCGAGGGCGCGTATCGCGATACGGGGAAGGACGAAGGCGCCACGATTGTACTTTCGACCGAAGGGCGACGCGGCTGGTTCTGGTACATCCCTCTGCATCGCAACATTGTCAGTGTTGGTGTCGTATCGGAATTCGCGGAACTGTTCACGCCCGGAATGTCGCACGAGCAGATCTACCAGGAGCAGTTGAACAAGTGCCCGGCGGTGAAACAGCGCGTATCGCAAGGCAAACGTGTGGCGGATTACTACGCCACCAAGGACTACTCTTATCGCGCCAAACAGGCGACCGGAGACGGTTGGGTTCTGGTCGGCGATGCCTACGGGTTTCTCGACCCGCTGTACTCTTCAGGGGTGCTGCTCGCGCTGAAGTCAGGCCAGCTCGCGGCAGATGCTGTGTGCGATGCTCTGGCGAAGAATGACACGAGCGCGGCCGAATTGGGCAAGTGGACGGGGGAATTTTCCCGGGGCATGGATCGGATGCGACGCCTCGTTTGCGAATTCTACAACGGCTTCAGCTTTGGCCGTTTTGTTAAAGAGTATCCGCAACTCAAAGGTCACCTCACCGACCTATTGATCGGAGATCTATTTGACGGTCACGTCGACGAAGTCATCGAACCGATGGAGTCGACGAAGCGAGATGGCGCCTACGTCTACGCGAGCCTGCCAGAGTAGAAGAACTGCATGCTCGATCGCCGGACTAGTATTTTAACGTGAGCTTTGCCTTGTGCTCTTCGAGCCAGCGAAGTGCAGCCATGGGCGTCATGTCGTTCAAGTCCAGTTTCGAGAGCCCGCTGACGATCGGATGTTCTTCCGGCGCGAACAGCGTCAGCTGGAGATCCGCCGTTTTGATCTTTCGTCCGCGGGTGGATTTGGCTCGAGAGGTTGACGTAAGTTGCTCATTTTCGAGCTGAGCCAGAATCTGTTTGGCTCGCTCCACAACTTCGCCCGGAACCCCGGCCAATCGAGCCACGTGGATGCCATAGCTCTTGTCCGCCGCGCCGGGCAAAATCTTGTGCAAGAATACAACTTGATCCTGCCATTCGCGCACTGCAACGTTGAAATTGCGAACGCCGGCCAGAGAGTCGGCAAGCGAGGTAAGTTCGTGATAGTGCGTGGCGAATAATGTACGGCAGCCGACGTTGTCGTGCAGGTGCTCAACGACTGCCCACGCGAGCGACATGCCGTCGTAGGTGCTAGTGCCGCGTCCAATTTCGTCCAGGATCACCAGACTGCGCGAAGTCGCGGCATGGAGGATCCGGGCAGTTTCAATCATCTCGACCATGAACGTGCTTTGCCCACGATGCAGTTCGTCGCTGGCGCCGACACGGGCGAAGATTCGGTCTGCCACGCCGATCAAAGCGCTTTTGGCGGGTACGAAGCTGCCGACCTGAGCCATCAAGGAAATCAGCGCGACCTGGCGAATATATGTGCTTTTGCCGGCCATGTTGGGACCGGTGATCAACAGCGAGGTGCCATGTTCACCGCCGCACTCAACATCATTTGGGACGAACGTGCCCTCGGTCAGAATCTCATCGAGAACCGGATGCCGCCCATCGCTGATCTCGATCACCGGCTCGGCGGAGATTTGCGGCCGGCAGTAGCGCCGATGCCGGGCCAACTCCGCCAGTGCGACCAGGACGTCAACCTCGGCCAGCGCCGCGGCCGTTCTCTGAAGTCGCGCCACTTCCCTGGCCACGAGGTCGCGCAATTCGCTGAACAGAGTGTACTCCAGGTCTCGCGACTTTTCATCGGCCGAAAGCACGCGTTCTTCGTATTCCTTGAGTTCGGGCGTGATGTAACGTTCCGCATTCTTGACCGTTTGCTTGCGGATATAGTCGGCCGGAATCTTGTTGCCGTGCGTGTTCGTGATTTCAAGATAGTAGCCGAAAACCTTGTTAAATCCGACCTTGAGATTGGGAATGCCCAGGCGTTCGGCCTGTTCGCTCTGATAGCGAGCGATCCATTGCTTGCCACCGCTCGTCAGGTCTCGCAGACCATCGAGTTCCGCTGAGAATCCATCACGAATGAATGCTCCTTCGCGGCTCGAAATCGGGCATTCGTCGGCCAATGCCTGATCGAGCCTGGTACGCACGTCCGCGCAGAGTTCAATCTGCGATTCCAGTTCCCGCAACCGGCCGCTGGCTCGCGCGGTGAGCTTTGCCTTGATGGCAGGCAACTTGCTCAGTGTGCGCCCAACGCAACTAAGATCGCGCGGTCCGCAGCGGCCAGTTGTCACGCGAGCGAGCAACCTTTCCATGTCGTGTGTGCCGCGGAACTGCTCGGCCAGTCCTGCGCACAAGCCAGCGTCGGCGACCAACTCTGCGACCGCATCCAGCCGGGCATCAATTGCCGCGACGTTAATCAGTGGACTGGCTAACCACTGTGCGATGAGCCTCGCTCCCATGGAAGTCAGTGTGCGATCCATGACACCTAATAAGGAGCCCTCGCGTTGGCCGTCGCGCAGGGTTGCCGTGATCTCCAGGCTGCGGCGCGTCGCCGCATCAATTTCGAGCGATTCGCCTGGCGAGTACCGAGTCAGCCGGTCGATGTGCGCGAGCGACGCTTTCTGTGTCTCCTGGAGATACGCGAGGACGGCGCCGGCAGCCCTAACGGCCGGCGCGTCGTTCTCGGTGAAGCCGAAACCCTCCAGATTGTGCGTAGCGAAGTGCGAAAGCAGCGTCTCCGTGGCCGAGCTGATCGAGAACGCCCAACCGGGGCGATGTGTCACCAGCGATGCTGTGCCGTTGAGCCAGTGCCCAATTTCCACATCCTCCGCGACCAAACACTCCGCCGGACCGATGCGGGCAAGCTCGTCTGTCACGCGATCAGGCAAAAAGCACGCCGCATAAAAGCGACCCGTGGAAAGTTCAACCCAAGCGACCCCGGCTGCGTGATCATCGGGAACCACGGCGGCCAGAAAGTTGCTCGTATGAGGGTCGAGCAAGGCATCGTCCGTCACCGTGCCGGCTGTCACGACGCGAGTGATCGCGCGGCGCACCAGACCTTTTGCTGCGCGGGCATCTTCGACCTGATCGCAAATGGCAGCCCGATAGCCGGCGGCGATCAGCTTGCCCAGATAGCTTTCCAGCTGATGGTGCGGAAAACCGGCCATCGGCGTGGCGTTTTCGCCCTTGTCGCGACTGGTGAGCGCCAGATTCAGAACCCTGGCCACGGTTTTGGCGTCTTCGTGGAAGAGCTCGTAAAAGTCACCCATCCGAAACAGCAATAGTGCATCAGGACATGCCGCCTTGGCATCCTGATACTGCTTCATCATGGGAGAGAGAGTCATGTGCGGGCCGAGCTCCTAATAGACCCGCGCATGCTAGCAAACCAGCGTGAGAAGTGGGAGGGGGCGCTCCTCAGGCTCCGCGACCGACATTACCGCTGCACGAACCGTCGGCTGCCTGGCTTGTTGCGAGATACTGAATTCCCTTGTCAATTGCTGCCGATCGCGTCTCCGACGTCCCGGAGAAACCTCGGCTCGTCGACAGCAGAAAGCCTGCCGTGAGTATGAGTACGCAGGACGGGTGACGTAGTATCCTGCGTGATACGGACATCGTCGATACTCCAAGTGGACAGGCACCTACTCGATTTTCGTGGCACCACCAGTATAGCGGATGGCACCAGAGCCCCGAGACTCGCGCAAGTCGGCTATTGCTTCGCAACGTGCCAGATCACGTTTCCAGGCTCATCCGCTACGAGCAACGCTCCGCCCTGAGTAACAGCGACTCCGACCGGCCGCCCATGAACGCGTTCATTGTCGATCTTGAACCCGGTTAGGAAGCCCTCGATTTCGCCGGTCGGTTTTCCGTTCTGAAAGGGGGCAAACGCCACGCGATAGCCCGCGAACGTTGACCGGTTCCATGACCCACGTTGGCCGATGAACGCACCGCCGTGGTAGCGATCAGGAAACTGGGTGGCGTCGTAGAACGCGAGACCCAGCGACGCGGTGTGGGCACCAAGTGCCAGGTCGGGGACCCGAGTCTTCTCGACCAGATCCGGTCTCTCGCCCGCCCGTCGCGGATCTTCATGTGACCCGAAGTACGCATAGGGCCAGCCGTAGAAGGCGTTCCGCTCGACAACGGTGAGGTAATCCGGAACCAAGTCGTCGCCCAATTCATCGCGTTCGTTTACTGCTGTCCACAGCAAGCCACTTTCGGGCTGCCAGTCCATTCCCACCGGGTTGCGGAGTCCCGACGCGAACACACACAGAGCGGTGCCATCGAGGTTCATTTCCAGAATATCTGCCCGCAGTAGCTCTACTTGCATGCCATGCTCCGCCACGTTACTGGCCGAACCGACCGAGACATAGAGTTTGGTGCCTTGACGATTGGCGACGATGTTTCGCGTCCAATGGTTGTTGTATCCGCCGGCCGGCAAGCTCGTGATAGTCCGTGGTTTGCCGACGATACCCGTCTCACCGACCTTGAATGGATAGGCCAGCACAGCGTCGGTGCAGGCGACAAACAGTGTGTCGTCCACGAGCGCCATTCCGAATGGTTGATTCAGTTCGGAGAGGAACGTTTCTTGGATTTCCGCCCTTCCGTCGCGATCGGCGTCGCGAAGCAACGAGATCTTGTTGGGCGAGTTGCCTGTGGGGAACACCCGAACTGTTTGCCGCAATTGCTACGTGCATCCGGCCGTGATTGAGGCGTATCTCGATCGGTCGTTGGCTGAACTGCTGATGCGGCGAACCGAACAGGAGCTTCAGGGACTTTCGCACCTGCCCGCGGAAGAGGCCGCCGTGCTGGGGCTGTTGCAAGGAAGGCTCAAACAGCAAAGAAAAGCCAAACGCCGCAGGCCGCGCAAGCACAAGTAGTGGATACTACCTCGCGCGAACACAAACGGCTTTTGCCAGTTGCTGGCAAAAGCCGTGGGAACTTCAAGTGGAGCGGAAGGGAGTCGAACCCTCGACCTCTGCATTGCGAACGCAGCGCTCTCCCAACTGAGCTACCGCCCCTAATCGACCGCCTGACGGCTCTCAATCGCCAACAGGAACGGTGCATTTTAGGGTTCGTCCGGCGAGGTGTCTAGGTCGCCCGAGTCGCCACCAACGACACAGGCTGCTCACCCTCGGGAAGCGGGCATCCGAGTGGCAGGCGATAGTCCAATTCTTCGGAAATGGGAGATTGCCTCCACTGCCAAGCTGTCAGGGCAGCGCGGCCAAACAAACCGCCGGCAAGCAGGATTCGACCGACTCGATAGCGATGAGTCGCCCAAGCGCTGGTAGCTTGCGTTATCGGACCAATGTAATCGATCCAGCCGATCGTCTGCTCGGCGAAGAGCTCTTCCAGTAACCGAGAGCGTAGTAAGTGCCCCGGCGAAAGGTCGGCTCGGGATTCGTCGTATCCAATCTTCAAGGCCGCGCGCACACCACGCGATTGCCAGCCATACTCAAACGCGACCAGTTCACCGCGCAGCCGCAAAGTGGCTATGGCTAACTCGCCGGACAGGGCAAGCTCGCATGCTTGGTCGCGAAAGAACTCCCAAGCGAGTGGGTGCTGTAGGACGGCTGTGCCGGCGCGAGCCTTCCAGCTGGCTGCTTCGAGCCCGAAACACTCGCGCAATAACGGTTCGACTTCTCCCGACTGCAAGTGTTCATGTCGTTCGAGTACCACGCATCCTTGGCGCTCCGCGCGACCGCCAATCATGCGCAATTGCCTGCGATGATTGCGAGATCGGCTGCACAAGTACCGTGGCCAGTTTCCATCGACATCGACGAGGGGGACTTGAAATCGTTCGCGAGTGACGTGCGTCACGCCCCGGGACTGGACTACCTGCAGCAGATTCTGCAGCGTCTGGCTGGTGAGAATTGCCCCGTCGATGGCGATGATTCCGGGCCGGTGTAATTGCAGGCCTTTCAGAAGCTTCTCGCAGACCCTTGGCCCATCTGCGGCCTGATCGACGAGCAATTCGCCCGAGGTTGTCCATTCATTGCCGAGCGTCTGCCATTCAGCCAGTGGCCAGCGCCGGCGACTGACGAAGGGCAGGGCTGCCAGCAGCCGGTTGTCGGTTTCAATGGTGATCGCCGAGAAACGTTGGGGCGCAGCGAATGTACGAGCCCAGAGCGCCAGATGCTCCGCCCTGGACGTGGGCCGGAACGACTGACTGCGTCGCCAGAGATCGTTCCAGCGGCCGGCCTGGCGCAGAAGCTCGCCAACCGAATTAATTAGGGAAACGTGAAACTGGCCCACGGCTCGACCTGGATGCGTCGTCAAAGAGTGCAATCAACCGTTACAACTCTAGCTCGCGAACGACAGCGATGAATTCCGCCAGGATCATACATGTGGCCCCCCAAATTCGCTCGGACTGCCACTTGAAGCACGGTGCACGAAATGCCAGCCCGCGCTGCCGCCGCTCGACGTGCCCGACCGATTCCGGGGCCAACAGATGCGTGAGTGGGATTTCGAGCAGTCGCTCGACCTCTCGTTGGCTGGGGCTCCAAGTGGGGCGTGCGGAAACGCACCCGACCCAGGGGGAAATCTGAAAATTGCTTGCGAACAGGTAGAGTGGCGTGAGCGGACCTAGCAGTTTTACATGGTCCGGCGGGGCCCCCAGTTCCTCGCTATACTCGCGCAGCGCTGCCTGCTGGCTGCTTTCGCCCGTCTCGATCATTCCGCCAGGCAGGCTGACCTGGCCGCCGTGATCGGGCATATGCAGGGGACGCAGCATCAGGGGGACATGCCAACCGAGTTGTCCCGGGTAGATGAGTAAGAGGACCGCCGCAGGGCGTGCGCCAAGTGGTGTTGGCCCACGATGCCGGCCGAAGCTTAGCTCCGGTTGAAACGGAGCTTGGCCGCGCCAGCCGGGCAGCGGCTGGGCCAGTCGAGCTTCAAGCATGCTGGGCAGGTGGTGATTCAACGCTACTGTTCGATTCGTAAGCGGGTGAATTGCCTGGCGATTATTCAGCGCGGTTCGTCCGTGGGCAACTGGTAAACCGCGACGGTCTCGGTGTCCGGGCCGACGCGCATCAATCCGAGCGACGGATCGGGGCGAGTGACGACGTAGTCTGCACCGTATTTCGCGGCAAGCTCCGAAAGCCTCGCAGAGCCCAGACTGGCGAGATTGTCTCCCGCCGACGCGCTGGGATCTTGCCCCTCCAGTTCATTCAGGCGTTCCCACCACTCGACGATCGATGCCGCATCCTGCGGAAGATCCTTTCGCGTAACGACCTCGCCGCGGCCCGAATACCAGCGAAAAGTCTGCGACAGCCGAGGAACGAGAAACACCGTTCCTGATGGGGTTTCCTGATTGGCCCAAGCCGCGACCTGACGCCACTCATCCAGATCGACGCGCGGGAGCGTCCAATCCGCTCGCGGCGCAAGATACTCGAGGCGAAAACGCACCGTGTCTCCCAGATGAAACGTCGCGGTCAATATCGCCGCGGCCAAACCAGTCATGAACCACGGATGTTGCTGCCTATGCCACTGCGCAAGTATGGCCACGAAAAACAGACTAACGGCTAGCGGCACCATGACGTCGGCCAGGCGGAACCAATAGAAGCGCAACAAGCCCGCGGCCCAGGTCGGATGCCACCAGGCGACGATCCCCAACGCAAAGCCCGCGGCGGCAATCAAGATCGCCGCCGCAATGAATGCCCGCAATCGCTGAAGTTCAGCGGTGGCAGGTGCCGATCGCACCAGCCCGACGAAGGCAATGACGAGCAGCAGATGTCGCGCGATGAACAAAAGTGGGAAGGACTGAGGGAGCAAATGATGTGTCAGGCGGCCATATACATAAATCTGATTTGCCTGCGCGACGAGTTCAGGGTCGCAGTTCCACGTGAGTGCCAGTGCCGGCCACAGACCACCGAGCGACAGCAGTCCTCCCACGGTTGCCGGCAGGATGAGCGTGACGAGTGGCGGCCGACGCGGCGTGACGAGCCAGGCGATCGCCGTGGCCAGCACTGCCCAGCCGCCCACGATCACGTGAAGCGCGGCGGCACCGCCGAAGCAGACCAGTGAGCGTCCCCAACGGTCGCGAACAAGTGCCTCCACTCCCAGCAGGACCAGCACATAGGCGAAACCTTTGGCTTCGAATCCGCCGACAACCCATTCGCCGGCCATGTGGACTCGGCTGTTCAGGGTGACGAACAACGCCGCCGAGAGGATGCTGAAGTATCGAGCCGGCACGATGGCCACGCTCAACCGCCGCCAAGCCCAGGCAAGCAACAGCCAGGTCACGGCCCGACCTATCCAGGCTACCGCCGTCAGCGGCAGCCACAGGGTCATCCAGCCGCTGGCGAGATAGAACGACGCGTGAGCATCAGCCGTCCCCAGAAAAAAATCACCCGCTGCCCAAGAGGGATCCCAGAAGTGTTTGGCTTTTCCGAGGTAGTGCGGTTCGTTGACTTCAGGAGCGGCCCACCCGGCATGGATGAAGAAAACCAGAAAGATCAGGGCGACCTCCATGGCGCAATGCCAGCGAGTTTGCCGCGATTTTTCAGGTTCCGTTTCGGTCGGCAGGGGCACCATGGTCGCTAAAGCCTACCCTGAACCCCTTACTGTACACCAGGGTCGGAATCGCCGCAGCCCGAGGCACATTGACCGTCTTGCGGCCCTTGCGTGCCCATTCGTCCGAGCCCTATATTCCGAGTTGCCGCTAGTTGCGGCAAGACCTTCTATTGCAAAGGAATTCGAATGGCGCGCGAGTCTGCCGGCAAAAAGCTCCGAGAGGCGGTGGCTGAATCCACGATTCAGGTTCCCGGCGCGTTCAATGCGCTCGTCGCCAAGATGATCGAACAGGCTGGCTTCGACGCGATGTATCTCTCCGGCGCGGCATTCTCAGTTGGCACATTCGGCCTACCTGACGTGGGGCTGTTCACCCTGACAGAACTGGCACAGCAAACCGGGTACATCACGCGAAGAGTCCAGGTTCCATTAATTGTCGACGCCGATACGGGGTTCGGCGCGGCAGTGAATGTTGAGCGGACGATTGTCGAACTTGAGTCTGCCGGAGCCGCCGGCATCCAGCTCGAAGATCAAGTGCTTCCCAAGCGGTGCGGGCACCTTTCGGGCAAGGGCTTGGTAGATGTAAACGAAATGTGCGCGAAACTACGTGCTGCCGCTGCTGCACGTGATGACTCCGATTTGGTGCTCGTCGCGCGGACCGATGCTCGTGGGGTAGAGGGCTTGGACGAGGCAATCGAGCGGGCCAAGCGCTACTTGGATTCGGGTGCTGATTGGATTTTCCCCGAGGCGTTGCGCGACGCGGGCGAGTTTGAAAAGTTTGCCGAGGCGATTGAAGCTCCGCTGATTGCGAACATGACCGAGTTTGGTCAGAGTCCGCTACTGACGCTCGACGAACTTGCCGACTTGGGATTCGCGGCGGTCTTGTATCCGGTGACGGTTTTCCGCACCGCGATGCGGGCCGTAGAAGCGTCGTTGGCCGTGATCGCCGCCGAAGGGACTCAGCGGGAACTGCTGGACCTGATGCAGACCCGGCAAGAGCTCTATGATCTGATAGGATACAGCGACTACGAAGCCCGAGATCGAGCCTATTTTTCGGGCGAGTCTCCCGGCGAATAGTTTCGCAAGAACCAACCTGCCAACTGATGCAATTCCTAAGAAAGGTTCGGACCCATGGCGGAACCAGTTTATAGTCCCGGACTGGAAGGCGTGATCGCAGGCGAGACTGCGATCAGCACGATTGCCGGTGGCCTTCAGTATCGCGGATACTCGATCGAGGACTTGGCCGCGCACGCGACATTTGAAGAAGTCGCGATGCTGCTACTTCACGGCGAGTTGCCAAATTCGGATGCCTTGGCCGCCTTCCGCAAACGCCTCATCGAGCACGCATCGATACCGCAGCCGCTGGTTGACTTGCTGGCCAAAATTCCAGCCGGCGTAGCGATGATGGACATCATGCGGACCAGTGCGAGTGCGCTGGCCCATTGGGATTCGGACACACCGAAGAATGGCCACGATGCGAATCTGCGGAAGGCGGAGCATCTCTTGGTGCAGCTTCCGATTGCGATGGCTGCCCGACATCGGCTGGCGCAAGGCAAGCAGCCGGTGCCTTACAATCCTGAGCTCTCGCTGGCCGGAAACATTCTTTGGATGCTGTTCGATAAAGCTCCGTCCGAGCGGCTAATCAAAGCGATGGATGTGTCGCTGATCCTGTATGCTGAGCACGAGTACAACGCTTCGACGTTCGCTGCTCGAGTCGTAAGCTCAACGCTTTCCGATATGCACTCGGCGGTGACCGCTGCGATTGGAGCGCTCAAGGGGCCGCTGCACGGCGGCGCCAACGAGGCCGTGATGGATGTATTGGCCGAAGTCGGATCGGCGGATCGCGCAGAGGCCTGGATTCGCGACGCTCTGGCAAACAAACGCCGCATCATGGGCTTCGGACATCGTGTCTACAAGACCGGCGATCCGCGGGCGACTTACCTGCGCACACTGTGCCGCGAATTGGCCGAGGAGACCGGCAACCAGGACATGGAAAAGATGGCGGACACGATCGAGACGATCGTAACCACAGAAAAGAAACTGCCGCCGAATTTGGATTGGCCAAGCGCCAGGCTATATCACTACATGGGACTCGACGTTGACCTGTACACGCCGCTGTTTGTGGTGAGCCGGGTCGTCGGCTGGAGTGCCCACGTGATCGAACAGCTCGACAACAACCGTCTGATTCGTCCTAGAGCGAACTATACCGGGCCAGAAGCGCGGGTCTGGGTGCCGGTGGAAAAGCGATAATTCGTTGCGCAACCGGTGGTAGATTGCCGTTTAGGGGACCAGAACCTAGACTTGGGAGGCGTTGATCCATTCCCAACCGGCTTCGAAGCGGATCCAGCACCTATGAGCCTGGCAGAGTTCTTTCGATTCTGGACCGAGAGCCTCGAGCGTGGCGCGAGTGTGAAGAACGTGTTTGGCGAGCCCATTGAAGTTCAGGGACGAACGCTGGTGCCGGTGGCACGCGTTGCCTATGGATTCGGAGCAGGTCGTGGTCACGGAAAAGGCGACGAAGCCAAGAAGCACGCCGATGAAGAAGATGGGGGCGGAGGCGGTGGCGCGTCGTCGAAGCCCATCGGCGTATTGGAAGTAAGCGACCAAGGCACGCGATTCATTGCCACGCGGGACAACGGTCGCCTGTACGCGGGCATTGCCGCCGGCTTTCTGGTGGGCATGTGGCTGGCTCGCCGCCGCTAACAGCGCTTTGCAAATTTCAGAACGGCAGCGCTTCGCCGGCACCGGCCAGCTTGGCACGTTCGAAAACCTTCGCGCCCAAGGCTATGTCCTCGAGCGCGATTCCGACCGACTTGAATAGTGCGATGCTGTCGCGAGAATTGCGCGCCGTGGCTCTACCGACGACAACATCAGCAAGTTCAACTGCTCGTTTCCAGTCGAAGACGCCCTTCTCTAGAGAATCGACAAAATCGCCCGCTTCTTGCTGGCAGGCCTTGATGCTGTCGCACACGATATTGTCGGCGCGACGCACGACCGTCGAATCGATTTCGGCCCTTCGCAGCCAGTTCGATCCAACCGCACACACAAGGGTTCCTTCGGCGAGCCAATTGCCGTCGAACACCGGCTCGCGACTGGTGGTCGCGGTGACGACAATTGGTAGATCTTCGGCGGCTTCCTGCGGACGGTCCACGGGCCGAACCTCGAAACCAAGCTTCTCTGACATCCGATCGGCGAACGCCACACGTTTTTGTTCGTCGCGGCTGTAAACGTAAGCCACTTTGAGCGGCCGAGCTCTTGAGACGGCGAGCAATTGCGATTCCGCCTGCCAGCCAGCCCCAAACAGGCCGACTTCTGTCGCCTCGGGCCATGCCATCAACTCTACGGCGATTGCCGTCGTTGCGCCCGTGCGGAGTTGGCCCAGGCGATCGGCTTCGATCAGGGCCAGCAACATTCCCTCGGAATCGTACAGGCCAACGAGAAACTTCGCACCGCTGCGCGTGGTGGTATACGACTTCCAGCCCAGAAGGCCCAAATATCCTGCAGCGCCTGACATGTTGTGAAGGATGACGCCTGACGCTTGCACGCGATGCCTGGGAATATGCTCGGCTTCGCCCGCGGCTAAATGGCGAAACATCTCCTTGCAGGATTCAATCGCTACGTCGATGTCGACCAGTCGCTCGACATCGGCTTCGCGCAAGTAGAGAGCAGGCATATTGAGCATCCCTCACGTCTTGACTGCAAGTGAGCATCACCCAGCGAAACCAACTTTCAGGCGACAGTCTGACGACGCAGCCAGATCTGCTGGCTCACCGACAACAGCATTCTACCGGTTTTCGAGCGCCGCGATCTGCTTGAATTCCTCTTTCAGGCAGCGGTACAGATTCTGATATGTCGGAAATGCCGCGTCGTGGTACTTCTTGGCGGCTTTGTTGGGCGGCGTTTCCTTAACCACGCGAATCGTCGCGGCGCAGGCCTCTTCGACGTTCTTGTACGCGCCAGCGCCGACCGCGGCCAGCAGCGCCACACCGTAGGCTGGCCCCTCTTCAGCGTTGATTGTCGCCACTTTCTGGCCGAATACATCCGCCTGTATCTGTCGCCAGAGGAGATTCTTCGAACCCCCACCCGAACCGCGAATCTGCCGGACCGGTACGTTCAGGTTCTGGATGATCTCCAGGCTGTCACGCATGGCGTAGCTCACACCTTCCATAATCGCACGCACCATGTGTCCACGCGTGTGAGCCAGCGTGAGACCGATGAAGCAGGCCCGGGCATCCGGATCGGCGTGCGGCGTGCGTTCTCCCGAAAGGTAGGGCAGGAAGAACAGCCCCTCACTGCCCGGCTGGATCTTTCCCGCTTCGGCTGAGAGAGTCTGATAGGGGTCGACCTGCGTGCGTTTCATGGCCGCAATCTCGGCCTGGCACAGCTGGTTACGGAACCATTGGAAGCAGCCGCCGCCGGACAGGCTGACTCCCATCATGTGCCATTTACCGCGTACGGCATGGCAGAACGTATGCAGGCGCCCCAGTGGATCAACTTCGACCGTATCGCTGTGCACGAACATGATCCCCGACGTACCGATCGAGGTACTGAGCGTTCCGCGGCTGACAATACCGTTGCCCACGGCGCCCGCGGCGCAATCGCCTGCTCCGCCAACCACGACGCACTCCGTCGACAGCCCAAGTTCCTTTGCGGCCTCGCGAGTGAGGTTGCCGGTCACATCTTCCGACTCATAGCACTTGGCAAACAGATCGCGATCGAGTTCAAGCTTGCTGAGTAACTCTGACGACCAATCTCGCTTGGCAACGTTTAGCAGGAGCATGCCGCTGGCATCGCTCACGTCGGTGGCATACTCGCCAGTCATGCGACGTCGCACGTCGTCCTTGGGCAGCAGAATTTTCACGGTCTTCGCGAAGTTCTTTGGCTCACGGTTGCGAAGCCATAGAATCTTTGGTGCGGTAAAGCCGGTGAGCGCAGGATTGGCGACCATCCGAATGAGCTCCGCGCGTCCGCCCGCGCGTTTCTCCAATTCATCGCATTCGGCCGCGGTCCGCTGATCGTTCCAGAGCAGAGCCGGTCGAATGATACGATTCTGCTTGTCGAGAAATACCGAGCCGTGCATTTGGCCTGAGAGGCCGATCGCCTTCACGTCGGCCGGCTTGAGCTTGGCCGTTTTGACGACCGCCTTCACGGTTTTCACCGTGGCTTGCCACCAATCGTCCGGATTCTGCTCGCTCCAGAGCGGCTTTGGGTGATACGACGGATAGAGGCTCGTCGCTTCACCCAGAATCTTGCCGCGCTCGTTGATGGCGAGCGTTTTGGTGCCCGAAGTGCCGATGTCGATTCCCAGGAAAATGCTCATTCGTTGCCGTACCGATGGGGACGATGTTGGTATTGTGGAAGCGCGAACTTGGCGGCTTGGCCGGATTGTAACGCAGCCTCTTGGCGGGTCGCAACCGACCGAGCGGGCCTTCCTGGGGCGGCATTTGACCTCGCTCACGTGCAGAACCTACGATGCAAGGGTAGCGTATTAGACGTTCGCCTTCGAAGTGCAATCGGCGGTCAGGAAAAATCGCCCGCCAAGCTCATGAAATGTACGCAATTCATCATCCGTTGCTGCCTCTGCGGAACGACACTGCTTGCCCTGATCATCTTGGGATGCGCTCCCGAGAAACCGTCTGAAGTGCCAGTGGCGATCGCCGCTAAGTCCGGTTCTGGAATAAGACTGTTGGTCGTTGATGATCCGCAGATGGCGACAGCGATCGAAGCCTTGCGAGCCGAATGGGAGGCCCGTACTGGGAGTGAGCTGACGATCACGCAAGCCACTGTGAGCGAAGCCATTGGCGGTCAGGGACCGCCGGCGGCCGATGCGATCATTTACCCTTCGCGCCTGCTAGGAACGCTGATCGAAAGTCAAAGCATCACGTCGCTTCCTGCAGACTATGCAACGAACCACGAGCTGGCCTGGAGTGATACTTTCGAGCTGCTGCAGATCGCCGAGACAACGTGGGCGCGTGAGCCACATGCCGTGCCTTTCGGCTCACCGGTGCTCACGCTGTACGCTCGAAGTGATCTATTGGAAGCCGCACGTAAAGAACTGCCGCGAGATTGGCACGCATATCACGAACTTGCTGATCTACTCGGTCGACGCGAGAATCTACATGCCGAGGCCCCGCCCGCGAGTTCGCCCTGGCAGGGCTCGCTGCAGCCGCTGGCCGAAGGCTGGGCCGGCCGAGTGCTCCTGGCTCGCGCCGCCCCGTACGTCAAGCATCGCGATCACTTCTCCGCGCTGTTTGATATCGAAACGATGGAACCGCTGATAGCTGGAGATGGGTTTGTCCGCGCGCTGGAAGAGCTGGTGGCTGACTACAAACTCGGTACGCCCGATCAAATTGAGATGGATCCCGCTGCGGTAAGAGAGGCGTTTCTCGCAGGGCAGTCGGCTCTGGCGATTGCCTGGCCCGCCCACGCTGATGAACCTGCGCCGCCCAGTCACGTCGCAACCGTGTTTGCCGAGCTTCCTGGGGCAGGCGTAGTCTTTAACTTCGCCGACAAAAGCTGGGAGAAACGCCAGGATCAGGAAAGTCCTCACGTAACAACGTTGGGACTTGGTGGTCGTCTGGGATCAGTCACGCCAATGGCCTCTCATCCGCAGCAAGCGCTGCAATTGTTGGCGTGGTTGAGCGGTCGCGAGTGGGGCGTGAGGGTGTCGATCGCAAGCCGTGCCACGACGCTTTATCGCCGTTCGCAGATGCGTACGCCACTTCCCTGGGTCGATGCGGGAACAGATGTATCTGCCGCTGCAGCGTATGCCAGCAGCGTTCAGGCCGCGCTCAGTCGACAACAGTACCTCGCCGTGCCGCGAATCCCGGGCGAAGCAGAGTACATGACCGCGCTCGACGACGCTACCCGTCAGGTTCTTCGGCAAGAGAAGACCCCCACAGAGGCGCTCGCCGAGGCTGCCGTGACTTGGCGCGAGATTACCGACCGGCTGGGCCGCGATCGGCAAAAAGCCGCCTATCGTGCGAGTTTGGAGTTTGAACGATGAGTCACATGCGGCAGACTCGGGCCGTCGTTTTCGACCTGGATGGCCTGATGTTCAACACGGAGGAGCTCTATCAGGACGTTGGCACCGAGATGTTGCGCCGCCGCGGCAAGACCTTCGATGCCGAGTTGCTCGACGGCATGATGGGACGTCCGGCCAACGCGGCATTGCAGCTCATGATCGACTATCACGGTTTGAAGTGCACCGTGAGCGAGCTGATGGCCGAAACGGATTCAATTTTCGCCACGCTGTTGGAGGATCGGCTCCAGCAAATGCCGGGGCTTGGCGGACTGTTGGTGGCGCTCGAACAAGCAGGGATTCCCAAGGCGATTGCCACCAGTAGTGGGCCGGCGTTTGTCCGGCGGGTGCTTGACCACTTCCAACTCGCACATAGATTCGAGTTTTTTCTTACCTGCGACGACGTCCGCGATGGCAAGCCGCATCCCGAGATTTACCTACTAGCTGCCGAGAGACTGGGGATCTCGCCCACGGAAATGCTGGTGTTGGAAGACAGCCAGAATGGATGTCGCGCGGCAGTTGCGGCCGGTGCAGTCGTTGTGGCCGTGCCGGGTGGGCATAGCCTCCGCCATCAGTTTCCCGACGCGGCGCTAATTGCCGAAAGCCTCGCGGACCCTCGCTTGTATAAGTTGCTTCGACTTGCCCCACCGCTCGGTTTAACGCCTTAGGCGGCGACGTCCGCCAGCACGCGGACCGGGCGCACGCACCAGTCGGGACGGGATTGGCCATCCGCCTGAGCTACGAATCGCTCCAGACCTTCCCGGAGCATAGGCGTAGGGCGGGCCAGTACCCGGCTCGCACGCCGACTGCTTAGGGAGGTTTCCTCGTGCCATTGCGGATCTGCATTTCCGAACATTGCCTCGGGACAGTGGACGCCTAGGCAGGCCGCCATTTCCCGCACGAAGCGATACATACTCGTGCGTTCTGCGCCGGCCAGGTGGAGCAGACCCTGCAGCCTCGTTTGTTGCGCGTGCCACAGCAGGTCGGCCAAGTCACTGGCTAGTATCGGGGTCGCATATCGCCTGCCGTCCAACTTCGGAAGTTGACCGTGGCGGAGCGACTCGTAGGCCTGCTCAGCAAAGCAACTGGTGGAACATTCGCCGCTCCACCCATAGGCGTGCGTACGTATTACGAGCGCGTGGGTATTGGACAGCGCCCTCTCCACGGCCAGGCAAACTCCGGCAGCCGCCGTTGAATCCAGCGGCGTTGACATTTCATCGTGAAACATCCGCGGGCCACTGAACACGGCATCGCTGGTAATTACAGTCAGGGTGCAACCATGCGCAGCGGCGGCCTCCGCGAGCTTCGTGGCGATCACAGGTTCGAACTGCCTCTCGCATGTGGATTGATCCGCATCCCAACTCGATCCGCCCAACAACGGGCAATGCACAATCCACTGGGGTCGCCAACATTCGAGCAATTCGGTGATTGATGTTGCGTCGGCGGGATTCCAAGGAGCCGTGCGCATGGCCGGCGATTCGACTGCCCAGTCGCGGTAACCGCCAAGGACTTCGCACCGACCGGAGAGGGCCCAGGCCAGGTTACTGCCCAGCATAGACTCGACGCCTGTCACAAGCACTCGCTGCACTTTTGGCCTCCTTGCCAATCGGGGTGAGAGTGTCCCGGTCTGCGGTGGCCCGTCGGAGCACGCGCGGCAGAACCGAGGGTGGGGGCGGGATTGTAGAGGGAACCTGTCACCAGGCCAAGACGTTCTGCCAGGCCAAGCAGAAGACGGCGATGCTGTCACGCTGTGCCTCGTATTGCTTTCTGGCTCGACGGCCCGTCTTGACCTTTGGCTCGCGGTATTGCTAGACTCCCGCCCGCTTTTCGGGGCTCTCAATTGAAGATTGGCGCCTGCCAAGGAAGGAACGGCAGCTGAAATGCTGAATACGCTTGGAATCATCGAAGTCCGTCAGGAAGCACAACGTAACTGGAGCATTGGGCGAAAGCTGGGTGGCAAGTCCATTTTGGAACGCGTCGTACGCCGTGTGACGGACAGCGAACGCCTGGATCAGGTTGTGGTGCTTTGTGCCAGCGCGCAACTCGCGAGCGTTCGCGGGCTTGTTCCTTCAGACGTGGAAGTCGTAGCGACCGAGAACTCCGATTTACTTTCCACGGCCATCGCCACTTGCCGACGCTTGAACGTCAAGTCGCTCGTTCACGTATCGCATGAAAACCCCTTTGTCGATCCCGAGCTGATCGATCGACTGGTGAATACCGCCGACGCTCATCCAAACTGCGACTATATCGGCTATTGCCGGGGCGATGGACGTCCCGCGGTGCTGACTCATATGGGCATGTTGGCCGAATGGTGTTCAGTTGCGGCATTGTGCCAGGCGGCACGCGGCGTCTCGGTCGACCGCCGGCATCTCACGGCTTCACTGTATGCACATCCCGAGCAGTTTAATGTGCGCCTGCTGCCGGTGCCTGTGGAACTCGACCGCGAGGACTTGCGCCTGCGTCTGGATGGCGAAGAAGACTGGGAGCATGCCCATGTCATTTACGAGGCCCTGGGCCACGATGAGTGGGACTGGCGGCAAGTGGTTGAACTGCTGCACGGTCAGCCCGCTCTGCGTAGCCGCATGGCGCATTTGAATCAGACGAAACAGTGTGCGTAGCATTTGCGGGTAACGAGCGGCCGCGGCCAGGGTCGGCCCGGATCACCAAGTGAGAAGGATTCTCATGAGTGTCGTTGCGTCGGACTTGCTGTCACGGGGCGCCTTCGGCGCGTCGCACGATACGGTACCTGTCACAGACCTGGCGGGAATCGTCTTCGACGTGCCCGACGTGTTTTACGATGCCACTCTCTGGCGCCGTTGGCTGTTTCAGCTGCTCGTGAGAATGCGAACGCTGGCCGACTACGTCGATTTTCACGCGCGGTGGGAGCGCCATTTGAGCGATGTGCACTGCGGACGCCGAGAGTTTGGTGAGGCGCTGCAGACATTTCTGCTCAACTACGGCCTGAGTTGGGCTCAAATCGATGAGATCGAAGCAGCCTCGCGGATCCAACGACAGGTGCTCGAGGTCGATGTCAGGGCGCTGCCGGGCGTTGTCAGCACGATTCGAACACTCAATCAACTCAAAGTCCCAATTGTTGCCTGGGCAGATGTTCCGCTGACGAGCGCGAAGCTCGCCGAGAGGCTCGAACGAATCGTGCCGCGTGCCAGGTTTCAGGCCGTAGTGACGTCCTTTGAAGTTGAATATACTCAGCCGGATGAGCACTGCTACAAGATCATGCGGGAAGCGTTCGCTGCTTCGCCTGGGATCGTGCTTTACGTGGGACATGACCCGGTTCACCTTGCTGCCGCGCGCCAGGCCGGGCTGTTAACGGCCGCCTTGAGCTACTTGCCCGCAGGTGAAATTGACTTTGCACTCCCCCGGCTGGAGTATCTCGCGGAAATCGCAACGTCGCGCCGCCAGGCAGCAGCGCGGTGTCCGGCGGTCGTCTCGCAGTCGCCAATTGAAGGAACCGCGCCCTGTTCGGGAGATTGTCGATGATTGCGCCGATTCGACCTCAACAGCCCTCGCCGCCGCGGATGCTCGGGGCTCGCCGCGCGGTCGGTGAATTGTTCCTGCACAATCGCCCCCACACGACGGAGTCCAGGCGAGAGCTATCTCGCAGGGCGACGTGGATTCTGTTGGGCTGGGCAGCAGTCGTGGCCATCGCTTACCTGATACGAGGCCGGCGCTAGAGACACTCTCTGGTCCTGATCGCCGCCTGGCATGAATACGTGAGGCGCGGTGCATGCCCGAACATGGTGACGTCTTCGCCGTGTTTCGTTCCGTCGCTGTGGCGGTCGCGATCACGATATCCGCGTACGGTTTCGGCCGACCCCTGGCTCGTTGGTTCGAATGTGCCCGGCGAGATCGCCTGGAACGCGGAGTGTTCGCCTTGCTCTTGGGGTTTCCCACTGCCGGGCTGGGCCTCGCAGTCTTGGGACTGCTGGGGGGGCTTGGTACCATTTCGCTGGCAGCTATGACGCTGGTCGGTTTACTCCTGGCAAGTGTGGAAGTCGCCTGTTCGATCGCGCATCTTGACCGTCACGGCGGATTATTTGGCAGTCTGCGTACGCTGCCCTTCTCGGCGAGTCCCCTCGTATGCAGGAGCGGGTGTTGCCTGGCAATTGCAGTCCTCGCTCTTACCTTGATTTCGGCCCTCACGCCGCCGACCGATCCATCCGTGCTCGCGCAAACGCTGGATGCTCCCAATAACGCACTCTTGGCAGGAACGTTTTGGAACGGCGACCAAGACGGCCTACAGTTGCTCTCGCTTTCGCAACTGTGGTCGCTGTGGGGCCTGGCCCTCGACGGACCGGTGGCTGCTGGCCTGGTGCACTGGCAACTGACGATCGTGCTGGCCCTGGCCGCGACATACCTGGCTCGGCACTGGGTAAAACCCGAACTTGCCTGGCTGGCTGGGCTGTTGGCTCTCGTGTCGACCGGATATTGGGTTCAGGTCGGCACATTCTCGGCTGGGATCAGCATCGGGCTGGCCGGATCGCTAGTTCTACTCGCGGCGGCCTGCGTGCGCGAGCATGGCCGTAAAGCCGTCGGGCAGATCAACTTCGCGATGGCGACACTTGTCGCAAGTCTTCCTGCCGCATCAATTGACTTAGTCGAATTCAATGCCTGGCAGTATCCATTCCTGTTGATCGCGCTCAGCGGGCTCATGCTGGGAGCTCCGCTGCAGAGAATGGCCTTCGTCGCTTCCTTGGGACTGATCATAGCTGCGGCGCTGTTGCCCAACGGAAACGGACTGATGGCAATCGCTCTGCCCGGCATTGCGGTTGCCAGCGCCGCGGGCGCCGCGGTGCTGCTGCACTTGCCGACGCGGACTCGGGCAGCGCTACTGGGGCTGGTGGCATGCCTGGCCCTGGTGCAGGTAGGCGATATGGCTCGCTCGGTCCTCCCGAAAACTGGCGTAGCTCTGGGTTGCCAGTCGCGCGAGGCTTATCTGCTCGCCGCGTGTGGAAGTTATCGCGCCGCCGCGGTGTTCAACCAGATCCGGCTGCCCGAGCAGCGGCTGTTCAGCACGTCCACCGGGTGCTTGTACTTTGCCTCGTCAACGAAAAGGGGAACCGCGATCGTCGAAGCATCGCAATTCGCCGCGGCGGAGATCGTCGCCCAAGCCCGTGAGCAAGGCTGTGACTACTTGCTCGTTGCCGAGCCCTTGAGGCCAGAGACCGGCCGAGCCTTCGATAGCGATGCTAGCGACCATCTTGTGCCGGGCGGCGAGCCCCCAGCCCTGGAAAAGTTTGCCGGAGCCGCAGAAGTTATCCCAATTGTTGAGTACGAATTTGCCGATGAATACCAGCGAACCACCCGGTACAGACTGTGGAAACTTCAAAGTCGCCGGGCCGTAGCTTCGCCAACTTTCGAAACCGCAACTAGCGGAGAGGGGGTGAGCTCGCGGCCGCGACCTCTAACGAGGTGAGTCGTGACGAGAGCATTTGCCGCACTGGCTGCGATTTTGACCTTCTCCCTGGCCGGCTGCACGGCCATGTGCCAATCGCCCTGGGACTACTGCAACGCCGTGCTCGACGGCTGCGGAACCCCGAATTGCAATTTCGGCGCGCGATACAACTCCACCTTCGCCCCCATGAACGGCACTCCAGCCACGACGCCCATCGAACCGACTCCGGCCGATGGTGCGCCTACGGACGCCGGAGAGCCCGCCACCGCTGGCGATGAGCCAGGTGAGATCACGGACAACTATCTCGAGCCTCTGCCCGAGTAAGTTCGGAGCCTTCGAGCAACGGGTGTGCGCGGTTCACTTGGTCGGCTGATGGCCCGTTGAGTACGCCGCCAGCTCGTTTGAATTGTCAAAGATCCAGCAGGCACGGCAGATTTCTCGCCCGGCTTTTTCTCACGCTTCAATTTTCCGGGTGTGTGGATTTAGAAACGCGCGAAAATGCAGTTTCGCACCCACACACAGGCTCCGGGGAGGGATAGTTTTCCTACCCGTTTCCTCCAGCATCCCCGTGTTGATGGTCTGCTCCCGGCTTTGCTCCGGTCGTGACACAATCCGCTGAACGTACCGTACCTGAAATACTGGCCACAATTCAAATGATTGTGGACACTTGGTGGAAGTGGGTTGGCGATTAGGGAACGCGTTTCGGTGAAACAGGTTGCGGAAACACCTCGACACACACGCAGGCAAGTCCCTCCAGCCAATGCGATTTTTTCAGATCCCGTCGCATCGCACACGTTTTGACGACTCGGCTCCACTCGACTCGAGCAGGGCGAGCATGCGGCAGTACGCAGGCGTTCTGGCAGGGCCGCTACCGGCGGCGGAAAGGGCCCGAAAGTCTGCCGAAGGATTCAGGCTAGTGCAATCCCTGGCCTGACCTCAAGGAGAAAAACGGCCAGGTGGAAGACGATTCGCACTTGCTCAATCGGGGTAAGGAGTTAGCACCCTCGTCGCGCACACGCGGCCCAAAGTGTGCCCCAGCCTGGCCGCCCCTCAAGACAAAAGGTCTTCCAAACCACAGGGGGGCGGAAGACCTTGAACCGGCGCGAAATCAGCTTTCTTAAGCAGGGCGGCCGTCTTATGCGACTCTTGCGCAGTGCCGACGAAATGCCACTGCGGCAAGGCCTATGAGACCGAATATCGCCATCACCACGCTGCTCGGCTCAGGGATTCCGAGCGTGCCGTTTACATAGCCGCCAGGCTGGCCAATATCGTTGTAGACGGCCGAGGGGCCAAACACGGGACTTTCGAGCGCGAATTCGTATACGCCAGGCGCGATGCCCGTCCAGTCAACGGTGATCAGGGCGACGATCCCGGTCGGAACGGTCCCGGAGCTCGTCGTCGTGAAGTACGCCGGCTCGCGGGTCGGTGTCTCATACAACGGATCTCCGAAGTCGCTTTGACCGACGTTGTTCGGCTCAAAGACAGTGCCGTTGATCAACTCCACCTTCGTAATAACCGGCCCCAGTGGGTCCATCACGATGTAGAGGTCGATGCCCGAAAGCATCTCACCGGAATCGGAAGTGGCAATAATTGGGAACGTTTGTTCGCCGGGACCACCAATGATGTGGTGGCCGCCAATGACCGTCGTGACTGCCCACGATGGCGAGGCTGCGAGTAGGGTTAACGCGATTGCCACCGATGCATTCTTGAACATCGCGGTTACTCCTGGGGGGTGCTGAGTAGTAGCTTCATCGAGTTCAGTGCGAAAAAAAGCCGCACGCAGTTTCCTGCGTGCGGCTCTGAAATCTGCAACTATTCGCGTCGAACTAGGCGTTACGACGACGGCGACGGATTGCAACCGCACCGAGGCCAGCGGCACCGAACAGAGCCAGCACAACGCTGCCCGGTTCAGGTACGGGAACGAGGGTTACGCTGCCGTTGCTGAAGGTACCAGGCGTAGCGCCAACGTATACGGCCGAGGGACCGAAGATCGGGATTTCGAGGGCGAGCAGGTACTGGCCAACATCAGCGCTGTTGGTGTCAATCGTAACCAAAGCCACGGTACCAGTCGGCACGCTACCGGCGCTGGTCGTGGTGAAGTAAGCCGGCTCACGACCCGGGGTCAGGTACTCCGGCGCACCGAAGTTGCTTTGACCGACGTTGTTCGGCTCGAACACCGTGCCGACGATCAGATTGACTTCCGTGATGATCGGGCCGAGGGCGTCCATCACCATGTACAAGTCGATGCCAGCGATTTGTTCGCCGGAATCCGATGTCGCGATGATCGGGAAGGTCTGCAAACCAGTACCGACCGTAAATACGTGGTCGCCGCCGGCAACGTTCGTGACGGCGAAAGCCGACGTCGACAGTGCGGCTACCAAAGCAAGTGCAAAAAACGCTTTACGAAGCATGTAGAAGTCTCCTTGAGTCACTCAGTAGTTGGATTTCGTAGTTGATTGGGTCAGGGCTAAAAAACTTCAGTCCTCGACCAGACACACATTCGGACATCCTTGTCGTTCTGCCACCCAAAACTCGTTGACACCCTTTAAGGGAGCGAACTCCCTATTGGATTTTGTTGTGCATACCAAGCCACCTGCTTCGACAAGTGGATCGCTGGGAAGTGCCGGAGGTCATAAATCGCGCAAACAAGAACGTTCAAGGAACGCGATTGTTTGCGAGATTTCCGTGGTGCGAGTTAGCGGATTTCGCACCGAGGATGCCAGCGAAGCGGAACAGACCGCATTCAGAACATCCAACGGAAGACCGCCGGGACAGAGCGCCCACGGCGTCGCATGCTTGGAATGTCGTGAGAGGATCGCCTTAGGCGAAGTAACTTCTCACGTCAGCACACATTAGCTTCCCTTTTAGAATCAGGAGCCGGAATCGGCTTACATGGTCCTGATTGTAGCTAAAGGTTTAAGGATTGCAACCCAATTCCGAAAAAAATCTGACTAAATTTCGGCTGCCCCCATTCGGGGGCAGCCGAAACCTGTTACTACAGCACTAGTTCAAGCCCGCGATCAGCTCTTCGAGCAGCGAATCGTCGAGTCCCAAAGCGTCGGTTACTTCATTGGCTGCCAGCAGCAGCGAGCGGGTCGTCGGCGTGTTGGCGTCCGCCAGAGCCGTGAACAACTTGGCCACCGGCCCGCTGTTCAGGTTCACGGTTGCCAAACGCCCACTGATCCAGCCAGGTACTCGCGGCAGGCTCGGCGTGCTCGTGGCCGCCAGGGCCGAAGCCACTGCCGAACCCGAGTCGTCGTCATCCCCAGCCGGCGGAGTCCAGTTCAGGTTACGAGTCAGGAAGCCGCCATTGGTACGGGCGATGAGCTCGTCACCGGCACCCACCGACTGATTACGATCCATGTCGAAGGCGTTAGTGATGGGCTGGAGGAAACCTGGATTGGCCCGGATGGCCAACCCATCGGCCGCCGCGGTGCTGAAGATCGTGGGCGCCGGAGACAGGAAGGTATCGCCGACCTTATTGGCGAAGAAGAACACGTCGCTGGTTGCCAACCCCGTGTTGGTGTTGCTGCCACCGAGCGTGTCATTACCTTCGACGATCACCTGCAGCCACGAGTTCTGAATGGCGTTGTTGGCCCAGATGATTTCGACGCGGTCGGAACCACCCGCACCTGCGCCTGGCCAGACCGTGAAGCCGGAAACAGGGGGAGCGTTGACCCAGCTGCTGACGGTGCTGCTGGTGCCCACCTTGAACGTGAAGTCGTTCACCGAGAGCGTGCCAGCGGCATCCTCGATATCGACAATGATGCCGTTGATACCGCGGCTGTAGCTGGTGGCAGCCGAGACCGGAGCCGTCGTGCTGCCGGAGAATTGCAGGGCCACCTTATCGGTCGCAATGGCCGCGTTAGAAGCCACCGACGTCGTGATTCCGGCGCTATTGCCGTCAAACTTCGACTGGTTGTAGAAGATGTGACGTCCAACGACGCTGGCAGGGGGTTGAACAACAATGTCCTTGCGTTCGAGCGTGACATCATTGCCATCACCGCCGACGTAGCTCACCTCGTAAGTGTTGCCGCCGATCGTGACCGCACCGCCCTCAGCCACGCCTGCGAACGTGCCTACGACCGGATCAACACCATCGTTGTCGATGATGGTGAAGGTCTGGCCGATCGTCGGCGTGAAGCCGGCGCCCAACGTGCCGTTGAACGTGGCACCGCCCAGATCGACCGCGCCGGTCACCCGGAGCTCACTGTTGATCATGCTCAAGGTGCGGACTTCGTCGACCGTGAAGCGGGTGGGGACAGTCGTCAGGCCGTTGGCCAAACCTTGGTCACCGCCGAACAACCAACCGGCGATGTTGCCAAGGTCAAGGTTGCTGTCCGGACCGGTCAGGTCGATCGTCGGCGTCAGCAGGTTGATGACGACGTCCGTGTAGGTCGTCGAGCTCAACTCCGTGGCGTCGATGTACCAGGCATTCACGTTGCCGCGAGTGTCGAGAATACCGAAGGCGAACACTTTCGTCTGGTTGTCGGCCAGCAGTTTGACCTTCAGGATGGCGTGTGAGTCACCGGTCAGGTCCTGGCCGAGGAGCTGATACTGCAGCGGGGTCTCGGGATCGCCATCGTCCGGCAGTTGTACGTTCTTCGACCCGAAGAGGAACTCGTACTGCTCACCGTTCGTGGCGTTGCCACCAACCGTAAGCTGACCGTTGCCGTCCTGGATCACACTGCCATACCAGCTGAACAGAGCACCGTAAGGAGCCGGCACGATGCCACCGACGGGATCAGCCGGCGGCTCCGAGAACGGATACACGCCCGGACCGTCCGGCGGCAGGTGTACCAGGCTATTAAAGTCGAACACCGTGCGGGTGCCGGTGTCTCCCGAGAGGAGGCTCGAGAAGGTCGAACTCGAACCGAACGTCACGCTGCCCGTCGTGTGGGCATCGGAGTTGGGTGCCGGGTTGGTCGGCGCGTTGCCGATCGTGTTCGAGAAGTACGGGTCCTGGAAATCGTAGTTGAACATGACCGGACTCAGCTCACCGTTGTCGATGACCTGAACGCTCATGGGAGCGAAGCCCTTGGCGTTTTGCATGGCGCCAGTGGCGATGCTGTTCTGGCCGACCACGACGTCGGTACCGTTGCCGTAAAAGCGGCCGCCGGAGAACATGATCATGTTCTTGTTGCCGGTGAACACCCCGTTGGCCGGAGGCGTGACGCTCGGCGCGTTGAGTTGTTCAGCCCGCACGCCGACATGGAAGCCGGTCAGGGTGAACTCCTCGGTGAGCAACACGTTTGCGGAATGTTGGTCGCTGGGACTGGTGTTCACCAGGACACCGATTGAGCCGACCGGAGCGCCGGCAGGACCGGTGATGTAGGACTCGTAACCGATAAACGGATGGCGGTCATTGTTGCCGCCAGCCACACTCAGCGGACTGTTCTGCACCTGGACGCCGATCTTCAGGCCGGTGATCGTAGCACCGACCAAGAGCGAACGGCTGCGATTCAGATAAACGCCCACGGCGTTGTTGGCCGCATTGCTGTGCGTGATTTTCCAGCGATTGGCGTCGGTGCGGCTGCCATCGTACACGGCGATGCCATACACTTCGGGGTTCACGACCGTGACGTTGCGAATGTACGACTGGTTGTTTGCGGTGTTCGAATCGCCGAAGGTGCCCGCGTTGTTATCGCCAAACGGGGCCGTCTTCACGCCGACGCCCACATTGGTGATCGTGGTGTTGGCGACGTTGCCGCCGCTGGCGTTTTCGTCGGTCAGATTCTGCAGCAGCACGCCAATGCGGTTGACGTCCTTCGTGTCACCCACGTTGGTGATCGTGGAGTTGCGAATCTGCAGATTGAAGTTCTCGTTGTTGCCCGAGTCGAAGGAGTGATTAAACAACGGCGAGATCGTGGCCCCGTGCCAATACACGTTGCTGATCGCGAGGTTGTCATAATCCAACGCCGGCACCGAGTTGCGCGGGCGATTCGGCTGGCCTTCCACATCGGGGCCGTTCAGCGTCCCGAGGTGAATCAGCGGCAGCACGCCGTTCCGCAGCGACGAGTAGCCGCCGCCGTTCTGCGTGTCGTATAGGGTGGTGATGCCGTGGTGGTAATGGAGACCGGCGGGGAGCGAGCCGTTGCCCGAGCCGTTGATGATGACGTCCTTCACCGTGACGGTCGGCGAATAGACGATGATGCCCGAGTGGGTACCGGCACCGAAGTTTTCCTGGACCGTTGCCGAGACGACTTCCGGCACGATTGTGGAGACCTTGTTGCCGTTAAACAGTCGACCCTGGAACGTCATGGGGCGATCGATGACGATGTCCGATTCGCGGAACGTGCCGGGCAGCAGGTTCAAGGTACCGTTCGAATCTGTGTTCTGAATGGCCGAGTGGATCGTGGCGAACTCGGCGATGCTCAGGCCACCAGACACGATGCCGAAGGCGTCGAAGCCATACTCGGCGACGATGATCGTGCCGGGATCGGCACCGCTGCGGACCAAGTCGCCTTCTTCGAGCGTGGGGCCGTAACCGGACACGAACAGCCAGTTGTCGTTTACGTAAGTAACCGCAGCGAGCATTTTGCGGTCTTCAAGAGGCTCGAGACGCACGTTCGTGTACTCGGGCCGAGCCGGCGTTGCCGCCGATAGCGAGCTAGCAATGCGACCAAACAAGGTCTTGCGATTCATAAGAAACTCCTACCAAGGACATTGCCTATCGGCACTGCCGATAGGGCGGCCAGGGGCGATCCGCCGGGTTGTATGGAAAGACACCAATGAGAGATATGGCCGTGTGGAACTGGATCTTTGGACTGTAGGGGAGTTCCCGACCACACGGATTCTATTGAAACCCCACAACTCAGCCGTGTCAACTAGCTTCGGAAAATAATTTAAGAAATTTCGGCAAGTGGACTCTCGCCGCCACCCAATCCACAAGCGGCTCGGCACTTGTGGATTCGTTCACCCGGTAGCTAGCTATTCCCCGGGGAATGGCCCGATCTCGGGGGAACGGCCGTGATTCGGTTGCGCCGTGCTGCTACCGCTCGGGGACCGATCGACAGGAAGTCGAATTTCGAAGGCATTTTGACGTACGCTTGAGTTTCCCAGCAATTCCGGTCGGGGCCGCGCCACGCACCCTCGAAGTGACAAGAAAAAAAGTGCGCAATCCGTTCCGTAATGCGACCTGATTGACAGTCGCTGTACTGGTCGGGCAAACTGGGCCGCGCGCGAACATCGGAATTGGAGCACAGCCATGTCAAACTCGCTAAGCCCATCCATGAAAAGCTTCTGTCTTACGGTGGCCGTGACGTGGCTGCTCCTGGGATGCAGCGGGTCGAACGCCAGGGCGGAAATGCCCAGGCCGTCGAGTTACGCTCCCCAGGCCGACTTGCTTGGCCAGGTGGATTTCTTCCTCGCGCGGATCGATGAGACGCTCTCCGCAGGCGAAGTCGACATGGCAGGCCAATCTCGACTGCTTAAGGACGCCAATACGCTGGCCATGCTGGGGTTGGTGCTGTCGCAGCACGACGCGGATTTTCCGGAGAAATCCGCGATGTCAGCCTTTGTGAAGGCGGCCCAATCGTTGGCTGCCGCCGAAGGTGATCTGGTCAAGTCGAAGGCCGCTTTCTCCGAGCTCCAGGCAGCCCGGGCCGGCAAAGGGACGGCCGAAGTGCCGCCGCTCCGCTGGCAACGCGTGGCTTCTTTGCCACTGGTGATGAAGCAGGTACCGCTGATTCACGCGGGTTTGAAGCGGGGAACGGGGCGCCGGCTGGAGCGAAACAAAGAACAAGCGGCCGGGCAGGCCGCGGCGCTGGCCGCAATCGCGCAGGCGTCGATCTTTGACGACGAATATGCTTCCACGCCGGAGGACGTCGCGGCCTGGCAGAAGTATTGCGCCGAAATGCGCGATGCCGCGGGTGAAGTGAACGTTGCCGCTCACGCTGGCGACGCCGATCGCGTAGAATCGTCGATGACCAAAATGCTGCAAAGCTGCGAAGCTTGCCACGAAAAGTTTCGCTAAGCGGCAACAAGCGGAGAGTTGATCGCGAGGCAACGCGATCGACGCGAGACCGGGTGGTGCGACCTCAATCGTGCCCATCCTCAGGTCCCGCAGGCTTTCGCGCATAGGACCAGCAGGTTCAAGCGCTACGGCGGGTTACAGGCGGACGGAATTTTTGCCCTTCGTCACAACCCTGGAGGGTCTTGGCACTCGGCTGAGTGGTATGTTTGCTCCGGAGCAAATCCATTCCACGGTCGATAGTTTGAGTGCTTTTGACATGCTCATGTTGCATCGGCATCCAGCCCTGCAGTTCAGTCATCCGCTGCCCTATGGGGCCATCCTGCACGACAGCGGCGTGCAATTCGTGACCTTCAGCCGTTCGGCGACCGCGATGCGCGTGTTGCTGTACGATCATGTCGACGATCGCGAGCCGTCCGAGGTTCTCGCGTTCGATCGCAATACGGATCGCTGGGGAGATATCTGGAGCATCTTCGTGCCTGGAATCAGCGCGGGACAGCTCTATCACTTTCAGGCCGACGGTCCTTACGACCCCGAGCGCGGGCATCGTTTCGATCGCATGGCTCGTCTGATTGATCCTTACGCCCGGGCGCTGGCCGGCGAGTTTCAGGAGTCGGACGACGGCATCATCCGGCCGCCGAAGTGCGTGGTGATCGACGATCATTTCGACTGGCAGGGCGATCGCCATTTGCGCCGCGAACTGTCGGAAACGATTATTTACGAGATGCACGTCCGCGGCTTCACGCGCGGCAGCTCGAGCGAAGTGGACAATCCCGGGACGTACCTGGGCATCATCGAGAAGATCCCTTATCTCAAGTCGCTGGGCGTGACGGCCGTGGAACTCATGCCGGTGCATGAATTTCCCACGAACGGCTTTTGGGGCGAAAAGCTCTCGCGGCCGAACTACTGGGGATACGACCCGCTGGCATTTTTCTCGCCGCATCGAGGTTATGCCGCGGGCAGTGAGCCGGGCGCGCAGGTCAACGAGTTCAAGCAGATGGTGCGAGCCCTGCATCAGGCCGGCATCGAAGTGATTCTGGACGTGGTGTTCAATCACACCTGCGAGGGCAACGAGCTCGGCCCGACGCTCAGTTTTAAAGGCCTGGAGAACCAGGTCTATTACATGCTCGAGGGGGGCGGACACTACTACAAGAACTTCTCGGGCTGCGGCAACACGATCAACGGCAACCATCCGATCGTGCGCGAGATGATCTTCTTGTGCCTCAGGCACTGGGTACACAATTACCACATTGACGGGTTCCGTTTCGACCTGGCGTCGATCTTGAGCCGCGGCCGCGACGGCGAGCTGGTTCCCAATCCGCCCGTGGTCGAGACGATCGCGGAAGATCCGCTGCTGGCAGACAGTAAGGTCATTGCCGAAGCGTGGGACGCCTCGGGCGCTTATCAGGTCGGTTCGTTCGCGCAGCTTCGCTGGGCGGAGTGGAACGGCCGTTATCGCGACGACATTCGCCGCTTTTGGCGGGGCGACAGCGGGCAGACGCCGGCCATTGCCACGCGGCTGGCCGGGTCCAGCGATCTGTACCAGGCCGGTGGGCGGCAGCCGTATCACAGCATCAACTTCATTACCTCGCACGACGGCTTCACGATCAACGACCTGGTGTCGTTCAAGGACAAGCACAACGAAGCGAACCAGGAAGGCAACCGCGACGGCGACAACAACAACTACAGCGACAACTATGGCGTGGAAGGGCCCAGCCGCCGACCAGAAGTCGAAGCCTTGCGTTTGCGGCAGATCAAGAACATGCTCGCCACGCTGTTTTTGAGCCAGGGCGTGCCGATGCTGCTGATGGGCGACGAATGTCGGCGAACGCAGCGCGGCAACAACAACGCTTACTGTCAGGACAACGCACTTTCGTGGTTCGACTGGAAACTGGTTGAGAAGAACGAAGGGCTGCTGCGGTTCACCAAGTCGCTCATCGAGTTTCGTCGCCAGCAACCTGCCGTTCGCCGCATCGACTTTCCCAACGGCGACGCGCCACGGCCGGGAGAACTGCCGGACGTGCTGTGGTTTGGTCCGGACGGCCGTCGCAAGGATTGGCGCGCGGGTTGCCCGAGCCTGACTTGTTTGTTCTCGGCGCCGCCGGCAGACGCGACGAACCCCAAGCCGCGGCACGTGCTGATCATGATGCATGCCGGCCGCCAGCCGCGTGAGTTCACGATTCCGCTGTTGCCGAAGCCGGTCAACTGGCGAATCTTCCTCGATACGCGGCAGAACAGTCCGAACGATATTTTCCCGGCGCTCGACGGACCATTTCCGCCGCCGCTGGGGCGCGTGTGTCTCGATCACCACTCGATCATGGTGTTCGTTTCCACGGAGTGAATCAGCGTAGTGGGTGAACGCTCGGGCGTGGGGAACGCACGAGCGCGATATGGGTGCGAGGCTCTTACGTTAGTCTCCTCGTAAGGGTCCGAGTGCGGCGAGCTTGCCAAGGGACGGCAAGCCCGCCGCATTTTTTTGCGCGCGTTGCTGTTCTGGTCGCGCGCCGCCAGCGCGTTGTGCCGTGATTGTTCCGCACTCTTTTCGCACGATGCACAAACGCTTGTTCGCGCGCGTTCGCAACAAGCGTTGCCACGAGCGCGCGGGCGGAAGAATCTCTGGCAGAAAGTGGCTTTCTTTGTGTGTCGTTCGCGCTGCGTCGTTCGATATCTACTCTGCACAGCAACCAACACTCTGCGAGGGTCTGCGGATGATCGTGCGACTTTTCTGGTGCGTAACCGCGGGACTTTGTTTGTGGGTGGACCCGGCAGCAGCCAGCGACGTGACCCCGAAGCAAACCTCTCCAGGCGCCCGGGAGGTCGCCTGGCACCAGGACATTGATGAGGCCTGGCAAGCAACCCAGCAGAACGGGCGACCGCTGCTTGTGTTCGTCACCAGGGATCAGTGTTACTATTGCGACAAAATGAAGGACGGTACGCTTGCGAATCCGGCAGTCGTCGCCAGTCTCCAGGCTTCGTTTGTGCCGCTCATCCTGGACGGACGCCGGCAGTCGCCGCTGCTGAAGGAACTGAACGTCCGAGGTTATCCCAGTACGTTTGTGATCTCGCCGGACGCCGTCGTGCTCGATCGCATCGATGGCTACGTAACTCCCGAAGTGCTGGCAACTCGGCTGAAGGCAATTCGGCCTCGACCGCCATCGGAAAAGCTCGCAGCCGACCCGTAGCCTACAATTCGAATCACGTCTGAGAGCGAACGCGGCCGGATCCCCTTCGGCCGCGTTCGCATTTTTGTTGGCGGCGCCGGGCTCGCAACTCGGCCGGGCCTGTTCCTAGGCCTGCGTGACGTGCATAATTGCCGTCAAAGCTGCGTCTGTTTCTTCCTGGGATGCGAGGTTTCGGAATGCCTTCTGCTGCTGCAAAGTTGACTGCCGCCGACGTGATGTCTCGTGCGCTGGTGCTGGCTCGGCCCGATCAGGATCTGCTTGAAGTCGAGGGGGTGCTGTTCGAACGGCGGATCAGCGGGTTGCCCGTTGTGGAAGACGGCAAGTTGATTGGCGTGGTCAGCGCCGGCGACGTAGCCCGCGTACAGGTGTTCATGAACTCGCTGGATGGACAGGTCGACGACATTCAAGAATGGTCCTCGCAGGCAGATGGTTTTCAGCATGCCGAGCCGCCCGCGTTTCACGGTTTTCGCGAGATGATCGCGAAGTTCAAGGTGCGCGACGCGATGAATGACCAGGTGCTCACCTGCGCCCCCGGCACTCCGCTCGCCAGCGTGGCCGAACAGATGCTCGCGGAACGAGTGCATCGGGTGATTGTCGTGGAACAAGGTAAGCCAGTGGGCATCGTGAGCAGCCTCGACCTGGTGAAAGTGCTGGCGGATCAACTCGCGACCGCGGTGGAGAAGTAAACACATGGCAACGGATTTGGCGACGAAGCATGGGCCGGTTGGCGACTTGCTGAAAGAGACGCTGACACGCGAATTTCGCGAATTCGAGCTCACGCGCGCTGAAATTGAACAGTTTCACGAGCTTGGGTACGTCTCCGGTATTCGCGTATTGAGTGACGAGCAGGTCGAGCAGCTCCGCGCCGAACTGGCCGAACTGGTCGATCCCGCGCATCCGGGCAACGAACTGTTCTACGAGTACAACTCGAACGAATCGGTCGATCCCTCGCGGGTGCTGTTTCATGCACTGGGCGCGTGGCGAATCTCGCCGGGCTTTCACGATCTGCTGTGGAACCCGGCGTTCACCGTGCCAGCTAGCCAGCTCTTGGATGGCCCGGTGCGGTTCTGGCACGACCAGCTTTTCTGCAAGCCGGCCAAGCACGGCGGCGTCGTGGCCTGGCATCAGGATTATTCCTACTGGACGCGGACCAAGCCGATGGCGCATCTCACTTGCTGGATCGGGCTGGATGACGCCACACGCGACAACGGCTGCATGCAGTACATTCCTGGCAGCCACAAATGGGACCTGCTGCCGGTCACGGGACTGGCCGGCGACATGGACGCGATTCAAACCGTGCTTTCAGACGAACAGAAGGCGGCGTTCAAGCCGGTCGCGATCGAGCTCAAGAAGGGTGAATGCACGTTCCATCATCCGCTGATGGTACATGGCTCTTATGAAAACACGACGGATGGCCCACGCCGCGCGGCGGTGCTCAACGTGTTCCGCGACGGCGTCCGATCCGACTCCGACGCGGAGCTGCTGGCCGGCGTGCCGCCGATTCCGCACGGCCAGAAGATGGAAGGCCCATTCTTTCCGCTGCTGTACACACCGTAGTTCATCACCTCCGGAGGCGCATCCGTGTCACGCTGCATTTCACTTGTCGCATTGTCCACCTTCGCGGTTGCGGTCGGGTTGACAGTGCCGGTTCACGCGGCCGATCCAGAAGTCATTCCGCTCTGGCCGAGTGGCGCTCCGGATGCCAAGGGAACCGCCGAGAACGACGTTCCCACGCTGACGATCAGCTTGCCGCCGAAGGATAAGGCGAACGGCGCAGCGGTGATCGTTTGCCCGGGCGGCGGGTACGGCGGACTCGCGTTCGGATATGAGGGCGTCGATGTTGCCAAGTGGCTGAACGATCACGGCGTCGCCGGCTTCGTGCTCAAGTATCGGCATCGCGGCACGGGCTACGGCCATCCCACGCCGCTCGGCGATGCTCAGCGAGCGATCCGGCTGGTGCGAGCTGAGGCAAAGAAGTACGGCGTCGATCCCAGCCGCATCGGCATCCTGGGCTTTTCCGCCGGTGGGCATCTGTCAGCGTCGGCTGCCACGCATTTCGACGCGGGCGACAAGCAGGCGAAGGATCCGATCGACCGCGTGAGCAGCCGGCCCGACTTCGCGATCCTCTGCTACCCGGTGATTTCGTTCACGACCGAGCACACGCATAAGGGCTCGCGCAAGAACCTCTTGGGCGAGAATCCCGATCCGAAGCTCGTCGAAAGCTATTCGAACGAGCTACAGGTGACGCCCGAGACGCCGCCGACGTTCCTCTGGCACACGGACGGCGACACGGGCGTGGTGCCCGAGAACAGCGTGCTGTTCTATCTCGCGCTGCGGAAGGCGAAGGTGCCTGCCGAGCTGCACATCTACGAGCAGGGACGGCACGGCCTGGGCTTGGCAGCGGGCGCGATCGGCGCCGAAAGCTGGCCCGAGCAGTGCATCGCCTGGATGAAGGGACGCGGGTTGCTGGGGAAGTGAGATAAAGAGCGCTGAAGCTCCGCGCGATTTCATTCATAGCCCCCGGCTTTGCCGGGGGGCTGCCGAACGCCGCTCGCATTGGACCGGCGCGATAAAAAAACCCTGCGACGGTTGCGCGTCGCAGGGCCTTATTGATCGGCTCATTGCGGTAGTGATTCAGGTCGTTACTTTCTGACCTTCGTCTTCTGTGGCGAAGCTACGTCGGGCGTCGTCACCGGCGCGTTCTTCCAATGCTTGATGACCGGGATGTCCCAGAACACGCCGCCGGACGGTTGACGCTTGCCGTCGACCGTGAGCGAGATGATTCGGATCTTGGCGCGATCGGCGAACTTCTTGGGGATCTGGACCTGACCCACGAGTCGGCCGTCTGCGGCCTTCTTCAGCTTGAGGGGCTCCATCACGTCGTACGCGCGGCCCCCCTGGTTGTCGGTCTGCTTGCTGAACGCCACGACGTCGAAGGAATAGATGGGTCTCAGTCGGCCTTCGTCGGCGAGCGTGAACCCGACCGTCAACGTGTCGCTGTCGGCGTCTTGGACATCCACTTCGTACTTCAAGCCCCACTCGTCCGCCGAGGGCGGCAGTCCCTGCCGGATCGCCCAACTGTGGTCGGCCGTCAGAACGACAGCCGCGACCGCCAAGATGCCCATCGCCACGCGTGAAAGTCGAATGTTCATTGCAGTCCACCTGTAAAGGATGCGGGAGCGCCGCGGTCGAGCCGGATCGTCGGCGCTGCGGCTTTTGCCCAATTAGCGCGTATTCAAGCGAGATGGGTGAAATCGGGCAAGATCAATCTGGGAGCTAATGGGGTGCTATCGCGGGGGGCATTAGTGGCCGGGCGGCGCCGCCGAGCGGGATCGAAGAAACGCAAAGGCGCAGAGCCGCAAAGACGCGATAGGTGAGCGCGGTCGAGGGAAGGCTCCCGTCCTCCCATCCCCTTATATGATCTACGGTCCGCTCGACCCGAGGCCGTTGGACGGCTGCAGCGTGCTTGGAAAAGACCCGCCTACTTCCTTCGTGGGCGTGCGAACCGGTCCGCCCCCGATTCCATTGGTCAATACATTTTCCGCGGCACAACTGTCTTCAAGATGCTCTCAACGTCTGCGCGAATCGTTGCCCAGTCGGTGGGCCGGTCGGGGTCTCGATAACTTTCGTTTAGCTCGATCGCCGCTTCGAGTTTACCTATAAGATCGCGAAAACGCAGCCCGGCAGCTGGGTGCAGGTCCTGTGGAATCGCATTAGGAAGAAAGTGGTACATCGCTGTTTCGTGATAGAACCAAGCGTCGCGTCCGCAAAGTCCGTCGGCGTACTTCTCGGCCAATTGTTCGACCCGTTCTACGGGCCAATCGAAAACATTCGTTGCAACGCTGCGCCATGCCTCAATAGTATGCTGCTTCGCGTCCTCCATCTGATCCTGGATAACTGCGAACGTCATGAATCGATCTGGAAGGCTTTCAATTCGCTGCGGCGCGTAGAGGGCCGTGAGCACAGCGATTGTCGGTTCGAAGTAGGTGCGAATGGGTGTCGCGAGATACTTGTGCCCCGTCCAGTGCCATCCCGTGACGTGATAGATCAAGGGATGGTCGCCATAAGCGGCGGCGAATCGTGAGACCGCCTCATCGAGGAATCGATGGGCGTCTGGATAGAACTCTTCGCTTGGTCGGCTCCATTCCAAGCGATGAGTGTTCCTTTCATCGGGCGTTAGATTGCACCAATCGTCCAGGTTCATTTTTTGGTCCATGTCTCCGCGTCCTGCAGAAGTGGGATTGGCCACGGACCTCATCCATAACTCGGCACGATCTTGCGGCAATTCCCGCGATTCCGGTTGTCAGGCTTCGAGGGATCATACCGGACGCGGTGTATCTTTTCCACGCTGCCCGGCTAGTCGGCCCACGACGTCAAACGCATGAGGAGGCTTGAGCGGGGTGAGTTCTGCAAGTCGAAACCTCGTGCAGCAGCGCGTTGACGTGTGGCTTGAAGAGCGGTACGAAGATGGGTAGAGGCAGCCGCTCACACCATTTCGCCTTCACCCAGGGACCACGGTCATGGCAGATGCAGCATTGGGATCGAACGGGGGCGAAGCGCCCGAGAGTCTACCTGCCGGAGAAGCAAAGGCGGTGCGGCCGCGGTTGTGGCCGGCGGTGCTGTTGATTGTCGCGTTCTGGACCTGGTTCGTCGTGCTGAACCTGGTGCTGGACATGGTCATCTCGCTGGGCTTCATGATGACGGCCCTGGGGGCGATGGCCACGCTACTGCTCTTCGCGATCTGGTGGCTGGCGCTCAGCCGCGTGCCGGCAGTCGATCGACTGGGCTTTACGCTGCTTACGATCGTGGCTGCGACGCTGACCGCGCTCGTCTCGCGGAAGACGCTCGGCGCTGACGTGGCCTTGTTCATGGGCCTGCCGCTGATGATGACGCTGTGGTGCGGCTGGCTGCTGGTGAGCGGAAAACTCTCCTGGTCGGCACGCCGTGCGGGCCTGTCTATTCTGATCGTCGCCGTCTGGGCGCTGATCGCCAGCCTGCGGATCGACGGTGTGCTGGGCAAGATGACCGAGTCGACCGGCATTCACTGGCGGTGGACGCCGACCAGTGAAGAAGAGTACCTGGCGGCGCGCGAGCGCGGCGAAGTGGCGGTTGCAGAATCAGCGCCCGAGGTCACAGAAACGCTCACGCTCGCCGAGGGAGACTGGCCGGGTTTCCGAGGGCCGGCGATGCGCGGCCAGCAGACGCACGCCGCGATTGCGACCGATTGGAAAGCCTCACCACCGAAGCAACTCTGGAAGCGGCCGATCGGCCCTTCGTGGGCGTCGGTCGTGGTGGTCGGCGACAAACTCTTCACGCACGAGCAGCGCGGCGAGGAAGAAGCGACCGTTTGTCTCGACTCGGCGAGCGGCAAGGAGATCTGGGCGCACATTGACGCGGCCCGATTCTGGGATGGCCAGGCGGGCGCGGGTCCGCGCGGCACCCCACTGTTTCATCAGGGGAAGCTGTACACCTACGGCGCGACGGGCATTTTGAATTGCCTGGACGCCGCCACGGGCAAGCTGCTCTGGAAACGCGACGTCGCCGCCGAGACGAAGGCCCCGCTGCCGATGTGGGGCTTTTCGAGCTCGCCGGTCGTGGTGGGGGATGTCGTGGTCGTGTACGCAGGCGCGGCGAATGACAACGGGCTGCTCGCGTATCGCGCCGATTCGGGCGAGCCGGCCTGGCACTCGGCCACCGGAGCAATCAGTTACAGTTCGGCTCAGCCGTTCATGGCGGACGGTGCGGAACAGCTCGCGCTGCTGGATGATCTGGGCATCGTGGGGATCGATCCGGCCAGCGGAAAGAAGCTGTGGACATACGAAGCGCCGGCAAACGGCATCTGGCGGGTGGCGCAACCCCGGCAGCTTGCCGATGGCACGCTGCTGGTCGGCTCCGAGGATCTGGGGCTAAGGCTGCTCAAGATTTCGCGAGCCGGGGATGAGTGGAAGGTCGAGGAAGCCTGGCAGTCGAAGCAGATGCGGCCGGCGTTCAACGACCTGGTGACGATCGGCGACGTGGCCTACGGCTTCGACAAGGGGCTGTTCTGTGCGACCGACCTCAAGACTGGCAAGCGACTGTGGAAAGGCGGCCGGTTTGGCTTCGGCCAGGTACTGCTACTGGAGCCGCAGAACGTGCTGGTGGTGCTGACCGAGCAAGGGGAAGTCGTGCTGCTCGCGGCGAATCCGGAAAAGCTCGAGGAGCTGGCCCGAATTCCGGCGCTGACCGGCAAGACGTGGAATCATCCGGTGGTGGCTCATGGCCGGCTGTACGTGCGGAACGACACCGAGATGGCGGCGTTTGAGCTGGCGGCGGCGCCGGGCGAGGGGAGTTAGCGTCACAGAGCGGGATCAACCAAACGCAAAGACGCGGAGCCGCAAGGACGCTACCGGAAAGAGTCTCAAGTAAGACTCTTGTCCTCCAGTCCTCTTTTTCTATCCAAGCTGGGCACAGGTGAGCCGCGACGCGGCCACCTGTGAAGATATAGGAAGCCGGGGCGCCTGGAAGGATACATTGGGGGTGTTCAACGTCCTCAATGGTCCAACCCAGGAGCCCCAGCATGTCCGCTCAGCATTTTATCGCGCTCGATACGCATTGCGAGTTT
>JBGSKX010000304.1:0-4469 GCA_041741015.1 Pirellulales bacterium
ACCGGCGGCGATCCAGCCGGCAGCCATCGAGCCGGTGGCGTTCGCGTGGCCATCCTGGCAGACATGGTTACTGATCGTGTGGGCGTCGGGCGCCGCGATGTGTGGAATTCGGCTGGTATGGCAAGTTCGACTAGTCCAGCATGCTGCGCAAGCTTGCCCCGCGCTCGAAAGTGACACCTGGCGCAACCTGTGCGATGAAGTCGCGCGGGAGCTTCGCGTGCGTCAGGCGATCTCGCTGCGCACGCATCGCGAAGCGCTGACGCCGATGGTGGTGGGCTTTTGGCGGCCGCTCGTGCTCGTGCCGAGTGACGCCGACAAGTGGTCGCCCGAGCAGCAGCGTCACGTGCTATTGCATGAGCTGGCGCATGTGCAGCGCCGCGACGTGCTCGCACAACTGCTGGCCGGCGCGGCTTGCGTGCTGTACTGGTTCAATCCGCTGGCCTGGTGGGGCGCGGCACAGATGCGGCGACTGCGAGAGATCGCCTGCGACGACGTGGTGGTGAGGCATGCCCAGCGACCAAGCACGTATGCCCAGACGCTACTCGACGTGGCGAAGCAGTATCGTTGCCGACAACAGGTGTTCAGCGTGGCGATGGCCCGCCATGCCCAGGTCGAAGGCCGGATTCGCGCGATTCTCGATGCGACGCGCGAGCGAGCTTCGCTTTCGAGACGCACGGCGCGAATCGTGGGAATCGCGGCGGTTGTGGTTGTCATCGGTATGGGGTCGCTGCAGCTGACTTCGCGAGCGGAGGAGCAGACCGAGAATGCAAAGCCGAAGGAGGCCACGAAGCAAGCCGCCGAGGACAAAGTTGCGACCGAGGCCGCGGAGCAGGGCGAAAAGAAGCCGGATTCAAACGAATCGCCAGACGATCCGGGCGCATTGAGAAAGCTCTTGGTTCGCGTTCGAGATGAGTCTGGCCAGCCCATCGCCGACGCTCGGGTCACGGCCAGCGTGTGGAATATCGAGCCGACAGACAAGCGATATCCAACGCGCGACTATAAAACGAATGCTGACGGGGAGGTGACGGTCGAGATTCCCCGGCGGCTGCGCATTCTTCGGCTTTGGTCGTCGAAGTCCAAACACGTGCCGTTGTTCGTCAACTTTGGCGAGGGCTCGCACGAGGATGGTCGTTTGATCCCCGATAGGTTTGAGTTTCGCATGCCTGCGGGACATCGGCTGAGTGGACTCGTCGTGGATGATGCAGGCCAACCAGTGGCCAACTCCCGGGTGCAAGTGATGGTGGATGTTAGTGACCGTTTCACGGGGCCCAATCCGACAGCGGGAATCAGCACCTGGCTGGCGTCTGAAACAAGCGCCGTGCGGACTGATAAAGACGGTCGCTGGGAGGTCGTGAATGCACCGGCTCCGCGAGAAGGTTCAGATTACAACTTCAGGATCATGGTGACGCATCGCGATTTTGCGGGCGACAGCAATTGGGGCGAGTTGCAAGGTAAGCAGGGCGTGACGGTCGAGCAGCTTCGCGAGGGGACGGCCAAGATCACGCTCGGTCGAGGCCTGGCCGTTTCGGGAACGATCACGGGCCCGGATGGCAAGCCGGTAACCAAGGGGCTCGTGGTTTACGATGAGGATCCTTACTTTGCGAAAGGCGTGAACGAAGCGCCGATCGATTCGGAGGGGAAGTATAAAACGCGGCGACTCGCGCCCGGTGAGTTTCCGATCACGGTGCTCGCGCCAGGCTTCGCGCCGGAGCAGCGGAAGGTGAAGCTCGAGGATTCGCTCGGACCGGTGGACTTTCAGCTTGCCCCTGGCCGCATATTGAAACTCAAGTTTGTGGATGCGGCAGGTAAACCGGTTCCCGCGGCGCACGTGCAAATCGACGAGTGGCGAGGCACTAAAGCCATCTACAATCAAGACCATCCCAATGTGCCAGATTCTGGAATTCCGCGACATGCCGACAAGGAAGGCAACTACACCTGGACCTGGGCGCCCGAGGATGGCATCGGGCTCAACATGTCCGCATTGGGATTCGACTATAAGACGTTGACGCTGGTGGCGAAGGACGAACCGCACGAGGTCGTGCTCACCGCGGCCCCGTCGTTCTTTGGAAAAGTGCTGGACGCGAAAACGGGCGAGCCGATCAAGAAGTTTCGCGTCGTGCCGGTGAAAGCCTTCCGGCCGGACTTCTACTCGACCGATTTTCAGGATGACCGGGTCGTGGAAGGGAAGGACGGACAATATCGAATCGAGATCGAGACGTACGGCCAGACTGGCAATCGGTATTTCGCGCGGATCGAAGCCGAGGGGTATCGCACCGCGCTGGGCGACAAATCGATGGCGGCAGGCGATCCGCCACTGGAGTTGGATTTCCGTTTGGAGCCGGCGCCGGCCTTGCGCGGAGTCGTCGTGGATGAAGGCGGACAGCCGATCAATAACTTCATGGTTTGTGTAGGCACGCCGACGATTGCTTCGGGCTTCGATTTCGACCGGCTTGACACGAGTTTCGGCATCGCGCTACGAGTCGAAGGCGCGAACGAGTTCCGCTTGCCGGCGACGTTCGAGCCGCAGCGCATTCGAGTCTTCGACGAGACAGGATACGCGGAGGTCTTCAGGCAGCCAAACGAGGACATTGGCACGCTCACGCTGCGGCCCACGGCAGCGATCTCGGGACGCCTGTTGCAAGCCGGCGAGCCGCTGGTGGGGGAGACGATCTATTGTTTTCCGCTGGCGAATCGTGGGCTGAAGGAAGCCAGGTTTCAGGAAGGCTACACAGCCAAGACGGATGCCAGCGGCGGTTTCCGCTTCGATCGGCTGCCGCCGGGAAGCTACTCGGTTCGCCCTGCGCTGGGACCTTGGGAAGACTCCGTGATGACGTCGGGCGAATCGGTGCCCGTCGATTTGCAGCCCGGGGATAAGAAGGAGATCACGCTCGGCGGGGGATCCGTACGGCTCGTCGGGAATGTGGTGACCACAGGCAACAACGCCGACAAGCTCAGCAAGCGTTGGTCGCTCAATTACTTGATCAGCCGCGATCGCGGGGTGGAGTATCCCGCCGATGCCACGCCGTTAAGTTCCAGCTTTGGCGGTCCGGTGCAGCTAAGCTGGCTGCGGCAGGATGATTTTCAGCGGTGGGTGGCCACGCGCGAGAATCATTTTGTGAAGCTTTCCGATGATGGGCGGATGGTGATCCAGGGCGTGCGGCCGGGAGAATACGACCTGGTGATTCAGCTCTTCGAACAACCGGCGGGGTGCCTGGTGGAATCGATCGGCGAAAAGATCGTGCCGATCACGGTGGCGGAAGGGCAAGCCGAGGTAGGGGTCTTGGGCATGGATGCCTTCACCGAGCAACTCAAGGACGTTGTCTACTATAAACGCGCCATCGTGGTGCCCGTGCGACGCGGCCCACGGGTGGGCTCCGACATGCGCGCCTACAAGTTCACCGACGCGGACGGTCAAGTGCGGATGGTTGGCGACCTGAGCGGCCGACTCGTGCTGCTGGACGTGTGGGCCAGTTGGTGCCAGCCGTGTCTATCGTCGATGCCGGAGTTGAAGGCGACCGTCGAGAAGTACGCCGACAAGCCGCTGACGGTCGTTGGGCTGAACGTCGACAAGACGGCGGACGTTGAAGCAGCAAAGGCGATTGTGAAAGCTGGCGGTTGGAACTGGACGCAGAACTATCTAGGAGACGAGTCCGACCTGATGCTGCAATTGGGCGTCAGCTCGGTGCCGGCGTACTACCTGATTGGACCGGACGGCAAGCTGGTCGGTTCGGCGAATGCGTGGGAGCAGATGGCCGAGATGCTCGACGCAGAGCTAAGCAAGTAGTGTAGGGTAGTTCGTGGTTCGGGTGGCACCGACAGTGTGTCGGTGTCGCGCAGCGAAAAGAGGGGCTGCGGAGTGCATGGAGGTAATGGAAGGTTTAAGGTTGGGAACGCGCGCGATGAACCCTCTTGTGCCGGAGGCACACTGACAAGCGAGTTGTCAGTGCCACCCGACCGTATCACACGCCGAATCTCACCATGGAGACACATGCAGATACTCTTCCCGCGCGATGAAGGAACTGGTGGCGCCACGAATCAAAGACGACTCGACAACGAAAGCTAATAACTATCTGTCGACGATTGCCCGCAAGCCTTCGCGATAGGATGGATACTGGAGCGTGATTGCCAGCTCGCGCAGCAGCCGGGCATTGGAGATCCGCTTGTCGCTCGATGCTCGTGAGGTTGCGGGGGCGTCGGCGGCCGGTGTGGCGAAAGTGGGCGGTGGCGCGCCGAGCAGCCGGGCGAGTTCGGCATAATACTCGCCGCGGATCGCCGGATGGCCATCGCTGACGTTGTATATGCGGGGCGCATGGCCGGCGGGAACGGCGAGTTGCTCGGCAGCCAGCACCACGCGGGCGGCGTCGTCGACGTGGATCAGATTTACGCAGCCTTCGGCCGGCACGGCCAGCGGTTCACCACGGCGGAGCGGCTCGGCCAGCGGGATGCGCTCGGAGCCATAGATGCCGGCC
>JBGSKX010000305.1:0-4686 GCA_041741015.1 Pirellulales bacterium
TATGCTCGGCCAGCGTGCGCGCGGGCGGCACGATCGCCAGCGCATCGAGCTGGCGAACCATTTCGTGGCGCAACTGCCCCAGCACGCTCAGCGGAACCATCGGGGTGCCGACGATTTCCGCGGTGATGTGCTCGAGCATGTAGTTCGTGCCGCCGAGACGCGCGAACTGCTCGCGGAGCACTTCGAGCGTGAGCGGGTGTTTGCGAGCTTCGGCCAGCGGCTCTGTGCTGCGAACCGTGCATTCGACTCCGGCCGCGGTGTCGACGAGCACTTCCAGCGGCTGGCCAACTTCGGCATGCACGTGCAGATCGAGCGGGACGCGGCGGAGCGGCTTCGCACCGGTGAATGAATTTCGCAAGCGGGCATTGAGCTCCGGATCGTCGTTCTTCCACACTGCCTGGCCGGTGGACAACTTCTCGAAGTCGATCGCTCCGTGGGCGAATGAGAGTTCAACGACGCCGGAATCAATCGGATCGGTCAGCGAGCGCTGGCCGCTGAACACTTCGTAGACGCGGCCGCCTTGCTCGTCGCCTTGAGCGCGGTTGCCGGCAAAGACGATCCCGTCTCCGCGTTTGATCTGCGCGCGGAGCTCGACCGCCACGCGCTCGCCGCGGATTCCGCGAATCAGGCCGAGCAACACGCCGCGCTTGGCGGAACTGGTGGCCGGCACCAGCATCTTGTGATCGCAACCACCCAGCCAGCCGGGCGAGAAGCCGCGCGAGAACGAGAGCTCCATCTCCTCGACGTCGCGGGGCGTGAACTCCACCGGTCGGCCAGCCATCGCGCTATCGATCGCCTCGCGGTAATGCCGCGTGATGTTAGCCACATACTCGGGCGTCTTGAGCCGGCCTTCGATCTTCAGCGAGCAGACGCCCGCGTCGATCAGCTCGTTCACCAGGTCGAACGCCGCCAGGTCTTGCGGGCTGAGCAAGTACTGCTGCTCGCCGAGATCGACGTCGTGGCCGTCGCAGACAAGTTCATAGGGCAGACGGCAGGCCTGGGCACACTGGCCGCGGTTGGCGCTGCGGCCGCCGAGCGATTCGCTGGTGAGGCATTGGCCCGAGTAGGCGACGCACAGCGCGCCGTGGACGAACGCTTCGAGCGGCATGGACGTTGTCTGGTTGATCTGACGAATCTCGTCGAGCGAGAGTTCGCGGGCCAAGACCACTCGCTCGACACCCAGCGTGCTGGCGGCGCGAATCGTCTCGGCGCTGGTCATCGTCATCTGCGTCGAGGCGTGCACGCTTAGTTGGGGGCAGATTTCGCGCACCAGTCGGGCGAGGCCGAGATCCTGCACGAGCACCGCATCGACACCGGCAGCGGCCACGCGCCGCACGAGCTGTTCGACGCCGGCCAGCTCGTCGGTGAAGACCAGCGTGTTCAGCGTCAGGTAACCCTTCACGCCGCGGCCGTGCAGCAGGGCGAGCAGTTCGTCGAGCCCCTCGAGCGAAATGTTTGTGGCGCGTGCGCGGGCGTTGAATCCGGCATCGAGCCCGAAGTAGACGGCGTCCGCGCCGTTTTCGACCGCCGCGCGAGCGCACACCAGATCGCCCGCCGGAGCCAGGAGCTCGGGGCGCTGTCGTACTGGGGATGGCTTTGCTTCGATGGTCATTGGAAGTGCATTCTACCAGCGGGGTCTGTTACGATGCAGGGGCGCGATCCCACGCAACGAGCGGCAATCGAGGGGTGCCAGGCATGCGGTACGTGAAAGAGGTGCTGAAATGGCTGTACGGGGCGTTTTATATCGTCGCCGGCCTCAATCATTTCAGGGACGAGAGCTTCTACCTGAAGTTGATGCCGGACTATATTCCCGCCTGGCTGCATCAGCCTGCTGTGTTCTGGAGCGGCGTGGCCGAGGTCGTGCTGGGCGTGCTGCTCCTCATTCCGCGAACTACGCGAATCGCGGCGTGGGGCATTATCGCGCTGCTGATTGCCATCTTTCCGGCAAACATCTATGGCTGGCAGAATTCGGAGGAGATCTTCGGGATCAGCCGCGAGGCGCACTTCATTCGCTTGCCGATACAAGCCGTGCTGATTCTGTGGGCCTGGTGGTACACGCGGCCAGACGCGCCGCGCGCTGATGTTGTGAGCGACCGGACACCGGGCGATCGCAGTTAGCCCGACTAGCCGATGATCACGCGCGGGTGGCGCGAGGGGTCGGGCTCAGCCTTGTTGATCAGGTCGCGCACACGCCAGGGGACGTTACCCTCGCCAAACAGGAAGAACCCGATCAGGGCCGCCAGTTCGCCCTCGTCTGACCAGCCGAAGTGGATCTCGGGCGGAGTGCCCGAGCGCGAGAGCTCGAGCGCGATCGCGGCGATGGCATGCGCAATCGAGACGCAGCGCGTCACGCGAATAATGAACCGGCCTTCTTCCTGCATGACCTCCATCAAGGGGCTCTGCTGGAATTCGCTCGGGTCGCCCAACTCGGCTTCGACAAACACGATCGGAATGTCGGGGCCCAGGCGATGCCGGTGCCGGATGCTGGCCTCCTTGTCGTCGAGTGCGCGGCGGCCGGGGCGATGCGGCACGAGCACGGGAAACTCCAGGTGCTTGAGGCTGTCCCAGAGGAATCGCGAGTTGTTGTCCGTGAACTCAAAGTTGCGGAACCGCAGTTCGGTACTGCGCTTCATCCGCGAACCAAACGAGGCGATGACGATCGCGGCGATAAACCAACTGGCGATCTTGATGCCGTCGGGCCGTTCGATCATGTTCGCCGCGGTGGTGAAGTAAAACACCAGCGCGATGACCACGTAGCGCCAAGGCATGCGGGCCAGCCAATCGCCGGTAGCGTGCCGGTACTTGTCGATGACCGAGGCAGTGCAGGCGCTCGAGATCAGCACCAGCACGCCGGTGGCATAGGCGCCGCCCTGGGCTTCGACGTCGGCATTGAACACCCAGGTGACGATCAGGTTGATGATCGTGAACAGCATCACGAGCGGCCGCACGGCGCGGGTCCATTCGGGAGCCATGCCGTAGCGCGGGAGGTATTGCGGCACGAGGTTCAAGAGCCCCGCCATGGCACTTAAACCGGCGAAGCTGAGGATCACGACCGTGGCGATGTCGTAAAGCGTGCCGAAGGCTTCGCCAAACAGCGGATTGATCGGATAGGGTCCTTCGCCGTGAGCCAGGAACGCGAGAGCGCGGTCGGCAGCCCGGCCGCCTGCCCCGTCGACCAGGTCCGCCGGCGCCATCGAAGACAGATGTTCGCGCCTCAGCAGTTCCTCGGGCGGGATCAGCGTCGCGGTGACGATGGCCGACCCGAGCAAATAGACCGACATGATGCCGGCCGCTGTGGCCAGCAACTTGCGCGCGTTGTGGATGCGGCCTTCGGGATTTTCTGGCGTATCGGTAGCGTCGCCTTGGATGAGCGGCATCACGGCGACGCCCGTTTCAAAACCGCTGAGCCCCAGCGCCAGCTTGGGAAAAAACAAAACGCTGATGCCGATGGCGGTCAGAATGCCTGTGCCTTCGATCGGCTGATGCGAGATGTACCATTGCCCCTCGCGCAGGTGCTCATACCAGGTGGCAATCGGGCCCGGATGACGCAACAGATAGAATAAGCCGCTACCGATGACGACGGCGTTCAACAGCAGATAAGCCACGACGACAATGACGGCCAGGCCGATCACCTCACGGAAGCCGCGCATGAACGTGGCGCCCAGGATGATCAGGAGCACGATCGTGAGGGCCATTCGCTGGCCGTCTTCGCTCCAACTGCGAATGAAAGCCGGCGCATATTCCCACAGCGGGTTGTGGAGGACGTGCACCGCGGCGTCGGCTGCGGAGAGCGTCTTAGTGATGACGAAGTCGGTGGCCGCGAAGCCGAGCAGGACCAGAACCATGGTCTTGCCTTTCCAGCCGTGGACCAGCCATTCGAGCATCGCGATCGAGCCCTGTCCGTTCGGCGAGCGGCGGGCGACGTGCGAGTAGACCGGCAGCGCGCCCAGCAGTGTGACCAGCACGAGCACGATCGTGGCCAGGGGCGCGAGCGTCCCCGCGGCTTCAAAGGCGATCGACGGCTGGTAACCCAGCGTGCTGAAGTAATCGACGCCCGTCAGGCACATGACCCACAACCAGAAATAGTTGTGGTGGTGGTGAGGCGCCGCGGGAGGGTGAGCGCCGCTGAGATGACTGGCCGGGGGCCGGGCGTCACCGCTCTCGGCCCGCAGGATCGATTCCGAGGCGCTACCCGCGGTGGAGCTCGACGAAGGTTGTTCTGAATGCATGTTCTGATTGGGCGTCTTCACCGTTGGCTGCAGCGAAGGACGACAAATGCCCCTCGCGTGCGCCACTGGCGATGGTTGCGGCACCAATTGGGGTCGCACTCCACCCTGGCAACCGAACGCCCCTTCGGCCGCTGAATGGATGGGGAGTCATCGTATGTCCGCAAGCGCGGCCCTGTCAACCGAACACTGCGGACCGCGGGATTGCTGCCCGACCCGATCTCCAGTCGCAGCAAAAGGTTGCCCCAAGCTGCGCGGGCAGGGTATTCTGAGGAATCACGCGTTCAGAAAGCGCCCCCATTCCCGCCGATTGCGAGGTACAACCGATGAGCAATCAACCCTCCCGACGCACGTTTTTGCAGCAATCCGCGCTGGGCGCCACCGCGCTTGCGACCGCCGCCTGGACCACCCGCAGCCAGGCTGCCGACAGCCCCAGCGAGGCCGTGGTGGTGGGGGTGAT
>JBGSKX010000306.1:0-14500 GCA_041741015.1 Pirellulales bacterium
GTGCCCCATCGAAGGGCGACCGCCACCATGGCCGCCGCCCCCATGACCACCACCGCCACCGCGGCCGCCGCGGGCTTCCGCGATTTGCGCGGAGACCGTCAATCCGCCAACAACAATACATACGGCCAGGCTTGGCTTCGCAAATGCAAACATGATGAGCCTCGTACGGTGTGGGGGCTACTTGCCGGCCTTGGGCGGACGCCTGGTCACGGTGAGCTCGAAATCGGGTTCGCGTGCACCCGCCACGATTCGCTCGCTACCGGCGATCGAGTAGTGGTCGTTGTCCGTGGGGGTGATCGTCATCGTCGCAGACGACGTAGTGCCGTCCGAATTGACCGATTCGCTCTTGGCGACAATCCCGTCTTCGACGATGGTCCACTTTCCCTCGGCAAAACCGCCGTCGGCATCGAAAAGCCACGAGCGAACTGTTCCGGTCGTGGGATCCCAGCCGATTCGCTGCGTGCTTTTGCGTTGCGGCCCATCGACGGGTTGAATGTCGAACTCGCCCAGCAGGTAATTGCCGTCGTCAGACCAGCGGTACGAGATGGCAACGTCACCGTCGGTCCCTTCGTTCACCCACTCGCCCACGAGCCAGGCCAGCGGTTCGAGATTGTCATGCGGCGTGGGGATCGGATCGTCGGCAAAATCTCGGAACGAGGCCAGTTTCCACTCCTTGTCGACGTTCGTCCAGACGGCGATGTAGCGAAACTGGGAACGCGCTTCGCCATCGGCGGTGGTGATCGATCGGGTTCCCTCGTCGATCGCAACCGGCCCGACGAGGCGAATCGATTCGACGTTCAGCGCGAGCTTCGCACCGGGAAACTCCTTGAAGAAGGCGTTTAACAGGCCTTTGATCTCCTGCGTGCCTTGATAGACCGTGCCTGCCTCGTCGATCAGTTCGCCGCGCGGCATGAAATAGCCGGCCACGTCGTCGGTCTTGCCGGCATTGAATGCGGTCACGAGTTGTTCGGCACGCTGGCGAACCGCGGCTTGCGCGGCATCTTCCTGTGCCAGTACGAACGACGACTGAAACGCGATGGCCAGCAGCCCGGCCAGCGCAAACGAAATTCGAGAAAGGGTCGACATCATACGGTCTCCCACCTGAATACGATCATGGATGTGTGCGATGACACCAATGCGAGGAACGAGATGCAGCCGAATGGCCGTGCTGACAATATAGCTTGTCGCCGGCGAAAGCCGAGCAGATTAGCCGCGAGCGAGCGAGAAAAACTAACTCGCGAGAAGGCATCCGCTTGCCGGACCGTTGCGGTGACCGCAGCCACAAGTGGCACGATGGGCACCCTCCCCCGTTAATCGCCGTCGCCGGGCGGTTCGTAAATAACCGTGCGATCGAACGACGGGGCGACGGTACCGGCATTGCCACCCGCTGCGGGTCCATTGGCCACCCCACTGGGCGGTGCCGTTTCGCCCGCACTCGACTTTACGTCAGGATGCGTGGATTGCCCCCGTTCAAAACGGCTCCACCAGGTTTCCGCGTCTTCGAGCGTCCACACCGCCGCGACACGGTCGAGCATGGTCGCCAGATCGCGCGCCGTCTGCGGCCGCTTGGCGCGATTCTTTTCCAGACAGGACAGGATCGCGTGTTCGAGTTCGCGCGAAACGGCACGCCCCAAACGCTGCGACGGCAGGTCGGGGGTCGAGGAAATATGCTGCTGGCAAAGCTCGCCCAGGGTGCGGGCGTTAAACACCGTTTGCCCTGAGAGCAGGTAATAGCCCACGGCGCCCACGGCGTACAAGTCGCTGCGGGCATCGACCGAGTCGGGCATCTGGATCGCTTCGGGCGACATGTACAGCGGTGTGCCGGACAGCTCGCCACTGGATTCGCGGTCGGGCTTACCGTCGCCCAATGCCTTGACGAGACCGAAGTCGAGCACCTTCACGACGTCGGGCTCCGCTCCGCGGCGGTTGAGCATGATGTTGGCGGGTTTGATGTCTCGATGCACGAGGCCCAGCGAATGGGCTTCGTAAAGCGATGCACAGATCTGTTTGAGGATCGAAACCACCCGGCCCTCGGGCTGGGGGCCATCACGCTCAACCAGGGTTTGCAGGTTGATCCCGTCGAGGAATTCCATGGCGTAGTAGAACACGCCCTCGGGCGTCCGACCGTAGTCGAAGATTGCCACGGTATGCGGGTTGTTCAGGTTGCAAGTGATCTGCACTTCGCGTTCGAAGCGTTCGATGGCGGCTTCGCTGACCTGGTCGACATCGAGCATTTTGATGGCGGTTGGGCGGCGGAGCATGGCGTGGCGACCTTTGTAGACCACGCCCATCGCACCCGCGCCGAGTTTCTCCTCGAGGCGATACTGTCCCAGTTGCTTGGCTTCGACGGCGGCGGCGCGCGCCTGACGCTGCAAGCGAGCCACGATCAACGTAAAGGCGAAGATTGCGATGGCCCCAATGCCCAGCAAGGCGTAGAGCGCGTAGAAAGTACGCTGCAAGATGATCAGCGGGCGAAAGGCCTCGGCCGAGTTGATCTCGGTGATAATGCCCAGCTGGTACTTGGGCAGCCAGGTCCAGGCTCCGATCGACTCGGCGCCGCGGTAATTGCGAAAACCGTCCAGGTTGACGCCCTGAGTCCCCGAGATGGCCGCCGAAGCGATTTCGGTCAGCGGCATTTCACGCCGCCGGACAGTGGGCCGAAAACCTTTGGTCATATCGCCGCCGGGATCACGAACCTGAACGTTGAGGATCGAGGCCGCGTCATCGGTATCGGGCAAGAGACCGAGCAGGATCAGCGACTCGTCAAACCGGCTGTTCGAGACCAATAGCCCTTGCTGGTTGATGGCGTAGGTCTCGCCCGTCTCGCCGACACGACCCAGCTGCAAAATCTCGGTGAATTCCTTTTCGGGGCGGATGCGCATCGCCAGGACAGCCACGATCTGCAAGTTCGAGTCACGAATCGGCGCGCACACGAACATGGTTGGCACGCCGCTTCGCAACCGCCCCGAGGTGTCCTTGAGCAACTGAATGCTCGGAAACGGGGGAGACACGTTCGTTTCGCCGGCAAAGCTCGGTTTGAGAAACGATTCGAATTGCGTGGCGGCCTGCTCCACGAGTCCAGGGGTAAACGCGGCGATGACTTCCAGTTGCTTGTCGACGACTACATAGCCCACGAAGTCGTGCGAAGAGAGGGCCGCTTCCAGTTCCTTGGCTAGACGCTTGCGCAACTCGTTAGGACTGGTCGTGCCGGCCGCGTCACTCGGCGTGGCGTCAGTATTCCCGGCCTCGACCAGTTCCGTGACCGTTTGCCGGATGGACTGATTGTTGGCCAGGGTGAGAGCACTCGACTCTTGCACCGCGAACCACTTTTCAAGCATCGAGCGTTCAACCGAGAGCAGAGTCGCCAGTTCCGAGCGAAGACTGTCTTCCATAGTCCGCTGGATCAGGCCGCTGACGGCATAACCAACCGTCGCCAGGATGACAACCGCAATGATCGGCCAGATCCAAAGCTGCTTCTTCAGCAACAGCCGCGTGCGCGAGAGCGAACTGCCGAACGACGTATGAGCGAACGTCATATGCGCCTGAACCGGCTCATCGCTCGAACGCGAACGCTGACGCAGGTTGCGAAGCAACTTCCACATGTCTTGGTTGAGCGCAGCGAAAAGCTGCGGCTTCCGTGAGAATTGAGCGAGTTCATCCGATGCTAGTCTGGGCGACGGGCTCCACGCAAGCCGCGCGCAGCGCCGATATCCCCCTGAAATCAATTAGCACACCGGGCGCCGCGCCGCGAGGGACTTGCCGGTTTTGCCGGGGATCCTAGTAGTTCGCCCAGAAACCAGTCGTAATCAGTTCGGCCAGATTGCCGTCCGGATCGCGAAAGTAGAGGCTCCGAGCGCCGCCGGGCCAGGTGACGATGCTTTCGATTAGCACTTGCTGAGCGGTGAGCCGATTCGCCCAGGGGTCGAAGTCGGCCTGCGTAATGCCCAAGGCAAAGTGCCCGCCGGTGACGCCCCGATGCGGAGGAATGATGCCACCAGGAGTTTCACACGGTTCATCCGTATCGCCAGACAGGAAGAGTAACAACACGCTGCGGCCGGCGATGTCGAGCGCGATCAGGCGTTCGGTCTCGAGTAGCGTGCCGCAATCGAACAGCCGCCGATAGAAGTCGGCAGCCCGCGGCAGATCGGTGACGTAAATCGCCGTTTCGAGAATGCCTTGCACACGGGTCATCTGGCGCCTCCGGTGGTATTCGACCTGATGGGCGCAGTTTACCTAGTTGTCTGCCGTGGGAAAGTATTCGACGTGACAATCGCCGTTGCGGCCGAAGTAGATCACGCGCCGACCGGCTAGCTGCACGAAGTAGCCGACGCAGCCGGCGGCCATCGTTTTGCGGACGAAGTCGCGGTAGGTGTGCTCCGCCCGCTGGCTCTGTCCCACCGCGGCAGCGACCGCACCGGCGTCGAAAACTTCTCCAAGCGGGTCGGCCGTATGCTCGACCGGCACGACGTGAGTTTCGCCCGACGGCAGGTAATACGTGACCTCGTCGCGGCAGTAGTCGGCGTGGTAGCGTTCGACCCCCGCCGCCGTCAATCGGCCGACGACTTCGGGAAACTGAATCTCACCCGTCAGCGACAAGGCGACGCAGTGCTCAATGGCCTGCATTCGTTCGGGATCCATCATGCGCCGCGACTCCTGCATCAGCACTAAGAAGTTCGGTGATTGTCAATTCGTTGGGATGTCTTTCCAGCCATGACGCTGGACGATCGATCGCAGCAGCTCCATCAACTCGGCATGCTGGCGGAGTTCGAGATGGCCGAAGTGCTCGGCGTCGTTTTCGTCCGCCAGCCGAGCCAGGACCGGCACGAGCCGTCGCCCGGCTGCAGTCAGCGCCAGGTTCTGAAAGCGGCGGTCTCCGCTGGCGACCGCGCGCTCGACGAGCCCCTTGTGAACTAATCGCTCGACGAGCTTCGACACTGCTCCGCGCGTCATGCCCAGATCGTCGGCGAGTTGGCTGGGCTGGAGTAAATCGCGTCCCAGGAGCTGCCGCAAAACGGCCCATTCCGCGACCGTGACGCCGCGGGCTTCGACTTTCTGCTTGAAGGCGTGCGATACATGGTTAGACACGAAGCGCAGCCAGTAGCCCAGATGAGCGGCGAGTTCGCTGGCGGGTGGATTCTTTCGCATCGCGGAGCCTATAGTTTCCTAGGAAACTATATCGGCCGAATTCCGGCCTGTCAACAACGACTTGCCGGTCTCGGAAAGTTCAGCCCCAGGCGCGCTGCCACCGCGTCTGGCGAGAGGTACAATACACTTCACATCCAGCCGAAATTCGCCAATTGGGCCCCTCGCAATCCAGCCAGCCACCATGAGGATTCGCATGCTTCGCGTGACGTCGTTCCTTGCCTTCGCCCTTCTGCTCCTTTCGCCCAGCTATCTTAGCGCCGCGGAGTGCACCGCCACCGCCGTTGAGGGACTTCCCGAGGGGGTTGATCCGAGCATCGCGGAAAAGCTCGAGCCGAAGCACGTCAAGCTGATGCTGGCGGACGATCAGGAACTGTGTCAGATCTGGACCACCAAGAATTGGATGCCCATCACGGCTGAAGCCGAAAAGAAGCTGGCCGAACCGCCGGCCGAAGGCGAGGAGGACGCGGCCGCGAATGCCGCGCCCGTCGAATACAAGATTCAGCCTGGCAGCCTGGTCGGTGTGATCCAGATTGCCAATACCGCGCTCGACCTGCGGCAACAGGAAATCCCGGCGGGGACCTACACCTTGCGTTACGCGGTGCAACCCACCTTCGAAGCACACCGCGATACGCACGATACTCGCGACTTCCTGCTGTTAATCTCGCCGGAGAAAGACGCTTCGCCCGAGGTGCGGACCGATGCCGACGAACTGATTGGCTGGAGCGCGGACTCGGTTGGCGCGCCGCATCCGGCGTTTCTGCCGCTGGTCAAGCCGGCCGAAGGGGATGCGAAGTCGCCGCTGCGACCGGACGAGCGCGATCCCGAGGGTTGGGTTTTGCGACTGGACGGCAAATCAGCGGACGGGAAGCCGGTGTCGATGGAGCTGATCGTGCTGATGAGTGCAGATAGCTTCTAATGCTGCATTCGCGTCTACGTGACGGTTTTCAAACCGGCTGGCGCAGCGACTGTGCAAAAGAGATCATGTGACGCAGGGTGTCGCAGTACGCGCTGTAGCTCATCTGCCGACGAAGCTCTTCCGAGAGTGCCCGGCCGCCGACAACGACCGCGGTCCCCTGCTCTGTCGCCGCGGCGTGCAAGGCAACGAAATCCGTGAGAAACGTCTCGACGTTCGGAATACTGGAGACGCTGAGCCATAGCAGGCGCGGCTTGTTCTCGCGCAGGGCATCCATCAACGTGACTGCGGGCAGAAGCGTGCCGAGCGACGTCGCCTGCCAGCCCGCTTCGCGCAAGGCGAGTTCGACCATCAACGTCGGCAATTGATAGGGATCGCTCTCGAGCGTCCCGCCGATGGCTCGCGGTGCGTCGAGTGGCGGCTGTGGGAGTGCGCCGCTCAAGTCGTGCAGGGCATGGATCGCGATCTCACAACCGCGCCGCTCGCGATAGATCGAGATATCGCCGCACTCCCAGGCGTCGCCAATGTCGTGAAATGCGCCGGCCAACACCTGGTCGCCAATTTCACAAACGCTCGTGCCGGCCAAATAGAGATCCAGCACGATGCGCCGGCACTGGGCATCCTCGCCCGCCAGGAGCGCTTCGCGAACCATTTCGCGACCACGGTCGATTGTCGCGGGTGACTGACCGCGGGCGGGCGGTAATCCCAACAGCTCGGGCCGAACAATCTGATGCCCTGATTGCCGCAGGAAGGCGACAACATCGTCGAGCGCGAGACGGCGATGGCCCCCGGCCGTGCGGACCATGCTCAGCGCGCCGCGATCGCACCAGCGTTTAAGCGAGGATTCGCTGACACCAATGGCCTGGGCGACTTGCTTGGGGGTCAAAAGGTGCTTCATAGGGCTCGCACATCAGATCGTTTTGAACGATTATAGAACACTGACGATCGTGTGTCCAGTCGGTCGTTTTCGGCGTTTCCTGCCTATTTATGAAAGTAATCCAGTTAAATAATCGGACCAGTGACTTGACGAGATGGCCGACTCCGCATAGAACTATGTGAACGTTTTGGACGATTTCAAGGCGCTGGTTCGACAACCCACAAGGAGTTCGTCATGTCCATCACATCTCGCTCGCTGCTCGCTGCTGCCGTCACGCTATCGCTCACCGCGGGGGCCAACCCGGCGTTGGCCGGAAAAAAGTGCGCCGGCACCAAGGTTCACAGTGTTGCCGTGGCCAAGACCGCCACCAGCGACATCGTCGACACGGCCGTCGCTGCTGGGTCGTTCAAGACCTTGGCCGCGGCCCTGAAAGCTGCCGGTCTGGTCGACACCTTGAAAGGCAAAGGCCCCTTTACGGTGTTTGCGCCCACGGACGAAGCCTTCGCCAAGCTGCCGGAAGGAACGGTCGAAGCCCTGCTTAAAGACAAGGACAAGTTGACCGCGATCCTGACCTACCACGTCGTACCGGGCGCGGTGAAAGCTGCCGATGTCGTTAAGCTCGACTCGGCCAAAACGGTCCAGGGGCAAAGCGTTTCCATCGACGCGACTGACGGCGTGAAGATAAATGACGCCAAGGTTGTGAAGGCAGACATCGTCTGCTCGAACGGCGTCATCCACGTGATCGATACCGTTCTGCTGCCCAAATAGTCGATAGTTCGACAAGCGCGCTCGCATGGCTGGCCGTGGAGTCTCCGCCGGCCATGCGGGCGAACTTGCGGCAGCCCACAGGTCGATGACCTTCGCCTTCTCTTCCGAAACTCGCCCATGCAAATCGCCGTTGTTGGTTCGGGAATCGCTGGAATGACGGCCGCCTACACGCTGGCGGAGCGTCACGACGTCACATTACTGGAGGCCGGTTCGCGTTTGGGCGGGCACACGAACACCGTGGATGTGCGAGTCGGTGGCGAGCAGCTTGCCGTCGACACCGGCTTCATCGTATTCAATGAAAGGACCTATCCGAACTTCTGCCGTCTACTGCGAGAACTGGGCGTCGAATCGCAGCCGAGCGACATGAGTTTCAGCGTCCGATCGGAGGTGAGCGGCTGGGAGTACTGTGGAAGTTCCCTGAACGGCTTGTTCGCCCAACGACGTAACCTGTTGCGGCCGGCGTTCCATCGCATGCTGCGCGAGATCCTGCGGTTCAACCGCGCGGCTCTACAGCTTTTGGACCTCGACGATGCCGCTGGTCCGTCGCTGGGTGACTTTCTCCGCAGTGAGGGCTTCGGTCCCGAGTTTACCGGCAACTACTTGCTGCCGATGGGCGCCGCGATCTGGTCGGCGCCGCCGGGGCGGATGCTGGAGTTTCCGGCCAGCTCGTTTGCCCGCTTCTTTGCGAATCACGGTCTCCTTTCCCTGCGCGATCGCCCGCAGTGGCGGACGGTCACGGGCGGCGCACGGCGATATCTCGACGCGATGCTGCGAGCCCGGCATTTCAAGGTCCTGCCGAATAGCCCTGTACGACGAATCCTGCGCAGTGAGTGTGGCGTGAGCGTTCAGGTGAACGACAGCCACTTCGAGTTCGAACGTGTCGTCGTCGCCGCTCATGCGGACGATGCGCTGCGCATGCTGGGGGACCCGACGCCTGCAGAGCGCGAAGTTCTCGGCGCGTTCCCGTATCAGAAGAACCTGGCGACACTGCACACGGACGCCTCCCTGATGCCGGTCCGCCGCAGGGCCTGGGCCAGTTGGAACTATCGCGTGCCGGCTCACGCGCCGACGGACGTAACTGTCACGTACTGGATGAACCGCTTGCAGCGGCTGGATGCCACGGACGATTTGTTCGTCACGTTGAACGACGACGGACAGATCGATCCGGTGAAGGTGATTCGGCAGTTTACCTACCATCATCCGCTATATTCCAGCTCGGCGATCACGGCGCAACGCCGGCATGCTGAGATCTCAAGCGATCGCACACACTATTGCGGAGCGTATTGGGGTTCCGGATTTCACGAAGATGGCGTCAACAGCGGACTGGCGGCAGTCCGAACCCTGGAGTTGAGCAACCAACCATGCACAGTTGCCTTTACGAGGGCCGCGTCCGCCACCGCCGCTTCGCTCTCGTAGAGCGTGCGTTCAGCTTCCCGCTGTTCATGGTGTACGTGGATCTGGCCGAAATCGAAACCACTTTCGGACGCCGTGGGCTGTGGTCCACGAAGTGGCCGGCCGTTGCGCGCTTTCGGCGTCGCGATCATCTCGGTCCGCCAGAGCAACCGCTCGACGATTCGGTGCGAGGACTGGTTGAAGGGCGCCTCGGCTGGCGCCCCGAAGGTCCGATCCGGTTACTGACGCACTTTCGATATTTTGGCGTCGGGATCAACCCGATCAGCTTGTACTACTGTTTCGACGCAGACGGAACTGATTTGCAAGCCGTGGTGGCGGAAGTGAACAATACCCCCTGGGGTGAGCGGCACTGTTACGTAATCAACCTGCGGGACCGCGGCGATGATGAGCACGTGCTGCGTGAGCGGAGCGCGAAGCAGATGCACGTGTCCCCGTTCTTACCAATGGAACTGGAGTACGACTGGCGGCTGACCACTCCCGGCGAGCGGCTTACCGTGGCCATCGGTTGCGAGAATGCAGAGGGCAGATTGTTCAGTGCGACCCTTTCACTCCACCGGAGACCGCTCACCCGCGCGCGGCGGATCTGGTCGCTGATTCGTTATCCGCTGATGACCGCGCAAGTGATCGCAGGCATCTATTTGCAGGCAATTCTTATCCGGATGCGCGGAGTACCGTTCATTCCGCATCCCGATACAGTCACGGCTCGTCGTGTTAATCGGACATCCCTCAGTCCCAACTGATACGGTATCGATCCATGAAAATGAATGCGGCTTCCGAGCAAAAGCGACTCTCCCGAATTGCGTTTGGGCCCTGGAACCGGTCGGTACGTGCGCTCGTGCTGAAAAAGCTCGCGGCACTTCGCGGCGGAAGCGTGCGACTGTCCGACCCGGCTGGCATCCAGATGCTAGGAACAGGCGGGGCGCCGATCTCGGTTCGCGTGGACGACCAGCGGTTCTACCGACGAGTAGCGCTCGGCGGCAGCCTGGGGGCGGCCGAATCCTACATCGCGGGCGAGTGGCAATGCGACGATCTGATGGGGCTGATGCGTCTCTTCGTACGCAATCGACACGCCGCCAGCCGGCTCGACCGCGGCTGGTGCTGGCTGATGCAGGTGGGAGCCCGAATTGGCCATTGGCGACGATCGAACACGCGCCGCAGCAGCCGCCGCAACATCGGCGCGCACTACGACCTGGGGAATGACTTCTTCCAGCTTTGGCTGGACGACACGCTCGCTTATTCGAGCGGAGTCTTTCCGCAGTGGAACGCGACGTTGCGTGAAGCTTCCCTTGAGAAGTTCGACCGTGTGTGCCGTAAGCTCGACCTGCGTCCGGGCGATCGCGTTCTGGAAATTGGCACCGGCTGGGGTGGATTCGCACTGCACGCGGCCCGGCACTTTGGCTGCCATGTGACCACCACGACGATCTCGCGCGAGCAGCACGCACTCGCCTGCCAGCGAGTCAAGGCAGCAGGTCTTACCGATCAGATCACGGTGCTGAATTGCGACTATCGGGATCTCACCGGGCAGTTCGACAAGCTCGTGTCGATCGAGATGATCGAAGCCGTGGGGCCACAGTTTTTGGACGCGTTCTTTCGCAAGTGCGGCGAACTGCTCAAGCCCTCCGGGTCGATGGTGCTGCAAGGCATCGTGATGCCGGAGCACGACTACGACAAGTATCTCGCATCGGTTGACTTCATTCGCAAGCACGTGTTCCCAGGCGGGTCGCTCCCCTCGGCAGCCGCGCTGCTCGAATCGGCCGGCCGCGCGAGCCGCTTGCGCTGCGTGCAGCTTGAAGATTTCGCCCCGCATTATGCGGAAACGTTGCGACGCTGGCGTGCGAACTTCGAAGCTCGCCTGCCGGAGATTCGCACACTCGGTTACACCGAGCGACTGATCCGGTTGTGGCGTTATTATTTATGTTATTGTGAGGCCGGCTTTGAGGAACGGCAGGTAAGCGTCGTGCAACTGGTGTTCGACAATGCCGCCTGTCGGCGAGATGCACTTTTGCTCACGCGCAGTGCAAGCGCTACGCTGGATCGCAAGGCTTCCGCAGGCATCTCGCAACCACATTACGGGACGGCATGAGCCGCGGAGCACTATGAGCACGCTCGACTTTGCGACAGGCTTGGGAATCGAGGCGGTTGAACGCCGACTTGTGCCTGACATGGTGACGCGTCTGGCAATCCGTCGCTTGTGCCAGACGCGTCTCAAGGCGGCCCGCGTCCAGGCCGCCAGTGGAGGCCAGATGGCGTTTCTGGAGTCGCTGGCGAAAGGTCCGATTGCGCTCGAGACCGAGGCGGCGAACGAGCAGCACTACGAGGTGCCGGCGGAATTCTTCGCCACGGTGCTGGGGCCGCGGCGAAAGTACAGTTGCTGCTATTGGCCCAACGCCACGACTACGCTGGCTGAGGCGGAAGTCGCCGCGCTCGAGCAGACCTGCGAGCATGCCGAGCTTGCGGACGGTCAGGAAGTGCTGGAGCTGGGCTGCGGCTGGGGGTCGCTCTCGCTGTGGATGGCCGAGCAATATCCGGCGAGCCGATTTACCTCGATGTCGAACTCGCACTCCCAGCGCCGGTTCATTGAAAGGCAGGCTGCCGCCCGGGGCCTGACGAACCTGCAAGTCGTGACAGCCGACATCAACAGTTTTGCTCCGCCGAAGCCGGGAAGCTACGACCGCGTTGTATCCGTGGAAATGTTCGAGCACTTACGAAACTATGAAGCCCTGTTTGAAAGGATTGCTGGTTGGCTCAAGCCCGACGGCAGGTTGCTGGCGCATGTGTTCTGCCATCGTGAATTCGCCTATCCGTTCGAATCCGGCGGCCAGGCAGACTGGATGGCGCGCAACTTCTTTACCGGTGGAATCATGCCGCGTTCCGACTTGTTCACGCGGTTCAACCGCCATATGCATGTTGAGCGGCAGTGGACCTGGAGCGGCGATCACTACCAGCGTACGTCCGAAGCCTGGCTGGCGAATCTCGATGCAAATCGTGATACTGCTATGGAAGTCTTACGCAACGTCTATGGCGACGATGCGCGGCGCTGGTTTCAGCGCTGGAGGATGTTCTTTCTGGCGGTGGCCGAGCTGTTTGGCTATCGAGACGGCCAGGAGTGGTTCGTGACACATAGTTTGCTCGCGCCCAATGCGCCACGAGGAAGGTAGGACCTCGCCATGTCGCCGCTTGCTATCACGCTGTTGTCGACGCTGGTCGTGGTGCTCGGCGTGCTTGCCGCGCTCTGGGCGCTGAGCGTTCGTCTGCGCGACGCGAGCATCGTCGACCCGTTCTGGGGGACGGGGTTTGCAATTGTGGCGGCGGTGGCACTCGCACTGAATCAGCCAGCGACGAACCGTGGGCTGTTGCTTGGCCTGCTGACGGCGGTGTGGGGACTGCGGCTTTCGGTGTACCTCCTCCGGCGCAATTGGGGGCACGGCGAAGACCGCCGCTACCAGGCGATGCGAGCACATCAGGGCCAACGATTCTGGTGGCTGAGTCTGTTTACCGTTTTCTGGCTGCAGGCGGCAATCCTGTGGTTCGTGTCTTTGCCAATTCAGGTGGCAGTCGTCGATCGTGAGATGCAGCCACTCGGCTGGCTCGATGCGCTTGGCGTGACGCTGTTCGTTGTGGGCCTAGTTTTCGAGTCCGTGGGCGATTGGCAACTCGCCCGATTCAAGCGCGATCCGTCCAATCGCGGGCGGGTGATGGACCGGGGGCTGTGGCGCTATACGCGGCATCCGAACTATTTTGGAGACGCCTGCGTGTGGTGGGGGTTATACCTGATCGCCGTGGCCGGCGGCGCCTGGTGGACGTTCCTCAGCCCTCTGGCCATGACGATCCTGCTGCTGAAGGTGTCCGGCGTTTCCCTACTGGAGAAGACGATTATCGAGCGGCGGCCGGAGTACGCGGCCTATCAGGCGAGAACGAACGCGTTCGTACCCGGCCCACCGCGAGGAGTGAGCGGTCACTGATAATCCGTTTGCATCGCGAATCGAGCAGCGTTACATAGAGGCATTCAACCGAACGACTCAACACTCTCGATTCAGGAGCCTTCGCGATGTGGCGGAATTCGTGTTGTGGCATCGCTCTGTTGTCGGTACTGGCCGGCCTAGCCAATTTCCCTGCGAATGCAGACGAAACGCCCGCGGCTACTTCGCCTGCGACTCAACCGGCGGTCGATCAAGCGCGGGTCACGCGGGCGGACCTGGCCGCGGCGTATCTGCGGCTCGAGCAGGCGTATTTCGCCAACCCGCCGGCGGGAGAGAAGGTTTCCACGATCAATCGCGGTTTCGATCAGGCGACGATGGCGTTCTTCATGGGACGCAACGCGGAAGCGATTCGCGCAATTGATGTATTGACCGAGTCGATTGAAAAGGAGGAACGCCGCGCCGCACAGCGGGCGATTAGCTCACTGAAGGCTACGCCTGAGCCCGCGGTCTGGCGTCTCGACGCGAAGGACGCTCGCGCGCTGCGTGTGCAGTCGATCTACGGTTGGGAGTCGGAATCGCTGGACGATGTCGCTTGCGAAGTTCGTTTGCTTGGAACCGATGGCACCGTTCTCGCGGCGATCCCCTTTACCGTGGGCCTGGGTCCCAAGGCGAACGTCGATGTCAGACTGCCGGTTCCGGAGGCAAGCTCCACACTTCGGCCCGGCCGCTACCAGATCGAGCTTGGTCTCGCAGGGAAGCCGGGAGTCATCGCGGGGCACGTCAACGTCGTCTCTTCATCGCTGGATGCGTTGCGTGAGGCGAACGCCGAACAACTTGCCACAATCAAAGCCGAGTCACCGACAATCGAAAAAGCCCTCGCGAGCTGCCGGGCACGTAACCAACTGTTGACCGACACACCATCGGTCGTGAATTCCGCACAGTTCATGGCGGACTTGCACCAATTGTCTAAGGATGTGACTGCCGAGATCGCCGCGCTCGCGGCCGGCAAGAATCCTTATGCCAACAAGCCGGGCGATAACTGGCGAGTATTCGTCAGTGGGAAGCGCGAAGTGCCGCTGCGCGTCTTCGCTCCGCAGGCAGCCCAGGCAGACAAACCGTTGCCGCTGCTGGTCGTGCTGCATGGCATGGGCGGCGACGAGAACATGTTCTTCGAGGCCTACGGCGCGGGAATCATCAAGCAGATCGCGGAAGATAAGGGCGTACTTGTGGTCTCGCCGCTGACGTACACGTTCGGCAGTGACATCCGAACGCTCCAATCGCTGGTCGAGGATCTGGCCGCCGACTACCAGATCGATCGCGATCGAGTGTATGTGTTGGGGCACTCGATGGGCGCAGGTGCGACCGCTTCCCTCGCGCGCGGCCACGCGGATACGATCGCCGCGGCCTGCTGTATCGCCGGTGGGTCGCTATCTCCGACTTCAGGCACGCCGCCCGTGCTGGTCG
>JBGSKX010000307.1:0-4255 GCA_041741015.1 Pirellulales bacterium
GCTGCGCGTCGCCACCATCGGTCACGCGCATCTCGGGCGCGGCCGCGGAGCGAGCGGCATCTTCAGGGAGCAAACGTCGGCGACGATCGCGCATAGGATACGCAGGGGAGTCTTCCGCGGAGCTTATGCCGCCGCGAGAGTGGGTGGGTGGAACGGGGTGGGTGGCCGGCAGGGATCAGCGGCGCCAATGCCTGACGGACGCCAATGGCGGGCAGGGCCTCCTTGAGAGATTCGGCACTTTCGGGCGTCCGGCTCCAACGGCAAGCACGCAACCGGCGCGCAGTCGGGAAGTCGCCGCGACGCAGGCACTTGCCTGCCGGCAGCGGCGCAATCGCGCCAACCGATACATTTTGACCAACTGCATTCCTCGCTTTGACGTTCACCCTTTCGCAAGCTAGGGTTCCTTCGATGCTCTGGATGTTTGCCGCAACCCTGTCACCGCGGAGCGGGTGATCGGCGGGGTCGATCGCCGGCACAGGATGCAGGAGGCCGGCAGTGCGTACGCACCACGAGCAGCTCTTCGCCCCCCGGCTTCGATGTCTCGGGGGCACGCGTTTGATCGAGCAGCCGGAGCAGCCCGTTGAGCACCTTGGAGCAAGAGTCTGGCGCATCAGAACTGACCCCGCAACTTGCGGTGGCCACGTATGAAAACCGCTTGATTGAGGTTCGTCTCGGAATCGCCAGCAGCCTGATCGCGGCGCTGCGGCAGAAACATGCGCCGGCCGCATCGCACTCACTGCGCGTTGCGCTGGGCTGTTCGTCGTGGGCGTTTTCCGTGGGACTGCCCAATCGGGAGCGCGATGAACTGGAAGTTGCCGCGCTCTTGCACGACCTGGGCAAGATCGGAGCGCCCGATCGGTTACTGCTGAAGCCGGGGCCACTCGACCTGGACGAAGGGCGGCTGATGGACCAGTATCGTCTCTCCGGGCTCGACATCCTGGCCCACTGTTGTCCGCAGCCAAGCATCGTGGAAATCATTCGCCATGGGGCCGCCTGGTTCGACGGGACGCGGACGGGCTATCCGCTCGTGGGCAAAGACATCCCCGGCGGCGCGCGGATGCTGGCCATCGTCGATGCGTTCGACTCGATGACGACCGACCAGGTTTATCGACCGGCGCTCTCGCGCGAGCGAGCGCTGCACGAGCTGTTCGAACACGCCGGCACGCAGTTCGATCCCGAGCTGGTGAAATCGTTCAGCGAATTGAACATTGGGGCCCACCTGCACCAGAAAGTGATCAGCCACTGGCTGAAGACGCTCGATCCGCGCAAGGCCAACCAGTTCTGGAACAACACTCCTCAGCCGCTGGTGACGGTGGCCCAGCCCGCGGACGCGCTGTTTCAGCAGAAGCTGTTCGACAACATGTTTGATGCGGTCATCTTCGTCGACTGCAATCAGCAGATCGTACGTTGGAACCGCGGGGCCGAGCGGCTGACGGGCCTATCGAGCGAAAGCGTGTTGCATCGCGGCTGGGAAACCGACCTGATCGGGATGCGAGGAGAACAGAACGAGCGGCTGCTCGGTACGGACTGTCCGGTGAGCTACTGCATTTCAAGCGGCGTGCAGTCGCTGCGCAGGCTGCGGGTGCGGAGCGGTGAGAAGTCGATCACGGTCGATGTGCATACCGTACCGGTGGTCGGATCGGACGGTACGACGCACGGGGCCGCGATGCTGCTGCACGACGCTTCGCCGCAGGCCTCGCTCGAAGAGAAGTGCAACAATCTGCACGAACGGGCGACCAAGGATCCGCTGACACAGGTGGCGAACCGGGCGGAGTTCGACCGGATGCATCACTTGTTCGTGGGCGCGCACCTGGAATGCAACGTGCCGTGCAGTCTGATTATCTGCGACCTGGATCATTTTAAATCGATCAACGACACCTACGGACACCAGGCTGGCGACGAGGCCCTGAAAGCGTTCGCCCAGGTGCTGAAGAGCGAATGCCGCAGCGGCGACGTGGTGGCGCGCTACGGCGGCGAAGAGTTCGTCGTACTGTGCGCGAACTGCAACAACTCGGCCGCGACCCAACGTGCCGAACACCTGCGCCGTCTGATCAGCGAATTGCCGCTGGCGGTGCTCGACGGCAAGGCAATCACCGCCAGCTTTGGCGTAACCGAAGTGCAGCCCGGCGATACACCCGATTCCATGCTGCGGCGCGCGGACCGGGCACTCCTGGAGGCGAAGCGGGTCGGTCGCAACACGGTGATCCAACTGGGCGACGGGCTGATCAAGCCGGGCGCCACGCGCGACGACGTTTCGCTGGAAGGACAGCGTGCCGGCGAACTGATGATCGAACGGGTGTTGATTACCTCGGTTCCGCTGACGATGGCCGTCGAGAAGCTGCGCGGCTTCGTGCTGGATCATCATGCCGAGATACTTGGCATCAAGGCCGACCGGATCGACCTGTTGATTGCCACTTCCGAGCAGCAGCCGACGCGGCGCCGCTCGGATCGGCCGGTTCCGTTTCTGGTGCAAATGCAATTTGCCGAAGAACGCGTTACCATTCGCAACGCGGCAGGGTTGCCTTCGGCCCGAACGTTGCGGACAAGAGTTCTGGTGTCGATCCGATTGAACCGCACTCGCGACCGGCGTAATGCCGAGATCATGCTGCAGGCGAGCGCCATTCTGGCCGCCGTGCAGTCGTACCTGATGGCCACGCCCGAGACGACAACGCAGGAAGAGGGCACCTCGCGGCGGAGTGTGAATATGCTCGCGCCGTGGCTCAAGCTGCGGAGCTAAAGCGGCCCGCGGCGAGGCAATTCGCCGGCGGCATCGTCGCGCACGGCGCGCGCAGCCGATTGTCAGTTTTGCACGAATCGGGTATGCTGCGCGGGCGCAATTTGGCATCTGTTTTGCACCCTGCACAACGTGCTACGCATGGCCGCTTTCTGGCCATCAGATCAAGACAATCGCGACCCGAAATTCGGAGGAGATACCAGTTATGCCGTACCAACTGCCGCCGCTGCCCTATGCGAATAATGCCCTCGAGCCGCACATCGACGCGCGGACGATGGAGATCCACCACGACAAGCACCATCAGGCCTATGTCACGAACGTGAACAAGGCGATTGAAGGCACCGAGTGGGACAACAAGCCGATCGAAGAGTTGTGCCGCAAAATCGACCAGGTGCCCGAGAAGATTCGGACCGCGGTGCGCAACAATGGCGGTGGGCACTTCAACCACTCGATGTTCTGGACCACGATGGGTCCCGGCAAGGGTGGCGCGCCCAGCGGCAAACTGGCCGAGGCGATCGAAAAGGAACTGGGCGGTTTCGAGAAGTTCAAGACGGACTTCGCGGCCGCGGCCACCACGCGGTTTGGCAGCGGCTGGGCCTGGCTGACCGTCAAGGACAAGAAGCTCGTCGTGGAAAGCACCCCGAATCAGGACAACCCGCTGATGAGCGGCAACACGCCGGTCCTGGGACTCGACGTCTGGGAACACGCCTACTATTTGAATTATCAGAATCGCCGGCCGGACTACATTACCGCCTTCTGGAACGTGATCGACTGGGACGCCGTCGGCAAGTTGTACGACGCGGCCGTGAAGTAGGCACGCGCATCGCACGAACGCTGGCAGTGCATTCTGCTGGCAGTCCGAAGATTCGAAGGCCCGCGACGCACGACGTGTGCGTCGTGGGCTTTTTGGCGTTTGCGTGCGGGAAATCTACGTGCGGAGCGCGATTCTCGCGTCCGATTGGCGTTGACCGCGATGCGCGGTTTCCTATAATCCCCGCCCTGCGTGGGGCAGGACGCTTCCGCGTCATGCGCTAGGTGTGGTGGAATATTCCGCACCATTTCGCATGGCGCTTGCGACCGTCAAACTCCGATGCAATGCAATAGGTCAACGGTGGCCGCTCGCGTTGCCTCAGAACCAATTGGCGGTGGTCCGCACGCGATTCGAATAAGTCACGTCCTCAGGGAAGAGGACCGCACGTGTCCCGCGCGGCAGGGAAGCCGCAGGGGGCATGTTTTGCGATCCCTTCTCGCGCTCATCGATAAGGGAATCCTCCGCCATGCGTGCGAAGTGTTGGCCCGCGATCGTTGTCGTTGCTGCCACGCTAGCCATGACTGGCTGTCGTAGCGGCAGTTCTGGCTGGAGTTGGAATCGAAAATCCGACGCCGCTCTGGCGAAGAACGAACCGGCGTTGCCATCCTCGGGTGCGAATGCCGACACGGCGCCGGCTTTTGCCAGTGCCGCGGCGCCCACTGTTTCGACGGGCACGCAGACCGCGCCTGGCGGTTCGGCCTTTGCCGCGC
>JBGSKX010000308.1:0-4573 GCA_041741015.1 Pirellulales bacterium
GGTGGTGGTGGTGGTGGCGGCGGCGGTTCACGTCCTGTCCGCGGCGGCGGTGGTGGTGGCGGCGGCCAAGCGCCCGTGCACGATGAGTTCGAAGCCGGACCGCCGGACGACGATATTCCGTTCTAACTAGTAGGTATGCCCGGGGGGCTGGCTAGGGCCGCGATGGTCCTTCACCCCGTTGGCTCACAGACATAGCGATTTAATTTCGAACGAGGTTACACGAGTCATGGCTAAGTCCTCCAAAGCAGGCACGCGTCTTAAGCGGCTTCCGCGCGGCAAGCACAACGGCGTTGAGTTGCTGCTCATTCAGTCGGTCGATCACGTGGGCCAACAAGGCGACGTTGTCGAAGTGAAGCGTGGCTATGCCATGAACTATCTGCTGCCCCAAGGCCTGGCCACGATCGCCACCGACCATCACAAGCGGATGGTCGAGAAGCATCGCGCCAAGCTGCAAGAGATCCAGAACGCCCGGATGGCCGGCTTGCGTCAACTTGCCGACAGCCTCGCCCGGCAAAGCATCACGATCGAGGCCAACGCCAACGACGAAGGCCACCTGTACGGTTCGGTCGGCGCGCCCGAGATCGTGGCCGCCCTTAAGAAGGCCGAATTCACGATCACCGCCGATCAGGTACGTCTCAAGGGTCCGCTCAAGGAACTCGGCCTCTACACGGTCAACATCCACCTGGGCCACGAGGTCGAAGCCGAACTCAAGGTCTGGGTTGTCCCGACCGTCGCCGAAGAGCACGCCGAGAAGAAGTAAGTTCAGCCGGCTGCGAACGGTTTTCGACAGCTTCTCAACAGTCAAGCAAACAAGTGCCCGCGCCCGACAATGGTGCGGGCACTTGTCATTTCCGCCGGGTAGAATCGCCTCTTGGCGGGTGTTACTTCGCGCCGGGCGCTAAGGCATTGTGAGTCACCGTAGGTCGTGCACCGTAACAGTGCTTGCTGCCGGCCACGCTCTGGGGGAAACTAAACGGACGGACGATTGCTACCGATTCACCAGCGCAGGGACGCCTTTCGATGAAGATCAATTCCGAGATTCTCGACCGCCGGCCGCCTTGCAACCTTGAGGCCGAACGCGGCGTGCTGGGCAGCATTCTGCTGCTCCCTGTCGTGTGCGACGATGTCGCGCTCGTCGTGCGCACCGAAGACTTCTACGACGACGCGAATCAGATCATTTACGGCCACCTGCGCGAGATGCACGACGAAGGCCGCCGAATCGACATGACGCTGCTGGTCGAACGGTTGCGTAGCAAGGGAGACTTCGATCGCGTCGGCGGCGCGGCCTACCTGGCGGAAGTCCTGCAATCGGTGCCGACAGCCGCAAATGCCACGCACTACGCCGAGATTGTCAAAAGCAAGTCGACCCTCCGCGCCCTGATTCACTCGAGCACCGAGATTCTTCGCGACGCTTACGAAGAAGCCGAGGAATCCAAGGAACTGCTGGCTCGTGCCGAACAGCGGATCTTCTCGATCCTCGATCAGCAAGGCACGGGCGACCTGTCTTCGATTCGCGATATTCTGCAAGAGGCAATGGTCCGGATCGATGCCCGCATGAAGCAGGAGCACGCCATGGGGGGCGTGGAGACGGGCTTCCGCGATTTCGACAGCATGACCGGCGGTCTCCATGATTCAGAACTTGTGATTCTCGCGGCCCGGCCGAGTATGGGCAAAACGGCCCTCGCGCTGAACATGGCCGAGCATGCGGCCCTGTCGCAGGGAGTAGGCACGCTCTTTGTGAGCCTCGAAATGTCCTCCGTCGAACTCGCCGACCGCTTGCTCTGCTCGCTGGCCCGGGTTAACGGCATGCGATTGCGCAACGGTTCAATCTCGAACGATGACCGCCGTCGGCTGGTCGAGAAGGCCGCCGAGATGAGCCAGGCCCCGCTGTTCGTGGATGACACACCGAGCCGCACCATTACCGAGATCGCCGCCACGGCTCGCCGACTGAAACGCCGCAGCAACCTGGGTCTCGTGGTGATTGACTACTTGCAGCTCATCGAGCCGGACAACTCCCGCGACCCACGGCAGGAGCAGGTCGCCAAGATCGCCAGGCGGCTAAAAGGGCTGGCCCGCGAACTCAAAGTGCCGGTGATGTGCCTTGCGCAGCTCAATCGACAGGCCGAGGCCACCCGCGACAACAAGCCGCGGATGAGCCATCTGCGCGAAAGCGGTGCTATCGAACAGGATGCGGATGTCGTGATGTTCGTCCATCGCGAGGAGTATTACTGCACGAACGAAGAAGATAAGGCCAAGGTGGCTGGCGAAGCGGAGCTGATTGTGGCCAAACAGCGTAACGGCCCGACTGGCGACGTGAAGCTCTCCTGGCTCAAAGACTTCACGCGGTTCACGGACGCGGCGAGTCGTCCTTACGACGAGTTCGAACAGTTCAACTCTGCCGACACGTTCTGACCCATTGGTCGTGGCAATTCGATTCGCGTAATTTGCGGGAATGTGCAGCTAGCAGTGCGGGCTGCCAGCATTCGTTCCGGCGTGAATTGACCACAGAAACGTCCAACGTGGGCGAATTTCGTCTTGTCGCGTTTCGCGGCTTGCAGTATTTCTACGCCGCTTAATCGATCCGAGCCCAAGCGCGATCACATCTGCTTGCTTCGGATCGACCAGAAAACGGCCGTTGACCGCGAGCTTTTGGCGTCTCGACCTCGAGTGAGGGCGGATGCTCGGACTTGCGATCAGCTTGCCGTACCCATCTCCAAGTTTCGTCAACGTGATTCACAAGCGAGCGTTCATGGCTCCTGTCGGCCGCCAGGTCTGGGGATTATTGCGCCAAGCGTCGGCCGCGCTGTTGGCGTGCGCGGTCGTTGGGGTGACGATCGCTTTGGCTCAGCCGCCTGCCGGCCCCTCTGGGCCGGCTCCGACGCCGCTTCCGCCCATCGCCGAAGAGCAAATGTCGGCCGCCGTGCAAGTCGTCGACATTCAAATCCAAGGCAACCGCACTCACTCGCGCGAGAAGGTGCTGAACGCGATGACGATCCGCATCGGTCACGCGTTCGACCAGGCGGCCTTCGAGAAAGACATCAAGAAACTCACGTCGCGAAGCTGGTTCGTGCACGTTGTCCCGCGCAAGGAATTTGTACCTGGCGGGGTCGTAATCACGCTCGAAGTCATCGAACGTCCCGTGCTCGAGTACGTCCGCTACTTCGGCAACTCGGTGAACGAGCGAGCTCTCAATAAAGAGACGGGCCTGAAGAAAAACGACGCGTTCGATCCCTACGCCGTCCGCGAAGCCGCGCGAAAAATCGAAGCTTACTACGAAGGTAAAGGCTTCAGCGGCGTGAACGTCGAAATCGCCGAAGGCGATAAGCCCGGCGACCGTGGCGCCGTGTTCCTGATCAATGAAGGCAAGAAGCTCAAGTTCCGCAAAATTACCTTCGAAGGGAACAGCAAGGAGATCGCTCCCGACGGCCGCCTGAAGAAAGTGATCCAGTCGAAGCAGCCCATCCTGTGGGTGCTCAAGGGCGAAGTCGATCAGCAGACACTCGATGAAGACCGCGAACGGTTGCTCGAGTACTACCGCAGCCTGGGATTCTTCAAGGCCACGGTCGGGCGCAATCTGCAGTACAATCGCGACGAAAACAAGCTCGACGTCACCTTCCACATCTACGAAGGTCCGCGCTACAACGTTCGCAATATCTCGTTCATGGGCAATCGGATCTTCCCGACCGAGGCCCTGATGCCGACGCTCAGGCTGGCCTCGGGCGATCCGTTTGACCAGTCCGTGCTGAACAAGGATATCGGCACGATCAAGGATCTTTACGGTTCAAATGGTTACGTGTTTGCTGACGCCGTCGGCGAACTGCGTTTCGATCTCGAGCCGGGCGTCGTCGATATTATTTACAACATGCAGGAAGGGCAGCAGTGCCGGGTGGGCGACATTCGCGTCACGATCAAGGGTGACAATCCCCACACCAAGCAATCCACGATTCTCAATCGCCTCGACTTCCGTCCCGGCGACATCGCCGACATCCGTAAGTTCCGCAACAGCGAACGCCGCGTGCAGGCCGCGGGCATCTTCAACGTTGATCCCTCCAAGGGCGACGTTCCGCGACTGACGTTCTCTCCGCCCGAAGGAATGGAAAACATTGCGGGCGGCGACAAAGGAACTCGCGGCACCGGGCGCACGGCCAGCCGCCCTGCGGTGCGCGGACAAAGCCCTGATGGGGCAGTCCATTCGCCCCAGCAGCCTCGAACCGGCGGCGTGAACGGCAACCCGCGATTCGTTCTGGGCGCACCCGTCAATACGCCCCAGCAGACTTACCGTCCGCAATCGACACCGCAGCAGCAATACCCCCAGCCCCAACAAGCACCGGCTGCGAGCGACCCGTTGCGTCAGGCCTCTGCGCGCCCCCAAGCGGTGCGCGGTCAAAGCCCGGACGGTTACGGCGGCTATGGTGGAACGGCGGTGAATCCGCTTCCGCCGAATTCGCAGCCCTACGTACAGCCTCCTTCGCCTTACGCCCCGCAGCCGGCAGCGACTTCGCCGTATCAACCTGCGCCCGCCGCATCGCCGTACCAGGGCGCGCCTGCTGCCTTGCCGTATCAGCAACCTCCG
>JBGSKX010000309.1:0-59572 GCA_041741015.1 Pirellulales bacterium
TACACCCGACCCAAGCAACACCTCGGAAACCGTACTCCCAATGCCACTCCTGAAAAGCCCCTCCTCAGCAAGGAGATACCAAACAGGGCTCGCGCCCAAGGTCTCACTTGACAGAGGACTTCCTATAGGTGGCACCCACAACTGACCGAGCCGTCGAGATTCACACCCCGCTGGGCGTGCCCCAGTGGCTGCGGTATTCGCGGCGGACCAGCGCGTTGGCCTCTTCGTCACCGGTGACTTTTTCGCTGTTTGGATCGAACTGGAGCGAGCGGCCGAGGCGGGTGGCGATGTTGCCTAGATGGCAGAGGCTCGTCGAGAGGTGGCCGGTCAGGGCGTCGGCCGTAACACTCGCGTCGCCGCGGATCGCGTCGCACAGGTTCGCGACGTGCAGCACGTCGTCCTGTCCGCCGGGCTGAACGCCGATGTCCTGGCGGCGATTGGCTTCGTTGTGGACTTCGATCTTGCCGCGACGGCTGAGGAACATCTGCCCGCGGGTGCCGTAAAACTCGGCGCCGCTATCGGTGTTGTGCGGATAGTTGGTCGACCACAGCCGCTGCTCGTAGGTGAGCAGCTTCGACTTGCCGCCGTTGGGGTCGACGTACTCGAACGTGACCTGCTGCGTGTCGGGGAACTCCTGGTCATCTTCCCAGACGAGTTTGCCGCCGGCCGCCCACACTTTGTTGGGATGCACGTCGACTCCGAGTCCCCAGCGAGTGTAGTCGATGTCGTGCACGCCGTCGTTGCCCATGTCGCCCGTGCCGAAGGCGTACCACCAGGTCCAGCGATCGTGCACGCGGTTCGTCCGGTACGGAAGCATCGTGGCGGGGCCGACCCAATTCTCGTAGTCAAAGCCGGCCGGCGGAGCCACGTCGTGTCCACGGCCGATGCTGCCGCGGCGCTGCACGTTCCAGCACTTGGCCATGAGCACCTCGCCAATCACGCCCTCGCGGAGCAGCTTCACCGCTTCGATCATCATCGGCGTGCTGCGGCATTGCGTGCCGTGCTGCACGAGCGTCTTGCTCCGCTCGGCGGCTTCGACCAGAAGCCGCCCTTCGCGGACGTTGTGCGAGATCGGCTTTTCGACATACACGTGCTTGCCGGCATTGCAGGCCAGAATCGAGGCCGGCGAATGCCAATGGTCGGGCGTGGCCACGATCACCGCGTCGACGCTCTTGTCGTCGAGCATCTTGCGCAGGTCGTCGACGGCCTGCGAGGCCGAGAGTTTCAATTGCTCAACTGCCCTGCCCCGCCGCTGCTCATCGACATCGCAGACGTACGCCAACTTCACCCCGGCCGTGTTCTGAAAGCGACCGGCATCGTGCACGCCGCGTCCGCCGCAACCGATCAGGCCTACGATGATGTCTTCGCTGGCACCTTTGGCGCGGGCTGTGCGCGTGGAGGCGAGCGTGGCGGCCGTGCCGACGAGTGCCCCCGAGGTGACGATAAACTGCCGGCGCGTCGAATCCTGGTTCATCGCGGAGATCTCCTGGGGGCGGGGTTGGGGGAGGTGGGCGTTGGATGTCGAATCAAACGGGGGCGCGAAGGGGGACAGTCCCATTTTGCTCCCAAGGCAGCCGCAAAATCGGGACAGTTCCCTCGCTCGGCATTCTAACCCGACGCGAGCGGCGCTTCCAACAAACAACCAAACTCGCGCGGGAAGTCGACTGACACCCGGGCGTGCACGGCTCCCTGGCGGTCGAGGAATCGCTGCGTGCCGGCCGCGGTGAACACGCCGTCGTGCCAGATGTTCGGATGGATGTACAGCCCCTGCTGGCCCGTGAAGTGGAAGCAAACAAAACGCCCGGGCGTAACATCATCGCCCGGCAGTGCGAGCGGGACGTAGAACGGCTTCGGCTCCAGCGGGTAGAACATCTGGCCGCCGTCGGGATGGTAGTTGGCATGCCAGAGAATCATTCGCGCGGGCGGACGGTGATGCGAAGTGTCGGCCTCGGCCGGCTCGACGCCGTAGGCCAGGATGTAGTGCCCGTCGACGGCTTCGTTGCGGCCGTACAAGATGTCGCCCTGCCACTGGCTGATGAAGATACCTTCGGTCGTGCCCCCTTCGTCCCCGCTGTCGGTGTCGACAGGGCGCCAGCCTTGGGCCGGCCAGCGGACGATCTCGATCGGCTGCGAATCCGGATCATCGAACAGATTGCCGTAACCGATGAGCGACTCGGGCGTGGCGTCGACAACCGGCATCACGACGCGCCGGAGGTTCGCCGGCACATTGGGATTGAGATAGTCGGTGGCGTGCATCATTCATCTCCTCGCATTCTCATTTGGTACTCCCTTCCAATCGACCGGCAGCGCCAGCGACCAGACTTCGTTTGTGAGCGGCCAGATCATGCCGCCGGCGATCCACAGCTTGTCGTCGAAGACGTAGGCCGAGTGTTCGTGCCGGGCGATCCAGTTGGTCTTGGTCTTGAGCTCGGTCCACTGCTTGCCGTCGCGCGAGTACCAGGCGTCGCCCCAGTTGCGCGATGGGTTGTTCGACCAGCCGCCGAGCACCCAGAGGTGATCGCGGTAGACGACGGCCGAGAACCAGATCCGCTCGTGCCACTCGGCCTTGGGCGTGACTTGCTCCCAATTCACGCCGTCAGCGCTCGACCAGACGTCGTTTTGCGCGGCATAGGTCGGCGAGTAATTGCCGCCGCCCATCACGAAGATCTTACCGTCATGCACAACCGCCTGATGATACGCGCGCGGAGTCCAGGGCGCGGCGGCGGTGACCAGCGTCCAGGTGATGCCGTCGGGCGAACTCCAGACGTCGTTCTTCAGCGTTTTTTCGTTGCCGTAGTAATACTGTTCATTTCCGCCAAGGATCCACAGCTTGTCGTTGAACACGACGATCCCGGCGCCGAGTCGCGGCGACCAGCCGGCGGCTTTCGACACCTGTTTCCAATCGGCCCCGTCGCCGCTCGACCAGACTTCGTTCGAGCCCGAGGCGTCCGGCAGGCGCCCGTTGAACCAGCCGCCCATCAGCCAGAGCCGATCGCGAAAGACGGCCGTCATTGGCAGATCGCTGTGTCGCCAGGGCGCGCTTTCCGTGACAAGTTGCCAGGTCTGACCATCCTTGCTCGACCAGACGTCGCGTGGCGGGGGGCTGTTCGAATCGAACCAGCCGCCGAGCAGCCACATCCGTCCGCGGAAAACGGCCTCGCCCTGCGAGTCGCGCGGCCGCCACTCGGCGTGCTTCGCGACCTCGACCCAATCGGGCGTGGGTGGCTGCGCAGCGGTGGGTCTGGCAGCGAGTAGTAGACCGGCCGCCGCGCAGAAAGTCGCAAGATGGCAGATCCCCCGCTGGTGGGCGAAACTTTGGTACATAGGTTCAAACGATAGTTGTTGGCACGGCGGTTGTGTTTTGCGTAGTCTGGCAATATACCCCTGGTCCTGGCGGATGGCGCGCCCGCCTCAATAAGCGTAGCCAGTTCGCTGGCCGCTCGCACCTGTTTTGGTCAGCCCTGGAACCGATTTTGACAAGCCAAGCCAGGCTGCTGCTCGCGCAGGTGCGCAAACTCAAACGTTGACGGTGAGCGTCAAGAACGAGCGCGCGTATGTCGTCCGTGTCACACGAACTCGGGCAAGCACGGCAGGTCTCCGAGGAATTGATCGTCGCGGCCCGCCAGGGTTGCCAGAAGTCGCTGGGCGAACTGGCGGAGCGCTATCGCCGTTACCTGTTGCATGTGGCCAACGATTCGCTCAATCCGGCGCTGCGCGCGAAGATAGCGCCGTCGGACCTGGTGCAAGAGGCGATGCTCGTAGCCCATAAAAACTTTCCTACCTTCGAAGGGGGTAGCGAAGCGGAGTTGCTCGCCTGGCTGCGTCATATCGTTTACTTTCGCGCGCTGCAGGCGGCACGCCGCTACTTCGGCACCGCCGCGCGCGACCCGCGCTGCGAGATTTCGATGGATGGCCCGCGGACGATTCCGCATGAACTGCTGCCGGACCGCGACATCACGCCCTGCACGGGCCTGGTTACCAAGGAGCTAATTGCGCGACTCGAGGAAGCCTTGGCGGCGCTCGAAGAGAGCCCGCGGCGCGTGATCGAAATGCGCAGTGCGCGGATGAGCTTCGCCCAGATTGGCGAGGCGCTGGGTTGCTCGGCGGAGGCGGCACGTAAGCGTTGGGCGCGAGCGATCGCGCAGCTTCGCCTGCCGCTATCTGACCATGAGTGAGCTGCCGCCCAACGAGAGCGATGAATCGTACGAACAGCTCCTCGAACAGTTGCTCGAGCGGTATGACGAAGCCTCGGCGCTGGGTTTGCCGGCAATGCTGCCCAAACTCGACGGGCTGTCAGCGGAGCGCGCCGGCGAGCTCGAGATGCTCGCCCGGCGGATCGATCTGGTAAACCGGGCCGCGCGGCAGCAGGCCTCGGCCACAGGTGGATTCGCTGCCGCGACCGAACCCGCGGCTCAGGCCGATCCCTTTGTCGGCGAGATGATCGGCCGCTTTCGCGTGCTCCGCGAACTCGGCCGCGGCGGGTATGGAATTGTCTTTCTGGCGTTCGACTCAGGCATCGGCCGCCTGGTGGCAGTCAAGCTGCCCCGGCCGGAAGTGCTGGTCACGCCGGAATTGCGCAGTCGGTTTCTGCGCGAGGCGCAAGCGGCCGGGCGGATCGACCATCCGCACGTGCTACCGGTGCATGAGGCCGCGGAAGATGGCGGGATGTGTTACCTGGTGACGCCCTTTTGCCGGGGCTTGTCGCTGGCCGAGTGGTTCGCCGAACATGGGCCGGTGCCGCCGCACGACGTCGCCCAGCTTGGAGCCTCGCTGGCCGAGGCGCTCGCCTGCGCGCACGAGGCGGGGGTGCTGCACCGCGACATCAAGCCCTCGAACATCCTGCTGGATCTCTCCGCAACGGAAGTCGCGGCCGACCGCGAACTGCTCAAGCAGCGGCGACTGGCGACGTTCGTGCCAAAGCTGACGGACTTCGGACTGGCCAAGCTGCTGCAATCGAGCGAGCTGGAAACGCGCACCGGGGCGCTCGTCGGAACGCCCACGTACATGGCACCCGAACAGGCGGCGGGGCGCTACTCCGACGTGCGGACGGACGTCTATGGGCTAGGCCTGGTAATGTACGAACTATTGACGGGCAAACTTCCGGCCGACGCCAGTTCCGTGGCGGGGCTGGCGGTGCCTGGCGCGCAAGGGCGGATCGTTCCGCCCCGCAAGTTGCGGCCGTCGATTTCTCGCGATCTGGAGGCGGTGGTGCTGAAGTGCCTCGAGCCGGCGCCGGTCGAGCGCTATTCTTCGGCCGCGGAGTTGGCGGAAGACTTGCATCGGTTTCTGGCAGGCAAGTCGACGATCGCGCGCCCGGCGGGACTGTTGCGAAAGACCTGGAAGGCGGCTCGGCGGCGGCCGGCCTTGGCGGCGATGCTACTGCTTTTGATCGCCGCCGTGAGCGGACTGATCGCCGGCGATCGCTGGTACGCCTGGCGGCTCGACCGGACTCAGGCCGTACTGCAGGCGCGCGAGTATGCGAGCGACATGCGGCAGGCCGCGATCGCGCGCCGGCAAGGCTCGGTGAACGAAGCGCGGCGGCTGCTGGCACGTTACGAGACAGGCTCGCCCGGCGCGGACCTGCGCCACTTCGAATGGTATTGGCTGCGAGATTCGCTCGATGGCTCTCTGCTGAGCATCAACACCGCGCACGGCGAGGCGTATTGCGTCGCCCTGGCGCGCGATAGCAAGTCGATCTTCTCCGGTGGAAAAGACGGTGTGATTCGCGTGTGGAACATCGCTGACGGATCTTTGTCGCACGAACTGCACGGTCACGACCAGAATGCCGGCCAAGGCGACTGTTGCGTCAATCAACTCGACTTCTCTCCTGATGGAAACACGCTGGCCAGTGTCAGTTGCGACGGCACGGTGCGTCTGTGGGATGTTGCCAGTCGGCAGCAGAAACGAGTGCTGGTCGATTCGGATGTCGCACTGACGACGCTGGCTTACGCCCATCACCATCCGTGGCTCGCGGTGGACACGCATGCCGGAACGATTCAGGTCTGGGATACGGACGCCGGGGCGATCATCGCGGAACTTGGTGAGCGGCACGAGAACCAGCACGTGGATGCGATTGCCTTCAGCCCGGACGATCGGCTGCTGGCCGGGACGATCGGAACGGGTTCGGCCATGTTGTGGAAAACGGATCGCTGGTCGTTGCTTCGCAAACACGATTTTCGCGCAGTCTCGCTGGCGTTCGTGGGCGATGGCTCGCAGCTCGTGCTAGGCTCGCGCGACTGGCTCGCGGACATCGTCGGTTGGAACGCCGCCACCGGGCAACGTGTCATGCACGTTGGCAAGCTGCCTACGATGCCGCACTGCCTGGTCGGGATGCGCAATGACGACGTGCTGTTTGCCGGATCGGCGAATGGCACACTCAGGGCGTTTCGGCTATCGAGCGACATTCAGCATGTGCTGCCGACCGGTCAGGCGCGATTGCAATCGCTGAGTCTCAGCCCGGACGATCGTTTGCTGGCCTCAGCGGGTTATGACGGAATCGTCCGAGTCTGGGACTTCGAGCAAAATCGCTGGCCTGTCATTCTCGATTCGGCAGAACCAATCAGCAGCGCAGTGCTTTCGCCCGATGGCCATTGGCTGGCGATCAACACGACCGATCACGAGCTCTTCCTGTGGAACTGCCAGACGCGTCAACAGCTGGCTCGGCTTAGCGGCCACATACTGCGAGGGTTTTCCGCATCGGGGCGAACTCTGATTTGCCAATCAGCGGGTGGGGCGACGACTGCAGTCGAGGTTCCCAGTCTGCAGCCTCTCGAGCAGGTTTACTTCGCTCATTCAATGGCTGCCGCGAGTATCTCGGCGAATGATCGCGTCGTCGCCCTGTTGAGTGAGGATGGCCTCATCGAGGTGACGGACCTGCGGCAGCGCAAAGTCGTTCTGCGCCTGCCGACGACGGCCCCCCTGGGCACCAACTCCACGATCGCTCTGACCGACGACGGGACAAAATTGGTAGTGCTGAAAAACGGCCAGCTACCGGAGCAGGCCCACGATGTTGTGAGCGGCAAAATGGTGCCGCTGCCGGATGACCTCAGTTTCCTGGCCCGTTCGATGGTCTTGCCCCAGCACCACACATTCTCGCCCGACGGAACCTGGAAGTTGACCATCCGCGACGAACGTGTCCAGTGCTTTCTGGAGAACATTCGCACGGGCGAGACTCGGGCACGCCTTAGTCATCGCGACTTTCTGTCCGCCTCTCGTGCCTGGTCACCCGACGGCAAACGGCTGTTCATCAACACGCGCATCGGAGAACTTATCGTGGTCGACACCGCGACCGGCATGCAGCTGTGCGAGCTGGACACGCCGCTGGGTCGCATCGCCTCGCCCATCGCATGCTGCCCGGACGGCGAGCGGATCTTGGTATTCACCACCGATGAGCGCGGCTTGCACGGCCACCTGCACGTGTGGTCCGCTCCGCGTGGGGAGTAGGTTGCTCGCGTCGCGCCCCTCGGGAAACTACAATCAGGCGATTCGCTTTTCACGGCGCCGCGCAGGCGCCGGTCTATCGCAATCGCACGAACCGCACGCATGAAGAGTCAGCTCTGGACTGTTCTGTTGGTGACCATCGGGCTGGCGCTCGCTGGCAACTCGCTGGCGATTACCGCGGAGCAAGCTCGCCCGCATATTGTCGTGATCCTGGCAGATGATCTCGGCTGGGGCGACGTGGGCTGCTATGGCGGCAAGATCGCCACGCCGCACCTGGATCGACTCGCCGCTCAAGGGATGCGCTTCACCGACGCGCACACTCCGTCGTCCGTTTGCACGCCGACCAGATACGGCCTGCTGACCGGGCGATATGCCTGGCGCTCGAAGCTCAAGCGCGGCGTGCTCGGCGGACTGAGCCCCGCACTGATTGAGCCGGGACGCATGACGCTGGCTTCGCTGTTGAACGACGCGGGCTACTACACCGCGGCCGTCGGCAAGTGGCACCTGGGGATGAACTGGGTGGTGAAACCCGGGGCGGCTGTCACGGAGCTGGGCATCGAACCGCGTGAACAAGTGTTCAATGTTGATTACACCCAGCCGATCACATCGGGACCGACGGGCGTTGGCTTCGACTATTTCTACGGCATCAGCGCGTCGCTCGACATGGTGCCTTACACGTTCATCGAGAACGACCGCGTCGTGGTCGCCCCCACGGAGGATCGTAAGTTTCTGATGACGCGCGGCAAGGAGCATGGCGGGACGACTCGGGCAGGACCTGCCGCGCCGGGCTTCGAGGCGACGGACGTGCTGCCGCTGCTGGTAGCCAAGGCGTGCGGCGTGATTCAGCAGCATGCGGCGGAAGCCGCCGAGGGCCCACTGTTTCTTTACGTTCCGCTGACGTCGCCGCATACGCCGATCCTGCCGAACGACGAGTGGTCTGGCAAAAGCAAGATCAACGCCTATGCCGATTTCGTGATGCAGACCGACGCGGCCGTGGGAGAGATCCTGGCGGCGCTCGATCGCGCGGGCATGACCGACGATACGCTGGTCGTCGTCACCAGCGACAACGGCTGCTCGCCGCAGGCAAACTTCGGGGAACTCGCTGCGCATGGTCACTCACCCAGCGGACCCTATCGCGGGCACAAGGCAGACATCTTCGAAGGCGGGCACCGAGTGCCACTGATCGTCCGCTGGCCCAATGTTGCCATGGACGACACGGCCTGTGAGAGCACTGTCTGTCTGACCGATCTGTTGGCGACGGTCGCAGAGGTGATTGGCAAACCGCTTCCGCAGTCGGCGGGCGAAGACAGCATCAGCTTTCTGGGCACGCTGCGCGGCGAAGGAAGTGTGGGCCGCCAGCAGTTGATCTCACATTCGATCGACGGGACGTTCGCCATTCGCGAAAAGGGCTGGAAGCTGATTCTGGCGCCCGGCTCCGGCGGCTGGAGCGAACCTCGGCCCGGCAGCGAGCGGGCCAAGGGGCTGCCGCGTCGGCAACTGTACTTTTTGCCTCGCGATCTCGGTGAGCAGAACAACCTGCTGCCGCTGCGCGCGGATCGAGCCGAGGAGCTGCGACTTGCGCTGGAGCGGGTAGTCGATCGGGGCCGCTCGACCCCCGGCGAACCGCAGCAGAACCATGGTGCGGTCGAGATCGAGCGGCGGGACTAACTATCGGCTGGACGGTCGCAGCTGCGTGGCTGGGCTCGCGCGACCATTTCTGATGCGCAGCTCACCGTGCGATGTCGGCGTTTCTTCCACGCTGGTCAATTCATCTCCGTCGGGGCTGAACATCAGACTATTTACCAATCTGCCGCCGCTGGTCAGGGCGATCAGCTCCTGATGAGTCAGCAAATCCCAGAGTCTGGCGAATCGATCCGCACCGCAACTGGCCAGTGTTCTTCCATTTGGAGCAAACGATATCGCGCGCACGGCGCCGGTATGTCCCGTGAGCTTGGCGATCGAGTGACCAGTCGAAACGTCCCACAGCTTCACGACTTCGTCGTCGCCGCCGGTGGCCAACGTTCGGCTGTCCGGGCTGAACGCGATGCAACTGAAACCCGTGAGCTCTGCAATGTTCGTGACTTGCTGGAAGTCGCTTCGCCGCCAGATTCGAGCGCCATCCTTGCCCGCACTTGCCAGCAGCTTGCCGTCGGACGAAAAAGCCACGGCTTGCACAGGCAAGGTATGACCCGCAAGTTCCGCGACGAGCTTCCAGTTCTGTGCATCCCAGACTCGCAGCAGCGCGTCCTGTCCGGCCGTCGCGAGGCAACGCCCATCGGGCGAGAATGCCAGGCCCAGAACCTCAGCTTGATGGCCGGTCAGCACAGCTAGTTCTCGTCCTGAGGCAACTTCCAGCACCCGCACGAAATGATCGGGGGAGGAGCAGGTGGCCACGACGTCGCCGCTGGGGGAAATTGCGAGGCAACTGACCGGACGCGGCGGTGCAGCGCCGACGGCCCTGGCCCGGGCATGTTCGATCAACTCGGTAGTGATTTCCTTCTGCATTTGGCGCACATCGGGCCAATTCTGGGCGTCGGTCTTGTCGGCGCTGATTGGCTGCGATTCTGCAGGTTCGGCCAGAAACCGGCTGGCCAGGAAATGGTACTGCTTATTGGAGTACATGTAGGCGACCATTATAGGACGATCGGCGGCATCGATCGCGAGCCCGTTCGCCGAATGGCCGACGGACGCTAGAGCCGGATGCCGATGGAGTTCAGATCGGAAGTCGGCGTCCAGCGACCCATCGGGCAGGAACCGGAGCAGCGCCGCACTTGCCGTATCGTCCGCTCCCGAAGTACCCGCGACGACAATCCGATTCTGACTGTCGAGGGCGACCCGCGCGAAGGCGCTGTTCTCCATGCTGAGCGGGACCGACACCCAGCCTTGCGATCCGAACGAGGTATCCAGCTTTCCGCTGTTGTCGAAGCGGGCCAGCATTCCGGTCGCTCCCCAGTGGCCAAGGTTGCCGACGACGATAATGTCGCCGGACACTTCGGCTACCAGATCAAAAACAGCAGCGCTCACTCCGGGCGGGCTGATTCGCAATTTGCCTGCTTCCGCGAAGCTTTCGTCCAAGCTGCCATCGGGGTTGTACCGCACAACGAGTGCAAAAGTCTGATTCAGGTTCCAGGAGATTCCGCCGATCAGAATCTTTCCATCCGGTTGCTGACACACGCAACGCGCCTGATCCGTATGTTGTCCGACGGTGGTGACAACGATGCCTGATTTGTCAGGCCCAAACGAGGCGTCCGAAGTTCCATCCGTGTTGAATCTGGCGAGAACCACCTGAGAATACTTGCTGTCCGGCCTGGGAACGTACCCCGCCAGCACAAGCTTGCCGTCGGACTGACGCACCATCCGAAATATTCGGTTGGGCTGTGGTCCAAGTTCGATGTTGGCATTTCCATCGCGAGCAGGACCAAACGTGGTGTCGGCGGTACCGTCAGCCAGCAGCCTACGTAGCCGCCAGCGCGTTTCGCCTGATTTCGATTCCCCCTGCAGAATGACGATTTTGCCGTCGGGCTGTATGGCAAGATCGGCCGTTTCCGCCGTCGATTCCGGAACTGCGGCGGCATCGTCGCCAACGTCGTCCACGCGAAATCCGGCCTCCAACGTTCCGTTGGCGTTGAACCGAAGAACTCCCGACTGCATCGCGGGGTGCGCGGATGGCTGAACGTCTGCGCCATTGAACGAGGCCACAATCCTGCCATCGGCCTGCATGGCGACGGCCGTGGCATCGGTCCTGGTTTTCAGCCCATGGGTATGGATACCATTCGACCCGAACGTGGTATCAAGTTTCCCCAGGCGGGCAGCGAGCGAAACGATCGCTGGCTTATCGTCGGCCGGTAGCGTGGCCTGATACTCGGCAGGCCTGCCGGTCAGCCGGAGATCGATGAGGACGCGGTCCTCTTCGATCACCCCGACCTCGTCGTACCCGTTGCCATCCCAGTCGGCAACCAGCGGAATCGACGAGGCGCCGCCGAGCACGAACTCGTAACCATAGTCTCCCTGGCTGGTAGTGGCTTTGAGCAGGAACTTGCCTTGCCGGTAGACGCCCAGATCCGCCTTGCCGTCTCCGTTCCAGTCACCGACCAGCGGCACATCGCCTGCCGCGCCAAAGGCGATCGATTGGGCCGGCGCGGTTTTGTCGCCGGCCAGCTCGATCGTCCATTGCCCCTCGTGGAACCAGAATCGATCGTCAAAGCCGTCGGCATCAAAGTCGCCGATCAAGGACTGTGAGGCCCCGATCTGTTTCGGCTGGCCGTCGTCCGAGGGATCGAGCACCTGCAGCGAGAATGCGTCGTCGCCACCGAAACAAAGGCGGCCGTCCGCTGCGTAGGCCACCGCGCGAAGCGGGCCACGGTCGGCGAAGGTGCGCTCCGGCTGCACGCCGCGTAAGTCCCAGGTCTTGATCGTGCCGTCCGCACCTGAAGTTACCAGTTGCCCGCCATTGGGCGCGACGTCAACCGACCAGACTCCAAGTTTGTGACCGAGCAACTTGCGGGTGGTGCCGTCCTGGAGGGAGATGATTTCGACCCTGCCGTCCGTGACGTCTTGCTTGGTGGCAACCGCCAATTGACGATCGTCGTCAAAGAACGCCAGCGATTGGACCCAGTCCTTGGTGTCGAGCAGAACTTTCAACTCCCTGCGGGCAGTCAGATCCCACAATCGCACGCGACGGTCTGATCGGCCGCCGGTAGCCAGGTGTCTGCCGTCGCGCGAAAACGCCAGGCAGTTGACCATTCCGTTGTCAGAAGGCACCAGCGTCTCGATGAGGTCCCAGGTCGACGTGTTCCACGGCTTGGCCGTTTTGTCATCGCTGGCGGATGCCAGTAGCGATCCATCAGGCGAGAACGCCAGGTCTTCGATCTGATCCGTATGGTGAACTAACGAGTGCCGCTCAGTCCAAGTACTGGCGTCCCACATTACGATCCTGGCATCTTCGCCACCGGTTGCCATGACTTGCCCATCAGGCGAAAACGCGACCGCCACGACGCGGCCTTGCTGTGGCATAAGTGTCGTCTTTTCGGCCCCGGTGGCTGCTTCCCAAATCCGCACGCTGGCATCATCCGATACCGAGGCGATGAATCGACCGTCGCTCGAGAAAGCGATGCCGTTTACCTCGCCAGTGTGACCCGACAGGACGTGTTGTAGCTGGCCCGTCTGGGCACTCCAGACACACACGGTCTTGTCCTGCCCGCACGAAGCTATCCATTCGCCGTTGGGAGAAAACTTAGCGCGGTAAACAGGACCGGTGTGCTGCTTGAGTGACGACTGAAACTGATGCGTGAAATTCCAGAGTTGATACCAGGCGGATTCCCGCAAGTCTTCTTCGCCCGCTGCCGGAAGGCAGCGATCGAGTAGGTCGCACGCCTCTGAATAGTGATCGTGTTCCCAGTCAAGCCATGCCCGCGAGATGGTCGATGCATAGTACTGTCGTCTCCACTTCTGACCGCTGGCGAGCGCGTCGGCGGCGCTCGCTTGAGCCTCTTGGCGCTGCAAGCGGGCTTCATCTCGCGCCTGTCGCGTCCGGTCATAAGCGATCCAGCCGCCGATGGAAATCAGCAGCAGGGCGGCCGTGGTGACGCCGATCAGCGCTGCCGCCATTGGATAACGTCGAATCCATTTCACGGTCCGCTCGAGCGGTGTGGCCGGTCGGGCGGTCGTTGGTTCGCCGGCCAGAAAGCGACGCAGATCCGCGGCCAGTTCCGCGGCCGTGGCATAGCGCGCGGCGGGCTTCTTCTCCAGGCACTTGTAACAGATTGCCGCGATGTCCGGCGAAATGCCCGGTCGGATTTTGCTCAAGGGCGTGGGATCTGCCTCGGCCACCTGTCGCAGGATTTCCAGGTCACTTGCGCCGACGAATGGTGGCCGGCCGGCCAGTATCTCGTAAAGAATCGTGCCGAGTCCGTAGACATCGGTGGCAGGAGCGAGCTCGTGCGTTTGCCCGTGCGCCTGTTCCGGTGCCATGTAGGCGGGCGTGCCGAGCAGAACGCCCGTACGCGTGTACTCGGATTCGGTATCGGACAGTTTTGCCAGCCCGAAGTCGGTCAGCTTTGGTTCGAAGTCAGTCGCTCGCGCTTCAGTACCCCCCTGCGTGGAAGCTAGCCGAGTTTCTGCCGGTACCAGCATGACATTGGCCGGTTTCAGGTCGCGATGCAACACGCCACGCGAATTGGCATACTCCACGGCGTCTGCCAGCGACAACAGGACGCGTGCCGCGGACTGCGAATCGCAAAACGGTCCGGAGGCGCGCAGCGACTCGGCGAGCGTTCGGCCGGGACAGAATTCGGCCGCGATGTAACACACCGGGCCGGCATCGCCCAGCTCGTAGATTTGCACGATTGCCGGATGCGTCAGGCGGGCCGCCGCATTGGCCTCGCGGACGAACCGCTCGCGCATCTGGCGGTTGGCGAGCAGCTCGGGCCGGGGAACTTTCAAGGCCACCTGGCGTTTCAGCGTGGGATCGTATGCCAAGAGTACGATGCCGTGGCCGCCGCGGCCGAGCTCTTCCAGGATCTCAAACCGGCCGATCCGAGTTGGCTCCGCGTCTTCCGTCTCATCGAGTTCGTCAGAAAGTTCAAGCAGTTGGCGGATCATTCCACCAGAAGCCCGGTTGGCTTGCCGCAGATCTTCCAGCAAGTGCAAACACGAGCGCACCTGGACAATCTGGTCACGCGCGCGTTCATCCGGCGCCGTCGGCGATTCGACATGCGTATCCGCGACAATGGACTCGTGCAGGGCCACGATCCAGTCGTCGGGTAACTCAGGTTGTGGCAGAACGCCCGTCATCCTAGCCGAGTTCCTTTGATAAGCGATCGATCGCACGCTCCCACAGTTTCCGGGCAGCATCGGAAGAAATCTGCAAAGCCGTTCCGATCTCTTGAAATGACTTTGATTCCAGGTTTCGCAAGATCACTGCCTGGCGCTGTCGCTCAGGAAGCTGGCCGATCGCGGTGAGCAGCCTTTGCTGCTCCTCGTTGCGAATCACCTTCTCCAGTGGCAAGGACGAGTGTGCGATTAACTCTGGCATCGGGTCTTCGTCGTTCGCATTCCTCGTCAAAGAACGTTCGCGGTCCACATTTCGGCGGGCCGTTCCACGATACTTCTTGGCCGCATCAATCAGGTTGTTGAGCACGGTTCGACGCAGCCATCGCAGCAGTTCTCTTTCGTTCGCTCCATCGAACTGCTCAAATTTGCGATAAGCCTCGACCAAGGACTCTTGCACGACGTCCGACGGCGCAACCTTGGCCCGGATCTGGTCACCGATCTCCTGTTGCACGATGACCGTCAAATAACCCCGGCACTGATCCAGCAGCCGGCCGACGGCCGCCGGCGAGCCTGCCCGGGCCTGCCGCAGCAACTGTTCCCAGGGTATCTGTGATCCGTTGTCGCTGGTGAACGGATGACCGTCTCGAGAGTTTCCGTCGAGACGAACCGGAGTGCGCTCGGGTTCAAGAGATTCCAGATCGCCCAATGCCATGGCGAGATTCCGGGGAAGTTCGGACGCAGGGGAAGTGCGAGTGCATTAGAACTTCGCGAATTCCCGCTTGCCAGCGGTAGAGGTCATGCGCGACGACAATTTACATTCGGCGATACGAAAAGGTTGCGTGGCCAGTCAGTCCAGTAGGCAGTTTTGAGCTTTTTTCTCGAATTCGGCAGTTGCCGCATCCGCTTGGGCGTTGTTTCTCGCCTTGGTCTGGCCACTTCCAGCCAGGCGTGCGACTCTTGCCACCCCGCGCCTGAGTGATCCGGCTTTGCGACTATCCGAAATGGGCATCCGATTTGCTTCCGTGCAGCTTACTGTCCACTGTCTCCGCTCAGGGGAGTGACGCTGGTTTTCAGACTAAGGACTTCAGGGGAGATCGATCGATGAACGTGCCAAGGGTCCTTGCGGTCGCGGTATTGCTTGCAGTGTGCGTGGTTACGCTCGAGGCTCAGCAGCCGCCTGCCGCCTCGCGCCAGAAGCAGCGGCCGCGCGATCCGGCCGCTGAAGCGCAGCACGTCGCGGCAGTGGATGCTAAGCGACCGGAGCAGCAGCTTTCTGAGCACGACAAGTCGGCCGCCTTCGCGCCGGACCGGCCGGCGCCGATCAATTCGGCCTTGAAGTCGCAGCCGAATCAGGGCCGCATCCTGGGATTCGACTTCGCCCGCGATCCGCTGGGCGCACCCGAGCCGTTCACCACGTTCGAGGAAGTCTACAAGAAAGAGAACGCGGCCCGGCCGGACGTGATGGCCGCACAGCGGAAGCTGCTCGAAGCGAGATACAACCTGGAGGCGAAACTCGATCCGAACATCACGATGGCGCGCGGCAAGCCGATTGCCGTTGGCCCCACGGCCCGGCTGGCGGACGGCATGTCCTGGGAGGAGTTGGCAAAACTCTCGCCCGCCGAGATCAAGAAACGCGGCGTCTTTCCGTACCCATCGCTGCCGCATCCGTTGCACGCCAATGGTGGCCAGGTATTCCCCCGGATGCAGATCGAGATGTTTCCGCGGCTGGAGCGATTCGACGTGGAGTTTGACTTGCCCGAAGAGTTCCTGCCCGAGTTTCCACCGGCGATCTTTTTGCAGAACCGGCCCGAGCTGGGCGATGTTTCGCGTGGGCAGGTCGTGACGCTGAACAACTTCCACGCCTTGTTTAAAGAGATCATGACGCCCGTGCAGCTCGAGGGGATGCGTCTGCTGCTGACCCCGCTGCCGCAGGAAGAATTCAACCTGACGGACGATCGCAAGAGTCCGCAGCCGCAACAGGGAGTGGCCTGTTTCGATTGCCACGTGAACGGCCACACGACGGGCCAATTCCATCTCAGCCCCGACATTCGCCCGCAGTACCGCCGCTTTCGGATCGACACTGTGAGTCTCCGCGGGATGTTCAACCAGCAGATTCACGGCTCAAAGCGCAGCCTGCGGTCTGTTGAGGACTTTACCGAGTTCGAGCAGCGGACGGCGTATTTCAACGGTGATCCGATTCGGGCGATGAAGAAGGGTTTTCAAGAGCTGCCGCGGAGCGTGATTCCGCACATGGCCCAGGCGCAGAACATGTTCGATTTTCCGCCGGCGCCGAAGCTGAATCGCCTGGGCCGCTTAAAGGGCAGCGAAGCGAACCAGGCGGAACTGGCCGGCGAGGCTTTGTTCTTCGGCAAGGCCCAGTGCGGCGTTTGCCATCCGGCACCGTTCTATCTTGATGACAAGCTGCACGACCTGCACTTAGAGGAGTTTGTCGACGAGCCGGGTGACGGTTCGATCAAGACGTTCACGCTGCGGGGCATCAAAGAGAGTCCGCCCTACATGCACGACGGCCGCTGCCTGACGCTGGAGGACACGGTTGAATTCTTTAACCTGGTGCTGGAGCTGAAGCTCACGGCAGAAGAGAAGAGCCAGCTCGTGGCGTTTATGCGAACGTTGTAGTCCTATAAAAAAGAGACGGCCGCGGTCTTTGCCAAGATCGCGGCCGTAATGCGTGGGCTTGTCGTTGCGCAGGGGCGTTTAACGGAGAGGTTCGTCCCTCCTGGGGTTAAGCCGCCTCGCGTTCTTCCAGGTCGCCAACCATTCCCAGGGCGCGCTTATAAACGTCCATAATCGTTTCTTGTTCCTCGCGGACGGCGGCATCCAGTTTCCGGATTTTCAGGATTTCGCGGATGGCCTTGACGTCAAAGCCAGCACCCTTGGCTTCGACCAGCACGTCGCGGATGTCGCCGGCGATCGCGGCTTTTTTCAACTCCAAGCGTTCGATTCTTTCGATAATTCCCACGAGCTCGTCGACGGCAACTTCTCCCACGTTCGCAGTGGATTCCCCAATCCGCATAAAGGCTCCTATGGTTTGTGCAATCGTCAATGTTTGCAGTACGACCTGGCTTCCGATTCGCCGCAGTGTCAGGATGCGGCGGCCTGGCCGTGCTCAGTATTCGGCAAAACATTCGCGCGCTTCGCAGCTTCTTCCGGCACATGATGCAACCGCTGAATTCGGGCCCGGCCCGCTCCAGCCGATCAGTCGCCGTGGACCGAACAAGCCCTTCGATGAGTGCAGACTTCACCCCGCTCGTTCCAACTCCTATCATTAGTCGGGCATATGTTCGCTCGGGTGCGCCGTGTCGCGCGAGGGCGTTGAGTTGATTCGTGGCAGTAAGGGAACACTTGGTGGTGAGTCCGATCGAGGAAGACACCAAACATGACGCGCAGGACGGCAGCGTTGGCTGGCGGTTCGACAATACCTACGCGCGCCTGCCGGAAGTCCTCTTTGCGCCAGCTACGCCAACCAGAGTGAGGTCGCCGCAGCTCGCGATTCTGAACCACGGGTTGGCTGACGAACTGGGACTCAACTTCGCTGCGGTTTCGCCGCAAGCCGCGGCCGCGATGTTCGCGGGCCAGGATTTGCCCGCCGAGTCCTCGCCGATCGCACAAGCGTATGCGGGCCATCAATTCGGCGGCTTCACGATGCTCGGAGACGGTCGCGCCATACTGCTTGGCGAACATCGCACGCCGGCCGGAAAGCTGGTCGACATACAGCTAAAAGGCGCGGGACGGACTCAGTTCTCTCGCGGAGGTGACGGACTCGCTGCCCTTGGGCCGATGCTCCGCGAGTACGTCATCAGTGAGGCCATGTTCGCTCTTGGCATTCCCACCACCCGAAGTCTGGCGGTGGTCACCACGGGTGAGCAGGTGCAGAGGGCGACTCGGCTGCCGGGGGCAATTTTGACGCGCGTGGCAGCCAGTCACATTCGCGTCGGCACGTTCCAATATCTGGCCGCGCGCGGGGATGAAGCCAGTTTGCGCGTCCTGGCCGACTATGCCATCGATCGCCACTACCCGCAGCTTGCGGACTCACCGGCAAAGTATCTGGAGTTCGTCCGCGCCGTGATCGACCGCCAGGCTGCCCTGATTGCCAAGTGGCAGCTCGTCGGATTTATTCATGGCGTGATGAACACCGACAACATGGCCATCTCGGGCGAGACGATTGACTATGGCCCTTGTGCGTTTATGAACGCTTACGATGAGCGGACCGTGTTCAGCTCGATCGATCACGCGGGCCGCTATGCTTATGGCAATCAGCCGGCGATCGTGCAGTGGAACCTGGCCCGCTTTGCGGAGACGCTGTTGCCGCTGATCGATCGCGACCCAGATCAGTCCGTCGCCATGGCCACGGAAGTTCTCGGCCAGTATCCAGCGCAGTTCGAGAAATACTGGTTGACTGGAATGCGTGCGAAGCTGGGTTTGCAAAGCGCCGAAGTGACCGACCCTGAACTCGTTCAATCGCTGCTCGCCTGGATGCAGAATCGCCGGGCGGATTTTACCGATACGTTCCGCGACCTCTCGTCTCCTGGGCGCCTGGCGGCAGACGAGTATCAGGATCCGGAGTTTCTGGCCTGGCATGCTCAGTGGCAGCTGCGCCTCGGTCGTGAAAGGCGGCCGAGCGAGCTTGCTTACGCCACGATGCAGGGCGCCAACCCGGCCGTCATTCCCCGGAATCACCGGGTTGAGGAAGCGCTCGCCGCCGCGGAGAGCCACGACGATCTCTCGGTGCTGGAGCGCTTGTTGGCGGTGCTGGCCTCGCCCTACCAAGAGACTGCCGGGGCAGCCTCCTATCAGGATCCTCCGCCGGATGACGGTAGCTATCGCACGTTCTGCGGCACTTAAGGCAAATCGCCGCTGACTGGTCATGTCTAGCGACGGCGGCCAGCAGTGTCAGGCACGATTGCTCATTAGATTCGGAACGAGGGTCTTAACTGTTAGCAGGAGCGGGCGCCGAGGCTCGCAAAACCGTGCTGGCCGGCTTCACGCCAGGATGTCCGTCACCACTTTGCCGTGCACGTCGGTCAGCCGGAAATCGCGGCCGGCATAGCGGTAGGTGAGGCGTTCGTGGTCAAGGCCAAGCTGATTGAGGATCGTGGCCTGCAGGTCGTGCACGTGGACCGGGTTTTCCACGATGTTGAAGCCCAGTTCATCGGTGCGGCCGTAGCTCATGCCGGGGCGGATCCCGCCGCCGGCCAGCCACATGGAATATGCCTGCGGGTGGTGGTCGCGGCCGAGGCTGCGGCCCAGCGCTGCATTGCTCTCGACCATTGGCGTGCGACCAAACTCGCCTCCCCAGATCACAAGCGTCTCGTCCAGCAGACCGCGCCGCGCCAGGTCTTTGACAAGTGCCGCGGCCGGTCGATCGGTTTCGCCGCAGTTTTTCTTGTGGTTCCCCACCACGTCGCTGTGCGCGTCCCAACCTTCGTGGTAAATACTGACGAAGCGGACCCCGCGTTCGACCATCCGCCGCGCGAGCAGGCAGGCCCGGGCGAACGACGGCTTGGCCGGATCGGCACCGTACAACTCGAGCGTTTCGGGCGTCTCACGTGTCAGGTCCGTCAACTCCGGAGCCGACGACTGTAGCCGATACGCCATTTCGTAAGAGGCGATGCGGGTGGCGATTTCCGGGTCGCCAATCGTTTCGAGTCGTTGCCGGTTGAGCTTGCTGACCAGGTCGAGCGTGTCGCGCTGCGTCTCTCGATCGATGCCGGGCGGACTCGAAACATTCAAGATCGGATCGCCCTGGTTGCGAAAGCGGACGCCGGAATGCACGGTCGGTAGAAAACCGCTGGACCAGTTGGCCGCTCCGCCGCTGATGCCGGCCCCGGTCGACATCACGACAAACGCCGGCAGATCGTGGCTCTCGGCACCCAGGCCATAGGTGACCCACGCACCCATGCTGGGACGTCCCGGCTGCGAGAAGCCCGTGTTGAAAAAGATCTGCGCCGGCGCGTGATTGAACTGATCGGTCGTGACGGAACGCACCAGGCATACCTGATCGACGACGCCTGCAAGCCCGGGCAGAACCTCGGCCAGTTCGGTACCGCACTGGCCGTGCTTGGCAAACTTGAACCGCGGGCCGAGCGCTGCCGCGTCGGAGCGAATGAAGGCGTAACGCTGACCGCCGATGACTTCCGGCGGAATCGGCCGGCCTTCGTACTCGGCCAGCTTCGGTTTGGGATCGAACAGATCGAGATGACTCGGCCCGCCCGCCATGAACAGGTGGATCACGGCCTTGGCCCGCGGTGCAAAGTGCGCAGGTCGCGCCGCGAGCGGGTTGGTAGTGGGCGCGGGGGCGGCACCTGCAGATGACTCCAGGGAGCCAGTCAGCAGCGAAGCCAGCGCGATCTGACCGAGCCCCAGACCTCCCTGCTGCAGGAAGCTGCGCCGCGAATACAGAGTTTCAGGATTCGATTGCGCCATGTCTTATTCCTTGGTGAACGTTTCGTCGAGGTTCAACAGCGCGCGTGCAGACAACGTCCAGAGTGCACGCTCCTTGACATCGGTCTCGCCCGGTCCGGCGATTGCCTGCGCATCGATCGCCCCGGCGGCGAGTCGCTGGCGAAACTGCGCTTGGGCCGCAAGAAACAGTTCGCGCTCCTGGGGGCTGGGCGGGCGGGCCAGGCAGCGAGTGAAAAGCGAATCGAGCCCCTGCTCCGGGCTTGATGCCTCGGCTGCCAGAGACCGGCCCAGTGCCTGGGCGACTTCCACGAAGACACCGTCGTTCAAGAGCGTGAGCGCCTGCAAGGGGGTGTTTGAAACTTCGCGGCGTGGAATGCACGCTTCGCCGCTTGGCGCGTCAAATGTCAAGAACATCGCATACGGCGCGGTGCGCTTGCTGAACGTGTACAGACCGCGACGATAGCGATCGGCCCCTTCGCTCACGGTCCACGACAGCGCACCGTATGCACCCTCTGACGTGACACTGGCCGGCTGCGGCGGGAACACGCTGGGACCGCCGAGCTTTTCGGTCAGCAGTCCGCCGATCTGCAGCGCCGCGTCGCGTACCAGTTCTGCTTCCAGCCGCACACGCGGGAAACGCGCGAGCCAATCGTTCTGCGGATCGGCCAGCAGCGCCTCGGGCGTGACGCGCGACGACTGCCGATAAGTCGCGCTCGTGACAATCATCTTCAGCAGTTGCTTTTGCGACCAACCCTGACGGCGGAACTCCACCGCCAGGTAGTCCAGCAGCTCCGGATGCGAAGGAGGAGAACCCTGAAAACCAAAGTCCTCGGTTGTCCGCACGATGCCTTTGCCGAAGAGGGCCGCCCACAGTCGATTGACGGTCACCCGGCCGACGAGCGGGTTGCGTTCGCTCACCAGCCACCGCGCGAGCGCGAGGCGATTGGCCGGCTCACCGGGTCCGAACGGCTCGAACATGCTGGGTAGTTGCGCGTCGACGGCGTCCTTCGGCTGCGTGAACTCACCCCGATGATGCACGAACGTCTGTCGTGGATGCTCAGGCGTACGCTCGCGAAATACGAGCGTTCGCGGATACTCGGGAACTTGTTTGCGGATGTCGGCGATCTTCTCGCGATCGGCGGCCAGTTCCGGCGCGATCGAGACAAAGTAGCTCAATAGCTGCTCACGCTGCTCGGGGGTGTGCTGAGACTTGTCGACAAGCAGCATGCGCTCGATCTCGGTCGAGAGCGGCAGCGCCGTAACCGGTCGCGACTCGTCGGTGGCCCAGACCTTGAAGCGGCCGATCCCGCACGCGTAATAGCGTTCGAACAGCAGAGACAGGTCGAGCGAGGTGGCGTTCTCAAGCGGTTCGGCGAGCACAAACACGGCTGTATGTGCGCGGCCTTGTCCGCCGTCGATTGACCAGCCGGTCTGTTGATCACCGTCGATTGCCCGACCGGCGACATGCGCGCCGGCCGCAAACGAATGACTTGCGCTCGCCAGCTTCGCGAGGGTATCGCCTGAGCGGAGCGAGACTTCACTCAGGAAGAAATCGCCGAAGGGACCCTCGTAGGCAATGCGGCCGGGACCACGCCGCGGCAGACTCTCGTCGGGCAGGACTTCCAGCCGGATCGCCGTCACTCTCGGCAGCGGATTCTCGAGCGAGACCTGGTAGGTGTCGCTCTTGGTTTGATCTCCGCTGGCAATGATCGAGCCGTCGTCGAGCATTGTCAGCGTAGGGACGATGCTTGTGGCCTGCGTGGGCTTGAGCAGCGTCCAGTTGCGCGCGTCGGCCGACGCGCTCGTGAGCCAAGCATCGAACTTTTGCTGCAGGTGCTCTGCGCGCTGCTCTGCCAATGGACGATGATCGCTGCGCGCTTCGCCCAGTCGCACGCGAAACCGCCCCAGCAGGTGCTGCCCGCCGTATTGCTGCCCCAGACGAATCGTGAGCCGCGTGTCACCTGTCGTTGGCAGCGGTTCGGCCAACCGGAACACGGCCGTGCGCTCGACGTTCCACGGCTGCGGACCGTCGATCGCCCAACCGGTCCTATCATCACCGTCGAGAGCGGCGGCCACGGGAAATCCTTCCTGAGCGAAATCCGCCGTGGCGCTTGCGATGGCAACCGGCCGCGGCTCGTCATTGCCTGCGGCGCTCGCCGCTGTAAGCGACAGCTCGGTGAGCACAAAGTTGCCGTTCGGCGCCCGGCCCGGTCCTTTGCTCGGCAGTTCGTCGTGGGGCAAGGCCACCAGCTCGAGCGCCGCGATGTTCGACAACTCGGTGTCCACGACCACGGTGTAGTCGTCCGCTTGCGGCACGTTACCGGTCAGCCGCACCGCACCATCTTCACTGACCTCGGCATTAGCGCCGGCGGCCGATTCGACCTTCACGATCGTCGGCACCTGCCAGCGAAACTCTTCCGGCGGCGGAAACCGATTCGGCAGGTCGGCTTCGAGCGTGGCGATCTCGGCCAGCAGTCGCTCGCGCTCGACAGTGATCCCCGGCTGCGGCACGTCCAGCTCCGGTTCGTCGGCGTTGTTCAACAGCGCCATGAACTGGTAATAGTCGCGGTGCGTGAGGGGATCGTACTTGTGCGTGTGACATTGCGCGCAGCCGATCGTCAGTCCCAGCCATACGGTGCCGGTCGTGTTGACGCGATCGACCACCGCGTAATGGCGAAACTCCAGCGGATCGACGCCTCCTTCCTCGTTCAACATCGTGTTCCGGTGAAAGCCGGTCGCCACCAGTTGCGCGGGCGTGGCCTCGGGCAGCATGTCGCCAGCCAACTGCTCGATCGTGAATTGATCGAAAGGCATGTCGGCATTGAGGGCGTTGATCACCCAGTCGCGATAGGGCCAGATTGACCGCACCCGGTCCTTTTCATAGCCGTTGGTATCGGCATAGCGGGCCAGGTCGAGCCAGCGCCGCGCCCAGCGCTCGCCGTAGTGCGGCGAATCGAGCAGCCGGTCGACCAGTTTCTCATAAGCGTCGGACGACGAGTCATCAACGAACGCCGCGACTTCCGCCGGCGTAGGCGGCAGGCCAACCAGGTCCAGATACACGCGCCGTACGAGCGTGTGTCGATCAGCCTCGGGCGCGGGAGTCAGTCCGGCGGCTTCCATGCGGGCAAGCACGAAGTGGTCGATCGCGCCGCGCGGCCACGACGCATGCTTCACTGCCGGGGGAGTGGCCGCCACTATCGCTGAGAATGCCCAGTGCGATTCATACTCCGCGCCGGAAGCGATCCATGCCCGTAGCGTCTCTTTCTGTTTTTGAGAGAGCGGTTTGTTGGTCGCCGGCGGGGGCATCACGGTGGATTCGTCGTCGGCGAAGATCCGCTCCACGAGCGCGCTCTCGCTCGGCTTGCCGGGAACAATCGGATGGCTGCCGCTTTCACTCTCGGCAATCGCCGACTCGCGCACGTCGAACCGCACGCCGGCCTCGCGAGTCTGGTCGTCCGGACCGTGGCACTTGAAGCAGTGGGCCGAGAGAATCGGGCGAACGTCGCGCTGGAAGGAGACGGCCGGCTCTGTCGCCATGGTCGCGCGGATGGGTCCGGCGCTGATCAACATCACCACAGCCAACACGAATCTCGGGCTGGTCAGGATCGGCATTCGCATGGAGAAGCATCCCAAGGCACTTTGGCGGAGTTTTCGAAGGCGCGCTGGCGGGCACCCTCGGGCAGGAAACTCCATTATAACAACCGCCATTGCGGCCCGCCCGGGGGCTATCCGCACTTCAGGCGCCCCGCACGAGGCGTTGAAAGGGGCCGGGAAGAGCAGCACCGCGAGCATCTCCTGCGAAATCCGGCTCATGTGCATGGCCGCGCCGCTGCACACAGACAACGAGTCCCGAAGGCAGATTCTTGTTGCCAATAAAAAGCGAGGCTGTCTGGCACTTTACCAGGCAGCCTCGCGGCGCCGACGCAGACCTCTAGGTATGCAGCGTCTCAGAAATCAAACTCTGCGTCATACGGCTCGCCCGTTTGTTTACGTCCCGCTTCCCAATCGCGGTCGCCGGTGCGTTGCTCCTGGTTATCCGCGCCGGGCTGCCGATCGTCCCATTGCCCTTGTTCGCCCCGCGCCCGCTGTTGTTGCCAGGATTGTTGGGAGTATTCGTCCGGCCGCTGAAGTTGCGCATCAACTTGCCGACGTCGTCCATCACGAACGATGACCAGCGTGATACTCTCTCCAGCCTCGTGTTGATCGAGAGCTTGAAGCAACTGTTCATACGAACGGACTTGCCGGCCCTCCATCTCGACAATCTCGTCGCCGCGTCGGAGACCCGCATCTTCGGCAGCACTGTTTCGATACACCTGCGAGACCCTCAAGGCTGGGCCATCGGTGCGAAGCCCAATTCCCAGTGTCGGTCGGTCGGACTGCCGCTGGGTGAATTGCCGCTGGGAGTACTGCTCACGTTGCCGAGCGTCTCGCTGATCGTACTGCTCGTAGAAGCGGTCGTCTGCTCGACGATCATCTCGGCGGGCTACTTGATCTGAGTTCTGGTCATAACCGGCGCGACTACCTTGCTCTCGACGGTCGGACTGATATGAGCGGTCATCGTACTGCGGACGCCGATTATCAGCATATTCGCCCTCCTGGCCCGGGCCTCGCCGAGACGGCTGCTGACCGAACCTCTGGTCATTTCGGCTGCGCACCTGCTGTGGCCGCTCGTACAGTCCACCGCTGTCCGCTCGCCACTGATCCTGCCGGCTGGTTCTCTGCGCCGATTGGCCACGGTCGGGATTTTGAGTGGGCATCGAGAACAGCTGATCCTGGTTAAAGACTTCTTCGCGTGGCTCGAGTGAAACGTCCAATTGCTTCTCTTCGCCTGCGCGCTGGATGGTAATCCTGATGTCGTCGTCCGGACCTTTTCGATTGACTAGCCGGATCACGTCGCGATAGGCGTTCACTTCTTGATTGTCGATCTTCTTGATTTTATCTCCCCGCCGGATGCCGGCCTGTTCAGCGGGACTTCCAGACAGGACCTGCGAGATTGACACTTGGCCATCACGCCCCTCGCTGAGCATCACCCCCAACGCCGCTCGCTCATTGCCCCGGTATTCGGTGGCTTCCTCGTCAGTCTGCGGGGACGACTGACTTTGAGAAGCTTGGTGTTGACGTTGCGACCCCTCCCGTTCATCCGCCGACTGCCGCGCTTCAGATTGCTGGTCGCGTTGAGGGTCTCGTCCGGCCGTGTCAGGATCACTTGGTCGCGGTTGGGCCAAGACAGAGGTTGCTACGAGCATTAGGCAGGCGCCAATCGCAGCACTCGTTAACAGAAACTGTTTCATCGATACGTACTCCTTGAGAAATGGCAGACTTAGATAAGGCAGCGGATCGTCGCTGCCACGGCCCGCCGAGTGCTGCAACAGTGATGCCGCGGTCGGCGGTAGTACGCCAATTTCACAACAGGACAGGGTATCGCTATTGGCTATAAGTAGCGTTATGCCAATCTGGTTCCGAGCGCAGAGATTATTCGCTAGCAGCTCTGCGAGCGGGAGCATACCAAACGACTAGTCGCCCGCGAAAATCGCGACCAACTTGAGCGATGAGCGTGCAGCGCGCATCGTCGCGAGGCACGAACATTTCGGGACAGGCGCGACCTGCCGCGGCCCGCCTGGTGCCTGGTTGGGTGAGTGGAAAAAAGCTCCAGCATCGCTCCACGATTTAAGCCGAAGTGGGAGGGAATCGCATGAAACTTGCTCTCCTGGCGGCTTATCTTGATTAGCGCGTCGACCGGATTGAGAGACCGATGGAGCAGATATTCTTCGACAACTGGGCAGTCCTGTTCCGAACCATGGTCGTCGGTGTGCTGGCCTACCTGGGGTTGGTAATCATTTTGCGAGTGTCGGGTAAGCGGACTCTATCTCGGATGAACGCCTTCGACTGGATCGTCACGGTCGCGTTGGGCTCCACTCTCGCCAGCATCCTGGTCAGCAAGGATGTTCCACTTGCACAGGGATTGTTGGCGTTCTCCCTGCTTGTTGGGCTGCAATTCATCATTACGTGGTCCAGCGTCCGCCTGCAGTGGGTGCGTCGTATCGTGACCGGTGAGCCCAGCTTAGTTCTTCACCGTGGCGAGTTTCTGCCTGACGCCCTTCGGCGGACAAGAGTCAATCAGGATGACGTGCTCGCGGCAATTCGTGCTGCGGGACTACCGTCGCCGCAGGACGTCGAGGCCGTGGTCCTGGAGACGGACGGATCGTTCAGTGTTGTTCGTACAAGTAATGTGGAAAGGATGGAAAGCTCGAGTTTGGCGGGCGTCGAGCTGGGGCGGAAGACTTAGCTGCACTTGCTAGTGGCTGGATTCCTCGAGAGCAAGGCGTTCGCATCCCTCCAAAAACAGGTTACGGTCCCTTGTTCTTCTCACGCTTGCTTGCCGGTGCGGTGTGCAGACGAGAATTGCACCTTCGGCGTTCGAGAGGCGTTGATGGCGTCAGCGATTCGCTAGACCCTGCGTGTTGTGTCGCTGCCCGCGGGTGTCGCTGGCCGCGACAGATCGGTCGTTCATACTCTCAGAGCTTGGAGGTGTCGCGGCGCGCGATTTCGCAACTCTCGCCCAAGCTTCCGAGAGATCGGAAGCCTATCCTGCTTCCTGGCGGGGCAGCGTACTCCGAAATCTGCTGGCCAGCATGTCCGCCAGCAGCATGCGTTCGCGATTGAGCTCGCGCCACTGCGCCGCGCTGGCTGATTGACGACCAAGATTGCGCAGCAGCTGGCAGACTTCCTCCAGCCGTTGCTCCAGAAAAACACGTTGGGACGGGGTGCGGATCATGCGCCTTTTGAACGGCAATCCGTATGCCAACCCCTCCGGCCGAAGTCGCACTCCGGGGGCTGTGATGCGCTTCTGGCATAGACGTAAGCGGGAACAGCGTTTGCAGTTCACCGGCCCTGCCGATTGTCGGCTTCCGCACGTTGTGACACCTAGGAGAGCGAATGATGGCACAGGCGATGACAGGATATCGCGACCACCGTGAGGGCTCAGTAGCTCGGGCTATCGAAGAACGAACGGCGAGGCTTCCCTCGGATACCTTCCTTTGGGCAGCGCTCGGATCAATGGGGCTGTCGCTCGGCCTCCAACTTATGGGCAAGCAACAGATGAGTAACTTCGTCGGCCACTGGGCCCCCACGATTCTGATCATGGGCTTGTACAACAAGTTGGTAAAGATCGAGGGTAGCGACTAGAAGCCCACGGCCATCCGCTCGGCAAACGTTTGCCGAGCGGGTGGCCATTTCGCGGCGGTGACGATTGTCCCTCGAATGGCACTGCAGCGCGCTCCAAACCCGCACGCCGGCGAGATCGGCGGCGGTGTCAGAGCGCTGGCGGCTGGGGAGCGTCGCTAACTCCCATCTGCACGCCACGCGCCAGCAAGTCGGAGTGCCCTGGCGGGTAGCTTTCCCCGCTTATTGTTCGCCGGCGTAGCTGGACCAGACTTGCTCGCCCTTGAGTCCAACGCTGGCCTCAGCACTTCGCGCTTTTGCCAGTTCCTTCTCCAGCGAGTGCACTTCCCTCTCGTCGCGTTGATGACCTTCAATCTGCTTCACCGTCTGGCCGGCGGTATCGCGTACTTGAGCAGTTGGGTCGTCAATGTATTCCCATTGTTCACCCTTCTCCCAGGGTCCTTTACCTTTATTCCACGGTCCACGCGCATCTTCTTCCCCGTTCGACATATTGAAATAGCTGTGCGTGAATCGTAAATCTCCTTGCAGGACGCCCGGTGGAAAATTGGGTTCGATTGTCGAGAGCGCTGCGGTGAACTGCTGGAAGTGCGCAATTTCGCGCGTCATGAGAAAACGCAGGCTGTCCTGTACGTGTGGGTCGTCCGTAAACTGCAGCAACCGCTCATAGATGATCTTGGCCCGAGTCTCGGCACTGATGTTTGAACGGAGATCGACTGTAAGATCACTGTTTGCGTTGACGAAGGCACCGCTCCACGGTACCCCGACGGAATCGGTCACAAGCGGCCCGCCCGCCGATTCCAATAAGAAGCGCGGGTTGTCCATTGCCATCCCTATGACATCGTTCTTCTTAGCCGAGCCATTTCCAATCTGGGCGACCAGGTTTCCTTCTGCGGCATCCTTCAGTTCGCCGTTGACGCCGTCGAGCAGCATCGTGATCGTCGCGCCCACGATTTCGAGATGGCTGAATTCCTCGGTCGCAATGTCCATTAGCAAATCGTACTTGTCTGGGTATGCTCGCCTGCACCCGAACGCTTGGACAAAGTACTGCATGGCAGCTTTGAGCTCACCATTCCCGCCGCCAAATTGCTCCAAGAGAAGATTTGCGAATCTCGGATCGGGCTGAGAAACGCGGGCGTCAAATTGCAGATCTTTAATGTGCCGGAACATCTTCGTCACTCTCGTGGCTAAGTGATTGATTTGAGTCCGCCCAAACTTTTGCAAATTCCATTTGCAAATTCCATGCCTCCTAGCGGCGAAGCGGCGAACTCCGGCCTCAGGTCTCGTTTCGATCTTCGGTGCTGTTCGGCAACCGCGCGGGGTGGCAGATCCAGGATCTTCTTTGAATCGAAGCTTGTGATGGCACCTGATTTGCCCGGGTAGCGCTCGATCCGATCCGTTCCACGGAGAGCTTGCCATGCACAGCATCGCCGAAAGATTCAAGCCCAGTCATTCGCTGCGTCCTCCCTCGCATGCGCCGGCAGACGTTCCTTATGCGCCGGGCCTGCAGTTTGCCCGTCGGCTAGGCTGGTTTAGCATCGCGCTGGGAGCCGCAGAAATCTTTGCGCCGCGAGTAGTGGAACGCGTCTCCGGAATTCGTGGTCCCAATCTGCTGCGGGCATACGGCCTCAGAGAAGTTGGCGTAGGTCTCGGAATCCTGCAGTCGAAGCAACCCGCTGGCTGGCTGTGGGCTCGCGTTGCTGGCGATGCTCTCGACCTGACAACGCTCGCCGTGCCGCTCGCGTCGAGTTCCACTCGTCGTCGTCGGCAGGCTCTCAGGGCCGCTTTGGCAGTCGTAGGCGTGACACTGGCGGATGTGTTATGCGCGGTGCAACTCACGACGGCGGCGAAAGTCGAAGGCAGCGGATATCGGAGGGCGGAGGCGGGCGAAATCGTCGAGCCGACTGGAGCAACTACGCATCGCGAGATCGCGGGAGACCAATCATGAGAGCAATCTGCTGGCATGCCAAAGGCGATGTCCGTTGCGACAACGTACCCGATCCCAAGATCGTCGACCCCACGGACATGGTTGTGCGCATTACGTCGACTGCGATTTGCGGATCCGACCTGCATCTACTTGATGGTTTCATGCCCACCATGCAGGCTGGCGATGTGATTGGCCACGAACCCATGGGCGAAGTTGTCGAAGTCGGTAAAGAAGTGAGAAACCTAAAGCCAGGCGATCGTGTCGTCGTCCCGTTTACGATCGCTTGTGGCAAGTGCTGGTTTTGCGAAAAGCAGATGTACTCGTTGTGCGACACTTCGAATCCGAACTACGAGATCGCCCGCAAAGCGATGGGGCATTCTCCCGCGGCCTTGTTCGGCTATTCGCATATGCTCGGCGGCTTTGCCGGCGGCCAAGCAGAGTACCTGCGCGTGCCGTACGCCGACGTAAGTCCATTGAAGATCGAATCCGATCTCGCCGACGAGCAGGTGCTGTTCCTGTCCGACATCCTCCCCACCGGTTACATGGCGGCCGAGAACGCCGAGATCGAGCCAGGCGAAACTGTGGCCGTCTGGGGTTGCGGTCCCGTCGGGCAGTTCGCGATTCAATGCGCTTGGATGTTCAATTCGACGCGTGTCATCGCGATTGATCGCGTGCCTGAACGGCTGGCGATGGCCAGGCAGTATGGGAATGCCGAGACGATCAATTTCGATGAACACGACGTATACGACACCCTCATGGAAATGACTCGTGGCCGTGGGCCGGATCGCTGCATTGACGCAGTTGGCGCCGAAGCACACGGAACCGGTGCCCTGGACGCCATCTATGACAAAGTCAAGACGACGATCATGCTCGGCACCGACCGGGCGCATGCTTTACGCGAGGCAATTTTCTGTTGCCGCAAAGGCGGAACGGTCTCCATCCCCGGAGTCTACTTGGGCTTCCCCGACAAGCTGCCTTTTGGCGCGGTCGTTAACAAGGCTTTGACCTTGAAGAGCGGCCAGACACATGTGGCCAAGTACCACAAGATGCTGCTGGCAAAAATTGAAGCCGGCGAGATCGATCCCGCGGTAATCGTGACACATCGTGTGCCGCTCCAGGAAGGGCCGGAAGCGTACCAAAAATTTCGTGATAAGAAAGACGGCTGCATCAAGGTGGTGCTGAAGCCGTGAACGGCTCTTCAAGCAGGATGGTTGCCAAGACGTAAGGCCGCGGTGCTCCAGCAGGTTGATCCATGACCGTTGAAAATGACTATCGCCGCAAGGTCATCGTGATTACCGGGGCGTCAAGCGGCTTTGGAAGGGGAACCGCGCTCAAGTTGGCCGAGCGGGGCGCCAGTGTGGTGCTGGCTGCCCGCGGCGCGGAAGCATTGCATGAAATCAAACACAAGTGCGAGTTGGCAGGAGGCAGAGCGATCGCCGTTCCAACCGATGTCAGCCGCAGGGGAGAAGTGCAAAACCTGGCCGAGAAGTCTATCGCCGAGTTTGGACGGTTCGACGTGTGGATCAACAATGCAGGCGTGGGCGCGATCGGACGGTTCGATGCGGTCCCTCTGGAAGATCATGAACAAGTCGTTTGCACCAATCTGCTAGGCACGATCGCGGGAAGCCACGTTGCACTTCGTCATTTCCGGCAACAGCGGGCGGGCGTTCTCATTAATGTCGCGTCCGTCGTCGGAAAAATCCCGGCCCCTCTTTATGCTTCATACGTGGCTGCGAAATTTGGAGTAGTTGGATTGTCCGATGCCTTGCGCCAGGAACTTCGCGAAGAAAACTTGTCCGACATTCGAGTGTGCACCGTGATGCCAATGGCTCACAGCACCGAATTCTTCGAACATGCGGCCAACTATACGGGTCACAAAGCAGAACCGATCCCACCAACTTACGACCCCCGGATCACGATCGATACGCTGGTAAAACTGGTTGTGGATCCAGAAGACGAGCTCATCACAGGCTGGCAAGGTGGCGTATTCAATGTCTTGCATCACTTGATGCCGAAGGCAATTGAAAAGTTCATGGCCGCCAACACCGCGAAGGCCCAACTTAAGAACGCTCCCCCAGGGGAGATCACTTCCGGTACAGTTCACCAATCGCGGGGAGTATAGCCGGCAACGTGTCAGCACGAAGGGCCGGTTCGTTGTCCGTCACGTGGATCGGCGTGAACTCGCGCGACAGAATTCCAGGAACTCCGCTGCAGCGGATGGAGCGGTCAGTACTGCCGCAAAATCCTGAGCCAATTCCGCAAGATGCATCGCCAGCGCCGCCTCGCTGGTAGCCGCATTGTCTGATGCAATCACAGGCAGCACGCGCTGACGCCAGCGCAATGACTCCCGCAGTTGCTGTCGGAAGAAATCGAGCACGTCGATTCCAGAGCGAGTGGCAAGGCCGACCGACAACGAAATCGAATCACTCCCTGCCCGGGTCCGATGCCAGTAGCCAGCCGGAATGTATAGCCAATCGCCTGCCGCAAGATTGCAGCTCAGAATCGGCATTATCTCTTTCTCGTACCGCATGTCTTCCGGGAGGGTTTCGGCCACGGGCCACGGATTGACAGTATTCTTCCGCAACTCCCAAACCTTGGCTCCACAGGTCTGGAGAATGAATACGTCCTCGGCATCGTAATGCCAACCAAACCCTGGGCAGCGCGCGGGGGTCAGATACAGGTGAATGTCAACAACGGCGTTACAGTCTCTAGCGAAATCTTCCGCGAGATTCGCCAACGCCGCATTCTGACGTTGGGCATGGCGAACTCCGACCGAGGCGCCTGTCGTAAGGATTGTGTCCAGCTGAGCTGCGTCGATTGGTGGCGAGCAGTGCTGCGCTGTTGCTGCTGAGGCTGCAATTATGTCGGCATCCGGCTGTGAGAGGATCTCTAAAAGGGTCTCGCGTGTTGCGAGTGGGAGGAGATGGCTGCAACCGCCCGCAAGCGCAAATGGCAACTTAAGAAAGTACTGTTCATAGAAGTGGGCGAGCGGAATGGAGCCCAAAAGTTCAGCGATAGCCATAGTCAAAAGCGCTGGTATACGTGTTTGTGGAAAACTATTCGGTCAGGCGGCGTTCCCACCCCGCAGCGCGATCGCCACCTTTCTCGCTCTTACGCTCTGATGTCCGGCGGCTTCATCAAAGAAGCGCAGGCGCGGCGCGACTGGCGCGTCGCCGTGGCGGGAGCACTCCGTGATAACGCGCTCATTCTGGAGACGGAATTCGAGACGGACGAATGCGGTGAGCCGAAACCCCGCGCGGGGCCGCAAACCGCGCGCCCGAATGGATGCAGGTAGCCCCGGAAATTGCACCGCTTGGGGAACTGCGCGGTTCCACCGGGGTAAGCGGTTGCCGCGGAGGCCCGCGCTTGGCCGCGAGAGGGCGTGGACGTGTTCGTTCGTCTGCTTCCTCATGCCCCATCTTGGTTGGTTAGTGCCCAGGTTGTTGTCTCAACGACCATGCTTCGATGCGCAGAAATTAAGCTAGGTATTCGGTTTGCAGACGTTGCAGCGAATCGCGAGGCCCCTGTTGTGCGTGCTCTCCGAGCACATCACCGGCGGTCAAGCGGAGCATGTTAAAGAGAACTTGCCCGACGACATGACCATGCGCACTTCCCAAAACCTCTGCTCACTAGGTATCGATCTGGGTGGCACTAACGTCAGGGCCGGGGTGATCGACCACGGCTCTCGCACGTTGTCGCGGGTGAAGCGAAGGAGTCGGGCGGAGCTTGGCCCCCGCATAGGAATTGACAACTTGCTAGAGGTTGCTCGGGAGGCCATTGCGGAGGCGGGACTAACGCTCGAGGCGATCGGCAGTGTGGGTTTGGCCTCGGCCGGGCCGATGGATTTCGCAACCGGCCGTCTGCTCTATCCTCCCAATTTGCCAGGCTGGGAAGACACGCCAATTCGCGACGAGGTTGCTGCGAATCTGAAGAGGCCGGTAACTCTCTTGAATGACGCGTCTGCAGCCGCATACGGCGAGTACCAGGTTCGCGGCGGAGATGGCCATAGTTTGCTGCTTTGGACATTGGGAACAGGGATCGGAGCGGGCCTGGTTCTGCAAGGCAAAATCCTGGAAGGGGCGCATTCGCATGGTTCTGAGTGCGGCCACATGATTATCGACATGAACTCTCAGCGAGAGTTGCCAGGAACTGGCCAATGCGGCACGGTCGAGTCGATCTGCAGCGCTCGATCGCTGGTTGCCCGCTGCCGCGAGGCGCTCGAACAAGGCAGCCCGTCCTCCTTGCGCAACGCATCCGCCGACCAGCTCACGGCCCGGGACATCGGAGAGGCGGCCGAGTCAGGCGATGACTTGGCATACCAATTGGTCATGGAAACGGCTCGCGCATTGGGAGTGGCGACAACCAGCATGATGCATGCGTTCGATCCGGAAGTGGTCCTGTTCGGGGGCGGCATGACGTTCGGGCGTCATGAAACGGCACTCGGTCGGCGCTTCCTCGAGCGCATCGTGCACGAAGTCCACCAGCGGACGTTTCCGCGGCTGCGTGAACTCACCAAGCTTGACTATGCGCAGCTCGGCGGCGACGCAGGCTTCGTCGGGGCCGCGCGGTGGGCATGTTGTCGAGCCGCAACTGCAACTTGACAAAAAATAGAAGCCGAGAAAACTCGATTGAGCCGTGGCAGCCGCGCATTGCCACATCCTCAAGGCAGGCTGCGTCTCGCAATGCTCGAATTCTCGATTCCACTTTGGGGCGACGTCGTTCTCTTCATCGCTGCGGCAGCGGTGATCGGAGTGACTGGCGTAGCAACGGCAGGCTTGGCCGATCGTCTGGCGGATCGCACCGGCCTGGGCGAGGCATTGACTGGAACCGTGCTGCTCGGGTTCATCACGGCATTGCCCGGCCTGGCGGCGTCGGTCACGGCCGCTTTGGAAGGGTTCCCTTCGCTGGCGATCAGCAACGCCTTGGGAGGGATCGCAGTGCAGACCGCGGCACTGGCCGTAGCGGACATCGCCTATCGACGGGCCAACCTCGAGCATGCGGCCGCCTCGGTGCCCAACATAATGCAGGCTTGCATGTTGATCGTCCTGATGGTGCTGATTCTGACCGGGTTGAGCGGTCCCAACGTGACGATCCTTCGCGTGCACCCCGCCACCCTCGCCCTGCTTGTGGCCGCTACCTGCGCGTTCTGGCTGGTTTATCGGACGCGGGCGGACCCGATGTGGAAGCCGACTCAGACTGATGAGACGGTGCGCGATCTGCCAGAGCACGCGCACATCCGAGAAAGTCTATGGAAGCTTTTTGTCGGCTTGATCGTGGCGGCGTCGCTCACGGCCATGGCCGGAGTCGTGGTGGCGGAAGCGGCGCAAGACCTCGTCGCCAAGACTTCTATTCCTGAAACCATCGTAGGCGGACTCTTCATGGCAGTTGCCACCAGCCTACCCGAGCTGGTTACCAGCGTTGCTGCCGTGCGTCGCGGCGCCTTGACCCTGGCAGTGAGTGACATCGTGGGGGGCAATTTCTTCGACGTCCTGTTTGTCGCGGCGGCCGATGCAGTATTTCTCTCCGGGTCGCTGTATCACGCGCGCGGTGTCGGTCACCGCGAGGTGTTTCTGACAAGTCTGGCGATCCTGCTGAATGTCATCCTGCTGACCGGGCTGATCTATCGGCAAAAGCACGGCCCTGGAAATATTGGATTGGAAAGCGTGCTGATGCTGGTGATCTATCTGGGAGGATTCGTAATCTTGTCGCTGAGTTTCTGAGTGTCGTTGGTTCTAAATGCCAGTCGCCTGGTTTCTAAGTTGCCAGTCGAATGGATCGATGACTTTCTGCACGCCTTCGTTCTCCGGTTGCCAAGCGATCTTTTCCAGATCGAATCCTCTGTCCGCCAGGCCGTTGAGGACGGCCCGAGCATCCCTCAAGCCCTGCGATGCGCAGCGTTCGTCATGGATGTCATACCTCCGCCCCCCCCCGCTTGAAGCGATCAAGGCCGCGGGACGAGCATTTCCTGGGCCGCAGAGGCAATGTCGTGGGCGGCCAATCCCAGGAATTCGAGCACATCATCCGGCGTGCGGCCGGACTTGGGGATTCTTCGCACGTACAGTTGCCGCACCGCGAAGTTACCTGCCGTTGCGGTCAGGGCATCGGCCACTGCGGAGCCGATCCCGCCGCCATAGTTGTCCTCGACAGAGAGCACCTGGCCGCCGTTGGCTTCGGCCAGCGTGGCCATCGCCGACTCGTCAAACGGTAGCGAATAGGCGTCGACCAGCGTCGGCCGGATATCCTGTCGATGCAGGAGTTCAACAGCCTTCAGGGCCTCATGCACCATGTAGCCGCTGGCCACGATCAGCAGGTCCTGCCCAAACGTCAGCACCTCGTGGCCTCCCAGGTGGAACTTTGTGCCGACTCCATAGATCAAGGGAACGTCCGGCCGCATCGTTCGCAGATAGCAAGCGCCTTCGTGTTCGGCCATTGCCAACGTCAGTGAGTACGCGCAGCGCGCATCGGAAGGATTTAATAGGTAGAGCACCGGTTGATCGTCGTCGCGCCGCACGGTCGTCCAGGCTCGAAAGTACCCGACATCCGGCAGCGCCATCTGACTGGGACCGTCGGCAGCCAGGCTGACGCCGACATGCGAGCCGGTGACCTTGACATTCAGGCGGCTGATAAGTGCCATTTCCAGTTGATCGTAGCCGCGCATGATGAATTTGCCGAAGCTGGAGGCGAAGGGGATCTTTCCTTCAGCCGCCAGCCCCGCGGCCACGGAGATCATATTCTGCTCGGCGATGCGGCACTTGAAAAACCGCTGCCGCAACAAGGGATCGTCCGCGAAGTACTCCGAATAAGTCGAGTTGCGAACGTCGCCGTCGAGAGCCACGACATGCGGGTTGACATGGCCCAGAACGCGCAGCGCAATTCCGTATGCCTTGCGGGTGGCCAGCTTGCCACTTTTCAGCAAGTCGTCGTAGCCGAAGCGTTTGACCGCCTCGCCAAAAGCTGGCGCTTCGGCAGCTTTTTTTGAAGCGGGGCGGGCCACCGGCCGAGGCTCCTCAAGGATCAGGTCGCCTTTTGTCCAAGCGGCGTTTAAATTCCGAGCAGTTTCGTCGACGGCCTGCAAGGCGGCTGGCAAATCATCTTCGGCCACGGGTTTCCCATGCACTTCCGAGCCCAGCACAGTACTGAAGCCCCAGCCTTTTTTCGTGGTTGCCACGATCGCCAGGGGGCACGCCTCCAAGCGCGCGGCGCGCTCTGCATGCCGCAGGAGCGCGTTGCGAATCTCTTCTGGATCGTGCCCGTCGACTGTCAGGCAATCAATGCCTGCTCCCTGCAGCTTGGCAGCCAGTGTTTCAGCGCTCTGTTGGGCGCTGACCGGATCCGACTGGCCAAAGCCGTTACAGTTGAAGATAGGGCAGACCTCGACAAGTCTGTGGTCGAGAATAAAGTCCACCGCTTCCCAGACTTGGCCCTCTCGGCTCTCGCCGTCGCCGATCAGGCAGAATACTCGCTTGTCAATTCCGTCCAGGCGTGCGGCGAGCGCGATTCCGGACGATAGCGAGAGACCTTGGCCGAGCGATCCAGTCGCTGCCGGGAAAAAAGGAAATCCTGCGGCAGGGTTGGGGTGGCCGTCGATCGGTGAATCGATCTCCCGGAGCCTCATCGCATCGTCGCGAGTCATTGGCCGCCAGCCTGAGGTTCCGCGGACCGGCAACCCGAGGTCGGCCCCTGCTGCATAGACGATCGGGCATGCATGACCTTCTGACAAGACTAGCCGATCAGCCGCGGCGTCCGTGGGATTGGTGGGATCATACCGCATGTGGCCGTACATCAAGACGGTCACTAAATGCGCCAGGCTGGCGGCGGACGTTGGATGACCAGATCCAGCTGCCGTCGTCATTTCCACGGCGAGCTTCGTCAATTCAGCAGCTTTCGCATGTACCGAGGCGCTGTAGGACATGGCCGGTCTCCTTAATCCGCTATCGCGCGGCATGCGCCCGCGCAAACAAAAATTTGCCTTCGTGAGTTGACCCGCACGCTCAACACGCTCCGCTCGCCCGTCTGGGATCTCCAAGCGTGCAAGCCGCGCTACGGATCGCCAGGTCGCTCGGACTGCGGTCGGCCAGGGTTGGCATTCAGTCCCACAGGCGGTGGCGATTCGACAGCCGACGGTGGGTTGTTTGGAGGCTCGGCAGCGTAGCGTTGCGGACAACCAGTCGAGATAAGCAGCAACGATATCGCCACCATTGCGGTTAGGTTTCTCATGGCCAACACCTCGGCCTGCGAGATTGAGGTCGGTGGGGATAACGTGAGACAAGTCTGCAAAGACTATGCCGGGCCTGCGACCGGCGACGGCGCGCCAGTTGCACCCCCCGCTGCGCTACGTGGGGCGATGACAAGCTGGTTTGATTACAGCCGAGTAAGCGGAGTGTTGACAGAATGGCACGTACTCGCCAGACGACTGGGGTCGAGTTTGTCGGCGGCCCGTTTGACGGCCATTTTCAGTCGCTATGCTTGGCGGCGGATGAGCTGCTCGAGCTTGTGGCGATCCCGGTAAATGGCAACCTCGTGCGGATGCTTGTGGAATCGAACGGCGTGGGCCGCGAGCCGCCCACGAGCATCGCCGTATACGAGCGTGAAAAGGTCGGCTCGCCGACCCGATATCGGTTTCTCGGTGCCACGACGCCCAGCGAGGTTCAGTTGGCCACGTGGAGAGGATGACGAGACGCAGTCCGCGTCGGTGATCGTTGATTACCTTGGCAAGTAGGGGGATCGGTTCCCACGTTGGCTCGTTCAAGAACGTCGAGACAATTCCCATGAGACCTAAACTCTTGCTTATTCCGGTTGGCCGGACTGATCGCCTGCAACCCCACCTGCAAGAAGTTCGGCAAGTCGCGTTTAGCGGCGTTCCTGAAGAAATCAAGATTCGCCGCATGCTGATCGCACACGCGATCGAGCAAGGTGGCAAGATGACGCCGATTAGTCGAGAGGACGCCACCTCGTTACGCACTGGAGGCAAACGGTGACCGGCTCGGATCAGGCATGGCGAGCGTGACCTCTGCCGTCCATGCGACTCCGCTTAGCTGCTTACAGAGCCAACGCTCTGCGACGATGACCGTCCTCGTTCGAAATGCGGCCGATCGCCAGCGAAACAGTTAGCGGTTCGCGAAAAAATTTCGATTTGTTGACTGGCGGCAGAAAGTACGATTAGCCCGAGGCCAGCTTAGATCGTGCTTGGCAGGCGGACCGACCCTGGCCAATCATTACAGATTCCGCGTTTCTGCTTCGATCATGCAAACTGCCGACAATAATCCGCTGGTCTTCAGTCCATGAGGTCAACCAGCACTTGTTCCGCAACGTTGGCGTGGGTTCAGCGCTGTATTTCAGTAACCGTCACACGAACCACATCTTGACGCACCTGCTAGCCTGAGGTTTTCGATCCGCTACCTCGGGAGCGCAAGCCATGGTTAAGCGTCAACGTCGAAGTCGGTCAATTCCCTCGACCGGCGAGGGAATTGCCTGTTGTGCGGTCAAGTTCTCTCTCGCTGGCTGCCGGGCTAAATCCTCATGGCCGTGAAACTCGTCGGCGATGGTGCCCTTCCAGAGTGGCGTACGGACCGAGTAAGCTGCCCGGGCGATCATGTGGGCTGCGACCGGCGCAGTAAGAAAGACGAACGCGGTCACCAGCAGAGCACGGGTCACGACCGTTAGCTCGCCAAAATGGACTGCCACAGCCATCAGCATGCAGCCGGCGCCCAACGTTGCGGCTTTAGTGGCGGCTTGCATCCGCATGAATAGATCGGGCATGCGGACAATGCCCACTCCGGCCAGCAGCATGAACGCGCCGCCGACAACGATCAGCACCGCGGTCACCATGTCATTCATCTTGCTGCCTCCTCTCGACATACCGTGCGAATGCCACCGTGCCCAGAAACGCTACGAGTGCCACAACCGTGGCGGCGTCGAGAAGGACCGGCTGCTCGGTGAGAATGTCGTAAGCAGCGATCACACCCACGGCAATGATCCCGATCAGATCGAGCGCTACAACTCGGTCGGGCAGACTTGGGCCGCGGACCAGGCGGAAAAAGGCCAGGAACATGGCAATGCCCGCCATCATCAACCCCAGCGTAACCGCCCCCTCCAGCAGCGTAACTTCGTAGAGACTCATCGCAGCAACTCCAGCACCCGGCGCTCCAAGCCTTCTTTAATCTGCCGCCGGGCCTCGTCCACATCGCGGTTGTCGATATACATGGCGTGGACATACAGGACCGACCGGTCGGCCGATAAATCCAGGGCCAAGGTACCCGGCGTCAACGTGATCAGATTGGCCAACAGAGTGATCTCGGCGTCGGTTCGGGCGTCGAGGGGAACGGCAATCACGCCGGGCTGCATGTAATGTGTCGGCGTAACCACATCGTAGGCGACTCGCAGGTTCGCCAGGATGAGCTGCCCGAGGTAGAAAAGGGCGAAGCCGACAACCTGCGGCACCTTCGAAAAGTACGAGGAGTGGCCAATGGCCCGGCCGGCAAACAGCAGGATGAAGTAACCCAGGACGAGGCCGACCAGGAGGTTCGCCACTGTGAACTGGCCGGTGGAGACAGTCCAGGCCAACGCCAGCAAGAGATTCCACAAAAACATCCTCATTGTGGTTCTCCCAGAACGGCGCGGATGTACGCGTCTCGGTCGGTCAATTGTTCCGCCGCCCGAGTTGCCAGCGCGAAGACTGGTTCCGCCGCCAGCCCGATGGTGACGGTCATTGCGGCCAGCATGCCAATCGGCAGCAGGAGACTGCGTTTTTCCGCGGCGCTGAGTGTCTGCCGCAACGAGTCCGCGGGCGCAGCTTTCCAGAATGCCTCGGCCCAAATCTTGGTCATCGAAAAGAGGGTCAGTAGCCCGACCACCAAGGCCACGGCGACGATCACATATTGTTCCGCTCCGAGTCCAGCCTGAACCAGCGAGAGCTTGGCGAAGAAGCCGGACAGGGGCGGCATCCCTGCCAGAGATAAAGCCGGGATCAGGAACAAGACGGTCAGCCCTGGGTAAGCGCGGTACAGGCCGCCGAGCTCCTTCAGCTCGAACGAGCCGCCCAGCCGCTGGGCCACGCCGCTCACCAGAAACAGATTCGTCTTCACGATGATGTGATGCATGATGTAAAAGACCGAACCGGCCAGCGCCAGCGTCGAAATGGCTGGAGAGTCCGTCAGCCCGGCCAATCCGAGCCCCAGGATCATGTAGCCGATCTGGCTGATAATGTGGAACGATAGGATGCGCCGGAACTCGTGCTGAGCCGCAGCGCCAAGTACTCCCGTCACCATCGTCAGCCCGGCGATGACGAGGATCAGCGTGTGGGTGTATCCTGCATCTGCGACGAAGATCAGCGTGAAGACCCGTATGAGAGCGTAGACGCCAACCTTGGTGAGCAAGCCGGCGAACACCGCCGACACGGCCACTGGCGGAGTGTGATACGAGGCAGGCAGCCAGAAGAACAACGGGAAGACGGCCGCCTTGATGCCAAACGCAATCAGGAATAACATTGCCAGCGCGGTCATCGTTCCGGGCTCGGCCGCCTCGCTAAGTTTTCTCGCCAAGTCGGCCATGTTCAGCGTACCTGCCACGCCATAGAGGATACCGACCGCCGCCAGGAACAGGGCGGACGCCAGCAGGTTTAGCGTGACGTACTTGATCGCACCGCGCAACTGGTCTGGCTCGCCACCGAGGGCCAGCAGCACGAACGAGGCCATCAGCATGACCTCAAAACAGACGTAGAGGTTGAACAAATCCCCCGTCAGAAAAGCGCCACACACGCCCATCAGCAGGATCTGCAGGAGCGGGTAGTAGCCGAACGACTCACGCGGCTCGTCCATGCTAGCCAGCGAGTAAACCGCCACGGCCAGACCGATCACTCCCGCCAGCACCACCATGATGGCGCTGAACAGGTCTGCGACCAGCGTAATGCCAAAGGGAGCCGGCCACGCCCCCAACTGAGTTGCCGCGATTCCATTCTTCCAGACAAAAGTCAGCAATGCCAGTCCGCCGCCGAGGAGCACCGCGGTGCCGACGATGGCGAGAACACGCTGGAGCGCGAGCCGACGCCAGGCCAACAGCGATAGCGCGGCCGTCGATACTGGGATCACCAGGGGTAAGACCAGCAGCAAGTTCATTGTTCGCCTACCTTGAGCTCATCCGGGTCGTCACTACCGATGGTCTGGTAGACGCGGTGAAACAGCACCAACGCGAAGGCCAAGACGCTAAAGCCGATGACGATGGCCGTCAGGATCAAGGCCTGGGGCAGCGGATCCGCTGATGGAACGGGCAGCGCCGTGGCGTCCGGCGGAATGATTGGCGGCTGAGCGCGGGTAAGCCCGCCGGCCGTGAAGATCAGCAGGTTAGCCCCGTGCGCCAACAACACCAACCCGAGGATCAGCTTGAACAGGCTGCGCCGCAGAATCAGGTAAACGCCGGCCGCATACAAAGAGCCGATAAGAATCGCCAAGAGCGTTGCCATATCATTCCTCCGCCAGTGGCAAGATGACCGAAAGCGTGACCCCGATGACGACCAGGTAGACGCCGGCGTCGAATACCAGCGGCGTGCCGAAGTAAAGCGTGCCAAGGCCCGGTACGTCCAACTGGCCCCACACACTGGTCATGAACGGCCGGCCCATAAAGAGTGCGAGCAAGCCGCTGCCGATGGCCACGAGCAGGCCCGCGCCGATTAAGCCCCGTGGGTCCACACCCAGCGCTTGCCGGGTTTCCGGTACCCCGAAGGCGAAGCTGTACAGTACGAAGGCAGAAGCGCCAACCAGACCTCCGCTAAATCCCCCGCCCGGCTGATTGTGGCCTCGCAGCAACAGAAAGATCGAGAAGAGGAGCAACAGTGGCAGCATGAAGCGAGTCGCCACCTTGAGGATGAGAGAATTCAAGAGACCTCCCCTTCCTTTGGCATCGGGTTGGCGATGGGGAGACTCGCGTCACCGGCGCTAGGGGCACACTCCGATCCAGAGGCCGCCGACGCCGTGCCTCGTTGCTTGCCAACACGCAACTTCAAGAGCGCATACACCCCAATCCCAGCCGCCGCCAGGACAGTGAGTTCTCCCAGGGTGTCCAGTCCGCGGAAGTCTACCAGGATCACGTTGACGAGGTTGCGGCCATGGGCGTCGGGGAGGCTGTGCTCGGCAAAGTATTCCGAGATCGGCGGCTGGTACTGCACTTCCGTGGCGATCAGCACAAAGGCCGTCATTAGCACTCCGACCGTTGTCGCGATTAAGGCGTCCCGGCCCCGTGCTAGCGCGCTCGACAATGCTGGGGTCTCTGGCAGGTGGTAGAAGACCAACACAAAAAGAATGACGGTCAACGTTTCAATCAAGAACTGTGTCATCGCCACGTCCGGTGCGCCGAACACAACAAAGACCAGCGCTACGCTGTAACCGACCACTCCGAGGGCCGCGATGGCGGCCAGTCGTGTCCGGGCGAGGACCGTGGCCACGGTCGCCATCAGGATCAACACGACCAGTCCCACGTCGTAAAAATGTAAACCCGACCAATCCGTCGGCTTCACCAAATGACCGCGCGTAGCGAGCGTCGTGCCAGTGAGCCCTACGGTGGCAACGAGAACGATCATGAGGTAATAGCGCAGATAGCCGCTCTGCAGCAGTCGCGTCTGGCCGCCCGCCAGCCCATTCAATCCCAGCAGAACTAACTCGTACCAACGGGCAGGCCCAAATTGCCCGAGGCTTTCCCAGCGCGATGCCAATCTTCGCAGCAACCCGCGACTGACGTAAACGATTACTCCGCCGATGAGCGTGACTGCGCTCAAGGCGAGTGCCAGCGTCAGCCCGTGCCACAAGCTCAGGTGGATGCTTACCGTCTCGCCCAGAACGGCCGTCCCGGCCGCGGACAGCAGCCCGTCCGTTCCCAACGCCGGCCAGAGGCCCATCACCGCGCCCAAGCTGGCCAGCACGACACTCCCCATCCACAAGCTGAGCGGCGCCTCGCGTGCGGGCTTGGGAGTCGGAACGGCCTTGCCTAGAAAGGGCCGTATGCCGACGATAAACGCGGCGGCCGCGAGAAGAATGTTCGCCGTGACGGCCGCCGCCGTTATCCAGGCGGCCGCGGGGGCGCGAAGCGCGGCCTCGTAAAAGAGTTCCTTGCTGAGAAAACCAAACAGTGGCGCAATGCCGGCCATCGAGAGCGCGGCGAATCCTGCCGCCAGCGCCGTTATCGGCATGGCCCGGAATAATCCGCCCAGCCGGTCAACGTCGCGGGTGCCAGTCTGGTGGTCGAGCGTGCCAGCGACGAGGAACAAGGCACCCTTGTACAAAGCATGCCCGACCAAAAATGCCATCGCCGCCTGGACCGCCAGCGTTCCGCCTAGACCGAGTAAAAGCGTCAGCGTGCCCAGCGCGCTGACCGTCGAATAAGCCAGGATCCGCTTCATGTCCGACTGCGTAATCGCCAGCCAGGCGCTCAGCAACATAGTGACTCCTCCGACCGTGGTCACGCTCAAGAACCAGGCGTCTGTGCCGCCGAGCGCCGGGCTAAGCCGCGCGAGCAGGTAAATGCCTGCCTTGACCATCGTCGCCGAATGCAAATACGCGCTGACCGGCGTCGGCGCTTCCATCGCGCCCGGAAGCCAGAAGTGGAATGGGAACTGCGCCGACTTCGTAAATGCCCCGATCAGGATCAGCACCAGGCTAGGCAGATAGAGCGGATGCGAACGAAGGTGGTCTGCTTGAAGTAGGAGCGTGGATAGTTCCAGGCTTCCGCCCGCCTGGCCAAGCAGTAGCAAGCCCGCCATGAGCGCGAGGCCTCCTCCGCCCGTCACGAGCAGTGCTTGCAAGGCGGCCGAGCGAGCCGCGGCGCGCTCATGGTCGAAGCCAATGAGGAGGTACGAGCTGATGCTGGTCAGCTCCCAGAATACAAATAGGAGCAGGATGTTATCAGCGAGGACCAGACCCAGCATCGACCCCATAAACATGAGAAGAAAGGCATACAGCCGGCCCAACTGCGGGTGACCGGCCAGATAGCCGCCGGCATAGACGAGTATCAGGGCGCCCACTCCAGTAATGAGTAGCGACAACAGCATGCTCAACCCGTCCAGGCGGAACGAGAGATCGACTCCCAGCGCCGGCACCCACGAGTTGCTTTCGGAAAGGGCGTCGCCCGAGGCGATGAGCGGCGCGTGGCTGGCAAAGTAGATTGCCAATCCTAAAGGCAACAAGGCGAGCAGCCACCCAGCGCCGCCGCGCACAATGCGATAGAGCCCTGGGGCGAGGATCGCCAGAACAAATCCAGAGAGGATTGCCGTCAGCATCCCTACGGCCATGGCTGCTCCCGGAACAGTGTCCGGTCACGTCGAGCGCAGATGCAGTGAGGTCGGCCGACCCAAAGGTCGTCGTGACGAGCGACATGATTCCGCCACGAAATAGAATCCGTCTTCGGGAGTGCACTCCACCTCGCGGTTTTAAGAACACCGGATCCTGCCGCCACGGCGCTCCAGATCGAGCGGGACCAGTGCCTCATTCCTTCTCCGCTTGCATCGGCTGGCCCGCTTGTATACGTCATGGAGTACCTCAATAAAACCTCCGCAGCAGAATTGTCGAGAAGGGGTGGGCGGGATTCACCGGAGCGGGCCGGTTCGGCACATTTGTTCCGCACGAGTTCGCGGAGGTCTCGATGTCAGCCAAAGCGGACGTGACGCAAAGGATATGCCGCCATCCTGGGGTTGCTAAAAACGCCATGAGCCCTGAACCACCAACTTGGAGAAAACTAACTCAAAGATTATGGCCAGCGCATGAGCGATTTACGGTCTATGTGGTTGGTTTTTGACCAGCGAGGTGAGGCTATCCATGCGCTGTCTGTCGATGGGGTGGCCGATCCGTGGTCCACGCTTTGCGTGGAGTGGACGTTAAGCAGTATAGGTACTGATGTTCAACACGAGTCTTTACTGGCGAGAACGGGTGTATGATCGTTCGCGAACTCATGGCTCAACCTGTGGTGGTCGTTCGTGAAAACACGACCCTAGAAGTTATTGCGCGCACGCTGCTGGAACGCCGCATCGGGTGTGTCCCCGTTGTCAATGAGCGCGGCGAGTTGATCGGCATTGTAACCGAGTCCGACTTCGCGGCTAAAGACGTGGGTTTCCTTTCTCTCCGTTCTCAATGTACCAACATCAGCAGGTGCTTGGCCACGACCTGCCCCGTCAAGGGGTCGAGCAGATCTACCGCCAAGCTCGGTCGATGACGGCCAGTGACATCATGAGCAGCGAAGTAGTCACGGCGGAGGAAGACGAGCCGATTGAGGAGGTGATGGGGCGGATGCTCCGCCGCGGGGTCCACCGCATCCCAGTGGTCCGTAACGGGGTGCCCATCGGGATGGTCGCACGACGAGACCTGCTGTTGATGATGGTCTGATCAGGGGGGACATGCCGTCCGGACGTTTTTCAAATGACTATCCAAGCGGGACACGAGGAGCTATGCGGGTGCTGAAATCGATCTGCTTACGGTGAACCCCACCGCCGTAAATACACGCATCCCGAACAATACGCCGAGGGCCACTCAGAACCGCACGGCGCCTTTTTCGCGAGCTTTCGCGCGACCCTCCACACAGCTTGCTCTCGTGCATCGAGCTTCTCGACTCTTTCAAACCCGGATGGCGCGACGCGCTGTCCCGCCCCCTTTTGATTGCTTGCAACGCTCAGAACCGGAATGCCCGGTTGCACGGGAACGAAGAACAAAAGTTGACTCTCCATGAGGTGATTCACACGATGAAAGAAGCCCAAGCCGTTAACGAGTCGGCTGCCAGTTACGACGGAAAGTACCTCTGGCGGATAACGGCGACCGGCCTCATTTGGATTGGCCTGATCGCCCTTGCACTTCTGTTGTGGAAAGTTGCCTCAGTACTGCTGCTTGTCTTCGGCGGCGTCTTAGCGGCAATCTTCCTGCTTTCCCTGGCTGAGTTTGTCGCCGGCCGTCTGAAGGTTTCGCGCGGAACCGCGTTGTCGCTCGTGTTGGTCGTGCTAGTCGCCGTGACTGGTCTTACGATCTATTTGTTTGGGCAGCCGCTAGTTGACCAGTTAACAGCGCTGTGGGACGAGGTGCCCCGCGCTCTGCGAAAGCTGAGAGAGCAAGTTGCGGAGACCTCATGGGGAGGGCGGCTTCTGGATGAAACTCCACAATCCGTGGACGAGATTCCCATTCCGAAGGATGACCTTGCCCAGGGCGCGTCAAACGCGGTGGGAGCCCTGTTTGCTGGACTGGGGGGTGCACTAGTGATCGGGTTTGTTGGGATCTACCTGGCGTTTGATCCGGAACGTTACTTGAACGGAGCGGTACGCCTCGCATCAACTCGCCGGCGTGCGCGGCTGCGCGAGGTCCTGTCAGAGGTCGGAACGGTCCTTCGCTGGTGGTTGATTGGAAAGATCATCTCGATGACGGTGGTGGGCGCCACTACGACTCTCGGGCTGTGGCTGCTGGGGGTTCCGCTCGCATTCGCACTAGGAGTCATTGCGGCGATCCTGACGTTCGTCCCCAATTTTGGACCGATTGTGTCTGCGATTCCCGCGGTACTGCTGGCACTGCTCGATTCGCCAATGAACGCACTCTACGTGACCCTGCTATACGTGGGTATCCAGACGGTCGAGAGCTACTTGATCACACCGCTCGTGCAGCAGAAAACGGTCTCGCTGCCTCCGGTTCTCACGATTTCGGCCCAGATCGCCTTGGGGATGCTCTTCGGAGGCCTTGGCGTAATTGTCGCCACTCCACTGACTGCGGCAGTCGTGGTGTTCATCAAGCGCCTTTACATCGACGATGTCCTCGAGAAGCGGCGCGACCCTGAGATTGCGACGAGCGGCTGAATGTTTGCGACCGCGGTAACCAACCATTCCACTTTTACCCGCAGCACGTTGTAACCTTGAGCAAAAAGTCGCTGCTGTGCCGTAGCAGAATTTGAGGGGAGCGATGAAACATCAATACCCTGCGGCAGCTCTTACCGTTCTTCTATTCGGCCTACTGACCGTCTTGGGAACCTGCCAGATGGCCCTGGCCCAGAGTGACGAGGGGGCTACGGTGCGCGTCGACGGGCGAGCGGTGTTTCGCGTCGGCCCAAAGGATGAGGAGACAGCCGACGCGCGGCGGCAGAGGATCGAGCAGCGCATTGGCCGGCTGCTGGAACAGTCCGAAACCATCGTTCCCGTGCAAGTACAACGTTCTCGCTCGACCGCGAACGAGCGATTCATTGTCGTTTCCGGAGTACCCATCGTCACCGTCACACAGATCGATGCGGAGGACAACTTCACGTCGATCGATAATCTGGCCGAGGTTTGGGGGGAATCGCTTGAAACCGCGATGAAGAGGGCCCAAGAGCGGCGAAAGTCGGTCGGCGGGCGATTTACCAGCGAAGTGCGCGGATCGATCGAATCAGCATTTGGCAGATTACTCGAGTCAGCGATTCGCTTGATCCCGCGAGCGCTGGCCGCGCTGTTGGTATTAATTTTATTCTGGTTGCTGGCATCGCTGGTGCGATTAACCATGCGCTGGGTATTTCATCGATTCGTCGAAGACCTAACCTTCGAAAACTTGATTAAGCAAATCGCCTATTACACAGTGTGGGTGATCGGCATGCTCCTGGCCGTCGACGCGCTAGGGTTCGACCCCAACACGGTCGTCACCGGACTCGGTCTGACGGGCTTAATCCTAGGTTTCGCGCTAAAAGACATCCTATCGAACTTCGTCAGCGGAATTCTGATCTTGGCGTTGCGGGCTTTTCGACTAGGGGACCAGATCGTTGTAGGAGACACAGAGGGCAATGTTGAGCGCATCGAGCTGCGTGCAACCCAGATCCGAACCTATGATGGGCGGGCGGTGATCGTGCCGAATTCCGAGCTGTTGACCTCAAGAATCATCAACAATACGGCCGCTCCGGTTCGTCGCGGCTCGGTAGAGCTGAGACTGGGCTATAAAACCGACCTCCAGCAGTCACGTGATGCGGTGATGGCGGCGATGCGGTCGGTTTCCGGCGTGCTCGACGAGCCACCTTCATCGGTGCGAATTCGGGACCTCTCGCCCGATGCGATCATCATGGAGGCACGCTTCTGGGCGGACTCCCGGCGCTCGGATTTTCTGGCCACGCAGTCGGCGGTGGCCGAGGCGATTGTGGGCGGTTTTCAAAGGGCGGGCCTGCCCCTCCCAGAACCAGCCGAACGGCTGCTGGCGCCAATCCAGGTTGCCAGTTGGCGCGCAGCTATGGGCAATAGCGACGAAGGATCGCCTTAGCACCGCATCCAAGCTTCATCGCGAGACACGGCATTCTCGTCTTGCCATTCGTCGCCGTTCCCACGAACTGGCGGTTGCAGGCGAAGACCGGGCGAATTCACGCTCTTTCGGGTACTCAAGGCGCATGGATTGCTGTTTTCCTCCGCTCGGAGTGATTCCGGTTGGACTAAAACGCATAAAAGAAAGGAAACATCATGGCTACGAGAAGTTCTGAAACGGTAGTTGGCGTGTTTGCTGAGCGAAATGAGGCTCAATCAGCCATCCACGCTTTGAAAGACTCGGGCTTCACCGACGATCAAATCGGTGTTGCCACCTCCAATCGGGACGCGGAAATTAGTGCACACGGAAAGGATGACGAAAGCTACGCTGGCGAGGGAGCCTTAACGGGCGCTGCCACAGGTGCTGGAATCGGCGCACTCTGGGGGCTGGGCATCCTCGCTGGTGTAGTACCGGGCATCGGACCGGCGATTGCGGGCGGGACACTAGCAATTTTATTGTCCAGCGCCGCGGCAGGCGCGGCGGCGGCTGGATTGACCGGTGCCCTGGTCGGCATGGGACTCACCAAGGACGAGGCCGAGTACTATGAAAGTGAGATGAAGGCGGGACGAGTTGTGGTCGCAGTCGACGCCGGACCTCGCCGCGACGAAGCACTGCGGTTGCTCAGGCTGCACGGCGGCTATGATATCTCCACGGACACGCGACGAAGTGCCACAAGCCCGCCTGCATGAACGTCATAGCCTATCGCAATCGATTGAAATCATAGCGCTCTCGTTACCCGCGTTAATAGCAGGGCCGAAATGGCAATTGTACGTGAATAGTACGTCTAGAATTCAGCCTGACCGCACTATGACCGAGGTGCCCTCGCGCTTTAAATCGCGATTAAGCAGTTGCGAGTTATGTTCGTAGGTATGCCAGTGGGCACAGGAGATTACTGTCACTCGGTTTATGAGGAATGGCAAGAGTCTCAGCGAAATTCATCATGCACTCAGCTTGTTGTGGAACCTCATTTGCAACCTGCCGAGCGATCACAAGCGAACGGTCGCTTGCAGGTTATATTCACGACAAATGATGGAGGAATGTGTTATGTATCGAACGATTCTTACTGGCGCCATAGTCGGAGCTGCGCTGGCTGTGCTTCCCGTTGCACATGCGCAGCAGTCATCGACGCCCCGAACTGCCGGCCAGCAGACAACGGCTGGGATGCAATCGAAGGATAAGCAGATTGCCCAGTGGCTCGCGGCTGACAACTATGTCGAAGTCGAGATCGCGAAGCTTGCCAAGGACAAGGCCAAGAGCGACAAGGTGAAGGACTTCGCAAAGACCGTCTGCGACGACCATGAAAAGGCCAAAGAAAAACTGGCCAAAGCCGTGCCCGGCACCTCGCTTGACATTGACAAGGACGGCTCTCAGGACCGAGGGGTCGCGCGTACGCAGCAGTCGCAACAAGCCAACACCCTAACGGCTAGCCGCGGTCGGGATGACCTCGATTCGTCCGATCTTAAGCGGAAGATCGCGAAGAAACGAGTGGAGTGCCTGAAGAAGGAACTTGAGGATCAGGACGGCGACAAATTTGACGCCGCATTTCTTGGTCACCAGCTGGTGCAACACCAGAATATGATTGCCAGCCTGACGGTCCTCGAAAACGAGACCGACGGCGATCTGAAGGATGCCATCAAGGAAGAGCGCAAGACCGCCGAAGATCACTACGAAAAGGCCAAGGAGCTCATGAAGGAGCTGAAGGACGACGACGACTGACGTTCGCCCCATCAAAGCCGGCTTCAGCGGCTGCAATGAGTCGCTGGGGCCGGCCTTTTTTGTGACTAGGGCCGATTCAACTTTCCGCAGCAGTCGATGTGGCTTACGGAGTGAACATCAGGCCGCTCTTGCCGTTGGCTTCGCCGGCTTCCCGCTTGGTGATCGTGAGTACGGCTAATGTGAACTTAGCGAGATTCGGCACCCCAGCCGATACTACCCAAGCGTAACGTTAGACCAGCCAACCGAGGCGTCCAGATCGGCGGGCGTGTCCGGCTTGCGATTGCGGTCCAGGGAGGAATTCTCGGAATGGTCGGATACGACCATCCAAGAGGCATCCGGCGCCGATATCGTTTCTGGTTGATTTGAGCTCGAGCCGTCCTTCGAATTGTCGTCATCGCCGCCGGAGTCGCTGGAACTCTTGTCTTTTGAGCTTTCGTCCGAGGTCGACTGGCCGGGGCATTGTCCTTTGGTGACTTTTTGCCAGCGATGATGAAATTTGGCTCCTGAAGGGGATCCAGACCGAGCGCCTTGCGGTAAACCGTCTGGAGCGCGAAACTTGGATCGGGTGCTCAACGGCATCCGTTCCCATTGCTTGACTTTGGTAGAGTTCTCGGTCGTCTCTTTATCTCGTGCGGCCCGGGTTATGGCCATTGCTTCCACTCTGCTTGGACTCCAGCGATACAAGGTCTAAGCAGCGACACAGGATCTTAGATCACGGTCGGTACTGGTAAGCGTAGAGAATGTATATACGCTCAGCATCGTAGTCTCCCTCGAAATCTTTACGGAGGCTGGCATCCAGCTCGTCATTCCACTCGGGATACTGCTCGCCGTAGTGAGATTGAGCAGCATACCCAAAGCGGAACGCTTGCTCGTGGTTCTCGAAGGCGTCTTTCGTACCGGCCGCCTGTTTGACAGTGTCGTCAACATCCTGATTTAGATCGCGGGCAGTTGTGGATCCAAAGTCATGCTTAGTTTGCTCCCAGTCGTTTGCAAGCGCAGCCTTGATGCGCTCCCGGGCGCTTAATTGCTCAGCGTACCACTTGGTAGAGCTTTTCATTGATCTCGCCTCCAAAGAGCTGTTGTGCCTCGACGGCGTCAGTTAAAGCAACTGTCATGCCGTGTCTCATTTACGAGGACGTAAGTCCATCTCGCGCTGTTCAATAGCAGTAGTGGGGGCATCTCGTTGCGCCCAAGGCCTGGCCCGTCGAAGCCGTCTACACATCTGTCACGGCAGAGATTTCGCCGCTGGACGTTTTAGTCGTGACGGCAAGCTGACGCCGGCCGACTGCTACCGCATCGCAGCTTACGCCCCAGGCGCGGTAAGGTGGGGTCGAAGTAAAGGTTCGGCTTCGGAGATTTTCCACCAGACGGTTCCCAAGGTGTTTCAAGAGCGCCGTGAGAATTCTTCAATTCCGAATCACGCCAGATTCGCTAGCCGACTCTTACTACGCTTGCGTAGACGGATTCAGAACGGCCAATCTGCTGGTTATGAAGCCACCTAGCTGCCGGGGCGAAAAAGCACCGTCTCTTACGGCACTGGTTCGGTACAAGGGTTGCATTCTCCACCGCAACAAACCGAATACGAGAAGCAGCTTTTTTGCGCAGGAGGTCCCACATGCCAAGTTCGCAAACTGAGAATCAACCCAAATCTCCGCCACCACAGACGCAGCTTAAGCCCGGTCTCGATTCTGAGATGACACCGGAGCCTCGCTACCAAGCCCCGCTTTATAAAGGCGCGGACAAGCTCAAAGGCAAGGTCGCGCTCATTACGGGAGGCGACTCTGGCATCGGCCGAGCGATTGCAGTCCTATACGCTCGCGAGGGTGCGGACGTGGCCATCGTCTATCTAGCATCGGAACAATCCGACGCCGAAACGGCTGCCCGCGCGGTCGAAAAAGAAGGACGGAAGTCGCTGCTGCTACCCGGAGATGTGACCAGTCGCGAGTTCTGCCGATCGGCAGTGGACCAAACGGTTAAAACACTCGGCCGACTCGATATCCTCGTAAACAATGCGGCGTATCAACAAACGACGAAAGACTTCGCCGACATCACCGACGAACAATGGGACCTTACCTTCCGCACGAACATTTCCGGCTATTTCTACATGGCCCAGGCTGCCTTGCCGCATCTCAAACCGGGCGCCGCGATTATCAATTGCGGCTCGATCACCGGCTTTGAAGGGAGCAAGGCGCTCGTCGACTATGCGTCGACCAAAGGCGCGATTCACGCCTTCACGAAGTCGCTGGCGCAGAATCTGGCAGAGAAACAGATCCGTGTGAACTGCGTCGCGCCAGGACCTATCTGGACGCCGCTGCAACCCGTATCTAAGCCAGCCGAGGAAGTTGCCCAGCATGGTGCTGATACTCCGCTCAAACGACCAGGGCAGCCGGAAGAAGTTGCTCCAGCCTTTGTGTTCTTCGCCTCCGAGGCTGACTCCAGCTACATCAGCGGCGAGGTGTTGATGGTGCTTGGCTGGGAAACTCGCGCAGCGTAACGACCAATCTCCGCGGGTGATGATTCATGTCGTCCCTTTCCCATCACCGGGTAGTCGTCGTCGTGACCGGCGCCTCGGCGGGCGTCGGCCGGGCCGTGGTGCGTCATTTCGCGAAGCGCGGCGCGAAGATTGCTTTGCTCGCTCGGGGTAGAGCAGGTCTTGAGGCTGCTCGCGCCGAAGTCGAGCAGGCGGGTAGCGAAGCGCTCGTGCTTCCCACAGACGTCGCCGACGCCGCGGCCGTCGAAGCTGCTGCAGCCGCCGTGGAGGAAAAATTTGGACCCATTGATATCTGGATCAACAATGCGATGGTCTCTGTCTTTTCACCTGTCAAGCAAATGACGGCAGAAGATTATCGCCGTGTTACGGAAGTCACTTACCTCGGATACGTGTACGGCACGCTGGCGGCGCTCAAGCGCATGGTGCAGCGCGATCACGGGATGATTGTGCAAGTCGGCAGTGCGCTTTCCTACCGCGGCATTCCGTTGCAGTCAGCCTACTGTGCAGCCAAGCATGCCATTGAAGGGTTCTCGGAATCAGTGCGCACGGAGCTGATTCACGATCACAGCCAGATACGCATCACCTTAGTCCATTTGCCAGCCATTAATACGCCGCAGCACACCTGGTCGAAGAGTCGCATGCCGCGGAAGGCCCAGCCCGTGCCTCCTATCTTTCAACCCGAACTCGCCGCCGAGGCCATCTACCACTCGGCCTACCATTACCGCCGCGAATGGACTGTGGCGATGATCACGGACCTAGTGCTGGCCGGCAATGCACTCGCGCCGGGCGTGGGCGATTGGTACATGGCCCGCACGGGCTACGAGTCGCAAATGACCGACGAGCCAGAAGATCCCGATCGTCCGCACAATCTGTGGAATCCACTCCCGGGTGACTACGGCGCTCACGGCCGGTTCCGTGCGAAAGCTCGCGCATGGAGTGTGCAATGGTGGCTCACCCGTCACCGCTGGGCCGTGTGGCTGGTCGCCGCCCTGCTCGTTGGCTTGGGAATCCTGGCGTGGAACGTGATCGACTAACCGCCCAATGAGGAACCGTGACGTGATCGACCTCTGGTACAAGGATGCCGTCTTCTACGAAATAGACGTGAAGACTTTCCAAGACTCGAACGATGATGGCTGGGGCGACTTTGCCGGCTTGATACGCCGCTTGCCCCACGTCGCGAGTCTGGGGGCGACATGTATCTGGTTGCAACCGTTTTATCCGTCTCCGCTAAAAGACGACGGGTACGATGTGGCCGATTTCTACAGTGTCGATCCGCGACTTGGATCTCTCGGAGACTTCGTCGACTTTGTCCGCCAGGCCCGCGAGCGGGGCCTGCGCGTGTTGATCGATCTGGTGGTCAACCACACCTCCGACCAACATCCTTGGTTTAAGGCCGCTCGCGCGAACCCCACTTCACCGTATCGCGACTACTATATCTGGTCGAAAACAAAACCGGATAACGCAGAGGATGGTGTGATCTTTCCGGGCTCGCAACAGGCAATCTGGTCGTACGATACCGCGGCCGGCATGTATTATCACCACCAGTTCTATGAGCACCAACCGGATCTCAATATCGCCAACCCCGCCGTTCGTGACGAAATCTGTAAAATCATGGGCTTCTGGCTGGAATTGGGGATCAGCGGCTTTCGGCTCGATGCGGCGCCCTTCCTTGGTGGCAAGCCGGATGAAGAAGGCAATCCGGCCCAACAACTTTTTGAGCATTTGGAAGAGTTCCGACAGTTCCTCTCCTGGCGCAGCAACTCCGCGATCATCCTCGCCGAAGCGAACGTCTCGCTGAATGAAATGGAAAAGTACTTCGATCATGGCCCGCAATTGCACATGCTGTTCAACTTCCTGATGAATCAGCGGATCTTCTTGGCACTCGCGCGGGAAGAGGCCGAGCCCATTGCGGAGCTGCTGCGAGAGCTTCCCTCTCGCAAGGAAACAGGTCAATGGGGAAACTTCCTCCGCAATCATGACGAGTTGTCACTCGATCGCTTGACCGACGCGGAACGGGAGGAGGTCTTCGCCGCCTTCGCCCCCAAGGAGAACATGCGCATCTACGGTCGTGGCATTCGGCGCAGGTTGGCGCCGATGCTCAGCAACGACCGCCGCCGCGAAGAGCTAGCTTATAGCCTGCTCCTCACGCTGCCCGGAACTCCCGTACTGCGCTATGGCGACGAAATCGGCATGGGCGATGACTTGTCGTTGCCCGAGCGCCTTACTGTCCGGACACCCATGCAATGGAGTCCTGAGAAAAACGGCGGATTCTCGAACGCTGACCCCGGGCGTTTGATTCGTCCGGTCGTCATGACCTCTGACTTTGGGTTCGAGAAGGTTAATGTCGCCACACAAGACCGCGAGCAGGATTCTCGCCTGAGTAGAATGCAGCACTTGCTGCATATTCGCAAAAAGTGTCCGGAAATCGGCTGGGGCAAGTACAAGGTTCTGCCAGGTTGCCATCACAGTGTGCTCGCTCACTGCTGCAAATGGCGCCGAAGCGGATTTGTTGCCGCGCACAACCTTTCCGGCCAGACCGTCCAGGCGTCTCTGCCCATGGAAGCCGGCGAAACTTTGATCGAGCTTGCCGGCGACCGTCCCTGCCAAGACCTCCCCGACCCCACCCGCATTGAACTCGAAGCCTATGGCTATCGCTGGTTTCGCATCCAAGGCGATAAGTGGCAGTCTCTTTGATCAGACCTTGAAATTGTAGGCCGAAAGCGATAGGTCCCCCTGTCCACAGGTAGTAGCTTAGTGGCGAGTATCCGTTCCCAACGGATCGATTCCCTTGGGCCTCGGGTTCATTCGATCGCTGGTGCCGGCCGCATAGGTCGAAGACGCCTCACGCTCTTGCCGCCGCTCGCGAAACGCACGGTCGAGCTTGGCTATCCGGATATCGAGCGGATCGTTCGGGCGATGAATGGCGTCCATGCTCATGGACAATGAGACGAACGCCGACGCAAAATGGTTCGTTGCTTGGTCGACGAAATTCCACTGGGAACGCTAATCGTGAGGTCGTAGGCAGGATTGGCCGCGGTCCCGTCGCCGTACACCACCAAGCAGGTGATGAGAGGAAAGCAGTCGAACGGCGTTTCGGGACTGATTCGCATTTTGGACCGCGACCTTGTTGCGGCTGGCCTTGCGAGGCGTGTGAAGTCGGCGGCGGGCAAATGGATAATCGACAAGCGCGACGAACGCGGCCGCACGATCGATGTGCATGCCCTGCGGCACACATTCGGCACGATGCTCTCGAAGGGCGGCGTAATGCCTCGCACCGCCCAGGCCGCGATGCGGCATTCTGATGTTAACCTGACGATGAACGTCTACACGGATCCGAAGCTTCTTGATATTGCGGGTGCCTTGAACAGTCTTCCCGCGTTGCCGCTCGCGGGCATTGTGCAATCGGAGCCGAACGGAGGCGACGTTGCTTCCGAAAATCGAGAGCTTGCACCACTGCTTGCACCAACGGCTGGCCGGAGTGGGCAAAAGAGGTCAATACCTGACAAGTGCGGCCAGGTCGCCGCGCTGTTCGACTTGCTTGACCACCTCGTCGTAACAAGCTCGGCTGACAAGCACTTACGGCCGTTGTCACTTGCTGACAACGGCCGTCTGAGAGAGCGGGCGAAGGGACTCGAACCCTCGACATCCAGCTTGGGAATAAAGCCGGGCAATCACCTAACCGCGAAGAAGTTCACCTGTTCTCGCGAGGAATTCGATCATAGCAAGCGCGTGAAACGTTGCAATACGTTGCAGCCAATTTCACGCGAATCCGGTCCTTACCGGCGACAGAGCCGGTACTGTACCGGCGCGCGGCGATCATTCGGCGCTGTCGCGCAGGCGAATCGCCCCGCGAATCTGATCGAGTAGACGATAGATCGTTCTTACTGATACCCGAAGTTGGCGAGCAACATCTAGGTAAGACTCCCCGTCGATGATAGCCTTCAGCACCAGCTGCTCTTTTGGGCCGAGCGTTGAGAGAAGGTCGGATATGCGATCCGCCATTATTTGATTCGGCTTGGCCGCTGGCTCCATCGCTGGCCACATTTCTAATTGGCTTGCTGAATGCTTTTTCGCGTGTCTCGTAATTCGATGTCGAACGGTGTCGGCCGCTGTTTCCACCACCGCGTGAAACGACGCCAGCGGCTTTTGCTCTCTCGCCAGCATTTCGCTCACGCGAATCGCGACGAGCGATATGAAGTCATCCCTTCCGCCAATGCGGCGACGATGTCTGTCGATGATCCGACTGGCTTGATGGATGTCGTCATCGGTTAACGGCGGTAGGTCTGCTTGGCGTGAGTAGATTTGGGCTAGCCATCGCACATACTCTTCGCACAGTCGCCGATCCATATCATTTACCAATTCTCTGCGATGTTGCTCTGGGCTTCTGTCTCCTGCATGGACGCTGAGAAATGTTGGAAACTTCGAAAGACGACGACGCCATTGGTTAAGTCGATCTCATAGGCGATCTTGATCTCCACGCCGAGCCGCTTGTCACTAAACGCGTAGAGAGTCCTGCGATTGACGCGAAGCCGGTGCGGAGGTCGGCGATTCAAAACAGCTGCGATTAGCAGTCTTAGCTTGATCCCGTAGCCGCCTTGCAAGAAGCGATCTCTGGTTAGTGCCCAGTCGTCCCCACTCATTCCGGCGAGCTCTTCTAAATCCTTTAGCGTGTCGATCAAAGGGAGTTCAAGCAAAGGGCGCTTCTTTGATCGCGCTCCTCGCGTGATCTCCCTTGACCATTCAAGAAGTTCCTGACCAATCCCGTATGTCTCCGCTATCCATGACAGTTGCCCACGTGCAGTCGGCGTAATCTGTCTCCGCATTTTGACAGTTCCTTTTCGATAGGCTTTCCCAAAGCAGTCAAGGAAATCTCCATAAAGCCGATATCCATAAGTGGCCTCAAAACGGAAACAGCGGGGAAAGTTTTCCCCGCTGTTCGGGCAAGAATGACTAGTCGTCCCAGTCTTCTGCCTCCTCTTCAAGACTCGTTGTCAGCTGGTCGAGCATCTCGGGATGCTCCATCCATTGCTCGGCAATCTTACGTGTGAATTCCTTTTTCATTGCCTCTGGCGAAAAAAATGCGCCGACAATTTGAGTTCCGTCCGTTACGTTAACGACGTCGATTCCCTTAGAAAACTGCTCGCTCACCGCCTTCATGAGATCGCCGGTGTTCGGATGGTTTCCTATGTTGATCAGCAGTGCCATATAGAGTGCTCCTTTCTCGCGGATGCAGCGACGAGAGGTCCCTTGCGAGGATTCCACACCCGGCTCGCCCGCTGCTATAGATATAGGGACATCTCGTATCGCCTAATTGACAGGCAATCGCAAGTCCCTATGCGATTGGGACTTATAGAGGCCCCCTGCTGGCCTGCTTCCGACCCCGCGTGTGATGGCCGCCTGCTTTGAATCAGAAGTCCTCAAGGCATGCTGTTGGCAAGCCGGTCGAGGTTTCGTTGAAAGTCTTCACGCTGAGCGCGTAGGGCTTCGATGAAGTCTTGCCGTTCCCGGTGAGATTGGTGTTCCGCGGCCGCGGCCTGGGCGGAAAGGGCCTTCAGAAACGTCTCTCGGGCTTCCTTAGCGTCCTCACGCTGCTGTAGATGAAGGGCGGGCAGGGCGGTTAGCGCGATGTAGACATGGAACACGAGCACGGCCGCTAAGATGACGACGGCCGCTTCCTGACCGGTGAGCCAGGCGGCCGCGATGCTTTTCCAGCTCGTGTGCTTCGGATCGTCCATCGCTATTTGCTGAACGTGAGGGCATCGGAAGTTAAAACACTTCCGTCCGGCATGATGAGGTTGAGGTGAAAGGTACCAGCGACGGTGTCGCTGATTGCCAGGTCGATCGCCCCCTTGTTGTCGGAGACCAGCAGGAGAGCTTCTCGACCGACTGCCACTGCCAAACCCCGAGTTCCACCGCTGATGGCGCACGCGGCACCCTCGACAATCGGACCGGCCTGCTTCTGAGAGAGGTAGCAGTGAACTGCGGCCCTCTCCGTGATATTTGCGCGATTCGCATCCTGAAGCTGAATCGCGACGACGCGGGGCAGGGGCTGCGTGAAGGTGGCGTTCATCGGTCGATGGTTTCCATTTGCTAGGTGAAGCGGGGCAGGTTGCGGCGGATCTGGTCGGTGTTCTTGGCGGTCTTCTCGCTCGCCTTCGCAATGCGGTCCTGGTGGCTGCTCGCGCCACCGATTTGCGCGGCGATCATCGCGTTGAAGCTTCCGGCCGCGCTATGCTTGGTCGCGGTCGTGCGGACGGCTTCCTCGTCGGGGAGCTTGAAAAGGTCGCGAAGTTTCGTCGAGAGGTCTAAGGGGGCAGTGGCATTGGCAGCGTCGACGGCGCCTTGCCAGGCCTGAGCCGCCGC
>JBGSKX010000310.1:0-7531 GCA_041741015.1 Pirellulales bacterium
GCAGCGCCGTGCAAGCGACCGTCTCCGGATACGAGCCTGCGCTCATGACCGTCCCGCTGCCGCACGACGAAGCCGGCCGCATCGTGCCGCTGGCGATAAGCGTGCTGGCTGAACAACTCGAGAAAGCCACCGCGATCGGCCTCGGCCCGGGACTTGGCCAGAGCGACGCCCTCACCGAGTTCGTCGGCGAGATCTATCAGACCGTCAAACAGCCGATGGTCGTCGACGCCGACGCCTTGAACGCGCTTTCGAAGCAACCCGCGATCCTGCCCCGTGCCGCCGGCCCGCGCGTGCTCACACCACATCCCGGCGAGTTCGGCCGCCTCACCGGCCGCGACAAGATCCCAGTCGAAGAGCGCGAATCGCTAGCCCGAGAATTCGCAGCGAAGAACGGCGTTGTCCTTGTTCTCAAAGGTCACCGCACGGTAATCACCGACGGCGCGCAGCTCGCGCTCAACACCACGGGCAATCCTGGCATGGCCACCGGCGGCACGGGCGACGTCCTGACCGGCATCATCACCGCGCTCTTGTGCCAGAAGCTATCGCCCTACGACGCCGCGCGCCTCGGCTGCCACGTGCACGGACTGGCCGGCGACCTGGCAGCCGACGAACTCGGCCAGATCTCGCTGATCGCCAGCGACCTCGTGAAGTATCTACCGATGGCCTGGCAGCTCACGCAGAGCGGCGAAGGGTAGAGTCCCTAAATCGCGCCCATCGTCGCCGTCTCCGGCACCGGCGATGGCCTGCCGAATAGATACCCCTGCACGTAGTCCGCCCCGTGCCGCACCGCCCACTGATACTCCTCGGCCGATTCGATCCCTTCGCAGATCGTGCGGATGTTCAGCTTGTGCGCCATGTCGAGCAAGCGTGACGTGACCAGCGACTTGTAGCGATCGAGATGGACGTCCCGCATCAGATGCATGTCGAACTTAATGAGGTCGGGCTTAAGCTTCGTCAGCAGATTGACCGAGCCGTAGCCCGCCCCGAAGTCATCGAGCGCGATCAGGTAACCGTGGTCGCGGTAATAATCCAGTATCCGTGGCAGGTGATCGGGATCGGCCACCGTGTCGCTTTCCGCCACTTCGAACACGAACTGGTTGGGCCGCATCTTTGAGTTGGCAATCGCTTGCACGGTGCTCTTCAGGCAACTCGCCGGATCATAAATCGCGGTCGGGCTGAAGTTGATGAAGACCTTGCTCGTCAGCTCCTGCTTCACCGCCGCGTGAATGTGACGCAATCGCAGGGCTCGATCGAGCTGAAACAATAGCCCCGCGTTGCGAGCGACCTCGAACATCTCTCCAGGCGAAACCAGCCGGCCGTTGGCGGCAATCCCCCGCGTCAGGCATTCGTAGCCAAACACGTGATCGGGCCGTTCGGTGCACACGATCGGTTGGAAATACGTCGCGACGCGACTCGCTTCCAGCATTTGCAACAGCCAGCGTCCGCGGGCGCGGGCCAACAGCGTTTGCAGGGTCTGCATCCGCCCCAGATCAGAAATCGAGATCGATGCCGGCCCATCCAGTTGCAGGCAGCGCGTGCCGGCCTCTTCGGCCGAAGTCAGCCGGCCATCGAGCACCTGCGCCAGCCGAGCCAGCTCGCACGACTCGAGATCGACGGCAAGAATGCCGCCTTCCGGTTCGTCGCAGGCGACCGCGGCCGATCTGAGCGCTTCGCGAATCTTGCCAAGCGTATGCCCAAGCGGCGGGCACAGATACAGCACACCCTGCTCGCCCACCGCCTGCGGCAACAACTCACATCCTGGACACGCCCCCATGATTCCGCCTCTCCATGCAGCGCGCGAATGAAATTCCTGCGGGAACTCTAGTTCACACTTTGCGCGCGAGAGCGCGGAGTACCGCCTGTAACGATTGCACTGCCTGGAGGACCGCACATCGATCGTGCGTTGGGTGGCACGTCCCTGAGCCCTGCGAAGGGCGTGGAATTCTAATGCGACTCACCCACCCGTGTCGGCTGCGGAGCCTCTGCCCCGTTGTGCGAGCCGTTGGTTGGCGGCAGCGTGCTCGTCACGGCCGGCTCCCACTCGATCGACATTTCCACGTCGAATACCTTCTCGAACAGCTCGGACCGCTTCCGCGCGCCCCAGATGTCGACCTCCGGAAAGTTGTCTGCCGCGAGCCGCAAGGTCATCTGTTTCTTCTTGCCCAGTCCGACGAACACGGCGTTCACCTGCCGCGTGTTGCTGCGATCGAGCCCGCCGGCCAGTCGCAGAATCGCGGCCATCCGCCGCACGCGCTCCTGATCGCGCGTCGTGAGCTGTTTGTAGTTGGCGTGCTTCCGCTTGGGATCGGCGCCGCGGTGATAACGCGCGACGTTGGCAATGATCTCCAGCTCGCTCGGCTGAAAGCCCGGCAGCCGGCTGTGCAGAATCAAGTGATAACTATGCTTGTGATGCTGGTCGTAGTTGATCAGGTAGCCCACGTCCTGTAGGCGAGCAGCCGTCTCCAGCAGGACCTGATCCCCTGGCTCGAGTTGATACCGCTCGACAAGCTGGGCGTAAATCGAACCCGCCAGCTTGGCGACGTGCTGGCTGTGCGCCATCTCGCAGCCGCAATTCAGCGCCAGCCGTTCAATCGCCGCATCGCGATCCAGCGGCTTATCCGTCCCCGGCCCAACCGATTGCTCGATCATCGCCAGCACCAGGCCGTCGCGCACGCCGCGGTTGTGGACCTGCACGGCGTTCACGTCGAAGCGTTCCATCACGCGATCCACGATCGCCAGTCCGGCCACGATGATGTCCGCCCGATCGGGACTCAGCCCCGGCACCGCGGCGCGCTCCTTGAGCGGCAACTTCCGGAGCCGGTCGAGCAGATGGCGCACTTCCGCGCGGGTCACCTGGTACCCGCGCACCGGCATCCCCTCCTGCCCCTTGGCGGCCATCATCATCGCTGCCAGGCTCGTGAAGGTGCCGCCCGAGCCGAACAGCAGGTGCGGCGTGAACACGGGATTCTTCGTATGCTTGCGCAGATGTCGATCGATCGCGGCAATCAATTCGCCAAAGCCTTCGACCGAGGCCGTATCCGGATACTCTTCGCTCAGCCGCACCGCGCCGAGCTGCGTGGGATACATCGCTTCGATCAGGTTGCCGAACGCCAGCACGATCTCAGTGCTGCCGCCGCCAATGTCGACCACGGCCACGTGCTTACCTTCCAGATCGAACGCTCGCTGCACGCTGCTGAATGCCAGCCGGGCTTCCTGCTCGGCGCCGATGACTTCGATCTCGATGCCGACTTCATCCTTCGCGCGGCGGCAAAACTCATCGCCGTTCGAGGCCTCCCGCACGGCACAGGTGGCAATCGTTCGCAGCTCGCTGACCTGAAACCCCTCGGCGATCTGCTTCATCCGCCGCAGCGCCGCAAGCGCCTTTTCAATCGCTTGTTCGTCGAGCCGGCCGGTCTTGCTCAGGTGCTCGCCCAGCCGCGTGGCCTCTTTCTCTTCGTCGAGAATCCGATAGTTGCCCCCCTTGAGCGGCTCGGCCACCATCAGCCGCATGCTGTTGGTGCCGATGTCGATCGCCGCCATCCGCGAGGCGAGCTCGGGCGAAAGATAATACTGCTTGTCTTCCATGTATCTGCCGGGGTTTGCGCGCCAGGAGCGCCTATTCTCTCCGCAAAGATAGCATATCCGGCCCGCTCGCGGCGAGTTTGCTCACTCTGGCAGACAGGCGCGTCAATGTGCGTTTTCCGCCGCGATTGACCGCGAGCGCCGTCGCGTCTCATAATTCCCTAACCCAGTTTCGGCCGACACCGCGTAATCGCTGGTTCCCCAATCGTGAAGCTCCTCCGCCATGTCGATGATCTTCCTCGCGAGCTCCGCGGCGGCGCGGTCACGATCGGCAACTTCGACGGCGTGCATCTGGGCCATGCCTGCATCGTGGCCCGGGTGCTCGAAAAGGCCCAGGAAGTCGGCGGCCCGGCGCTCGTGTTTACGTTCGAGCCGCATCCGGTCCGCCTGCTCCGCCCTGCCGAAGCGCCGCCGCCGCTCACCTGGCTCGATCGCAAGGCCCAGCTGCTGGCCGATCTCGGCGTCGATGCCGTGATCGCCTACCCTACAGATGAACGACTACTCTCACTGACCGCAGACGCGTTCTTCGACGAAATCATTCGCGACAAACTCGATGCCAGGGCAATGGTCGAGGGACCCAACTTCTACTTTGGCCGCGGGCGCGCGGGCACGATCGACGTTCTCAAGCAGCTTACCGCCGAGGCCGGTATCAGTCTCGACGTGATCGAACCGCTGGTCGTGGGCGGAGAGTATGTCTCCAGCTCGCGGATCCGCAAACTCATCGCCGCGGGCGACATGCGCGGCGCGCGCGAGCAACTCACGCAGCCCTATCGCATGCGCGGCATGGTCGTGCACGGCGCGGGCCGCGGCGCGAAACTCGGCTTTGGCACCGCCAATCTCGACGCGATCGACACGCTGCTCCCCTGCCCCGGTGTGTATGCCGGCCGCGGCATCGTCAGCGGCCAACGCTTTCCGGCCGCAATCAACATCGGACCCAACCCAACCTTCGGCGAGGGGGCCCTCAAGGTCGAAGTACACCTGGTGGGCTGGGATGGATCGCCCCTTTATGGCGAAGTGCTCGAAGTCGACTTTCTCGAAAAACTTCGCGATACGCGGAAGTTCGCTGGGCTCGAGCAACTTGTCGCTCAGCTCGAAAAAGACATCCTCGCCAGCCGCCGGGCATTCCAAGACTTCGAACTGGCCGATAAGCTGGCAGGCGGACCTGCCTAGAATTGGCGGGAGGACCCGCAGATAACTCGGCGGGAGGACCCGCAACCGCCGACGCCTGACATTTACTTAGGAATGCCCCGCACGATGTCGATCAATTGGCCCCGCTTCACCGAACTCGTCCGCTCGCACGACCGCTTTCTGCTCACCAGCCACATTCGCCCCGACTGCGATGCGCTCGGCAGCGAACTCGGCATGGCCGGCGTGCTCGAAGCGCTCGGCAAGGACGTGATCATCGTCAACGCTCAAGCAACACCACCGAACCTCGCGTTCATCGATCCCGACAAAAAGCTGAAAACGCTCGGCGTCGATGTCGAACCATTCCACTTGGAAGGCGTCGAAGTCCTGATGGTGCTCGATACCAGCGCCTGGGCTCAGCTCGGCACGATGGCCGAAGTCGTTCGCTCCACGAAAGCCCACAAGGCGATCCTCGATCACCACCAGGGCGAGGACGACATGGGCGCCGAACTTTTCAAGGATCGCACGGCCGAAGCGACCGGCCGCCTGGTGGTCGAAGCCGCACACCACCTGGGCGTCAAACTCACACCGGCGATGGCCATGCCGCTCTTCGCGGCGATCGCCACCGACACGGGTTGGTTCCGCTTCAACTCGACCAGCGAACTCACGATGCGCTATGCCGGCGACCTGATCGAAGCCGGCGCCGTGCCCAGCCAGATTTACGCCGCGCTCTACGAACAGGATTCGCTCGCCCGCTTGCAACTGCGCGGCCGGATCCTGGCCCGCACGAAGACCGAACTCGAGGGCCGACTCGCACACACGGCCGTGCTGAAAGAGGACTTCGAAGCGACCGGCGCGCTCCCCAGCGATACCGAAGACGTCATCAACCTCACGCTCGGCATCGCCGGCACCGAGGCGGCCGTGATTCTGGTCGAGCAACCCGCGGGCGGATTCAAGATCAGCTTCCGCAGCCGCACACCCAAGGTGAACTGCAACGAGATCGCCGCACTGTTCGGCGGTGGCGGACACAAAGCCGCTGCCGGCGCGTTCTCCAATGCACCGTTTGCCGAGGCTCAAGCCCAGGTGCTTGACGCTGTGCGCAAAGCCATGCGATAATTCGCTTCGCCGCCGGAGCGAGCGTCCCAAGCGTTCGCCTCCAGCGGTCCTACCCCCGAGTTTGTCCTGCCTGAAACGTTTGCCGCGCCGCTTGGATTGCAATCGCGAGTGCGGTCCCACCCCACACGAGCATGACGGAACGACTCGGCCTCGAGTAGTGAGGCACGCACCCAACTTGTTTGTGAGGTTTGCGTCCGATGGCTAAACCACCCCAGCCCGCTGCAAAGCCCGGCGACGACGCCCAGGAGCGGCGTAACTTTTTCACCAAGGTCGCGGCCGTCGTCATCGGCGGGTTCGTGGCCCTGGTTCCCGCCGCGACCGGGCTAGCCGTGTTTCTCGATCCGCTGCGCAAGAAGAGCAAAGCCGGAGAGATGCTACCGATTGCACCGCTCGGCGCTGTGCCCGACGACGGCATTCCGCGGCAGTTTCCCGTCGTGGCCGAACACGTCGACGCCTGGACCCAGTCCAAGCAACCCATCGGCGCGGTTTACATTCGCCGCCTGCCGGGTGAGGAAAAGCCCGAGTGCCTGTCGGCCACCTGCCCGCACGCCGGCTGCTTCGTGGCCTACGACAAGCCGACCGACACGTTCAAGTGCCCCTGTCACAACAGTTCGTTCGCCGTCGACGGAGCGATCATCGAGCCGAGCCCCAGTCCCCGGGCCATGGACTCTCTCGAAAGTGAAATCGTCGGTGGCGAGATCCTGGTGAAGTACGAGAATTTTTACACCGGCAAGGCCGAAAAGATCGTGAAGCTATGAAGGCGCTCGTCGACTGGTTGGACAGCCGTACCGGAATTCGCGATCTGATGCACGAAGCGCTCTATGAGCGCATTCCCGGCGGCGCTCGCTGGCGCTACGTCTGGGGCAGCACGCTCGTGTTTGCCTTCACCGTACAAGTGATCACCGGTTTCGCGCTCTGGATGTATTACAGTCCCAGCGCGCAAACCGCCTGGGAAAGCGTGTACTACATTCAATATCAAACCGCCGGTGGCTGGCTGCTTCGCGGCATTCATCATTTCATGGCCCAGGCGATGGTCATCCTGCTCGCGTTGCATCTGATGCAGGTGATCATCGACGGCGCCTACCGCGCCCCGCGCGAGGTGAACTTCTGGCTCGGCCTGATCCTGATGCAGATCGTGCTCGGGCTCTCGCTCACGGGCTACCTGCTGCCGTGGGATCAAAAGGGTTACTGGGCCACCCGCGTCGCCACGAACCTGATCGGTGTCGTCCCGCTCGTCGGACCCGCGCTGCAACAGATCGTCGTGGGCGGTGCCGACTACGGGCATCACACGCTCACCCGGTTCTTCGCCCTGCATGCGGGCATCCTGCCGGCATCGCTCGTCGGGTTCCTCGTGCTGCACATCGCGCTCTTCCGCAAGCACGGCATCCGCTACAAGCTGCCGCCGAAGTTTGCCGACACCTCGTTCTGGCCCGACCAGGTCCTGAAAGATGCCGTGGCCTGCCTGGCCGTACTCGCGGTCGTGCTGTTCCTCTGCATCCGGCCGATGTTCTCGGGCGAGCCCGAGCCCGGCGTGCCGGTCACCTGGGGCGCGGAGCTGGGCGCGCCGGCGGATCCGTCGAATCAATACTCGGCCGCGCGGCCTGAGTGGTACTTCCTGTTTCTGTTCCAGTTTTTGAAGTTGTTCGAAGGCTGGGGCGCGACGGGCGAACTCGTGGGCGCCATCGGCGTGCCGACGCTGGTATTGGCC
>JBGSKX010000311.1:0-5903 GCA_041741015.1 Pirellulales bacterium
TCGCTGGCCTCAATCCCGCTCGTCTTTCGCGTCCTCTTTCCACTCCTGACGGCCCGGGTTCGCCGACTCTTCGGTAGCTTTGTCCAGCCGCCGCCGGTCACGCGGTTGCACCTGGAGCGGCACGACGAGCAGCCCGGGCAAGCCAACGGTGGCCTCGGCTACAGTCTGGCGGAGATGGTCGATATGGCCGAGCGGCTGCTCCGCGACATCGGCCTCACCCGAAATTTCTCGCGGCTCGTCATCCTACTCGGCCACGGCAGCTCGAGCCTCAACAACCCGCACCAGTCGGCCTACGATTGCGGCGCCTGCGGTGGCGGCCGCGGCGGCCCGAATGCCCGCGCAATCGCCAGCATCCTGGCCGATCCGCGCGTCCGCGAGCAGCTTCGCGAGCGCGGCATCGATATCCCGCGCACCACGATCTTCCTGGGCGGAATGCACAACACGGCCAACGATCACATCGGCTTCTACGACCTCGATCGCCTCCCGTCCTCGCATCACGACGACTTCGACGCGGTGCGGGCGGCCCTCGACAAGACCCGTTGCCGCAACGCCCAGGAACGCTGCCGGCGGTTCGAATCCGCGCCCCTCAAAGTCAGCTCGTACGCCGCACTCAGGCATGTCGAAGGTCGCGCCGAGGATCTCTCCCAGGTTCGGGCTGAACTCGGCCATGCCACGAACGCCGCCTGCATCGTCGGCCGCCGAAAGCGAACGCGTGGGCTGTTCCTCGACCGCCGCGCGTTCCTCACCTCCTACGATCCCACGCAAGATACGCCCGATGGGCAGATACTCTCGCGCCTCCTGCAGGCCGTGATTCCCGTCTGCGCGGGCATCAATCTCGAATACTACTTCAGCTACGTCGATTCGCCCGGCTACGGCTGCGGATCGAAGCTGCCGCACAACATCACTTCGCTCCTCGGTGTCATGGACGGCGCCGCCAGCGATCTGCGGCCAGGGCTTCCCTGGCAAATGGTCGAGATTCATGAGCCTATCCGAATCTTGTTCGTCATCGAAACGACGCCCTCCGTGCTGATCTCGATCCTGGAGCGGAACCCGCCGCTGATGCAGCTCGTGCTCAACGAGTGGATTCAGCTTGCCACGCTCGATCCCGAGTCCAGTCGCATTCAGCGTTTCCGCCGCGGCCGCTTCGAGCCCTACCACCCCGAGCGCGACGATCTGCCGCAGGTCCGCTCCTCGGCCGACTGGTTCCGCGGTTGGCGCGATCATCTGGGCCTGGCCTCGATCCTTGCGAGCCCTGAAGCCCGCTCGCGGCCGGATTCCAGCAAGGTGGGCGCATGAGCCGGGACGTGCTCACAACAATCCTCGGTCTGACGGCGGTCGGCGCACCGGCCATGCTGCTGGCCATCGTCGGGCTCACGGCGCTCCTCGGCCGGCCGCTCAGCGAACGCCTCACGGCTCGCCTGACGCAAGTCGCGGTCAGCATCGGCCTGGCCGCTTCGATCGGCGTGCTCGCCGTCATGCTCACCACGGGCTCGCGCAACGTCGTCATCGACCTGGGCAATTGGGTCGCGCTCGACCAGCAGCACTTTCATCTGCACGTGAAGTTCATTTTCGATCGGCTGAGCGTGCCGTTCGCGATCCTGTCGTTTGTGCTCATTGGCACCATCGGGGCCTTTGCCAAGAACTACCTGCACCGCGAGGCCGGCTTCCAACGGTTCTTCCTGCTCTACGGCGTGTTCCTGTTCGGCATGATCGTGGCCTCGGTCGCCGGCACCATCGAAACCCTGTTTTTCGGCTGGGAACTCGTCGGCCTTTCATCCGCGCTCCTGGTCGCCTACTTCCACGAACGGACTGGCCCCGTCGTCAATGGCCAGCGAGTCTGGTCGATCTACCGCATCGCGGATGCCGCGTTCCTGATCGCTGCCGTCACGCTGCACCACAACACGGGCGAAGGCGACTTCGGCGTCCTGATGGGTTCCGGGCCATGGCCCGAGGGGCTGGCAGCGCTCTCGTCCGACCAGGCTCTGATCATTGGTCTGCTGCTGCTCGCCGCCGCGGCGGGCAAGTCGGCCCTGATTCCGTTTTCCGGCTGGCTGCCGCGAGCGATGGAAGGTCCCACGCCTTCGAGCGCCGTGTTCTATGGCGCCTTGTCCGTTCACCTCGGTGCGTTCCTGCTGCTGCGGGTCAGCCCGATCCTGGACCTCTCGATTGCCCTGAGCGGCTGCGTCGTCGCCTTAGGCCTTGCGACCGCGGTCTTTGCCGTGATCGCCGCCCGCGTGCAGACCGACGTCAAAAGCTCCTTGGCGTTCGCCTCGCTCACGCAGGTTGGCATCATCACGGCCGAGATCGGCCTCGGGTTCCGCTACATCGCGCTGGTGCACATTATCGGCCATGCCTGCCTCCGCACGCTGCAGCTCGTTCGCTCTCCGACGCTCTTGCAGGACTATCGCGCGCTTGAGAACGCCATCGGCGGGCACTTGTCGCTCGAGGCCGACCCGCTCCTGCGCGGCCTGCCAGATACCTGGCGCGAACGGCTTTATCGCTTCGGTCTCGAGCGGGGTTACTTCGATGCCCTGATCGATAACGTCATCGTTGCCCCGTTCGTTGGCTTCTTCCAGTGGTGCAATCGGCAGGAGCTGCGCTGGGCCGAGATCCTCTCCGGCGTCAAGCCAGAGGTTCCCACCAAGACGCCGCAGACTGCTCCGCCGCCCGATCCTGCCCTGGTCGCGGAGGAGCACCGATGATCGAGTTTGCCTTCCCCTGGCTTTCGTTGGCCGTCGTCGCGCCGCTCGTGGCAGCCGCGCTCTTGCTCCGCCGGCCGCTCCCCGAACGAGTTCGCCAGATCAGCCTGATTGCGTCGACCGTTTCCTTCCTGGCCGCCAGCGCCGCGTGGATCGAAATGCTCGCGCGCGCAGCCACCAGCGCCGCCGATCGCTGGGACATCGGCAGCCTGCTCGGTGGTACACCATTGCTTTCGATCGATGCACTCAGCGCGCCGCTACTGCCGCTCGTGGCGCTCCTGTTCGTGCTAACCGTCCTGGCCACGCTCCGCCGCAAGCTTCAGAACTTCGCCTCGGCGGGCCTGCTCATTTCCGAAGGCATCCTGCTCGCCACCTTCGCCTGCCGCGAGCCGTGGCTGATCATCGCGCTGTTGGCCGCCGGCACGATTCCGCCCTGGATCGAGTTGCGTCTGAATCAAAAGCCGCTCCGCATCTTCACCCTGCACATGGGCGTGTTCGTCGCGCTGCTGGTGGCGGGGCAGGGCATGTTGAGTTGGGATTCGCATTCCGTGCTGGCCGTCGGGCTGTTGATGGCTGCAGTCCTCGTGCGTAGCGGAATTGCGCCGGTACATGCCTGGCTGCCCGACCTGTTCCACAACGCCTCGTTCGGCACGGCGCTGCTTTTCGTCACGCCGATGGTCGGCGCTTATGCCACGATGCGGCTCGTCCTGCCGATCGCGCCCGAATGGGTGCTGCGCGGCATCACGCTCCTCTCGGTCCTCACCGCGATTTACGCGGCCGGCATGGCGCTCGTGCAGATCAAAGCCCGGCGGATGTTCAGCTACCTGTTCCTCAGCCACGCGTCGCTGGTCTTCGTCGGCCTGGAGACGGCCACCACGATCGGACTGACCGGCGCCCTTTGCGCCTGGGTCGCGATCGCGCTCTCGATGACGGGCTTCGGCATCACGCTCCGCTCGATCGAGGCTCGCATGGGCCGCATCCGGCTCGATGCGTTCCTCGGCCTGTACGAGCACATTCCGCGGCTGGCGGTACTGTTCCTCATCACGGGCCTGGCCGCAATCGGATTTCCCGGCACGGCGGGTTTCGTCGGTGGCGAACTGCTCGTCGAAGGTGCCGTGCAGATTTACCCGCTGATGGGTGTGGCCGTGGTGGTCGTCGCCGCGCTCAACGGCATCGCCGTGCTCAGGGCCTACTTCCGGATCTTCACCGGCGCGCGTCGCCCGGTAACCGTTGACCTCAGGCTGCGTCCGCCGGAGCGGGTGGCGGTGCTGGCCTTGATCTTCCTGATGATCGGCGGTGGCCTCTATCCGCAACCGGCCGTGATGCAGCTCTACAACGCCGCCAGCAATCTCGTGAACCAGCGTGCCGCCTACTTCGGCGTGCCTGTGCCGGCGCCCACGCTCGACCCGCACCACCACGGGGCGATCACGCCGCCGGCCAATCCCGCACCGTTTAGCCCGGAGGCATCGCCGCCGGCGCGTACCCAGCAGACACTCGCGCGTAGTTAAGCAAACAACCCCTTCGCGAACTCCAAATCCGCCTTCGTCTGCTGAAGGCACTCTTCCACGCTCAATTGCTTCCAGCTTCCGCGGTCCAGGTACTCGCTGTGCAGCGTGAACAGCCCGCGGTAACCAACCTCATCCAGCCGCGCAACATAGTCCGGAATCCGCGCAATCCCGTCCGCCAGTGGGCACTTCTTGAACGACCACTGCTGTGCCCCGTGCGAGTCGCGCTCACCTGCCTGCCACACGCAGTTCTTCAGCGACGAAATCGCGATCCACGGCGCAAGCAAATCCAGCCCCTGCCGCCAGCCGTCGTTGCCCCCTTCGACCGTCATGTGCATCGGGTCGACGTACGCCCCCAGCTCGCGCGGCGAAAAGTCCTTGAGCAGCAAATACGCCACCGCGCCGCCGCTGGGAATCGTGTCCCCCGAGTGAATGTGCACGCACGGCAGCACCCCGTGCCGCGCGGCCAACTTCGCCACACCCGCCAGCTTCGTCTTTGCCGCGTCAATTTCCTGGGCCAACTCGCCGAACTTCGTGTAGCGATAGTACCCCAGCTTGATCCGGTCGATCCCCAGCCCGCCGGCCGTGGCGATCAACTCCTCCGCCTGCGGGTCGGCCTCGGTGATTGAGGACGTCAGCATGGCGATCCGCACGCCGGCGTCGCTCGCTGCCTTTGCCGCTTCGGGCAGCAATTTCGCCGCTTCCGCCGGATCGATGTGTCCCCCCGGCCTCACGGTCAGATCGAGCCCATCGAGCCCGATCTCCTTGAATCGCTGGCAAACTTTAGGAATCGGCCAACCCTGAAAGCTCTCGGTGAAGGCCACGAACGTGGGCATCTTCTCAGAGGCCCCCTTCGGAGCATCCTCTGCTGCCGCCGCGAACCCGCGCGCACTCATCGCGGCGGCCATTCCCACCGAACCGGCAACAAACTCCCGGCGACTGAGTTCCTTCACAACCAGCTCCTCCCGGTAATCTGACGACCACTCACACCGCCGATTCTAGCACGCTGGCCCCCACCAGTGGGCGTCCGAAAATCACTCTGGCAGCCGCGAGCGCAATGAAAGCGAACGCCGCCTGGAACGCCTTGCAACGCCGCATTCCACTAGCACCTTGGATTGCGCACTTCGCCGTTGACCTCTCGCCGGCCGCGAGCGCATCATTCCGCCGCCGCTGGCCGAGCGGCACATGGGGCAAGTCACTTCCGACGGAACGGGTGACACCATGGTCAGGGATAGGCTCCTCTCCGCGCATCTGCGCTGTTTTCGTTTTCATTTCATCCATCACTGCGAACCACTGGAAGCTCGCCTGCTGTTCTCGGGCGAGGCGCTCGTCGACCTCACAGCGACAGCCATTGCCGCCGAGTGGGGAGTCGCGACAATCCAAGCACCCGACGTCTGGACCGAGGGTTACACCGGTCTCGGCGTCACCGTGGCCGTCGTCGATACTGGCGTTGCGCTCGCGCATCCCGATCTCGCGAATCGACTGTGGACCAACGCGGATGAAGTTCCCGGAAACAGCCGCGACGACGACGCCAATGGCTTTGTCGACGATTCCGCGGGCTGGGACTTCCTCGACGCCGACAATCGTCCCGACGATCCTGCCGGCCACGGCACGCACATCGCCGGCATCATCGTCGGAGGGATCGCTCCGCCCGAAGACGCTGGCAACAGCGGGGCAGGGGAGGCGCTCGGCGTTGCGC
>JBGSKX010000312.1:0-15198 GCA_041741015.1 Pirellulales bacterium
CGGCCACGCGCGACATGTTCGTCGAGAAGTCCGGCCGCACCGCTCACCGGCGCGTGGGCGTGCCGGGCACGGTGCGCGGACTTGCGCTCGCGCACGGGCGGTTCGGAAAGCTCTCGTGGAAACAGCTCGTCGAACCAGCGGTGGCACTCGCGCGGGATGGCTTCGCTGTCGATGCGGCGCTGGCTGCCGATCTGAATGAGACGCTCGCCGATACACCGCGCGAGGATCGTGCACCGGGCTCACAGGGCCCGGCTACAGCGTTCGCGGAGTTTCATCGGGCATTCGGTAAACCGGATGGGAGCAAGTGGCGGGCTGGCGAGCGGCTCGTGCAGCCGGAGCTGGCGGCGGTGCTTAAGCGGATTGCCGAGCGTGGGCCGGATGGGTTCTATCAGGGTGAGACGGCAGAACTGATCGCGACGGAAATGCAGCGCGGCGGCGGCCTCATTACGGCGCAGGACCTCGCGGCCTACCAGCCGGTGGAACGCGTGCCGCTGCGGGGAACCTTCCGCGGCTACGAGATCATGGCCGTTCCGCCCTCCTCGTCCGGTGGGACGGCGCTCGTCGAGGCGCTGAACATTTTGGAGAACTTCGATCTGAAATCGCTGGGACGCTGGTCGCCGGAGACGCTGCATCTCGTGATCGAGAGCATGAAGCGGGCGTTTCGCGATCGGGCGGCATTCCTCGGCGACCCTGCCGTGAACGAGATTCCGCCCCGGCTACTCGATAAGTCATATGCGAAGAAGCTGGCGGCGACGATCAATCCCCGACAAGCGACACCGAGCCTGGAACTGGCCGGCGACATCAAGATCACGACTGAAAGCGAGCACACGACGCATCTCTCGGTGATCGACAAGGACCGAACGGCCGTCAGTTTGACTTATACGCTGGAAAGCCCCTGGGGGAGTCGGGTCGTGGTGCGCGGCGGCGGGTTCCTGCTCAACGACGAGATGAACGACTTCAACTGGCTACCCGGCGTGACGAACCTGGAAGGTCGCATCGGCACGCCAGCGAATGATGTCGCGCCAGGCAAGCGGATGTTGAGCTCGATGTGCCCGACAATCGTTCGCAAGGACGGCAAGAACTTGCTGGTGACGGGCAGTCCCGGCGGACGCACGATTATCAACACGGTGCTGTGCGTGGTGCTGAACGTCACGGAGTTCGGGATGCCGGTGCGCGCGGCAGTGGATGCTCCGCGAGTGCATCAGGGCTGGCTGCCGGAAACAGTACGCGTGGAACCGGCGCTGCTGGAGCAACAACCCGCGGCGATTGCCCGGCTGAAGGAGATGGGGCACCGCTTTGCGAGGCCGGCCGTGCAGGGAGACGCCCACTCGATCTTTATCAATGCTGCACAGGGCGAGATCACGGCGGCCGCCGATCGACGGATCAGCGGCGCGGCACGCGGCTACTAACTCAGCCGGCGCCGAAGCACTCCCCGACTTACCGATTACAGGGTTGGATCATCGCCCACAGCAGGCTGATCTGGGCCGAAGCCTGACGAGCGCGTTCGCGACGTTCACCCGGGGTCCAGCTATTGCGGACCGAGGCCTGACGGCGAGCAACTTCGCGGCCCATGGGCTGAGTTCTTCTTTCCTTCGTGCTGACAGTCATCATCATTCTCCAAGAGGGGTGATTTTCAGTTTCCTAGTACGCCTGCCAAGCGATTTGGGTCGGTGTACGTTTCGATTGCGGGCTAAAAGCAATCGCCGTGCCGATTGTCCAAACCGCTGCGAATCGTTGTAAATTCTTCCGCGCAACCACTTAGAAGTTTTTGCGCACCTGCGTGCTGGCTGCCCATTGGACGGACAACTTGGCGTTTTTCGGACCAGCCGCCCTGCGGCGGTGGGTAATAGCCAGGAACTGCGGCGTTCACAGGGATTCATTCGTTGGGAAACAGCTGCAGATTGACGCACGGAACAGCATGTTACGGAAGTTTCAGGATCCGGCCGGCGTGCTGTCGGCATGCCGAATGCTATGCAGGCGGCGGGCCCAAGAGCGGCGGGGCAAGTCGCTGGGATCAATCCATATGAGCAACGTTCTTCAGAAGGCGTTCTATTTGAGTCGTCCGCAGGAGCCGGCGTGCCTCGGCCTTGCACCGAGCGCCGTGGGAAAGCGTCGTTTGCGCAGCCGCTGCGGCGCAGCTTTTCGGCAAGACATTCGCGTAATTGCCAGTGCGACGCTTGTCGCCAATTGGCAGCCGCCGTCGCTGGTGGCCTTCTATGCGGCGGGAGCCGTTCTGCGTGCGAACGTGTCCAGTGCGGCGGCAAAACCTGCCCCGCTTATCCGACCCGCACAGAGTGTTTGCGGTCCGCTGGCCGCCACGCCGCGGCAGCAGCGTTGAGCTATCGCGCGCAGGGTCCAAGTAGTGCAGCAGTTAGCGCGAGCGGAGGAACTTGGCTCGCTTCTGCATGCACTGGCGCCGCACGATCGCCGCGCCGGTCGGCAGAGAGCGCGGCTTGACGCTGGCGTGTAGCATTGGGTCGACACATCTGGAAACGCCTTCCCTGGCGCAGGAGTTCGTCCCATGTTCGCTCGAGCTAACTTTCTTCGGTTCAGTTGCACCATGCATACCACTCGCTGGCTTTCGACCGCATCGCTGCTCGCGACGTTGGTCGCTGCGAAGGCTTCCGCCGCGGAAATCGCGTTCGACCTGCCGGCCAGCATCGAATGTCGCGACGTAACGCCGCCGGGTTTTGCCGCGGCCGAGTACCTGAAAGTCGTCGAGGGCAAGCTGCGCATTTCCGCCCGATTGCTGGATGGCGCGGAGAGCGACATCGTCGACTTCGTGTACGAGATTCGCAACACCGATCGCCGCCTGCGATTTCAGGACTACCTGCCGAATACCACGCTTGAGAGTGCCGTGGCCGAAGATCAGATCGAGGTGAAAGACTCGACGGAAAAAGCCAGCACGGCGAGCGCCGACGTGCATGTCGTCTATAAGATTCTCTCGCTGGGCGGCACGCTGAGCCAGAGCACGAAGGACTCGGAAGCGAACTGCTATCGGCAGATTGCCCCGAAGGAACTCGTCGTGGCGAGTGGCACGATCGAGCGCGAACACGGCGTGTTCTTTCGGCTGCGGCCTTCGCGTGCCGCTTCGCTGGAAGGGGCCAAGGAGTTCTCGTTCCTGGCGACCGTGCCCAAGGAGTGGCGCGGCGACGTGTGCGTGATCAACGTCAGCGCCCGCGTCAAGAAGGACTCGTTCTGGTCGGATTCGGTGATTACCAGCGGGGCGCGCGAACTGCAAATCGGCCTGTACCTGGCGGGCGATGCGGAAGGCGCGGAACTGGCCGAAGAGTTAACGCGGGCCCACGAGCACTATCTGGAACTGCTGGCTGCTCAGCCGCCCAAGCCGAACGTGTTCGACTCGGTGGCGGCGCAAACGGTCGGCCTGTTCGTGAAGAAGTCGAAGAACGGCAAGAGTGAACTCGACGACGCGTACGACTCGCTTACCGAGTCGCGGCGGCGGCTTGAGCAACTGGGGCGGTGAGAGCTGAATCTGACTGCCACGGGTGCTGCGCAGCATTCACCCTCGCCGCACTACCACATCGGCCTTGAATTGCACAGGTGAGCCGCCACGCGGCCACCTTTGGCACACTGCGAGAACGCGATCCGCGAGTCACTTCTTCGGCTTGAGGTGCTCGTCGAACCAGTCGATGGCCAGTTGTTGCGCCTGTTTGCGAGCGCCCAGGTACACGCCGTAGTGCGTGATCTTGGGAATCACGACGAGTTTCTTCGGTCCCTTGGCGCGCTCGTGGGCCAGGATCCCATGCTCGCGGTTGTCGAACAGCTCTTCGTTCTCGGCCAGGATGAAGAGCGTTGCACAACCGTCGGCCCGAGCGATGTCCTCGACCGGCGCGTATTGCATCAGCTTCTCGCTGATGGGCGCTCCGCGCAGATTGCCGATCACTCGCGCGCCCGGTTCGGGATAGCCGATTTCGCCATGGGTGCGGGCCGTCGCTTCGGCGAAGGTCTTCTCGCGCGCACCGTCGGCGAGCACCATCGTGCGCGAGTCGAGCGCGGGCACCTGGCTGACCGTGGCTTTGACGCGGGGGTCGCGCGCGGCGACGTAGATCACGTGCCCGCCCGAATAGCTGCTGCCCCACATACCGATGTGGTCGCGATCACATTGAGGATCACCGTAGATCCAGCTGACGGCGTTCGCCAGATCGGTAGTCTGATCGATTGGATCGACAACTTCGCGGACCTCGAGCACCTCGGCGGTGAACTTGCGATCGCTGGTACGCCCGGGCTGCGGAGAGGTGAGCACGACGCGAGAATCGCTCGCGCCCCACCCGCGATAGTCGAAGATCAGCACGAGATAGCCCGCGCGGGCGAAGTTGATGGCATCGGGCCGAAGCTGCGAGGCGACGCCGCCCCAGCCGTGCGCCATGACGATCGTGGGAAGTTTTTCGGTGGCGGGGTTTTTGGGCGCGAACAGTTCGGCGGCCATGCGGGTGCCTTCGCTCATGATCGTGGTCCGGCGGAAGGCAATGTCGTCGGGCGGATTGAAGTTATCCGTCTCTTGCCAGGCGAGCACGGAGGGCGCAAAGACCAGCGCGATCAGCAGGGTAAGCGTGAGGGCGCGGGCGGAACGGCGGAGGTGACTGGCAAACATGTAAGGTACTCCTGGCGAGTGACTGCCGGCGCGGGCAGGTTCGTGGGGAAGCGCCTGATAATTTAGCGTGGCGCGCGGCCGGCCGCGAATCATTGCGAAAAAAATCGCTGCGATCCGGGGAATCTTCGGGGGATCGCGGGCCTGGCAACTCAGGAAGGCGCGCGGGGGCGGCAAATGGGTCCCATCAAACGAAGGCCCCCGGCGTCGGAGCATCCGAGCCGGGGGTGAAAGGGAGACCATGCGCACCTGATGGCACCGAGCCGCCGAGCATCACTGCACGAGCGCGACCTGCACGCCATCCTGCAGGATCTGCGTGAAGGCTTGCTGCATGCGCGAGATCATTTCGGTCTCGGTGCCGTAAATCACTTTGTATTCAGGCATGTTGTCGGTTACGTTGCCGCGCGTTTGCATCTCGCGGAGCGTGGCCAGAGCCCCGGCACGCTTGTCACTGTCCGGCGCGAATACCGGCCCGAAGCCGATGCAGTGAATCAGTACTTTCTTGGAGGGAGTCGAGTAGCCGGGGGGCGAGGCTGTCTCGTTCGCCGCGATGTGAGAGCAGAGCGAGTAGACCTGGTTGGTAACGGTACTGTTGTTTTCCGAGTAGCCACTTACGCTCGAGGGGAACTCGCTGCCGCTGGCGCCACTGCTCTTGTAGCGCACGCGATAGTAGCTCTGGTGGGCGCCATTGTTGGTGAACGACGCGCCGGCGGTGTGGGTGGGCATCCCGTCTGTTTCGAAGATGACGACTTTCTGCGCACCGCGTCGGCCATTGCCGCCAGCATCGCCGCTGGGTTCCGAGGGATTGAAGCTAGCGAGCGACGAATGTCCGCTGAACTGGTTATAGGCTTGCATCAACCCCATCGAGTAGCAGGTACCGCCCATCGCACGCGGGACCTCTTCGTTCTCGGCGTCGTAGGGTCGGATCGTGGCGTTGGGACTCCCCAGCGTTGAAGGTGGATACCAGAGCGCCTCTTGCATGCGGGTGTAATTGCGCCCCAAACCGACGCGCGGCCGGTTGAAGCGGCCATCGCCACCGGAGCTTCCCTTCGGATGACTGAAGAACATCAGCCCCGCGTGGTTGTTGGGGTGGTTGGTGCGAATGTCGTCGAGCGCGGCGCGGATGCCCAGCTTGCAGGCATACATCGGGCTCTCATGACAAGTACCGGGCCACCAGCAATAGCGCGACGTCGAGGGACTCACGCGGTTGTGGTACCACATGTTGTAGTTGCCCAGGAAGTCGATCATGGTCATCGGGCCGAACCAGAAATGCGTTTTGGGGCGCTTCGGGTTGTCGCGATAGTCCATGTACGGAGCGTTGGTTCCCGTGGGCTTAGCGCTCACGCGGATCGTGCCCCAGGTGTAGTCGTCGCCGTAGCCCGTGCGATCGGTGATCTTTTCGTAGCTGCTGTTGCCATACTGAACGAGCCCCAGCACGTAGTTGATGTAGTCGCGCCAGAAGCGTTCGTTTTGATTTGACGGCGGCCAGGAGTTGGAAATGCTGTTGGGAATGGCGTCGTAGTACAGGATGCGCCCCGACTGCAACCGCGAGGGGAACGGATTGGGACTGGCCTTGATCCACGCCAGGATCGCCGAGTAGTTGATCGTGTAGTTCGTCGGCGTGCGCCAGTTGCCCGAGCTATCCCACAGGTTTTGATTGTTGTTGGTGCCGAAGTAGGCCACGCGCCAATCGGCGACGGGGTTGGGCGGCCAGACGAAGAACGTCTTGCCCCAGTACTTTGGTCCGAATGTGTAGCCAGTGAAGGGCTGGCCGGAGTAGGCCGTGTAGCCCTGCGTTTCGAAGGTGTTGTTGCGCGTGGTGCTGCCGGTGATGCCTTGGACGGTCTGGGCGTAGGTGAGCCCGGTGTTGTTGTTGATTTTCAGGTAGTTGTCGCCGCCGGGAGTCGTGGCGTAGCTGTTCGGAGCGGCCGTGAAGGCCGCGGTGCCGCCCGCATCGCTGTAGAAATCTTCGACGACCGCATCTCGACCGTCGCTGGTCTGGGCGGAGATGTTGCCTTCGCCGTAAAGGGGCGTAAAGCTGGTGGCGACCAGATTCGCGGAACTACTCGTGTAGTGGCCAAAGTTGGGCACGACCGTATCCGGATTGTTGCTGCTGGTGCGCGAAGCGCTGGCGAACGGAAGACCCATCGTGCTGCCGTAGCGCATCGATCCGGAGTAGTCGAGGACAACCGCCACGTCGCGCGGGCGATGCACGGCCGTGGCCTTGGCCCGCATCGTGGTCGGCCCGGCGCTGAAGATCTTGGCGAAGGCCATCTGGCTCGTCATGTTGCTCGTTACTTCGGCGGTGACCAGGCTCCAACTCTCGCTGCTGGGGCCGGGCACCACGCCCTCGAACCGCTGATTGCTCGGAACATACACGTAGCGGCCGACCTGGACGCTCACCTGGCCTGAGGTGATTTGCTTCGAGAGCACGGAATTGTTGGTGGCCGCGACGAGCGCATTCGGCTGCGCGTTGGCGTAGTTGTTGTCGGCCGCGGTGTCGCCATTGAGCGTGCGAGCACCCGCCATGGCGGCCAGGTCGGCCGCATCCTGAAGCTGGGTCCGGGCGACCGCCAGCATGCCCAGGTCAATGGCCAGCGCGACAAAGGTAAACAGTGCAACCGTGGCGATGACCACCAGCACCAGCACGGCGCCCGAGCGAGATGAATTTCGGCGATTTCGCATGGCGTGAGCCTTTGTGACAGTTCGCCGCGCTCGAAAGCACCAGGCTTCATCGGCGGCGTCGGGTTAACTCATGTTGAACAACGTGATCAGTTGCCTTCGCTGCGCATGACTGCCTGTGCGGTAACGGTTCGAGTAGCGGGCAGTTTCAACAGCGCTGGAATCAGGAAGTGGTAGGTCCCGCTGATGCGCACGCAGATCCCTTCGCCGCTGCCTGCGTCGATCCAGTTGCCGAGGTTGTTGCCTTGCGCATCCGAGGCATACACCTGAACGGTCTGGGAGGCCAGCTTTACGCCGGCCGAGGCCCGATTGACTTCCGCTTGCACGTCGCTGGTCTGATTGCCGTAGGTTGAGCCCATCAGGGTCACGGCCTCGGTATGGGCCAGGGCGTAGCGGGCCCCTTCGCGGGCTGCGTTGGTCAGCACCTGCTGGGTCATCACGTAGCGGCCGTATTCAAGGATGCCCATCAGGAACATGAGCACCAGCGGCAAAGTGAAGACCGCCTCGATCGTGGCGGCCGCGCGGCGACGGCGTTTCGAGCAAGTCTGGGTTCGGCGAAGCTTCATAACGCAAGCCCTCGGCCGCACTACAGCGGCAGATTACTATCGATGTTGATTTCTTCGTTATTCAGAGACACCCAGTCGACTTCGGCATCCAGTTCGTTGATTCCGGTGAGTTTGGGCAGGAACGACCAGCGTGTGCTTTCGAATGCAGCGCCGGGGGGAATTCTCACTCGGAGGCGGAAGCGATCGAGCGGTTCTGCGTTGTAAGGATCCACCCAGGTTGGCGATGCCATGCACGTCATCGTGACCTCCGCGCCGTTGTAGGCCGCGGCCGGAAGGCCCGCGCCGCTCAAATAGTCCTTGCAGGCCTGGGTGACCATCGCCTGGGTGACCGGCGTGCTGTTGACGGTGTAGCCGCCAGCGGCGAGCCGAGCGCCCTCGCGCGCGCTGTTGACCAGCATCTGCTTGACCTGGATCATGCGGCCGACTTCCCAGACGCCCAGCATGACGATCATCAAGAGCGGCAGGATGACGGCGGCCTCGACCACCAAGGCGCCACGACGTTCGCGGTCTCGGGCCAGAGGTTTCATGATGGGGCCTGTTTGGGCTGTGGCAGATTTGCAGGATGTGACGCAGCGTGTGACCGAGCTACGAACGGCGTTCGACAATCGGAACTCGCGGCATGAAAAACCTACGTCATAAACGTCCTTGGAGTGCGAATCACATTTTTTGCAGCGCGCGCATTTCCGCGGAGTTTCACGCGCGAGCTGAAATTACCAGTCCACTTGGAGCGAGTGTGCCGTGGATAGCGTGCGAAAGGACGACGGAATTCGCAGGACCGGGGTCCCCACCATGCACCGCATGAGGTAGATTGCGGGCCTTGCGATGCGGGCGAGCGACGACGTTCGCCGTGAATTTTCGCGTGCACTTTCCGCAGACGGAGCCCAAGCCATGGTGGCTGCCATCTTTCAGTTTCTAGTCGCCGCCGCGATTATCGTGGTGGCCGGAACCTTTCTTTCGAAGTTCGCCGACGTGATTGCCGAGGAAACGGGGCTGGGACGACTCCTGATTGGTAGCATCCTGCTCGCCGGCGGCACATCGCTGCCGGAACTGTCCGTCGACATCAGTGCCGTGCGTCAGGGGTTTGTCGACATCGCCGTGGGCGACCTGGTGGGCAGCAGCCTGGCGAACCTCCTGATTCTGGGAATCATCGACCTGCTTCCCGGCTCGCGCGGGCGCGCGCTGTCGCGAATCTCCGAAGCGCATGCCCTGCCCGCGGCACTCAGCATCGTGATGACCGCGCTGGCGGCGATGGCCATCATCACGCATAGCAGCCTGGCGTTTTACAACGTCAGCGTGGCGGCGATCGGGCTGGTGCTGGCGTACGGCTTTGGGATGCGGATGATCTATCGCAATCAGAAACTGGCCGCTCCGTATCATTCGTCCGATCCGGACACGAAGCGCGAAGTGCACCGACCGCACGCCCTGGTCAAAGCGATCGTGGGCTTTGGAATGGCTGCGGCGGTGATCGTGATGGCGGCGCCCTATGTCGCGGATGCGGCCGGAGAACTGGCCGAACTCAGCGGACTGGGCGGCTCGTTCATCGGCACCACGCTGGTGGCGATGTCGACTTCGCTGCCGGAACTGGTGGCCTCGCTGGCGGCTCTGCGGATGGGCGCGGCGGACCTCGCGCTTGGCAACGTGCTGGGCAGCAATGTCTTCAACATGGTGCTCTTGTTGCCGCTTGACATCGTCTACACGGGATCGCTGTTCGAAGCGGTATCGTCAACGCACGCGATCACCGCGATGTGCGTAATCGTGGTCACCGGCATCGTCGTGATGGGGCAGCTCTATCAGGCCGACCGGCGCGTCCGCCTGGTGGAGCCCGACGGCTGGTTGATCATCGCGCTCGTGATTGGATCCCTGGTGCTGATCTACTATCATCGCGAGCCCACGGCGCACGAGCACGGGAGCGCCCCGGCGCTTGTACAACTTGTCGAGCGGGGGTAAGGTAAGCGCGCCGGCCCTATCGACCGCCCGGGCGGGCTTTGTCGGGCAAAGTCTCGATTCCGACGCTTAACGACAATCAGCCGTGGCGGACGCGGACGGAAACGCGCATGGCTCAACCGCTTCTGGAAGTACTGGATCTTCGCAAACGCTACGGCCGCAACACGGCCCTGGATGGCGTTAGCTTCCAGGTTTTCGAAGGCGAGCTGTTTGGCCTGCTCGGTCCCAATGGCGCCGGCAAGACGACGCTGCTCTCGATCGTCTCCTGCCTGCTCGAACCCACCAGCGGCGAAGCGAAGATCCTCGGCCGCAAGGCTTCGACCAGCGACCGCCAGCTCCGCCGCGAGATCGGCATCGTGCCGCAAGAATCGGCGATTTATGGCGAGCTCTCGGCCCGGGAAAACCTGCGGTTCTTCGGCAGCCTGTACGGCATCCGGGGGCCGAAGCTGGAAGACCGCGTGGACTATGTACTGGAAGCGATCGGCCTGGCCGATCGGGCCAGTGAACGCGTGGAGGGCTTCAGCGGCGGCATGAAGCGCCGGCTGAATCTGGGCGCCGCGATCGTGCACGAGCCCAAGCTGCTGCTCCTGGACGAGCCGACCACCGGCGTCGACCCGCAGTCGCGAAATCATATCTTCGAAGAGGTCCGCCGACTGGCGACGAGCGGCGTAACGATCGTTTACACGACCCATTACATCGAAGAAGTTGAAACGCTCTGTTCGCGCGTGGGGATCATCGACCACGGCAAACTGATTGCCTGCGACGATCTGGCCACGATGCTGCAAAAAATCGACGGCGTGATCCGCTTCCGCGTGGGCGAGTCGACGCCGGCCTTCGAACAACGGCTGCGGCAAATTCCGGGCACGCAGCTCAACGGCCATGCAGGGCCCGCCATGGAACTGGAATGCCACGACGTGAAGACCGCGCTGATGCAGTTCATTCGCGTACTCAACGAATTGGACGTGGAGCTGCTGAGCCTCGAGACTATCGAACCCAACCTGGAACGCGTGTTCCTGCATCTCACCGGGCACGCGCTCCGCGATTAGGAACCAACTGGCGACTAGGAACCCTCTGTCATGCTGATCTGGACGCTGGCCAAAAAAGACTTGCGGCTGCTGCTGCGCGATCCGCGGGCGATGGTCGTGCTGCTGGCGATGCCGCTGATTTTCATCCTGGTGCTGGGCATGTCGCTGGGCGAAGGCTTCGGGCAAAAGCCGGACGACCGCCTGCGGATTTCGGTCGTGGATCTGGACAAGCCGTTTTACGATGAGGTCACCAAGAAGGACATCACCTGGTCGAAGACGGTGATGCAGGACCTGGCCCAGACGGCCGGCATTCGCGTGGAAGTAATTCCTTCGCTGGCCGAGGCCGAGGAACTGGTAAGCAGCAGCCAGCGGGCGGCGGTACTGGTATTCGGTCCGAAGTTCAGCGAGCAAGTGACGCTGAGCTCGTTCCTGAAGGGTGGCGTCAACCCGCTGTTTCGCGACGGCGTCGATATCAACGTGCTCGACGCGCGCATGCTGGTCGATCAAACGCAGCTCACCGCCGCCTCGATCATCGAGCAGGTGGGCCAGGTGACGCTGCTGCGGACGGTGCTCCCCTGGATGATCGGCCGGGCATTCGAGCGTATCGGCCAGCAGATGGGCAAGTTTGTCGGGAACGCTCTGCAAAGCATGTTTCCGAACTACGACCTGACCGGCACGACGTGGCAGGCGCTCACGCGTTCGGAGCCGCGCAAAGAAGATGGCAGCATGATCTCCGTCTATGGTTCGGCCAAGGGAACCGGCATCATCGGCCGCGGCGCGCAGCGCTATCAGACGCTCGTCCCTTCCTACACCGTAATGTTTGCGTACTTCCTGGTGCTGACGGTCGGCTGGCTGTTCGTGGCCGAGCGGCGTCAGGGAACGCTCAAGCGGCTACGGGCCGCGCCGCTTTCGCGCAGCGAGATCCTGCTCGGTAAACTGCTGCCGTGCTTTCTGCTCTCGCTGGCGCAAGGCATCTTTCTGCTGGTGGCCGGCAAGCTCGTGTTCGGCATGAGCTGGGGCGATCATCCGCTGTGGCTGTTGCTGGTCGTGTTCACCACGTCGCTTTCGGCGATGGGGCTGGCGCTGCTCGTGGCGTCGGTCGCGAAGAGCGAAGCCCAGGTCGCGATCTACGGCACGCTGCTGGTGCTGGTGCTTGCCGGGATCAGCGGCTGCCTGATGGGGGATCGCGATCTGATGCCCGAGAACATGAAGCAGTTCAGCCTGATCACGCCGCAGGCCTGGGCGCTCGTGGCTTACAAGCAATTGCTGGCGAACGCGGGTCCGCCGAACTTGACCGTGGTGGCCCAGTCGTGCGTGGCACTGACGGCGTTCGGCCTGGGATTTCTGGGCTTGGCGTGGATCTTCCTGCGGCTGGATACGCAGACGTAGATCTTGTCGGTTGCGATCAAACGAGGCGATCGCGGAAGTAGACCGCCACCGTGCCGATAAACGTGACGAGCATCACGGCGGTCCAGCCCCACGCCCAAGCCAGCGGTAGCTGCGTGGCCCGTGCGCGGTGCAGTTGCATGCTGAACATCTTCGAAAAGCAGTACATCAGCGAGAGCACGGCGAGCGCCGCGGCCGGCGGCACGGGGAGCCAGGGAATGACAACCGTAGCGGCGAGCAGAACTAGCGCGCCGGCGAACATCGTGACCGCGAGGTGGCCAAGATAGTCGAGGCCGCGCATCCCGCCTAGCAGCGCGAAGCCGGCAAGCGTCATTACCGTCCAGCCTGCAAGGGTGGCGACGGTCGCCAGGATTGCACCCGCGCCAGCGGTCCCCAGTTCGCAGCCGACGAACACCGCCGCGCCCCAGGCCGCCACCACCAGCGCGCTCAGCAACACGAGCGGCACGATCAACGACAACCGCCGGCCGACTGTCACCTGCGGTTCGCAGTCGCACACGATCTGGTGCTTCGGCGGGCTAATGATTCGCCGGTTGTACGAGATCGCCTTGTAACCGAAGCTCAACAGATGCCGCAGCACGGGCAGCGAAAGGAGCTTCGTCGCGAGGCCACAGCCGGGCGTTTCGCCAATGATCCAGAGCAGGCCCGCGGTGCCGACGCGGGTTTCGCGCGAGTTGGGATCGATCACCACGAGTTGGTTGCGGATGCCGGCATCGCGCGCGAGCTCAGCATCGAGCGGATCGAGATCATGATTCGCCCGGGTTTGCTCGGGCCGCACCAGCCCCCAGTTCACGAGCGCGCCGACCGAGGCGATGCACATCGGGCAGTCGCCGTCGTAAGCGAGGTATTTTTCAGCGGTGCGAACGTCGGTGGTCATGGCCGCCGCTTTCGTGCAGGGCATTTCGTTGTTTTACGGGTTCCATCTCCTTGATCTCAACCGCAAGCGCCCGGTGGCTGTCACCTGGCATGCAAGCCCACGGGGAATGCCCCTTCTTGCGGCAATTTCACCCTGACCATTCTACGTCTTCGCCCGAACCGGCAAAGATGGATTGCGGCGGCTGGCCCTACCGATCGCTTAGCGGGGAGCCGCGACTGGCGCGGCCGAGATCCGCACAATCAGCTCTTCGAGCACCAGCCGGCTGCGTGCGGGCGAACTGCTGGAGCCTTTCAGGGCCAGATCCGCTTCGAGCAGCCAGCGATAGAGGTGCGCGGCGCGCGTGCGACCGAGGCGGCGAAGTTGCCCCTCGACCTTGCCGATCAAGAACGGCTTTACGCCGGCGCGCTCGAGCGCGTAGCGCAGGTTGGTCGTTTTGCGAGCGGCTTCCATCTCGGCGATGATCCGCACTGCGGCCGCCAGCCGGCGGAGGTTCGCGCCGATCTGCGCGAGGATGGCGATCGGCACTTCGCCAGACAGCAGCAGATGATCGAGCTGCATGAGCGCGGTCGTGGTGTTCCCCTCGAGCGCGGCGTCGAGCATGTCCCAGGCGCTTTTCGCCCGCCAACCGCCGACGGCTTCATCGACCAGCTTGACGTCGATCGTGCCCCCCTGCCCCGCGATAGCCGCCAGCTTCGCCAGCTCCTGATCGTAAAGACCCAGCTCGCTTTCGACCGTTTCGGCCAGCCGTTCGGCGGCCGCGGGTTCGAGTGTCGCGCCGTGTTCCTTTTGCGTGCGGGCGATGAGCCACTTTTGCAGCTTGGCCGGCGGCGGGAAGCGGCATTCGATCTGCAAGCCGGACTCGGCGACGAGTTTATAGAGCTTGGTGTTAGCGGCCCACTGCTTGACGTCGAGCACGAGCACGCTGCCCGAGCGCGGTTGCTTCACATAATCTTCCAGCTCGGGGCGGTTGGCCGTCACGAAGGGATCGGCCTCGTCGACGATGACCAGGTGCCGGCCGCCACCGAACAGGTTTCGCGTGGCGAGCGCGTCTCGCAGGTCGCGCAGTTCAAGCTCGCGGCCGTCGAACACCCGGGTGGAAAACTCGGCGTCTTCGCCTTCGAGAACGACCTGTTTGAGTTCACCGAGCACGAGCCGCTTCAGGAATGAATCGTCGCCAAAGAGCACGCACACTGCAGCCGGCGGATGCTTGCCGGGGTGAGCGAGGAAGTCGAGGGCGTCGAGCGCCTTGGAGGAGGTTTTGTCGGACGTTTTGGCCATGAGCGTCAATGTAGCTTGCACCGCGCGCTTCGGGCAGTCGTGCGAAAAGCCGCGGAAGCGAATCTTCCTAGCCCCCGCAGCCTTGCAGGACAGCCCCAACCGACCTATCGTTCAAACCCACTGCGAGCTAGAATCGGGGCAGGCCCGCGATGCGCGCGGCCAACAGGCGCAATTAGTTACCAGGACTTGAGTTAAGCGATGCTGCGTTACTGGACCGCGGGGGAATCGCACGGCAAAGCGCTGATTGCGCTCGTCGATGGATTCCCGGCCGGCGTACCGATTGAAACCGACTCGATCGACCGCGAATTGCGACGTCGACAAGGTGGCTATGGCCGCGGCGGTCGGCAGCGGATCGAAACCGACAAGGTCGACATCAAGACCGGCATCTGGCACGGCACGACGCTGGGCAGTCCGATCGCGCTCGAGGTGGTGAATAAGGACTACAAGCTCGAGCGGCTCGACGATTTGCCGCGACCGCGACCCGGTCACGGCGATCTGACCGGCGCCATCAAATATCTGGGCTCGATCCGCGGCGTGCTCGAACGGGCGAGCGCCCGCGAGACGACGGTCCGCGTGGCGGCCGGCGCGCTGGCGAAGCAGCTGCTCAAGCCGTTTGGCATCACGGCGTTTGGCTATGTCGTGGAACTTGGCGGGGTGCGGATCGAACCGCAGAGCGGCTCGCTGGCAGAGCACGAGCAGCTGCGCGAGGCGAGCGAAGTCTACAGCCTCGACCCGACGAAAGACGATGAGATTAAACAGCTGATCGATGCAACCGGCAAGCAAGGCGATACGCTGGGCGGGATCCTTGAAGTT
>JBGSKX010000313.1:0-16033 GCA_041741015.1 Pirellulales bacterium
GGCCCAGCCGGGCTTGGCTTGCAGGCGGACTTGCAGGTCCTGGCTGTCGAGCACGACGTCGCCGCCGGGGAGCTTGAGCGTTACGCTGCCGCTCTTTTCCATCTCGGCGAGCAGCGCGGCCGCGTCCGCAGATCCCAGGTACTTCTTCAGCTCCGGAAGCTGCTTGCCGAGCCGTGGGCCGAGCTTCTTGAGATCGGGCAGGACCGTGTAAGAAATGTATTGGTCGGCCTTTTCGGTGAACTCCACTTGTTTGACGTTCAATTCTTCGGCGATGAGGCCAGCATGGTCCTGCAGCCACGGCTGCTGCGTGCGGTCGGCGAGAATCACTTCGACTTTGGCGAGCGGCTGGCGAACCTTGAGCTTGGCGCCCATGCGGGCCGCGCGGCCAAGCGACACGATCTCGCGCACCAGGCTCATCCGCTGCGACAGGTTGCTGTCGATCGCCGCTTCGTCCGCCTGTGGGAAGTCGGCCAAGTGCACGCTCTCAAGCACGCGATTGCCAAACTCGGCCGCGGCGAGATTGCGCCAGATCGCTTCGGACAGGAACGGCACGAACGGCGCGACCAGCTTGGCGGTCGTAAGCAGACACTCGTACAGCGTCCAGTACGCGTCGAGCTTATCGGGCGCGTTCTTGTCCTCGCTCCAGAAGCGATCGCGACTGCGGCGGACATACCAGTTCGAGAGCGCGTCGACAAACTCGGTGATCGCTCCGCAGGCAGCGAAATTGTCGTACGCGTCCATGTGCTGGATCACCGCCGCGGTGGTGCGATGCAGCTCGCTGAGGATCCAGCGGTCGAGTTCCGAACGCTGGGCCACGGGACGATACGTCTTCGCCTTGGCTAGTTCCGCTGGCGTGAGCTGAGCGAGTTTTGCGCCGCCAAGCTGTGCGGCCGGATCGAAGCCGTCGATGTTCGCGTAGATCACAAAGAAGCTGTAGACGTTCCAGAGCCGCAGGAGGAACTCCGGAATGCTGTCTTTGATCGCCTGCTCGTTGTAGCGGATCGACGTCCACGGCGGCTGATTGGCGAAGAAGTACCAGCGCAGCGCGTCGGCCCCGTAGCGGTCGAAGATTTCCGTCGGCTCGCGGTAGTTCCGCTTTTGCTTCGACATCTTCTGGCCGTCTTCGCCCAGCATCAGGCCCAGCACGATGCAGTTGCGGAACGGGTGCGGATAGGATTCCGCCGGCCGGTCGGCGTCTTTACTATCCGTGTCCGAGAACAGCAGGGTGCTCACGGCGAGCTGGCTATAGAACCAGCCGCGGGTCTGGTCGATCGCCTCGCTGATGAAGTCGGCCGGGAACTGATCCTGGAACTGCTCGCGGCCCGTGTGCGGGTAACCCCACTGGGCGAACGGCATCGCGCCCGAGTCGAACCAGCCGTCGATCACCTCGCTCACGCGGCGCATCGTGCCCTTGGGATCGAACGGCGAGGTGTACGTGATCGCGTCGATGTACGGCTTGTGCACCTTGAGATGCTCGGAAAGCTCAGGCTGCGCGGCCTTGGCTTTGTCCCAGACTTCAAAACCCTTTGCGCCGGGCTTGGCTTTCAGCTCTTCATAACCGGAGACCGCTTCGGCCTGGCCGGTCTTATCGCAAATCCAGATCGGCAGCGGCGTGCCCCAGTAGCGCTCGCGCGAGAGGGCCCAATCGACATTGCTTTCGAGGAAGTTTCCGAACCGGCCGTCCTTAATATGAGCCGGCAGCCAGTTGATCTGCTGGTTGTTGGCCAACATCGCGTCGCGATATTTCGTGGTGCGGATGAACCAGCTCTTGCGCGGATACTGGATCAGCGGATCCTGATCGGCGCGCCAGCAGAACGGGTACTCGTGCAGATACTGTTCTTGCAGGAATAACAGGCCACGGCGCTTGAGCTCGCGCGAGATGTCCTTGTCGGCTTCTTTCACCCAGCGGCCTTGATAGTCGGGCGCTTCGGCGGTGAACTTGCCGTCGGGGCCAACCGCGCAGATCAGATCGGGGCCAGCACCGTCGATAAATCGGCCGCGTTCGGCTTCGAGAACGTCGAAGTCGACTTCGCCAAAGGCCGGTGCCTGATGCACGACGCCGGTGCCGCTGTCGGTGGTGACGAAATCGGCCGCCACAACGCGCCACGCGATGTGCTGCTGGCCGCCGGCTTTGAGCGTGCCGGTGATGTCGCCCAAAGTCTTGTAGTAGTAGTCGAACGGCGGCTGGTAACGCTTACCGAGCAGTTCGCTCCCTTGGATGGTGCTCAGCACCTTGAGCTCTTGCTTGGTCTTGCCAGCGAGTGTCTCGACCAGGGCGCTGGCGACGACGAGCTTCTTGCCTTCAGCATCTTCGACGACGCTGTATTCCAGCCCCGGATGCACGGCGGCGAACTGATTGCTCGGCAGCGTCCAGGGGGTGGTGGTCCAGACGAGCAGGGCGGTATCCGTTTCCTTGCCGGCGTCATCGACGAGCGGGAAGCGCACGTACACGCTCGGATCGGCCACCTCGCGGTAGCCCTGGCCGACTTCGCCGCTGCTGAGGGCGGTGCCACCTTGGGCCCACCACCAGACGATCTTATGCCCCTGGTAGAGCAGGCCGCGGTCGAACAAGTTCTTGAGCGCCCACCAGACGCTTTCGACGTAGCTCTGGTGATAGGTCACATAGGCTTCGTTCAGGTCGATCCAGAACGCGATCCGCTCGGTCAGTCGCTCCCACTCCTGCATGTAGCGGAACACGCTTTCGATGCACTTATGGACGAACGGCTCGACGCCGAATCGCTCGATCTCTTCCTTGCTGTGGATGCCGAGGTCCTTGGAAACTTCCACCTCGACTGGCAGGCCGTGCGTGTCCCAGCCGGCTTTGCGCTGGCACAGGTAACCCCGCATCGTGCGGTAGCGGGGGAACAGGTCCTTGATCGCCCGGGTCAGGCAGTGGCCGGGATGCGGCATGCCGTTGGCTGTGGGCGGGCCTTCGTAGAAGACGAACTTGGGGGCGCCGGCCCGGGCCGCCAGGGACTTTTGATAGATGTCCTGGGACTTCCAGAATTTGAGGACTTCGAGTTCGAGTTCGGGGAAGCGAACCGACGCGGGAACGGGACGGAACATGGTGCGAGCAATCGGGTTAACAGAAGGACAGGCATCCGCCACAAGAAGCGACCAATAGACCAGTTAGGAGGCTCCCTTTCAATCCGGGGTTCGGCCGACGGGTGGCGAGGGAAAAGAGACTGACCGCTGAGGACGCAGAGGTTCGCGGAGGAAAGGCAGAGAGGGAGAAAGCGGAGGAGAACCACAGATGGACGCGGATGCACACGGATTCAGGCGAGGGCGCTGAGTGATCCGCAGATGGCACTGACTTGAGGGCGAGGGATACGTCCGGCGTTGTGCCATCGTGTCGTTGTGGTTGGCTGCGCATGAGGAAGCAGGGAGGAGGGGAAGGTAAACCACGACGGCACAACGACACAACGGAGGAGACGCAGAGAGGCTGAATGTAGCGGGGCACAAAAGGCCAGTGCGCGACTGGGGAATGAGGGAGTGGAATTGACCCTGCATCGGGCGTTTCAATAGACTGCGGCAGCTCCCCCACTCTTGGAGAGGAGCAGGTCACCAGCCACGGCCGGCGAGAGAACGATTCATGCGAGGACGCAGAGCGCGGCGACAGCATCGGTTGAATTCAGCGACTTTGACGCTTCACAAACACCGCTCTCACCAGGCGACATTCGAGCCCTTGGAAGAGCGGCGGTTGCTGGCTGGTGTGCCGGAGCTATTGGCCAATTTCAGCGGCGCTGATTCGTTTGAGTACAAGCAAGGTGTGATGGTGGGCGATGATTTCTACTTCGCAGCCAACGGCGCTCTAGGGGTAGAACTGTGGAAGTCGGATGGCACGCCCAAGGGAACCTCGCTCGTGAAGGACATCTTTCCCGGCAGTGGCGACAGTTTCAGCAACTGGGACGGCGAAATGGTGAACGTCAGTGGAGTTCTCTACTTCACCGCCAACGATGGCACGCATGGATCTCAGCTCTGGAAAAGTGACGGGACCGAGGCAGGAACGCACCTGATTAAGCAGATCTGGCCGGAGGGTGTAGCCAGTCCCGAGAACCTGACGAATGGCAACGGCAAACTCTTGTTCTCCGCCCGGGAGGGATCCTGGTCACCGGACCTCTGGACTTCTGACGGAACGGAGGCGGGCACGTTTCGCTTGAAGGAATTCGGCAGTCATTCCTCTCCGTCAGGTTTCTTCGATGCCGGTATCTACGCGTACTTCATGACGTCTCGGCTGACTTCCGGGAACTATGTGCGTGCATTGTGGAGAACGGATGGGACCACGGACGGAACGATTCAGCTAATCGAGCTACCGCATTCGCAACAACGATTCCAATCGTTTGTTGATGCCGGCGACAACCTCTATTTCATGATCTCTGGAGGATCTGCTTCCACCCAACTGTGGACGAGCGATGGATCGGTGGTGGGAACGAAAGCCTTGGTGGACCTTCCTGCCACGCAGGAACTTAATGCCGGCGCCGGTCTGGCGTGGCTTGATGGGTTGTTGATCTACAGCGCGACGACTGCAGAATACGGCCAAGAGCTGTACAAGTGCGATCCGGTGACTGGCGCGGCTGAGCTAATCGCCGACAATCGCGCCGGGTTGGAATCGAGCATGCCACTCAACTTGATTGTTGTTGGCGATCAAGTGTTCTTCACTGCCGACGACGGGCTGCACGGGCGAGAACTCTGGCAAACCGACGGGACTCTTGCTGGTACGTCGCTCGTCGCCGACATCGCGCCCGGCGCTGGCGGCTCGACACCGGATCGAATGCAGGATTTCAATGGCAAGATTCTGTTCTTCGCCAATGATGGCGCCCATGGCGTGGAGCCGTGGGCGAGCGATGGCACACCTGCGGGGACGGAGTTGCTCCAAGATGTCAATCCAGGCGCAGGGAGCATCAGTTTGGCAGTGTCCATCGCGAGCGAAGAACGCTGTTACATCATCGACCGCACGAATCCAGTGGGCGCAACGCTGTGGAGCAGCGATGGAACCAGCGCTGGCACGAAGATCGTCCGCGACGTTGCTCCCAAGAGTGAATTGGATCCGTTCGGAACGATCATCTATCGCACGGGGCAATACTTCGACACGTCCGAGTACTTTCGCTTCGGCGACTCGTTTTATGTCGCGACGGCGTCCGGGCTTTGGCGAGTACCCGACGCGGGAACTCCGGCGTTGGTCACTTCGAAGCGAGTGAATGGGCTGGCGGAGGTCGGAGGCCGTTTGTATTTCCAAATGAATCCCGTTTACTACGTTCATGAGCTCGCAACGTCGGATGGAACACCCGAAGGTACGCAGGTCTTATATGCCGGCTTCTCAAACGGCCAGAATCCTTTCTATCTCACTGACTTCAACGGCCAGCTTAACTTCACCTCGGCCGGCGACTTGTGGAAAAGTGACGGCACTGTCGCTGGAACGATCCTCGTCAAAGACTCCGGTGGCTACGACTATCCTGGTCCGTCACAATTGACGAACGTTAACGGCAAGCTGATGTTCACTACAGGAGTGCAATACAACTTCAGCGACATCTTGTGGGTTAGTGATGGCACGCCTGAAGGGACACTGAGCCCTGACGTGCTCGGCATCAAGAACTTGCGACAGTTCGTGCAGATCGGCGGCTTGCTGTATTTTACGGCGAGAGGTGCGTCCGCCGGCGAAGAGCTGTGGGTCAGCGACGGTATGTTGGCGGGCACACATATCGTCAAAGATCTTCGGCCTGGGAACGCGGGATCGAACCCAACTGAGTTAACCAACGTTGCTGGAAGGTTGTATTTCTTCGCTTCTGATATCGCCGGAAAGAAAGCACTGTGGTCCAGCGACGGAACGGAACACGGCACCCAGAAAGTCTATGAAATCTCTCGTCCTGACCTGAACCTTGATTCCGAGGCTTTTGAGATCGTTGGAGTCGGCGAGACGGTCTACTTCACGATGGATGATGGTGTTCACGGCAGCGAAATGTGGACAACCACCGTAGGTCAATCAGGTGCACAATTGCTTGCCGACATTGAGCCGACGGGTAGTTCCTATCCGCGAGACTTGACCAATGTCGCTGGGCGGCTGTACTTCACAGCGGGCATTGGTACGGGCCGCGTCCTGTGGCAATCAGAAGGAGTCGCTGCCAGCACGAGTCCTGTTTCGGGCTGGCCGATCGGCGCTGGTTTGCAGCCTATCGGCCTTGCGAACTTGAATGGCTCGCTTGTTTTCACGGCGATCGGTCCCACGGGGCGCGATCCTTGGATCATCCGTGCGCCGCACGTCGTCGGTCGTCACCTCTTCTACAACGAATCGTCTTTCGACGGGGACGATGCCGGGGCCAATGCCGCTGATGACGGCGCGATCGCACTGGATAAGATCGCCTATCTGCCAGGCACGGGACTCGCCGCCACGGCCAGCGTGTCAAGTTATGTGCATGGCATCAACGGCCTGATGATCGATATCGTGGGACTTGAAGGCGAGCTAACGGCGGACGACTTTCTCTTCCGCGTCGGAACGACCGGTTCGCCAGACATCTGGACGCTGGCGCCTGCGCCGCTGGAGGTTGTCGTGCGAGCAGGGGGTGGCGCTGGCGGCTCGGATCGCGTGACAATCATCTGGGCCGGCGGCGCAATCAAGAACACCTGGCTGCAAGTGACGGTCAAAGGGAACGACGCCCTCGGGGAATTCAACACCCACACCGGCCTCGCCGAGAGTGACGTATTCTTCTTTGGCAGCCGCGTGGGCGACAGCTTCGAAGGAGCGACGGCACTGGCCACAGCCACCAACGCCCGGGACGAGTTGGCGGCGCGGTTTGCTGTGGGCGTCGACCTGGCGATTACCCACGTGCTGGATTTCAATCGCGACGGGATGATTAGCGCGGCCGATCGATTGATCGCGCGCCACAATGCCGGGATTCTGATGATGATCGACGTGGATGAATTCGCCGACATTCTTCTTGCGCAACATTCATCTGCGTTGTCGGACGCGGATGATCGCCGGACTGCAGTCGGCCAAGCGGGCTTGGCATTCGCGCTCGCGCTCGGCGATGACGATTCGGACGGCGAAGAGTTGGTGTCCGGCGGATGGCGCGGCCGCAAACAATAAAAGGCCCCTCGCGTACTTATGTCACCACCGGACGAACAGCGCTGGAAGTCGCGAGCCGAGGTCGAGGAAGAGGCGTTTCGCGCGGACGTCGAACTGATCGCCGCGCTCGCCAAGTCGCTGCACTCGGCCGGGCTGCCGGCCCATCGGTTGGAAACGACGCTCGCGCAGACGGCCGAGCGACTGGGAACGCCCACGCACGTATTCGCCCTGCCGACAGGCCTGATGGTGGCCGTCGGTCCGGAGACGAGCCCGGTGACGATGCTCCTGCGCGTCGAGCCGAGCGGATCGCATCTGGAGCGGCTCGCGCGATTGATGGCGATCGCCCGGGGGATTGTACGAGGTCAGCTCGATGCGCCCGAGGCGAAGCGGCGGATCGATTATGTGATGGGTGCCCGTCCGCACTGGGGCAACGCGGCAACCGTCGCGGCCTACGTGCTGAGTGCCGGTGCGTTCAGCGTGTTTTTCGGCGGGGCGCAGCTCGAGATCTTCACGGCGATTTGCGTGGGCCTGGCCGTCGGCCTGATCGCGGTCTCGATGCAGAAGCTCCGGACGCGAACGCTGCTGTTTCAATTGTTCGCGGCGGCCGCGGCGGCGTCGATCGCCAACGTGGCCTATCGCGTCGATGCCGACCTGATCGGTTGGATTCCGCTCGCCTCGGGCTTGATCATCCTGCTGCCGGGACTCGCGCTGGTCGACGGGCTGGATGAGCTCGCGCACGGGCATCTGGCTTCGGGCGGTTCGCGCCTGGCCGGGGTGGGCGTGGTGCTGCTGGTGATGGGCTTTGGCGCCGTGATGGGCACGGTCCTCGTCGATCCGAGCAGCCAGACCGACTATGTCGGCAACTTGCCAAAGCATGCTGAAGCCTGGTGGATTGGCCCGGCGCTGGTGGCCGTGGCGTTCGGCTCGATGATTCGCTTTCGTGCTCGGTGGCGCGACTTCTGGGCGGCGCTCGGCGCGTCGACCTTGGCGCTGGGGGCTGCCCGACTGGGGACGCATTATCTCGGACCGTTCGCTGGTCCGTTCGCGGCGGCGTTCCTGCTGGGGTCGGCCGCGAATTTTTATGCGATCGCGTTCCGCCAGCCCTCGCAGATGATTACGGTGCCGGGGCTGGCGATGCTCGTGCCTGGTTCGTTTGGCGTGCGCAGCCTGGCGTCGCTTTTGTCGCACGACATTACCGTCGGCGTGGACACGGCGTTTCACATGGTGCTGATCGCCATGGCGCTGGTGTGCGGTATCCTGATCAGCAACTCGTTCTTCCGGGAAACGTTGCACGATTAGGGGAAAACGCAATGGAAATAGACAATGCCGCGCGGCCGCATTCAATCGACTTGGCGCGTGGATTTCAATTCCCTGGACGCTAGAATTAAGCGATGCGGGTTGCTGTTGTAATGCTGGAGGCAAGATGGAGATGAACGTCCAACTCGATGACGCTACTTTCGCGATCGCGCAAGAACTTGCGGCTGCCCGGCACTGCACGGTGGAAGAGCTCGTTCGAATTCTGATTTCCAAGGAGCAGGATCCCGCTAGTGGTGCGCGCGACCTGGTTGGGTTTCTTGCCGATGAGCCGGAACTAGTGGACAAGATCTTGGAGGATGTGTACCGGACCCGCGAAACACAATCCCTGAGGATGTCCACCAATGGATCGGGCGATCCTTGATACGGACATTCTCTCCGAATTGATGCGGGACAAGAACCGAATTGTCCGAGAGCGAGCTGCTTCCTATCTGACGACGCATGGGCGTCTCACGATCTCCACTTTGACAGTCATGGAGATTGTAAAAGGGCTGATCAAGGCGGGAAGCACGTACAGGTTGCAAGACTTTTAGCAGTTTGCAAACGGCCACGAGATTCTCACGCTGGACACCGAGTCGGCGGTACTTGCGGGTAGCATCTATGCGAGTCTTGAATCGCAGGGGACGCCCATTGGGCGAATTGATCCGATGATTGCGGCGATCGCGATTCGGCATCAGCTCGTGTTGGTAACAGGGAATCTGAGCCACTACGACCGCATACAGAAGCTCGGGTTCGACCTGGCTCTATCAGATTGGCGGCAGCTGTAGCCCAGGCGGTGTTGCGGCAAGATGCGCCTCGCTTGAAAGCGGGCGCCCCTTCGTTCAGAATGGGAGGCGCCCTCCACCCGACCTCCCCAACGCCCGCAACCCTCACCTTCCTAAAGGTTTTCGTCATGCCGGTCCGCCGCTGCTCATTCCCCGTGTTTCTGCTTCTGGTCTGCGGTTGGCTGATGCCGGCCAAGGCGGTCGAACTCCAGCTCAAGCAGGGCGACTCGATTGCCATCCTCGGCAACACGCTGGCCGAGCGGATGCAGCACCACGGGCACCTGGAGACCCTACTGCAAGCGCGATTTCCGAAGCAGCAGCTCTCGATTCGCAACCTCGGCTTCTCGGGCGACGAACTGACGCTCCGGCTGCGCTCGCAGGGCTTTGGCACGCCGGACGAGCATCTGGCCCGGGTGAAGGCCGACGTCATCCTGGCGATGTTTGGCTACAACGAATCCTTCGGCGGCGCGGCGGGGCTCGAGAAGTTCAAGAAAGACCTGGCGGAGTTCGTCGATCACACGCTCGCGCAGAAGTACAACGGCGAAAGCTCGCCGCGGCTCGTGCTGGTGTCGCCAATCGCGTTTGAGAACTTCGGCGACGTGAACCTGCCCGATGGCAAGGCGCACAACGCGCGGCTGGAGATGTATACCCAGGCGATGGCCGAGGTGGCCAAGGCGAAGAACGTGGCGTTCGTGGATCTTTTTCATCCGACTCTGGCCGCGTACGCGAAAGATGCCGCGCCACTGACGATCAACGGCGTGCATCTGAACGAACATGGCGACGAGGTCGTGGCCGGGCTGATTTCCGGAGCGTTGTTCGGCGAGTCTCCCATGCCGCTGGCGGACGAGCAATACGCCAAGCTCCGCTCGGCCGTGCTCGACAAAAACTTCCACTGGTTCAATCGCTATCGCACGACGGATGGCTACTCGATCTTCGGCGGCCGGGCCGACCTGAAGTTCGTCAACGACCAGACCAATCGCGTAGTGATGCAGCGTGAGCTCGAGATTCTGGACGTCATGACTGCCAACCGCGATAAGCGAATCTGGGCGATCGCATTGGGCGACGACATTCCGGTCGACGACTCGAACACGCCGCCGTTTATCGACGTGATCACGAACAAGCCCGGCCCGTTGCCGGGCGGCAAGCACGTGTTCCTGCCTGGCGACGACGCCATCGACAAGATGACGCTTGGCAAGAACCTGAAGGTGAACCTGGTGGCTTCGGAAGAGGACTTTCCGGAGATGGTCAACCCCGTGCAGATGGCGTTCGACACCAAGGGCCGGTTGTGGGTAGCCGTGTGGGAGAGCTATCCACATTGGAAGCCAAAAGAGGAGCTGAACGACAAGCTCCTGATTCTGGAAGACACCGACGGCGACGGCAAGGCCGATAAGTGCATCCGCTTTGCCGAGGGGCTGCACAATCCGACCGGGTTCGAATTCTGGAACGGCGGTGTGTATGTCGCCTGTGCGCCCGAGCTCTTGTTTATCAAGGACGTCGATGGCGACGATCGGGCCGACACGGTCGAGCACGTAATCAGCGGGCTCGACTCGGCGGACACGCACCACGGTTCGAACAGCTTCACGTTCGATCCGGGCGGCGGGTTGTATTTCCAGGAAGGAACGTTCCATCACTCGCAGGTCGAGTCGCCGCAGAAGCCGTCGACGCGTCTCGCGAATGCAGGCGTGTTCCGTTATGAGCCGCGAACGCAGAAGTTCGACGTCTATGTGTCCTATGGCTTTGCCAACCCGCACGGCCACGTGTTTGATCGCTGGGGCCAGGACATCGTGGTCGACGGGACCGGCGCCGTGCCGTATCACGCGGCGCTGTTCTCGGGGCATATCGAGTTTCCCCAGAAGCATCCGCAGCCACCGACCGTCTACCAGCAGCGCACCCGGCCGTGTCCCGGCATGGAGTACCTCTCCAGCAAGCACTTCCCTGAGGAGTGGCAGGACGACCTGCTCGTGGGCAACGTGATCGGTTTCCAGGGCATTCTGCGCTATAAGGTCGAAGACAAGGGCGCGAGCTTCACGGCGACGGAACTCGAACCGATGCTGTCGTCCAGCGATCCGAATTTCCGGCCGACCGACTTTGAAGTTGGCCCCGACGGCGCGCTGTACTTTTCGGACTGGCAGAATCCCATTATCGGCCACATGCAACACAACCTGCGCGATCCGAGCCGCGACCGAACGCATGGCCGCGTGTATCGCATCACGTACGAAGGGCGGCCGCTGGTAACGCCCCAGCCGATTGCCGGCGAGCCGATCGCCAAGTTGCTCGATCTTCTCAAGGAAGAAGAGTCGCGCGTACGCTATCGGGCTCGCATCGAGCTGAGCGCCCGGCTGACGGACGACGTGCTGACCGCCGCCGACGCCTGGGTCAAAGGGCTCGACCCGGCGGATCCCAAGCACGAGCATCACCTGCTCGAAGCGCTCTGGCTCCACCAGCAGCACAACCGGATGAACTTGCCTCTCTTGGACCGCGTGCTGGCTTCGAAGGACTTCCGCGCTCGCGCGGCCGCGGTGCGTGTGCTGGCCTGGCAGCGCGACCAGGTGAGCGATGCCCAGGATCGCTTCTTGAAACTGGCGTCCGACGAACATCCACGCGTGCGGCTGGAAGCGGTTCGCGCGGCGAGCTTCTTCACAAACGCCGAGGCGATGGAGATCGCCGTGGTCGCGGCGGAACTTCCGCAGGACGAGTACTTGAAGTTCGTCGACCAGGAAACACGCAAGACGCTCGACCGCTACTGGCAGGAAGCGATCGGCGCGGGGCGCGCCGTGGCCTTCAAGACCGACGCGGGCAAGCGCTATTGGATTGGTGCGGCGGGCAACGCTCAGCTGCTGGCAATGGATCGCTCGGCCGAGGTTTGCCGCGAGATTCTCCGTCGACCGGGCATCCTGGACGCTGATCGGGCGACCGCGATTGCGGAACTGGCTAAGCTGGAGGGCAAATCGCAGCTCGACGTGATCTTTGCGGCGATCGAAGCGCTCGACGGCGGGGCCACCGAGGCCGATCCGAGTCTGGTTTTCGACCTGGTACGGCAGCTCACTTCGCGCCCCGCGGAGGAGCTTGCTCCGGCCCGGGCACGGCTCGAACAGCTCGCCACGAGTGCGAAGCAGCCGGTGCTGCGGCAGATTGGCTATGTGTCGTTGATCAACATCGACAAGTCGGCCGATGCGGCCTGGAAGCTGGCAACCAAGAGCGTCAGCTCGCTGCGCGACTTTGTGAATGCGATGCCGCTGGTGAGCGACGGCAGCCTGCGGGCCAGTCTGTACGACCGGATCGTGCCGCTCGTGGATGGTTTGCCGGCCGAATTGCAATCGACGGAAGCGGGAACGACGGGCCGCTACGTGCGGATTGAGCTGCCCAAACGCGGTACATTGACGTTGGCCGAGGTGGAAGTCATGAGCGGCGACGCGAATGTCGCCCGCAGCGGGCAGGCCTCGCAGAGCACCACTTCGAACGGCGGTGTCGCGGCTCGGGCCATCGATGGTAACAAGAGCGGCTCGTTCGGCGACGGTGGACAGACCCATAGCGAGGAGGCCGACCGCAAGCCGTGGTGGGAAGTCGACCTGGGGAGCGAGCAGCCGATCGAGTCCGTCGTCGTCTACAACCGCAACGAGGGCTTCCTGGGCGGTCGACTGAACGGCTTCACGCTCACGGTACTCGACGGCAACCGGCAGGAGGTCTTCAAGCAGGAAAAGATCGAAGCTCCGCGCGAGTTCGTGCGCTTGCCCGTGAGCGGTGGCGATCCAGCCGCAGCCGTGCGGCATGCCGCGATGCTGGCGCTGACCTCGGCGCGCGGGAAGGAAGCGAGTACCTTTGCGCTACTTGCGCCGCACCTGGCGGACGACCGCGACCGCGCGGCGACGATTCGGGCGCTGCAGCGGATCTCGACCGCGGATTGGCCGAAAGACCAGGCGAGACCGCTGCTGGATACGGTGACGGCGGCGATTCGCAAGGTGCCGGTCGAAAGCCGGACTTCACCAGATGCGCTCAGCGCGATGGACTTCGCTTACACCTTGGCGTCGCTGCTGCCGGGCTCCGAGGCGCGTCAGGCCCGCGCGGCGCTGGGCGAACTGGGCGTGCGCGTGATCAAGGTCGGCACGCTGTTTGAGCGGATGAGCTACGACCAGGACACGATCGCAGTCGGCGCCGGTAAGCCGGTGGAGTTCGTGTTCGAGAACTCGGACCTGATGCCGCACAACTTCGTGATCCTCAAGTCGGGCGCCCTGGAAGAGGTCGGCCTGCTTGGTGAAGCGACCGCGCAGCAGCCGGATGCGGCGAAGCGCGATTTCGTGCCCAATTCGCCGTTCGTACTCTTGGGGAGCAAGCTGCTGCAGCCGCGCACGTCGCAGAAGTTAAGCTTCACCGCGCCCACCCAGCCGGGCGTGTATCCGTATGTGTGCACGTATCCCGGCCACTGGCGGCGGATGTACGGCGCGCTGTACGTCGTGGCCGATCTGGACGCGTATCTCGAAAACCCGGAGCAGTACCTGGCGTCGAACCCGCTGCCGATTCGTGACGAACTGCTGAAGGATCGGCGTCCGCGCACCGAGTGGAAGTACGACGACCTGGCCGGACCGGCAAGCCAGCTCGTGGGCCGCTCGCACGGCAGCGGCAAGCAGATCTTCAGCGTGGCCGGCTGCGTGGCCTGCCACAAGCTCGAAGGGGTTGGCACCCAGCTTGGTCCGAACCTGACGGAACTCGATCCCAAGTGGACGTCGCTCGAGATTCTCGGCGAGTTGATCGATCCCTCGAAACGGATCAATGAGAAGTTTCAGTCGCACATCTTTCAGCTCGACTCGGGCAAGGTGGTGACGGGACTGATCGTGGAAGAGACGCCGGAAGTGATCAAGGTGGTCGAGAATCCGGTGGCCAGCGCGACCCCGACCGAGATCAAGCCTGCTGAAGTCGAGGTTCGTCAGAAGAGCCCTGCCTCGATCATGCCCAAGGGGTTGCTCGACAAGCTATCGCGCGAGGAGATCCTCGACCTGGTCGCGTACATCCTTGCGAAGGGTAGCGCGGAGCATGAAGTGTACAAGGGCGGTGTCGGCCATGGCCATGGCGGGCACTAGCACCTGCGTGCGCTTGGAATGACGAAATGAAAACGGGCGTCACGGTGAACCGTGACGCCCGTTGTGTTTCGCCAGTCATGCCTAAGGCTCACTCGGCCTTCTTCTCCGCCGGCTTGGCGTCGGTGACCGACTTATCAGCCGGACTCTTGCCGGTGGTCATCAACATCGTTTCCTTCACGTCCTGTGTGATTTCCTGCGGACCGGTGATCTGCATCGTCAACGCCTGGGTGCCACCGGCTTCGGTCATGCGGCCGGCAGTTGCGTCGAAGAAGTAGGTCGCGCCGGCGGACTGTTCGGTGATCTCCAAATCGGCCCGAGGATCTTCGGCCGGCTCGAAGAGGATCTCCGTCTCGGCCGTGATCTTGGTCAGGTTCTTGCCGTCTTTCTCTTCAGCACCTGCCACGGAAAACGTCGTTTCGGAAATCTGCGTGCCCATCTGCGGGATCACGTTTTCGAACGACTGCGTCCAAGTGACGTCGTCGCCTGTGGTTTCGGGCAGCGGCAGCACCGATTTGGAGAGCAGTTCCTTGATTCCCTTCTCGTTGAAGGCATTGCCGCCGATGCCGAATCCCGCCCGACGATTCTCCCCGATCTCCTGTTTCTTGAGAGCCTCGGCCAGCTTCTCAGGGAGTGCGATTTCCTTGACTTCGCCGAGCGACGTGATCTTGGCCTTGAAGGACTCGCCGAGCATGCCGGTCATCGTGGGCTTCATCTGCGCCCAGATCGGCCCCTCGGGTTCCTTGGGATTCGTCGAGTCGTAGGCCATGCGGCCGAACAACGGCGAGTCCATCGCAATCTGGATTCGATTGACGGTGAGTTCGACGTCGGCTGTACCGTCCTCCGCCACCGCGGTCGGCTTCCAGGTTGTGTCGAAGATCATCTGTAAATTAAAGGCGATGTCTGAGCCCGATAGGTTGATCTTGCCTTCGACACCGCGTGAAAGGACGTATTCCAGCGTTTCTCCCGCTTTGAACTTCCAGCGAAGCTCGTCGGCGTGCGTGTGAGCGAACGAGATGAACAAAAGAGCGGCGGCGAGCAGCGCCCGAAACAGCGATGTCGTACGCATGAGTTGAATTCCTTACCGATGTGGATGGTGAGTGGCGGCTTGAAGAACCCGCCGGCAATGCCGGCGGCTATGAACCGCGTGTTTTCAATCGAGCGATGAAGGTCGCAAACCGCCAGGGGGGATTGGGCGCAACCAATTTATAGCTTGGCGAAGCAAAGCGTGCAAAACCTGGTCGCGGGAGTGGCGGAAGAACGTCAAAAGGCGTGCGGCTATAGCGCGAGTTTCGGTGCTTCGTGCCCTAACCGCACATAGGCGACTGCAAATAACACCGCCAGCACCAGGTCAATCACGCCGCCCGCCGTCATGCTGAGCGGGGCCTCTCCCCACGCATACAGAATCAGCACGGCGATCCCAAACGAGAGCTTTTCGATAATCGAGGGGATGATCGCCGGGCGCAAACGGAGCGGCTCGCGTGCGATCAGCAGAAACAGCACCTGGAATGCAACGGCCACGCCGACGAAGCCGTAGTAGAACTCGCGATGCGTGACGACCGGCGGGTTCTGCTGGCCGAACTGCTCGGCCGTGAAGTACATCGGCAGCAGCACCAGCAGGCCGTAAATACCCGCAATCAGGAAGACCCAGCGAGCGAACTTCATTGCGTGTGACCCTTAACGGTAGCCCGACGCGTAACAGGATTTTGCGCGATCGGTCATAAGGGGTTGCGCGAAAAGGAGTTGGCCTTCAACATAGTCGTCGTCCCAAGCATCACCAAAGGAGACGACATATGGAAGGCCAACTCTGGAAGGCGATTGTG
>JBGSKX010000314.1:0-7389 GCA_041741015.1 Pirellulales bacterium
CACAATCGCCTTCCAGAGTTGGCCTTCCATATGTCGTCTCCTTTGGTGATGCTTGGGACGACGACTATGTTGAAGGCCAACTCCTTTTCGCGCAACCCCTTATGACCGATCGCGCAAAATCCTGTTACGCGTCGGGCTACCAGCGTGGTGTCCAATTATCATCGGTGGAGGGGGCATCCGGCAACCGGCACGATCTGACGCACACCGAGGAGTACAGCCGGCACACTGCTCCGCTGCGCTACGCTGCCCGACGCCGGCCACGCCAACCGACCACTCCGGCAAAGCCCAGCACGAGCAAACAGATGCTCGACGGCTCGGGCACGGCGACGATGTCGCCATACAGGTTCAGCGTCATCACGCCCAAGTTGGCCGCTCCAGGCAGGTTCTCATCGCTAAAAGCAAGCGTGTACGTCGCCGAAAAACTGCCCAGCATGCCGGTGTCGAGCGCCGCTGTAAACCCGCTGCTGCCGCCCGCGTCCAGGTCGTTGAACGCCAGCAGGTTAGTCGTGAGGATCGATGTATCTCCGAAACCCAGCAGCGAGTCGAGGTCCAGCCCCGCGGTAAAAAGCGACAAGCTTTCGAGGTTGTAAACGTCGAATGCGAACAGTGGCGCGGTCGAGCCCAACAGCACATCGCCGAAGTCAAAGCTCAACACATTCTGATCCACGAGACCATCGAACGAGGGATTCGCATGGTCGAGCACGGCTAGCGAGACGTTGATCGTGTCGTTCGCGTCGTTCGCACCGACACCCGCGCCGCCCTGATTCGTGACGTCTAGATTGTTGACCGTCACGGTGCCGCTCTTCGCTCCCGCGGTGGCGGTACTCGCGTCGAGCCCGATCGCCAAAGTCTTGGAATCGGAGCCCGTGGTATTAATGGCAAACGCGTTGTAGCGCCCCTCGACGCTCGAGGTGGCATCGCCCGAAGTGGTGACTTCGTAGTAGGTGCCGTCGTTGCCGCCGCGATGCAGGGTCACGTTCTGCGCCGCGGGCGAGGCCGCTCCCACAATCACGGAACCCAGATCGACATTGGTCGATGATCCGCCATTGGCCGCGGGCGACGCGCCCACAAACAGTTGGCTGTCGTTCTGCTGATCCTTGAAAATGCTCCAGGCGAACTCCGGCCGATCCGTGAACGGGTTGCGGTTGTGCTGGTAGTCGTCATAAATGATCTGGTTTCGCTCCCGTTCAAAGTCATCAGGCACGGCCTGATAGTGCCATTCCATCAGCCGGTTCAGATTGCCCATCGTGTTGGCGGTTCCGGGGTTGCCGGCCACCAACTCCAGGTCGGCCGTGCCGGAGTCTGCGCCGTCGTACCGCACTGCCATGTACATCGCCTGCCGGGCGATCATGCCGGCATCCGCGTCGCCCGGATACCACACGGTGCCGCCATCGCTCTTCGAGCCGTATGATTGGCCATAGGCTCCGCCGAAGTTCAGGTTGCCGCGCGAGCCATTGATCGAGGGATTCGACGGTCGCAGGTTGAACAGGTCGGAATAGTCCGGGCCGGAGCTTCCCACGCCACGGCTTACGGGCCAGGTGTGCTCGCGATTCCACGAACCGCCTGCGTCCCAACCCGGTATCGAACCGCCTGGATTGATAGCGGCCACGTTCAGCGAGGCCCGGTTGTAGACCAGCAGCATGTGGCCGGGGTTGTTGGGATCGGCGTCGGTAACCTGCAAAGTCGACCGCGCGGCATCGTAAGAATAGACGGTGTGCCCGTCGATGATGTCGTTGAGTTGCGCCTTCAACGTTGCGCCGGTGCCGGTCGCGGTGTTGTAGTAGCTGGTGGGAGCGTCGAAGGGGTCGGCCGAGGCAACGGTGGAAATGGTTGCGAGAAGAAGTGCGATTAGAGTTGTGCGAGTCACAAGCGGCGCCAATTCGATTAGGATTTCATGTGGGTTCAAACCGCTGCTCTTGCAGCCGGTCGGCGGATTGTAGAAAGGCCACCGCGCGTTGTAACCCGCAATCAATCCATCCGGGGCAGATTGATCAGAATCGAACACGACCTTAATCGAATGTTCAAAAATCGCGTCGTACGAAGATGTGGTTCGTGGGTTTCGGGTGTTGCCGCCCGAGGCGGTCGATGCGATGGCGCGTGAGTCGCGCTGCAACAGGGAACAGTTGCACGCTGTCGCGGAGTTGCGAACGAAGTCGAACCCGCGAGGCTGTCGAAGGACCGGCACGAGGCCGGCGGGCGCGGCAGTGCCGCCTGCCGGTTCACTCCCCCTTGACCCGCTCAAATTTCAAGCAAATCACGCCGCTACCGGCCGTCGATTCAAAGCTGCCGGGGCGCACTCCACCCAGGTTGGCGAAGCACATTCGCCGCGTATCTTCGCCCAGCTCATAGATGCCGAAGAATTGCTGGCCGGCCTGATCCCCTTCGGTCGGCGAGAAGTCCAGTGTCTTGGGCGTCTTCGTCGGGTCAAACGTGCTGTCGCCGCGCGTCACGTGTTTACCTTCGGCGAGCAGTTCCCAGCTGCCGTCGCTGCCGTTGATCACCGTCAACTTGCGGACATCTGCTTCCGTCGCCCGATTTCCGTTGACCACTAGTTCCACAACCTGCCAGGTTCCCTCGATCTGTTTTCGATCGCGCTCGATGAGCGCTTGTTTGTCGACTACATCCGCCCCCAGCGCGGCGTGAACCGTTATGAGAAACAAAACCGCCGCCTGAGCGCCCACGGCAGCAGTGCCGAGTGATGCCAAGATGCCGCGCATAATCCACCTCGCCAGTTTGAGTTGACGTCAATCTACCGCGCTGCGAAGCCCCGTGGCCAACACAATTCCCGCTCCGCCGTTTCGGCAAGGCTAACCGCATTTCAGCGAGCGGCGGCAACTTCCCTCACCGCTCACGCATTTCTTGCCAATGCCGCGCGTAATCGCTCCAATCAGGGGGACGGGCCAACCCGCTCAGCTTGGGTCACTCTCTCCAACAGCCGGGGATACCATCATGCGGCTCTTCAAGTACGGCCTTGTGGCATTCTTTCTCGCGTCAGGCATCGCTCGCGGCGCCGAACCGACAGCCAAGCCGGCCACCCCGATCACCGTCTTCGGCGAGGAGATCGATCCCGACAGCGACTGCGACATTACCGAGGCGGATGGCGGAGTAACGATTACCGTGCCGGGCACCTGGCATGATCTGACGCACACCGAGGAGTACAGCCGGCACAATGCTCCCCGTCTGATGGACGACGTCGAGGGCGATTTCTCAATCCAGGTCCATGTCCACGAGTATGATCTCCCGAAGGCGAACGACTCCAGCGGCGGACGCTACGCCTTCCTCGGCACGGGCATCCTGATCTGGCAGGACGAGGATAACTACTTTCGTTTCGAACGCGCCGCCATCTCGCGTGGGCCATTCGTCTGGGTCGAACGCTTCGCAGACGGTGCGTCGGTTTCGCAGGAGCATCAGGAGATCGGTCGCGACGAGGCCTGGCTCCGCGTCACCCGCAAAGGCGACGAACTCAAGTTCGAGCGGAGCGAAGACGGCGAGGACTGGACCGACGTGCAAGTGCTCGAGACGAAGCTCGCTGGAAAACTGAAGGTCGGCGTCCACGCAATCAACACCACGAACAAGAAGTTCGCGGCGAAGCTCAGTGAGTACAAGCTGATGCCGTGACGCGCACTGGGTTTCGTTCTTGTCTCTCCTGTCGGGCAATTCAGGAAGGCCAGGAACGCTGACTGAGACGCAGTCTGGCGTGTATCACAGGCAACTCGCCGCGCGGGTTCGCTGGCGAGATCCACACTGCAGGCCGCGGAGCGTCGGACTCTGGCATTCTCCGTCGCTGCCGTAAAACCAGGCGATTCATCGTTCACGGCCCCCAGCTAGTCGCATGATGGATTGTCAGGCTGAGCGTTTGGCGGCCAGGGCTCGCGCGGCGCAGGCAGGTTCGGATGCATTCACTGCGGAAAAGTGCAGCGGGCGGCGGGCGAATACGGCTTGGCACGGTTAATGCTTCGTAGCCTCCCTCGGCGAACGAAAGCCAATCGCTGTGCCAGGCGCCCACGCGCGGCGCCGTGTGCCGAAGCGGTGTAGCGAACCCATCCAGTCATTCTGTCTCGAGCCGGAGGTGTGTCATGTTGTGGACCGTGTTGTTGATCCTGTTGATCATGTGGGCCCTGGGGCTTGGGTTTGGCGTGGCTGGTAACCTGGTGCACCTGCTGCTGCTCGTGGCCCTGGTCGTGCTGATCGTGCAAGTGCTGCAAGGCCGCCGAGCAGTTTAGCTGCCTGCGATGGGGACTGGGGTGAGAATGCAGCGTCGGCCGCCCGAGCGGGAGTGCGTTATCGCGATGCCGCGATAGAATGGGTGCACGTGGCGCGCGAGCGCACAACCTCTAAACCCCTTGAGAAGTTCTCCATGGCTAAGAAAGCTAAACAACCCAAGTCCAATGCCCTGCCAACGGTGACCAGGCAAACGGCCGGGGGCATCACCGGCGCTGTTTTGGGCGGCATCGTGGCCGGACCGGTGGGAGCCGTGGCCGGCGGTGTGGCCGGAGCCCTGGTTGGCAACTCCTCGGCTAAAGGCAATAAACCGGTCAAGCGAGCCTTCGAGAAGGTGCGCGCGACTGGAATGCGGGGCGCGGCGGCGCTGAAAGAGGCGGCTGCCAGCCGCAAGAAAAAGAAGGCCGCGGGGCCGGCCGCCGCGGTCACGAAGGCCGCCAAGCCGAAGAAGAAAGCTGTCGCGAAGAAGACTACGCCGGTGAAGAAGACCGCCGCCAAGAAGACGGTCGCCAAGAAAACGACGGGCAAGAAGGCGCCTGTGAAGAAGACCAAGCCCAAGGCGGCGCGGAAGAAGTAATCCGGCCGGTGCTCTTACGATGCAGACGCAAAAACCTTACGCAGAGACGCAGAGGTTCAGAGGCACAGAGGTCAGAGGGATTGGAGAGCGGGAGATATAGAGATTGTTCGCCCGCTCTTTGCGTGATGGCGGCGGTCGGTCCATAATATTGCCGTCCGCAAACTCTCTGCGGCTCTGAACCTCTGTGGCTTTGTGTTAGGGTCCTCTCTCCCATGCGTTCCCTCCTGCTCGTCGTGGCGATTGTTTGTCTGCCTGGTTCAGTGCTGGCTCAGGATCGCGAACGCGCGGGGCGCGGGTATCCGCCCGAGATGCCGGGTGCAAGGGTCGAGACGTACAAGGAAGCCGGCGAGACGAAACTCAAGCTGTGGGTGTTCGAGCCGGAGGGTTGGAGCAAGAACGATAAGCGGCCGGCGATCGTGCTGTTCTTTGGCGGCGGGTGGACGGGCGGATCGCCGGCTCAGTTTCTCCAGCAATGCGAGTATCTCGCCTCGCGCGGCATGGTGGCGATTGCGGCCGACTATCGAGTGGCCAGCCGGCACGGCGTGAAGGCGGTCGATTGCGTGCGCGACGCGAAGAGTGCGATCCGCTATGTGCGGAAGAACGCCGCGCGGCTGGGCGTCGATCCCGAGCGAATTGCGGCCGGTGGCGGATCGGCCGGCGGGCACCTGGCCGCGGCCTGCGGCACGCTCGAGGAATTCGACGAGCCGGGCGAAGACCTGGGCATCAGTTCCAAGCCCAGCGCACTGGTGCTGTTCAATCCGGCCGTGGTGCTGGCGCCAGTCGCAGGCGTGACGCTCAATCGTCAGCGGACGATCAACATGGACGAGCGGGCGGGCGTCGAGGCGAAGCGGATCTCGCCGTACCATCATGTGAAGGCCGGTGTGCCGCCGACAGTGATCTTCCACGGCCGCGCGGACACGACGGTGCCGTTTGCGACCGTCGAAGCATTTGCGAAAACGATGCAGGACGCCGGCAACACGTGCGAGCTGTTCGGCTACGACGACCAGGGGCACGGCTTCTTCAACTACGGCCGCGGCGGCGGCAAAATGTACGGCGCCACGCTGCGCGAAGCGGATAAGTTTCTGGCCGGACTGGGCTGGCTCGAAGGCGAGCCGACGGTCGAAGAGCAGTGATGCTTCTGCGTAATGTGACGAGTGCCTGTGCGTTAGGAAACGCTCGACGCGAGCACGACGAATGCCCGATCTGCCGCCAGAACTGAGGGATACGCTGAGCTCGCTTGACGCGCTGCGTGGAAAGGCTTGGACCGTGAGCCCGCTGGCCGGCGGGATCACGAATCGGAACTATCGGATTCAGGTGCAAGGGAGTGATGGAGGGGCGGGCGAAGCGCTGGTGTTGCGGATTGCCGGGGCGGGGACGGAGCGGCTGGGGATCGATCGCCAGCGCGAGCATGCTTGTGCCGTCGCGGCAGCGGAATGCGGAGCGGCATGCGACGTGATCGCCTTTCTACCAGAGCATCATTCGTTGGTCGTGCGGTACGCGCCGGGCAGTCCCTTGGCAGTTGGCGATCTCGAGCGGCCAGAGGTGATGGCCCGGGCGGTCGAGGCACTGCGGCGGTTTCATCGAAGCGGTGACGTGCCGGGAGAGTTCCGTCCACTCGAGACGATCCATGGTTACGTGCTTGCCGCGAATGCCTCTGGCGTGCAGCTACCCGTCGAACTTCTCTCGCTTTCTGGCAGGTTGGCGTGGGTTGAGATGGAAACCCAGCGAATGCGCGAAGTGCGTCCGTGTCACAACGATTTGCTACCGGCAAACCTGATCGACGATGGCGAGCGGGTGCGGCTCATCGACTGGGAATACGCGGCGATGGGGGACCTGATGTTTGATTTGGGGAACTTGGCCGAGAATCACTTACTGAGCGAGGCGGCGGAAATCCGGCTGCTGGAGTTTTACTTGGGCGCGGAACGACCAAATGAGCCCGTGGCGACGGCGGATCTTGCGCGGCTCTGGAAAATGCGATTCATTTCGGCGATGCGCGAGGCCACCTGGGGATACTATCAGTCTGCGATCTCGACACTCGACTTTGACTTCGTAGCCTACGGCCGACAACACCTAGATCGCGCGCTGCAGTTGAAAGAGCTCATCGGTCCGGCCGTGTGGAATCAGTCTACTGAGGAGGAAGCGTGAAAGAGCGAGCCGAAACGGTGGTCATCGGAGCCGGCATCTGCGGGGCGAGCATCGCGATGCACCTGGCGAAGCTGGGACGGACGGATGTCGTCGTGCTCGAGCAAGGGGAGCTGGTGAGCGGTACGACGTCGCACGCGCCGGGGCTGGTCGGGCAGCTGCGGTCGTCAGCGGCGCTGACGCGGATGCTCAGGGACAGCGTCGCGCTCTATCGCACGCTGGAGCTCGACGGCGTGCGCGGGTTCGAAGAGGTCGGCAGCTTGCGACTGGCGTCGAGCGCCGCGCGACTCGAAGAGCTGCGCCGGCAGCATGCCTGGGCACGGGAGTGCGGGCTTGAAGCGCATCTGATTGGCCCGAGCGAAGCAAAGGCGATGTTTCCGGCGATGAGCGGCGAGGGAATCACGGGGGCGCTGTACATTCCGAGCGACGGTTCGGCGACGGCGCCGGTG
>JBGSKX010000315.1:0-16849 GCA_041741015.1 Pirellulales bacterium
CGCTGCCAGCAGCGTCACCTGATCAGGCCGGGCCGCTTCGAACGCGGCGTCCAAGCTCGCGCGGTCGGTGATGTCGACGGCGAGCCAGCCTGGCGAGTCACCGGGCACGTGCCTCGCAGCCTGGAACACTTCGAACTGGGCCGCGGCCGCGCGAGCCCAATGCGAGCCGACAAAGCCGCTCGCGCCGAGAATTAGAAGACGAGGTTTCATCGTTGCCATCCGAGATCGGGGGTCCTTCTTTCGGCTTTCATCGCAATATAGCCGGATTGCCCTCAATGGACGGATTTTGCGACGTTCTACCGGATCTTCCCGTGCTAGATTTTCACGGGCGACAGGGCTAAATTAGGGGCTTCCGGCAAACCGGCCGATCCGTTCGTAACTACTGCTCACGTGGGAAGCCCGATGGCGATCATCAAGTTCGTAAACGAGAAGAAGGAAATCCAGGTCCCCGACGGCTCGAACCTCCGCCGCGAAGCGTTGCGCGCGGGCGTGACCCTGTATCCTGGCATCAACAAAATCGTCAATTGCCACGGTCTGGGTTCCTGCGGAAGCTGCCGCGTCCTGGTCACCAAGGGCATGGACCACACGAGCCCCATGGGCTTCCTCGAGAAGACGCGGCTCGGCATGTCGATGGCCTACATCGGTAACGAAGACAAAATGCGGCTCGCCTGTCAGACCGAGGTAAATGGCGACATCGAAGTCACGACCACGCCCTCGATGAACTGGTTCGGCGAAAACTTCTTTAGTTAGACGAGCGAGCACGGGCGGTTATTAGCTCTGCGACGCTTGGCGGCGAACACTCATGAAGCAGATCATCGCCATCGTCAAACCGTTCCTCGCCGAGAAAGTGCTCGAGAGCCTCAAGCGGGCGCCGCTCGAAGCTTGCAGCGTGCGCGAGGTGAAGGGCTACGGCCGGCAGAAAAGCTATCTCGATCAGTACGCCGAGAGCGAATTCTCGCTGGCGTTTCTGCCGAAGGTCGAGATCACGCTCTGGGTCGACGATACCCGGGCTGAAGAGGTCTATCGAAAGATCGTCGAAGTGGCCCGCACCGGCCGAATGGGCGACGGCAAGGTGTTCATCATGCCGACGGCCGAGACGACGATTGATTTTTAGTCGTTTACTTATCAAACCACTTCGTAAACATCCGCTTCGTGGCGGCTCGGCCCGCGCGGCCGATGCTCGTCGTCAGCGGAATCGACTTGGGACACACGGCCACGCAGTTCTGGGCGTTGCCGCAAACCTGAATGCCGCCCGGCTCGGTCATCGCGTCCAGCCGTTCGCCGGCGTTGTTCTGGCCCGTCGGGTTCATGTTGTAGAACACCACCTGGCTGATCGCATGCGCGCCGATGAAGTATTGATCGAACGTCGCGTTCTCGCGCGTCTTGAACTGCTCGTCGGTCTCGCCTTCGGCCCGCACCACCTCGACGTGGCTGTACTGCGGGCAAGCGTCCAGGCAGCAACCGCAGCTCATGCACTCGTAGAGCGGATACGCCTGCTCCTGCTGCTCGGGCGATTGCCGCGGGCCGGGGCCCATGTTGTAGTAGTTGTCGACGGGGAGCCAGGCCTTGACCTTCTCGAGCGCCCGGAATAACCGCCGGCGACGAACCGCCAGGTCGCGAATCACCGGGAACTTCGACATCGGCTGCAGTTCGATCTCGCCCGGCCGATCTTCGAGCAGCCGGTCGACCAGCGCCGAGCAGGCCTGCCGCACGCGGCCGTTGATGATCATCGTGCAAGCACCGCAGACCTCTTCCAGGCAGTTGGAATCGTACGACACCGGCGCGACGTGCACGCCGTCGACCGTCTCGGCCTGGGCGGCAATCCGCTGCAGCACGCTGGTGACGTTCATGTCGGGCTCATAGTCGAGCCGATGCCGTTCCCAGTAGCTGGGCGACTCGGGATCGTCCTGTCGCAAAACACGCACCTCAAAGGTTCGCCGGGCGTGCGAGTGTCCGTGTCCGTTGTGTGTATCGCTCATCGTTCGCTAGTTCGCTAGGTTTGCTGGCTCAGTTGCGTGCAGTAAAGGCTTGCTGCCGTGGAACTTTTATCGACTCGGTTGAAGGTTAGTGCGCGCCGGCCGGTTGCGGGACGCTCTTGGCTGCGCTGCCGTTGCCTTCGCTCGAAGCCTTGGCCGCCTGACGTGCCTTCCAGACTTCTTCGATCATGCCGGCGCCGACCAGGCCGTACAGCCGGGGACGCGGCTTGATCAGCGTCGTGTCGACGTCCTCGTAGCTCAGGCTCACTTCGCCTTGCTTGTCGCAACTGGCGATCGTGCTCTTGAGCCATTTGTTGGTGTTCGCATCGAACCTGTCGACCCAGGCCTCGGCTTCGCGGCGCAGCTCCGCCGGATCGGTCGCGGTGAGGCCCGGCATCGCAAACTCGGGCTTGAAGTGCGCGCCACGGCATTCGTCCCGAGCCAGCGCGCCCAACAGGATCGCCTTGGCCAGCGGGAACATGTCGCGCAGGGCCTTGGTGAACATCACGTTCTGGTTGTTCCAGTTGCCGCTGTCCGAGAGCGAGCACCGCTTCGATCGCTCGCCGAGCTCGTTCACCTTGTCGACCGCCTCGCGCAATACGTTGTTGTGCCGCACCACGGTGCAGGACTTGGTCATGACGTTCCCCAGTTCCTGATGGATCAGGTAGGGGTTTTCGCCGCCGGTCGGCCGACGCAGCATCTGGTCGTGCTCGGCCTGCTTCTCGGCCACCGCAGATTTAAGCAGCGACTCCTCGGCCGGCTTGGCGGTCTTGATCACGTTGGCCACGCTTGGCGCCACGACCAGGCCGCTGAAGATGCACGAGAGCAGCGAGTTCGCGCCCAGGCGATTCGCGCCGTGATACTGGTAGTCGCATTCGCCGATCGCATAGAGCTGCGGAATGTTCGTCCGCTGGTTGCGCGGCGAACCCATCAAGAGTCCGCCCGAGGCGTTCTTTTCATAGTCGACCCACAGACCGCCCATCGAGTAATGCACGGCGGGGAAGATCTTCATCGGCACTTCGCGCGGGTCGACGCCTTGGAACTTCTCGTAAATGTGCAGGATGCCGCCAAGCTTGATGTCGAGCGTGGCCCGGGGGATGTGCGTTAGGTCGAGGTACACCGCCAGGCGATCCTTGTCGACGCTCAGTCCGTCCTCGGTGCAGACGCTGAAGATCTCTCGCGTGGCGATGTCGCGCGGCACGAGGTTGCCGTACGTCGGGTAGCGCTCTTCGAGGAAGTAGTACCGCTCGTTCTCGGGAATCTCGCGCGGCGGGCGCGGATCCTGCGGCTTGCGCGGCACCCAGACGCGTCCACCTTCGCCGCGAGCGCTCTCGCTCATCAGGCGGAGCTTGTCCGCGCCCGGAATCGCAGTCGGGTGGACCTGGATGAACTCGGGATTGCCGTACTTCGCGCCGGCCTGAAATGCGCGGCTGGCAGCGCTGCCCGTGCAAGCCATCGACATCGTCGAGCGGCCGTAAATCAAACCACATCCGCCCGAGGCGATGATCACCGCGGCGGCGGGGAAGGGCCGAATTTCCATCGAGACCAGGTCCTGGCCGATCGCTCCCCGGCACGTGCCATCGGCATCCAGGATCGGCCCGAGGAAATCCCAGGCTTCGTAAATCTTGATGCGGCCTTCGACGGTCCAGCGGCGAACCTGATCGTCCAGAGCATAGAGCAACTGCTGGCCGGTGGTCGCGCCCGAGAAGGCGGTTCGCTTGAAGAGCGTACCGCCGAAACGGCGCTGATCGCGGAAGCCCTCGGGCGTGCGATTGAACGGCACGCCGAGCCGGTCCATCAGGTCGATGATCTTCGGGCCCCACTCGGTCATCTCCTTGACCGGCGGCTGATGCTGCAGGAAATCGCCGCCGTAGACCGTGTCGTCGAGGTGCAGCCATTCGCTATCGCCTTGCTGCCGGGTGACCGCGTTCACGCTGTTAATGCCACCCTGGGCACACACGCTGTGCGACCGCTTCACCGGCGTGAGGCTCATCAGATCGACCGGGATGTCCAACTCGGCCAGTTTCATGGCGGCTGCCAGACCGGCCAGACCACCACCGACGATCATCACTCGCTGCTTTGCCATCAGAACACGCTCGATTTCAAAAGTCGTTGTTGTAGTTCAGATCTCTCGCGGCGCGATAAGGTCGCGGCTCGCGGCGATTTATAGTTCGGCAGACTTAATGCTCCGCGGGCGCTTCGCCCGGTGCTACGTCCAGGGCGCGAATCTCGGCCCGCTGCGCTTCCATGGCGTTCTCAACCTTTTCGGCCCGCTCGACGTCGACAAAGCTGAAGCCGGCCAAGGCCGTGACGCCGACGACGGTCAGGAAAAGTCCGACGAAGACGCTGACCCAGCTCGCCCGCTGCTGGGCTTTGGCGCTGGTCCAGATGCCCCAGGTGATGCCCTGCGTCCAGAGACCATTGGCAAAGTGATAGATCGCCGAGAGCATGCCCACCAGGTACAGCCCCTTGATCCACAGCGGCTGCAGGGCCACGGCGGCGCTACTGGCGGCATGCGTCGGATCGAACTGGGCGCCGAACTTCGTATCGCCAATCTCTTTGAACGGCGCGCCAAAGAAGTGGTGCAACTGGATCACGTGAAACACGATGAACACGAAGGCGATGATGCCCGTGGCTCGCTGCAACGTGTAGCGGATGTTGCTGGCATAGGCGTACGAGCCGGTGTTCGGCATCGCGCCCGAGATGATCAGCCAGCCGACCGCCGCGTGGAACGTGAGCGGGATGAAGATGAACGTCCACTCGACGATCCACAGGGCCTTGCCCAGCGAGTGGATCCGGTCGACGTTCTCCTGGAAGGCCGAAACGCCGTTGATCACCGAGGCATTGGTGAGCAGGTGGACGACCATGTAGGCCCCCACCGGGATCAACCCAGCCAGCGAAAACAGGCGGTAGATGATGAACTGGTGACGGACGAGAAACGACGGCTTGGGGACGCTGGTGGGAACCGGGGCGGTCGTTGTTTCCACGGGGGTCTTTCCTGCAACTCGCCTCGAGCTGAAAACCCGTCAAAATGCCGGGGTCAGGGCGAGCGAAAGTGAATGGTAGTCAGCACTTCACGCTAGTATAGGGGTGCCGGCACGCGTTACAAGCCGCGATTGGCGGCGGCGATTATCGGCTCGATTCGCCGCTCTTCGGATAACCAATTATTTGCCAAACGCCCAGCCGCGAGCACCCTGCCAGCAGGTTAGAGAACCGCAAATTGTCGCGGCCAATTAACGGCCGAGTGTCATCCGGCGAAGCACTGAGAGCACCGTTGGAGAGGGAGTAACAACGGTCCGTTGGCTGCAGCGCGTCTGCGCGGAGCGAATTTCGTGGTTCGCTGGAATGGCTGCTCCGACGCCTGGGAGTCGTCGTGTCGATATGCCGGAAGTTGTTGCATCTTCAGGCGTTAGGCTGCCTAAATGGCAGCAGTGGCAGAACCGCGGCGACCTATCCCAAAGCACGCAGTTTCTCTAGGACGCGTTTTCTCAGTATGCTATAAGTTAAGATATGGAAATAGGTTAGGGCGTTAGTTCGGGAGTTCTGACAGCCTGGCGCAAACGGCTGGTACTTAAGTTGCAATGGTGTGCGTTGGCGGGCGTGGTTGTGTGCCACAACCCGGCCCAATGTTTCGGCTCGTCCGGCTTGTTTGGATGAAACGACGATGCGGCTCGAACTTCCATCGCTGCTGATCACCGACGACGACGTCGATTTTCGCGAGACGTTGCGCGCGGTGTTCGAGCCCCGCTTTCGCACGATCCTGGCCAGCGATGGTCAGGAAGCTTTGGACATCGTCCAGCGGTGCGAAGTGCACTTGATGCTGCTCGACATGCACATGCCCCGGCTCACCGGCCTGGAAACGATCCAGCGCGTGAAGCAGTTCAAGTCGCGCATCCCGTGCATCCTGCTCTCGGCTGGACTCGATGAAGCGCTCGAGCGGCAAGCCCGCCTTGCAGAAGCCTTCAGCGTGCTGGCCAAGCCTGTGACGCGCCGCCAGCTCACCAGCACTGTAGACGCCGCGATGCGGCGGATCTACGGCTGGGAAAGCCCGGGCGATGCGAACGATCCGGCGCGATAGAGGCGCAGCACGGTCCGTTCGGCGCACTACGACTCTCGTGTCAGAATGACGAGATCGAAATCGTAGGGACACGCCAGGCACTCATGCGATTGCAGCCGAGTTCTTTCGCTTCTACGATCAGCTGTGTGTGACCATTCTTCGGACACCAATGATCGTATCGCACAGCCATGAGCACCACCGCCGAAATTCCCGTCATCGACATCGCGCCTCTCGTTTCCGGCCAGGCTTCCGAGGGTGTGGCCCGGCAGCTTGGCGCCGCCTGCCGCGAGCATGGGTTCTTCTACATCGCCGGGCACGGCGCCAGCGACTCGCTGTGCGAGCGGCTCGAATCGCTCAGTCGCGAGTTCTTCGCCAAGAGCACCGAAGAGAAGTCGCAGATCAACATGGCGCTTGGTGGCCGGGCCTGGCGTGGGTACTTCCGCGTCGGCGATGAGCTCACCAGCGGCAAGCCCGACATGAAGGAGGGCATCTACTTCGGTCAGGAACTCGGCGATGATCATCCGGCCGTGGTCGCGCGCACGCCGCTGCATGGGCAGAACCTGTGGCCTGCGGTTGCCGGCTTTCGCGAGACGGTGCTCGAGTACATGAACGCGCTCACCGGGGTGGGGCATCGCCTGATGGCGGGCCTGTCGCAAAGCTTGGGGCTCGACGCCGCGTACTTCGATCGCCATTACACACACGATCCGCTTGTGCTGTTTCGAATCTTCAACTATCCGTATGCGCCCGACCGCGCCGATAGCTGGGGCGTCGGCGAGCATACCGACTACGGCGTGCTGACGATCCTGCGGCAGGACGACACCGGCGGCCTGCAGGTGAAGAGTCGCGGCCGGTGGATCGACGCTCCGCCGATCCCGGGCACGTTCATCTGCAACATTGGCGACATGCTCGACCGGATGACGCGCGGCATTTATCGCTCGACGCCTCATCGCGTGATCACCTCGGTGAAACGCGACCGGCTGTCGTTTCCGCTGTTCTTCGATCCGAACTTTAATGCCGAGGTGCACCCGATTGCCGAGCTGGCCGGACAGGCGCAGCCGGACGACGCCCAGGAGCGGTGGGACAAGGCGAGCGTGCACGAGCTCAGTGGCACGTACGGCGACTACCTGCTGGGCAAGGTGTCGAAGGTCTTTCCGCAATTGAAGCGGGAAGTGCTGTAGGACTAGAGTTCCAAAGCTGCCTTCAGGCAAGCGTTGATCTTTTGCATGGTTGCAGTTGAGAGACTTCCAATTTTGCGAATCAAGAGTTGCTGTTCGACAGTGAGCAGATTTTCGCAAGTGATCGCGGACGGATGGAGCACGCCTGTGGCACTTCCCTCCGTCGTCGCGGGATCCAGCAGATACTGCGTCGGTGCCTGCTGAGCCCGATGCGTTGTGCGGGTGCTCATGGCGACAATCGTGTTCGTCAACCGTGCGTTATTCGCGTCGCTTTGGACGACTAGGGCGGGCCGAACCTTGGCCCCGCGGCCCGAGCTGAACGGGTAGTTCAAGAGAACGACATCGCCGCGTGAAACGGTCATTGGACCTTACGGTGCGCGTCGTAGTCGTTGTAGTCATCCATTGCTGGATCACCCCAGCCGGCGGCAGCGGCCACTCGATCCTGCATCGGATACGTCTCGCGAATGTCGAACGTATCATCGCCAAGCAGCGCGCGTATCTTCTGATAGGCGCCGTCCGGAATGAGGACCCATTTCTCTTGTGTGTCGGCGTCGACGACGTAAACCGGCTCGCCGGGCGCCCGCTCGTTGATCGCTTGTCGTTGTTCGCCACTAAGTTTAGGAGTCATGTAACTATCCTAGCACCAATTCGCTGGGCGAGACCAGCAAGGCGGCGGCCCTTACGCCGCGGCACGCACTACCGCAGGCTCCTGCCGCAGATCGGAGAACAGCTTCTCCAGCGCCCGCCGGCTCTTGCCCCAGTCCATCCACTGCCCGGCGATGTTCGTGGCCGCGGTCACACGCGTGCCGTGGGCCGAGCGGAGGATCTCGATCGAGAGCGTGCCGGCCAGCGCGAACAGGTCGCTCGGCAGCTCGGCATCGATCGTGCAGCCGTCTTCATGCTGCACCACCTGCTGAATTGGCTGCGAGGCGCGGGCCAGCGAACACATGGCCCGCACAATGACCCGGGCCGGCGGTGCGTCGATCTCGGCGGCGATGTGCTTGCCGGTCTTCACGCCCAGCTTGGCCCACAGCGGCTGGGCGATCGCCGCCAGGCCTTCCATCGAGACAGGCTGCGGAATGAGCTTGTCGGCGATCGAGAGGAACTGCTCGCCGCTCATTCGTTTCTTGGCGAGCCGGGCGTGCGAGTCGACAAGCGCGCGGACTCCGCGATCGGCCAGCAGCGCCTCGTAGCGCACCTCGCGGTGCCAGTCGACGGCCACCTCCGCGAGGATCACGTTCGGATCGTGCTGCGGCACGATCGCGTTCTCGGCGATCACATCCAGCGGTGTGCCGCAGTGCGAACAGAACTTGCCGCGGGCCGGTTTGCCGCATTCCGAGCAGAACATACGAGGGCAACTCCGTCATGAATCTCGATCAGGTAACTCAAGAGCGCTGGGGGGAAGCCAGAAGTATTGATCGAATTCCAGGCGAGAGCTTGATGAGCTGCGTCTCGCCACATTCGACGATTGCCAGAGAAACGTGGCAAGCTGGCGAAAAGTTGCGGCTGCTAGCGTGCCGCCGAAGTCGTCGCAGCCCCGTCGCTTTGCAAGTAGCGAAACAGATCGCGAACTTCCTGCTCGCTAAGCTGCTGAAGCAGCCCCTCGGGCATCAGCGACAGCGGCGAAGGCTCGAGCTGCTCGATCTCCGAGCGTTCGACCACGGTCTTTTGCTGCTTGGCGTCGACGATTGTCAGTCGGGCGGCGTCGGACTCGGTGACCAGCCCGGTGAGCACGCGCCCGTCGACGAGCACGGCCGTTTGCGAAATGAACTCGGGACGGATCGTGCCGCTGGGATCGAGAATGTTGAGCAGCAGCGATTCGCGGTTCTTGCGATCGGCGCTGGTCAGGTCGGGGCCGATCTTCTGTCCCTCGCCGTGCAGCGTGTGGCAGACGCCGCAGTGTTTCATGTACAGCTTGTGACCGCTGGCCAGCTCGCCCGGAGCAGCATTCAGCACGCGGCCCAGCACCGGAACATAGGACATCTTTTCGCCAGGCGTCGCCGCGCGGATCTTTCCCCAACGGACTTCAATCGCCTGCTTCAGTTCGTCGTCGGCCACCGCGAGCATCGCGCGCACCTGCTCGACGGAAACTTCCTGCGCGGCAATCTTCTCGGCCGCGACGCCTTCCACAAGCTGCTCGGCCCAGGCTTCGCGGGTCGTTAGCAGGGCGATTGCACGCGGCTTGAGTGCCGGAGGCAGGGCAGGGTAGCGAGCGAGCAGTTCAGCGCCAATCGTGGCGTCGTCGAATTGGGCCAGCCCGCTCAGCGCCGCACCGCGAATCGACTCGCTGGAAGCCTGAGCATCGACGAGTTCCAGCAGCAGAGGCAAATCATTCGGCCGCGCGGCCTGGGCAACAGCCGAGACCAGCGACAGCCGCACCGCTTCGGGTTCGTTCGCGTTGCGCATCCGCTGGCGGGCACTTTCGTACGCGGCCGGTTGACCGAGCTTCAGGGCGAAGCGGGTGACCGTCGGATCGGCGGCGTGTTTCTTCCAGAGAGCGGCGAGCTGTTCAGAGAGCGGCGCGGGGACCTCTGCGAGCGGCCGGCCTGAGAGATCGCTTTCCATCGCCGCGACCAGCTTCAATCGCGCCTCGTCGCTAGGCGCGAGGGCGAGCATTCTGGCGCAGGCCGCATAGCCGGCGTCGTTGCTCTCCGCCAGGTATCGCCGGGCGACTCGCTCGACAAGCACATCGCGCACAATCGGCAGTTGCCATGTTTCGGGCTTTTCGAACAGCGCGAGCACGGGCTGCGGATCGCTCGTGGCTTTCGCTTCGATCGCCCACCAGAGCAGCAGCGGCAGATGCGTATCCCCGGCGTCCTCGCTCCGCTTCATTAAGGCCGCGACAATCGCCAGGCCGTCTGCCGCCGGCAGTCGCTTCGCGGTACAGGCGAGCTGACTGCGAACCGTGGGGCTGGGATCGCTCGCCGCCAAAGCGACGAACTTCGCCCGCAATTCGTCCGGTAGCGGGCGAGCATCATCGCCAACCAGCCGCACCGTCCAGGTGCGCACGTCGGCGCTCGGATGATCGAGCAGGCGCAGCGCGACCGGGTCGCTCCAGCCGCCACTGACGTAGAGCGCCCAGGTGGCTTCGAGTGCAAGGCGTTCATCGCTGCCGGCGATCAGCTTGTGCAGCATCGCAGTGACTTCCGCGTCGCGCCGCTCAGCCAGCAGCCTGCGCGCCTTGCGCCGCCACCATGCGTTGTCGCTCGCAAGCAGATCGATCAGGCCGAAGCTCGTCTTCGCGGTCAGATCAACCGGCTCAGCCTTGGTCGGCGTTGCATTGTCTTCGGTGCCGCGATACACGATCCGCCAGATCCGCCCGTTCGTCTTGTCCCAGGTATCCTCGGGAATTACGTGGTTCGCCCGCTTGTCGTACCAATCGGTCACGTACACCGAGCCGTCCGGGCCGGTGAGGCAATCGATCGGGCGAAACCAGATGTCGTCGGTCTCGAGCAGCGTGCCTTGATATTGGCTGGTGAACGTCGAGCCGTGTGGCGTCAGCTTGCTTGAGTAGATCGCATTCGAGAGCAGGTTCGCGCCGAGATACGTGTTCTCGTACTCTTCGGGCCACGCGCCGCCTTGGTACACAATGCCGCCGCAGGTAACGTGTCCGCCGGCGTGACCCGTGTGGGCGACGTGCTCGAAGTAGCCGTACGTGTACGGGTTGTGCAGCGGGCCGTGCTTGGTGAAGCCTTTGACGTAGTACGCACCTTGCACCTGGTGCAGGCAGACGACGTTGCCGTAGTTCGTGCCGGCGATGGCGTTGCCATGCCGATCAAAGTCGAGTCCGAACGTGTTGCCGCCGCCTTCGCTGAAGAGTTCGAAGCGCTTCGTGGCGGGATGGTATCGCCACAGCCCCTGCTGGAAACCGATGCCGCGAATGTCGGCCGTCACGGTGCTCCCTTGCGCGCCGTACAGCCAGCCATCGGGGCCCCACTCCAGCGAGTTCACCACGGCGTGGGCATCTTCCAGGCCAAAACCCTTGAGCAGTACCTCGGGTTCGCTGTCCGGAACGTCGTCGCCGTTCTTATCCGGATAGAACAATAAGTAGGGTGCTTGTCCGACATAGACGCCGCCATCGCCGATCGCAATCGCCGAGGCGAGGTTCAGCCCGGTGACGAAGTCTTTGCTGTTGTCCGCGCGGCCGTCGCCATCGGTGTCCTCCAGGATCGTGATCTTGTCGACGCCCACCGGGCCATGCGGAGGCGGCTCGGGCACGCGGTCATATTTGGTGCGCAGGTAGCGATCGACTTCGACCGGTTTGAGGCCCGCGGGATTCGGATACTGCAAGTACTGAACGACCCACACGCGACCGCGATCGTCGAACGTCATGGCCACGGGCTGGCGGACCATGGGCTCACTGGCGAATAGCTCGACCGCAAACCCTTCGGCCAGCTTGAATCGCTTTTGCGCTTCCTCTGGTGAAAGCGCCTGTGCGCCCGCGATGGAAGCAATCGCACACCAAACAAGTAGAAAGCAAAGAGAGTTACCGCAGAGGACGCAGAGAGACGCGGAGGGAAAGAAACCAAGATACTCGTCTCTTTCTCTGCGCACCTCTGCGTCCTCTGCGGTTAATCGTTCCGGCATCATTCCCAATCGACTACTTGCACGACTCCAGGAACGCCAGCAAATCGGCAGCGTCCTGGGCCGTGATTTCCGAGAGCACGAGCTCCGGCATCAGCGACTTTTCCTGCTCGACGAGGGCCTCGACTTCGGCAGCCGGCACGCGGACCTGCTGCCGATTCACGTCGCGGAGCACGACGTGCTGGTCGGTCTTTTCGACCAGGAACCCGGCGTACACCTGGCCGCCGGTGGTTTCCAGCAGGTAGGGCCGGTACTCGTGCGAGATGGCCTTCGAGGGGAGCAGGATCGTTTCCAGCAGCGCGGCGCGCTCGTACTTCTTGCCGATGTTCGAGAGCTCCGGCCCGAGATCGCTGCCGAAGCCCTGCACGGCGTGACAGCGATTGCACTGCGCGGCCGAGCTCTTGAAGAAGATGTTGCGGCCGCGGTTGGCATCGGCGGAGAGCTTGAGGATCTCCTCGGCCGAGATGGCGCTGCCGAGCTTCTTGGGGCGCTGGTCCTCGGGAATGAACTTCTCGTACAGCACGCGGACGTTCGCATCGGGATGGGCCGTGGCCTTGGCGAGCACGAGCCGCTTGAGTTCATCGCACAGGCGTTCTTCTTCCAGCAGCCGCACCAGCAGGATTGCGCCGGGTGTGCTGTCCATCAGCCGCTCGCAGGCGCCGCGCCGCTTGTCCATAGCACAGTTGTCATCGGCCAGCACTGTGCGGAGGCTGGTCGCGTCCTGCACGTCGACCAGTCCATTGAGCGCCGTCGCTGCGATCTTGGGATCTTTGTCCGCGAGCATCGTCCGCAGGGCTTCGACTGCGCCCTCCGGTTGCAGCCGCGCAACAACGGCAATCGCCGTCGAGCGAAGCGCCGTGGACGTCGCGCCATCTTGGGCCATGGCCAGGACGTTCGCACCCAGCGGCCGCAAGCGCAGCTCGCGAATTGCGCGGAGGGCATCGTTCTGGAGCTGCCCGTCGGCGAGCAAGCGCTGGAAGCTTTCGCGGAATCGCGAGTCACTGGTCATTTGGGACCAGTCACCGCCGCGACCCAGGTTCGAAACGACTTTCTCGAGCGCTGCTCGACGAACGTCCTTCGATCGATCCATCTGAGCCGCGACTTCCAGCAGCCCCCAGCCGGCGTCGAGCGAGTTGAGCTGTGCGGCAGCGTCGATCATGGCGAGCACTTCGGCATCTTCGAGCGAAGCGTTCTTCAGCCGAGCCAGCACCAGCGCCGCTGCCCGGTCCGGCGAGAGCACCTGCACCAAAGGGAATTGCGCGGCCGAGAGCGGACCATCGGCTTCCAGCCGGTCGAGCAGTTCCTGCTTGCGACCATCGGCGGCGACATTGATCGCTTCGAGCTGATAACGATCGGCTCCGTTGTACGAGGCGGCCAGCCGGGTAAGCGCCGCCAGCGCCGCGGGACCCTTGAGCTTGCGAATCGCCAGCACGACTTCGCGCTTCACCTCGTCGGAAGAATCGCCGGCGAGCGACAGGATGTCATCAGCGTACTTCGCGCCGTGACGGCGCAGGATCCGCACGGCGAGCGCTCGCATCGCCGGGTCCATATGCTTGAGCTGCTCGATAACGTGCCCACGCGGCTCGTCCCCTAGCCGATCGAGCAGCCACAGCGCGCGAGCGCGGTAATTTGGCTCCGCATCGTCCAGTAGCTTGACCAGTGCCGCTTCGCTTTTGGCGCCACCGGCCAGCAGCCGCTCGCGGGCCAGAAACTGCGTGGCCAGGTTCGGGCTTTTGAGCCCTTCGATCGCGCCTTCAACCGTGGCGTACGGCCCCGGTTTTTCCCGGCGCTTGAGCTGCTTGCCCTTTGGCTTCAAGAGAAAGATGCGACCTTGGTCGGGGTTGTTGTAGCCGTGGCCACCGACTCCGCCGTCGTACCAATCGGAAACGTAGAGCGCTCCATCGGGGCCAGCGCAGATATCATCCGGCCGGAAGTAGTTGTCCCCTTCGTTCGAGAGGAACACTTCGCTGGTCGCGGCCATGCCGTAGCCTTGCGGGCGATGCTGGTAGGCGCGGCACTCGCGCGGGCCGCAGTCGGTGTGCAAGGGAGTGTTGGCGAACTTCGGACCGAAGGCGTCGCTTTCGTAGATGCACATGCCGGTCGGCGAGCCGAAGCCGGTCACCAGCGTGCCGGGCACGAAGCCGGGAACGTGTCCGCGGAAGTGCCAGGCCTCGCGATAGGGCGTTCCCTCGGCAACCTGCGCATTCAACTCCTGCTTGCCGAATGGCGGTCGGCCGAACCAGCCGTAGTTGCCCCCTTCGAGAATCCAGCAGATGCGGACGCTCTCGTTGCCATCGTTGTCGTTATCGCTCAAGTACGCTTCGCCGAACGAATCGACGCAAACTTCATACGGATTGCGAAAGTTCACGGCGACCGTTTCGAGCCGGCTGCCATCGAGCTCGCCGCGCAGAACTGCGCCGTCTTCGTACTTAATGTGCGAGCCGTCGGTCCCGGTGACGTCAAAGCCTTCGTCGCCGTGCGACATCCACCATTTGTGGTCGGGGCCGAGTACGATACTGTGCGCACCGTGGTCGTGGTTGTACCCGCCAAAGCCGGTGAGCAGCTTCGTCGGGGGACCATCCGCTTTCAGATCTCCGTCTTTGTCTTCGAACATCCAAAGATCGGGGCTCGTGGCGACGAACACCTTGCTGCCGGCAACGCAGACACTCATCGGGGCGAACAGTCCCTCGGCAAACACGGTGACCTTATCGGCCCGGCCGTCGCCGTCGGTGTCTTCCAGGACTTTGATCTTGTCGGCAGGCGGCTGCTTGGCCCCTCCGCGATAGAACTGGATCTCGGCCACCCAGACCCGGCCCTGCGTGTCCACGTCGATCGCGGCGGGATTCGTGATCAAGGGTTCGCTGGCGAACAGAGAGACTTCCATCTCCGGCGCGGTCTTCAGCGTTTTAAGTTCCTCGTCCGGCGAAAGCTGAGCCGTGGCCGGCGAGGCACATAGCAGGCAGGCAATCAGAGCAAGGGCAGGGAGTCCACGTGTGGGGCCGAACATGAGGAAGCGATTCCTGGGCGAGAAGCGTGGCGGGCTGGCTGACCCGCCCAGTATAGATACGGGTGAGCGCAACGTGCAAATTCGCCCAGTTCGCCCTGCATTCCTGACAAATGTTTCGCCCGGAAGCAATGCTGACGGCGTTGTCCTCGGTCTACACGGGAGAGCAGCCGCCAGCCTTACAGCTCATCCACCGTCATGGTGTCGTCGCTCAAGCCGACGTGCGAGTCCTCGCCCTGCTGGCCGGTGATGTACAGCCGCCAGGCGTCTAGCTGCTCGGTCGTCATGCTGTTGTCGCGCGTGATCTCGTGCTTGAGCTCGGCATTGGTGCCCGCCACGTTGACGTGCACCGTCAAGCGGCCGTTTTCCTGATAGGCGAAGCGAACCTCGATCGGCGTCTGTTCGGGCAATCCCACGGGCAGATCGCGGACCACGCACTTACCGATCTGCGAGCAGTCGTCGGGATTCGCACTTTCGCCTTCGACGATCTGCACCAGGATGCTCTTCTGGTTCGGCTTCTGCGTGCGGAACACGCGCTTGGCCGTGACGGGCAGGGCCGTGTTGCGCGGAATCAGGATCGCGTTGCGGCGGCGATTCGTGCGCGGATCGCTGGCCACGACCCCCAGGCTGTGCGAGTTCACATTCTTGACGTTGATCGCCGAGATCTCGCCCCGCTCGTGCGCCAGGATCACCGAGGCGTGCAGCGCCGCGCCATGGGCGACCGCCTCGTCCACCGAGACCGACGCGTCCGGCTCCTGGCCCGAGAGATCGCGCAGCATCTTGGCGACCATCGGCATCCGGGTCGAGCCGCCGACCATCAGCACGTAGTCGATGTCTGACCAACTGAGGCCTGCGGCCTGCAGCGTCTGCCGGGTGGTGAACTTGGTGCGATCCAGCAGGTCCTGCGTCAGCTCCTCGAACTTATCGCGAGTCACCTCGACGCGCATCGCGAGGCCCTTGTAATCGCAACTGATCGAGACCTTCGTCCGGGCCGAAAGCGTGCGTTTGGCGTCTTCGCACTCGCGCCACAGCCGGCCGTTCGCGTTGGGATCCTCGCGCGGGTCGAGGTTGTGCGTTTTCTTAAACTCCTCGGCGACGTAGTTCACCAGCCGCTGATCCCAGTCGTGACCGCCGAGCTGCACGTCGCCGTCGGTGGCCAGGGCGCAGAACTCGTGCCCCATGATTTCCATCACCGTGACGTCGAACGTGCCGCCTCCCAGGTCATAGACCAGGAGCTTCTGCGGCATGTCGGCCGCGCCCTTGCGATTGAGGAACCCCTTGTGAAAACCATGGGCGATTGCGGCCGCGGTGGGCTCGTTGATGATGTCGAGCACTTCGAAGCCCGCCATGTAACCGGCGTCTTGCGTGGCCTTGCGGCGGACTTCGTCGAAGTAGGCCGGCACCGTGATGACGACCTTCTTGAAGTCGCCCAGATGCCGGGCCGCATCGCGGCGCACCTTGTTGAGCACCAGCGCCTGCAAGGTTTCGGGCGGATAGGCTCGGCCGCCCAGCACTTTGTGAAAGGCCCGTTCGCCGAGCTCGCGCTTCGCGCACTGAGCCACGTGCTCGGCCTCGGTGGCGATCGCCTTGAGCGCCTCCTTGCCGACCACGGCCATGTCGCTTTCGAACAACACGACGCTGGGCGTGACCAGGTCGCCTTCGGAATTGACGAGCGTCACCGGGCGACCAGTATCGTCGATGTAGGCAACAGCGCTATAAGTAGTCCCGAGGTCGATGCCGACGGCGGGACAGTTGTCCTGATTCATGACTCTTGGCTCGGCGACTCGAGAAGTGCAGTGTGGGGCGAGTCTGGGCCGAGGCTGCTGTGAGGTGATTGAAGGCCCGGTAGCCGCAGATTCCACCAGTTGTAACTGGGGTCGATACGCATCAATATATAGTACCCTATGGCGGTCCCGACGATCGCGGAAACGATGTAGCCGCCGATCAGAATCGCGAGTTTTCGGGGGGTCATCCGCCGCCGCGACATTCGCCGGGCGTGCAGATTCTCGCCGCCAGAAAGCGCAAAATCGGGAGCCGCATCGCCCGCCGCGGC
>JBGSKX010000316.1:0-118583 GCA_041741015.1 Pirellulales bacterium
ATACCGACGTCAACGCCGCGGCGCTCGGCGAGTGGCGGTGGGGCGCCGGCCAGGGGCTCGAAGACCTGATCTACTTCACCATCGGCACTGGCATCGGCGGCGGTGGACTCCTGAACGGCCGGCTTATGCATGGACTCGTTCATCCTGAGATGGGGCACATGCGCCTGCCGCACGATCTCGCGGCCGATCCCTACGCCGGCCACTGCCCCTATCACGGCGACTGCTTCGAGGGTCTCGCTTGCGGCCCGGCCATCTCCGCTCGCTGGAAGCAGCCCGCCGACACATTGCCGGACGACCATCCGGCCTGGGTGCTCGAAGCGCACTACCTCGCACTGGCGATGACGAATGTCATCTGCACGCTCTCGCCCGAGCGGATCATCCTGGGGGGCGGTGTAATGTCGCACCCCACGCTGCTCGCCATGGTCCAGCGCCAAGTGCAGGAACTTCTGGCCGGCTATGTGCAGTCGCCCGCGATCTTGAACGAGATCGACAAGTACATCGTCGCGCCCGGACTCGGCAACCAGTCCGGCGTGCTCGGCGCGTTCGCCCTGGCCGAGCAAGCGCTCGGCGCTAACTCGGCGCACTAGATCGGGAACTTGATCCCCTGCGCCAGCGGCAACTCGGTCGAGTAGTTGATCGTGTTGGTGGCCCGGCGCATGTAGTTTTTCCAGGTGTCGGAGCCGGATTCGCGACCGCCGCCGGTCTCCTTCTCGCCGCCGAAGGCCCCACCGATCTCGGCTCCGCTCGTACCGATGTTCACGTTGGCAATCCCGCAGTCCGAGCCGGTCGCCGAGCAGAACAGCTCCGCCTCGCGCACGTTGCTGGTGAAGATCGCCGACGCCAGCCCCTGTGGCACGCCGTTATTGATCGCAATTGCTTCTTCGATCGTCTCATAGCGAATCACGTACAGGATCGGCGCGAACGTCTCCTGCTTGACGATCGGCGCGTCGGGCTCGATCTCCACGATGGCCGGGCGCACGTAAACGCCGCCACGCGGCACCCCCTTGGTCACTCGCTCGCCGCCGTGGACGATGCCCCCCTGCTCGCGCGCCTTCGCCAATGCCGCCGCCATCGCCTCTCCGGCGGCCTCGTTGATCAAGGGGCCCACCAGCGTATTGTGTTCGAGCGGATCGCCAATCGGCAGCTCCGCATAGATCTTCTGCAACCTTTCGACGAGCTGCGAGGCAATCGAAGCATGCACGATCAGCCGCCGCAGCGTCGTGCAGCGTTGGCCGCAGGTGCCCGCCGCGGCGAACACGATCCCCCGCATCGCCAGGCTCAGGTCCGCAGTCGGCGCGACGATCGCTGCGTTGTTTCCCCCCAGCTCCAACAGCGAACGACCAAGCCGCGCGGCCACCGTCTGGGCCACGGCCCGCCCCATCGGAATTGATCCGGTGGCCGAGATGAGCGGCAGCGCCTGCGAAGCCGCCAGCGCCTGCCCCACGTCCGCGCCACCAATCACCACGCTCGAAAGATTTTGCGGATATTCGGGAAACTCGGCCAGCGTTTCGCTCAGCAAGTGCTGGCACGCGAGCGCCGAAAGCGGCGTCTTCTCCGAGGGCTTCCAGACCAGCGAATCGCCGCACACCAGCGCCAGCGCCGCGTTCCAGGCCCACACCGCCACGGGGAAGTTGAACGCCGAAATGATGCCCACCGGCCCCAGCGGATGCCATTGCTCGGTGAGTCGATGCTCCGGCCGCTCGCTGGCAATCGAGAGGCCATACAGCTGCCGGCTCTGCCCCACCGCAAAGTCGCAGATGTCGATCATCTCCTGCACTTCGCCGGCGGCCTCCTCCAGAATCTTGCCCGCCTCGATCGCCACGACCAGCGCCAGGTCGGGCTTGTGCTGCCGCAACCGCTCCCCAAACCGCCGCACCACGTCGCCGCGCTTCGGAGCGGGTATCGCCCGCCAGACGTCGAACGCCTCGCGTGCGGCATCCGTCGCGGCCTGCACATCCGCGGCCGTCGCCAGTTTGAATTCCGCCAGCACACCGCCATCGATCGGCGAGCACACCGTGAGCGCATTTCCACCACCGGCGCTCCACTCGCCTCCGATCGCCACAGCCTTCGGCCCGGGCATTCCCAATCGGCCGAGCGCGTCATCAAGCAGTTGCTTCATCGCTTTGCTCCTCCTCATGCTGCCCGCGAACGTAGCGACTCTGAATCTTCGATCCCCGGTACCGGCTTCCAAATCGGTTCTCGAGAAAATCAGCCAGGGCAACCTCTTCCTGCCGAACCAGCCCCGTGCCCTTTAACGCACCGGTGAAGAACAGATCCACGACGGCACAAATGCCGGCCGCCGTCGTGATCTGGATCGCGCTCCAGGCCTCGCCGTCGATCGTCTCTCCGTAGATCTTCCGGGCATCGCTCAGCTTCACGAGTTGTCCCTTGCGTTGGCCCGAGGCGGTGCAGAACACCACTACCACGTCCTGAAACGTGACTGGCACGGCGTTCTCCAGAATGTCCTTGAGCAGTGTCCGCCGTTCCGACAGCCGAAGCTCGCGGGTCATGAAGTGCATCAGGTCGCGATGCCCCACATAACGGATTGTCTTGTAGTTGAGCTCACGCACCTGCCCTTCGAGCGATTCGCACAGCGTGCCGAGCCCGCCCGAGGTATTGAACGCCTCGTAGCGCACGCCATCCAGCGAAAAGTGCTCGACGCCTTCGAGCGGCAGGACCTCGATCTTGCGTCCTTCGTGAATCGCCTCGCAAAAGTTGCAGTACTCGTTGATCAGGCCGTCCGTCGACCAGGTGAGGTTGTACATCAGCGCGCCGGTCGGAAACTGCGGCAGCGCCCCCACGCGCATGTGCACCGAGTCGACGCTGTCGAACGCCCGAACCAGGTCCTGAGCCACGATCGATACGAAGCCCGGGGCCAAACCACACTGAGGCATGAACACTTGGCCCTGACGGGCTGCGGCGGCAATCTCGGTAACCTTGCGCGTTGTGGCGATGTCTTCAGTCAGGTCGAAATAGCTGGCGCCGGCCTCGAGTGCCGCCTGAGCAACGGTCGGATTGTGGGCAAAGCTGAGGGCCGAAATCACGGCCTCGCGCCCCCGCAGCGCCCGAGCCACCTCGCCGGGATCGTCCGCGTCGAGATGGATGGTGTCCACCTTGGCCAGCGAACGAATCCGCTCGAGTGCCGCCAGATCGCCATCGCCGACCACGACCTCGTAGTCCTCCGTCGCGGTCAGAAAATGAGCGATCATGCGGCCGATCTTGCCGGCGCCGAGCAGCAGTACTTTATGCATGAGTCGCTCCGCCAAGAGTTATTCCAGCGCGCAAACACCCATAAATTATACGCCACGGGCACTGTTTTGGTTTGAACGGCCGCGCTTGCCCTTGCTGCTGGCAATCGCGGGCGATTAGCATACAGTTTCACGCCACGATTCTGGGACACCCCGCCGACACGTTGGAGCGCAGCCGCTATGCATCTTTCCCCCGCCTTGCTCGCAGTCTGCTTACTCATCGCAGTTTCACCAGCCGCTAAGTGTGCCACGCCCGCGGTGTCACTGCCAATCGAAACCGGCACGGTCAAGTTCACCCCGGTCGGCGACGAAACGGCGATTCCCCAGCAGTACCGGCTCGAGCCGCACGCATTCGACTACGAGCTCGCGCCGCAGCATACGTTGAGCAAGGTGATGACCGTCTCGAAGTTGACCTTCCCTTCGCCCGTCGTCACACCGCACGAGAACAACAACACGGTGCACTGCGAGTACTTCGCCTCGACCGCGCCGGGCCAGAAGCCGGGCGTCATCGTCCTGCACATCCTCGGCGGAGACTTCGACCTCGCCCGACTCTTCTGTCGCGCGCTGGCCGGCAAGAACGTCAACGCCCTGTTCCTGAAGATGCCCTACTACGGCGAACGGCAGCAGCCGGGCGTCGACACCCGAATGATCTCGGCCGACCCGGAGCTGACCGTTAAAGGCATGACCCAGGCCGTCAAAGACATTCGCCGGGCCGCCGCGTGGTTGGCCGCGCAGGACGACGTGGCCGACGACCAGGTCGGCATCATGGGCATCAGCCTCGGAGGTATCACCAGCGCGCTGTGCGTGAGCCTCGAACCGCGGTTCAAGAAGGCCGCCCTGCTGCTGGCCGGCGGCGACATGGGGGAAGTGGCCTGGACTTCGACCGAAATGACCGAGGTTCGCGAGAAGTGGACCGCTCAGGGCAAGACCAAGGAAGAGCTGTTCGACCTGCTGCGGCCGATCGACCCCGTAACCTACGCCAAGCCGCTCCCCGGCCGAAAGATCCTGATGCTAAACGCCTCGCATGATGAAGTTGTTCCGCCGGCCTGCACCAAAAGCTTGTGGCGGGCGTTCGGCGAGCCGGAGATCGTCTGGTGGGATGCCGGCCACTACACGGCCGCGCGCTACCTCGGTGGCGGCATGCTCCGCGTCGTCGACTTCTTCCAACCGGAAACGAATGTCAAGCCCGCCGAGACGGCCAAGACTTCTGCCGCCGAATAGTCCGGCCGTCTACAGCACGGCGAAGTAGTTCTCAACCGCGAAGTCCATTGCGTCTTCGCTGAGGATCGGCTGTCGGTCCTCGTACAAGCACAGGTTGCGCACCTGCATCAGCAAGTCGCGCGGCTGGCAGCAACGCATCGGCCGGCCGATCGACGTGTAGTGCTTGTCGATCGCATAGCGGACGATGTCCTCGTCGAACTCGAATCCCAGAAGCGGCGCCATCATCTTGAACAGGTCAATGAACTCCTGCTCGCTGGGGTTGGTGACTTCGATCTTGTAGGGAATTCGCCGCAGAAACGCGTCGTCCACCAGGTCCTTTGGCTCGAGGTTCGTCGAGAACACCACGAGTTGATCGAACGGCACTTCGATCTTCTTGCCGTTCGCCAGGTTCAGATAGTCGTGCCGCTTTTCCAAGGGCACGATCCACCGATTCAAAAGCTCGTCGGTGCTCATGCGCTGGCGGCCAAAGTCGTCGATCACCAGCGTGCCGCAGTTGCTCTTGAGCTGCACCGGTGCTTCGCTGATACCGGTCGACGTATTGAGCGTAACTTCCAGGTTGGCCATCGTGAGTTCACCACCCACGACGACCGTCGGTCGCCGCACGCGGACCCATCGCTGATCGATCTTGTAGTCCGCCAGCAACCCGCCGTGGTTCGGCAGCGGGGCCAGCTCGTGAGCGTTCGGGTCATACAAGCGAATGATTTCGCCGTCGATGCCGATCGCCCGCGGAATCCAGATGAACTGGCCAAAGGCCTTGGTGATCCGCTCGGCGATGCTCGTCTTGCCGTTACCCGGCGCGCCAAACAGAAACAGGCCGCGGCCCGAGTTGATGGCCGGTCCCAGCCGTCGCAGCATCTTGTCGTTGATCAACAGGTCGCTAAACGCCCGTTTCAGGTCCGCCACGGTCGGATGCTGTCGCGTGAGCGATTGCTTCGATACGGCATCCACATACTGATTGAGCGAAACTGGTGCAGCGCCGAAGTACGTACAGTGCGCCGCCATCCGGCGAGCCCGTTCGCGCCCCAGATCGGTGAGTTGATAGACATAGTCGTTCATCGGCGCGGCGCCGCGATGAACCAGCAGTTGATCCATCTTGAGGCCGCGGAGCAGCTCTTCAATCAAGCGAAACGGCAGTTTCAAGTGCTGGTGTACCTCGCGGCCGGAGCAATCGCCGCGCGAGAGCATCATCTTCAGGATCAAAGCTTCGACTTCGCTCGGCGTGATCTCGGCTTCGTCCAGCGTGGTCGGCTCGACAGGGTAAAACGAATCCGGAATGCCCGCCGCCGCTGGCTCGGCTGGCGCCGGAGCTACTGCTGGCCCGCGTTCGCTCGGTACAGCGTTTGCGCTGACTGCGGTCGGAGGTGCCTCTTCATCGCCCGCCTTGGCCGTGCCGGTCATTCCCTTGATCTTTTCCACCAGCGCTTCCAGCTGAGCTTCCTTCTCATCGAGCTTGCGTTCGGGCACCGCGTGCTGCGGTTGCGACGCGGCGAGCGCGGCCCAGGGATCGAGATTGCCGGCCGGCGACTGTCCGGCAAGTTGCGCAAGCAAATCGTCGTGGGAAGTTTCGGGCATGGTTATAAGACCCCAAGCGACTGGAGCGAGGATTTCCGGAACCTTCAGCCGGCCGCCGCCAACGGCCGCGTCAAGCAGAGAAAATCTAGGTCGCGCACACCCCCTGGTCAAAGGATGGCCGACTCGGCCGAACGCCCGCCCTTTAGGCCCGCAGACAACCGGCGGTAGGTTCGTTACAATTCGTGCAACTCCCTGATTCGGCGCGTTTATCGGTCATAAGCAACCCCATGCAGGGGCAGGAAACTCCATGAGTAAATCGCAGAATATCAACGCTTTCGGCGCTCGAGATACATTTGACACCGGCCACGGAAAGGCCACGCTCTACCGCCTTTCACGGCTGGAAGATCAGGGGCTGGCCAAGATCTCGCAGCTCCCCTTTTCGATGCGGGTGCTGCTCGAAGCCGCCCTGCGAACTTGCGACGGCTTTGCGGTTCGCGAAGAAGACGTCAAGAACCTGGCCGCCTGGAATGCCACCGCGCCGCCCGAAATCGAGATTCCCTTCAAGCCCTCGCGCGTGCTCCTGCAGGACTTCACCGGCGTGCCGGCCGTGGTGGATCTGGCCGCCATGCGGGCCGCGATGAAGCGCCTTGGCGGCGACCCCACCAAAATCAACCCGCTGATCCCGGTCGACCTGGTGATCGACCACTCGGTGCAAGTCGATCTGTTCAACTCGGCAAGCGCCCTGGAGGAGAACGTTGAGCTCGAATACCAGCGCAACCGCGAACGCTATGAGTTCCTTCGCTGGGGTCAGAACGCGTTCAACAACTTCCGCGTCGTGCCGCCCAGCGTCGGTATCGTCCACCAGGTGAATCTGGAGTATCTGGCCAAGTGCGTCTTCCTGCGCGACGACGGCGATGGCCCCGTCGCTGTACCCGATTCGCTCGTCGGCACCGATAGCCACACCACGATGATCAACGGCCTAGGCGTCGTCGGCTGGGGTGTCGGCGGCATCGAAGCCGAGGCCGTCATGCTAGGCCAGCCGCTCTACATGCTCATGCCCGAAGTGGTCGGCTTCAAAATCACGGGCGAGCTCCCTGCGGGCACCACGGCGACCGACCTCGTGCTCACCGTTACGCAAATCCTGCGCAAGGCCGGCGTCGTCGGCAAGTTCATCGAGTTCTACGGCCCCGGCGTGTCGAAGATGAAGCTCGCCGATCGGGCCACGATCGGCAACATGGCGCCCGAGTATGGCGCCACGATGGGCTTCTTCCCGATCGACGGCGAGACGCTCAACTATCTGCGCCGCACGGGCCGCACCCAGCAGGAAGTCGACCTGGTCGAGCGTTACACGAAGGAGCAGCAGCTCTTCCGCACCGACGACGGTCCCGTGCCGAAATTCAGCAAGGACCTTTCGCTCGATCTGAGCGCCGTCGAACCGAGCATGGCCGGCCCCAAACGTCCGCAGGACCTCGTGCCGCTCAAGTCGATGAAGGCGTCCTTCCGCAAATCGCTCTCCGCCCCGGTGTCAGAACGTGGCTTCGCGATCGAAGGCGAGGGTCTCAAGCGCACGGCACAAGTCGCCGACAACGGCCATTCCTCGACGATCGGCCACGGAGCCGTCGTGATCGCCGCCATCACAAGCTGCACGAACACCAGCAACCCCTCGGTAATGCTGGCGGCCGGCCTCTTGGCCAAGAAGGCCGTCGAGAAGGGTCTCAAGCGGCAGCCCCACGTGAAGACCAGCCTCGCCCCCGGATCGCGAGTGGTTACCGACTACTTTGAAAAGTCGGGCCTCGACAAACCGCTCGACGAACTCGGCTTCTACACCGTCGGCTACGGCTGCACGACCTGCATCGGCAACAGCGGCCCGCTTCCCGAGCCAGTGGCCAAGGCCGTCACCGACGGCGACCTGGTCGCCGCGGCCGTGCTCAGCGGCAACCGTAACTTCGAAGGTCGCATCAATCCGCTCGTGAAAGCCAACTACCTGGCCAGCCCACCGCTCGTCGTGGCCTACGCCCTGGCCGGCACCACGGACATCGACCTGGTGACCGAGCCGATTGGTAAGGGCAAGAATGGCGAGGATGTGTACCTGAAGGACATCTGGCCCACGGCCGAGGAAGTCCAGGCCACGATGGACGCCTGCGTGCTGCCCGAGATGTTCCAGCGCCGCTACACGAACGTGATGACCTCGAACGAAAAGTGGAACGAGCTTCCCACCAGCACCGGTGATCTGTACGAGTGGGACACCGATAGCACCTACATCCAGGAGCCGCCCTTCCTGGTCGGACTTGACCGGCAACCGGGTGCCTTCCAGCCGATCACGGGCGCGCGTGTCCTGGCGATGCTGGGCGACTCGGTGACGACCGACCACATTTCGCCCGCCGGCTCGATTGCCCTCAAGAGCCCCGCCGGCAAATACCTTGTCGAGAACGGCGTCCAGCAGGTCGACTTCAACAGCTACGGCGCCCGCCGCGGTAACGATCGCGTAATGACTCGCGGCACGCTCGCCAACATCCGCATCCGCAATCATCTCGCCCCGGGCACCGAAGGCGGTGTCACGCGTCACCTGCCGGACGGCGCGCCGATGAGCATCTACGACGCCGCGATGCAGTACAAGAACGACGGCGTGCCGCTGATCATCCTGGCCGGCGCGGAATACGGTACCGGCAGCAGTCGCGACTGGGCCGCCAAAGGCACGCTACTGCTTGGCGTCCGCGCGGTCATCGCAGTCAGCTTCGAGCGCATCCACCGTAGCAACCTGGTCGGCATGGGCGTACTCCCCTTGGAATTCGAAAAGGGAAGCACCTGGGAATCGCTCGGCCTCACGGGCGAAGAGACCTACGAGATCAAGGGAATCGACGACTCGCTTAAGCCGCTCTCGACGCTGACCGTGGTAGCGACATCGGCTGATGGCAAGAAGCGCGAATTCCCCTGCCGGCTGCGCATCGATACGCCCGTCGAGCTCGAGTACTACCGCCACGGCGGCATCCTGCAAACGGTGCTCCGCAAGCTGCTTTAATCGAGTCTCGCGAGAGCTCGCGCGTCAAAAGCCGGGGGGGGAATGCTTTCCCCCGGAACCGTCGCGCGCGCAGGACTCTCGCTGCCGCATTGCGTGCCAGCGCCGTCTACCGCTGTGCTTGCGCCGGTTCGTGCGCTACCAGCTCCAGGTTGTCCTGGTAGTAGTTGACCGCCTCTTCCGGCGTCAGGTTGAACAGCGCCCGGCCGTCGGTCAACCACGCGCCACGTTCCACGCGGAACACCGCCGTGGCCGCGCGCAGATTGCTCACCGCCTCGACGTGCTCCATGCCGCCGCCCTCGATGGCTTCGAAGCCGATGGTCACACTGACAAACGCCGAGAGCTCGCCGCTCTGACGATGCCGCGCATAGATGACGTCATCCTCAAAGTCGCAGCGTACCCAATCCAGCCCGCGCGGCTTGCCGCTCTTAGAGGCGAGCGATTGAAACTTCGCTTCCAGGCGCTCTCGCTGGCGGTGAAACTCGCGGCGTGCTTCGGCGAGCCGGCGCTCGCGCACGCGCTTCTGCAACGGTCGCCACACGAGCGCCGCCACTATCACTGCGACCGCCAGACCTGCGGCGGCAACGGGCCACCAAGCGGTCATAAGAAGCTCCTCCGTGCCGTTTGCTGAAGGGGATATTTTGATTCTACTCGGCAGCCGGGTAGTTACAAGCAAACGGGGATGTTCGCCGCGTCTGAACTATGGGCGGCCTGCGACCTATGAGGCCTTTTCTTGAGCCCCCCGTTTGTTATGATGGCAGCCCTACGCGGTCGCTTGCTGGCATTTCACGTGCACAAGCAAACAACGGCGGCCCAAAACTCAATCCGCTACACGGTTCAGGAGCGTCGACGAGATGGCCCAAGGCAAAGTGAAGAAGCTGGTGCAGGACAAGGGATTTGGCTTTATTCAGGGAGCCGATGGCCAGGACGTGTTCTTCCATCACTCGATCGTCGCCGATCGCGGCTTCGACGACCTCCAGATCGGGCAGGCCGTGGAGTATAGCCTCGAAGCCGGCGCCCCGCCCTCGGGCAAGGGTCCGCGCGCAGCCTCGGTGCAACCCGCCTAAATGCGGCTGTTCGCGAGTCGGCACTCCGCCGGGGGCGTCACGGACACTCGGCGTTCCGCTCGGCGGGTACGAATCAGTTGGACATGGTAGGACAACGCTGAGCGGCATAGTCCGTCATCAGCGCCGTTCCTGACGCCGCTTCTGCGCGCGTTGCAACGTATCGATCGCCACCAGCGGTTTGGCCTGCTCGAGCTCGCGCGCATCGACCTACGGACACTCGGCTATCGATGCGACCCGTTCGCCGACCGGTCCGTCGCCGGCCCAGGCACGCGCATCCGCCCACAGCGGATGGCCTTCACGCGGCGTAGAGCAGTCTCGCCTCTCAGCGTCCCGCGTTTCTTTCCAACTCAGAGTCTCCTGGCCCATGCAGCGAAGCGTGAAATGCGCTAAACAGCTGTCATTAGATTCGTGTTACGAAGCGTGCCGAACAAGAAGGATGCGGAATATAGGATAAATGCGTTGTCTAATGGCGATTAGGGACTATAATCTGCCCTTATTTCTTACTTCAGCGTTCATATCTCCGATCCGCCTGACGACACGGCTGATTCAACAACCCGAGCCGACAACATGATGAAGCGAGCCCGAACCAACGGCGAACGGCCCACAGCGACGCGACGCCGAAAGACGAAGCCCGCCGAATCGTCGGGGAGGCCGCGACTTCTACGGAGTGAACCGCTTGAGGATCGTCTGCTCCTGGCCGTCAGTGTCGTGCATCGCGTAAACGCGGGCGGAAGTCTGGTCGCCAGCACACCGGCCTGGCTGGCCGATGCCGAAGGCGCGCCGTCTCAATACGTCAACGGCGCGGCGACCGGCGACTACGTGTCAACGACGACGGCCACGATCAACATCAGTCACCCCTCGATTCCGGCAGGCACGCCGCAGGCATTGTTCAAATCGGATCGTTGGGATCCGGCAGGTGGCCCGGAGTTGCAATGGGCGTTTCCGGTAACCGCCGGGCAGTATCAGGTCCGGCTGTATTTTGCCGAGATCTACGCGGGCGGACATTCGGTTGGCGCGCGCACGTTCGACGTATCGATCGAAAACACGCTGGTGCTCAACGACTACGACGTATTCGCGGAGGTGGGCGGCAATGCCGGCGTCGTCAAGACGTTCACCGTGACCAGCGACGCCACGCTCAACATCAACTTCGCCCACGTCGTCGATAATCCGTCGATCAAAGCCATCGAGATCCTGACGACCGACACGCCGACTTCCGGGGTTTTGGGTTCGTCGGCCAACAATCTCGGCTTCGGCACCGTGACGGTCGGTAGTAGCGGACAACAGTCCCTGACGTTGACCAATACCGGCTCTGCCGGCGCGTCGAACATCACGATCACCGGCACGACCATCACAGGTACCAATCCCGCGCAGTTCTCAGATTCCTTCACCGATGCCACGCCAGTTGTTCTGGCGCCCGGCCAGTCGACGACGTTCAACGTCAACTTCAATCCAACGACGGCTGGCAGCAGGTCCGCCAACCTGCAGATCAGCCACTCGGGCACGAACACTCCGCTGAGCATTCCTCTCGCCGGAACCGCCGTGGCGAACCAGGCGCCTGTGATCGCGGCGATCACGAATCCCACGCTCACCGCGGGCGCCAGCCAGACGCTATCCGTCTCTGCCACCGATCCCGATGGACCGGCCAGTGGAATCGTGCTGTCGGCGAGCGGCTTGCCGGCATTCGCCAGCTTTACCAATCAGGGCAATGGCCTCGGGCAGTTCAGCTTTTCCCCTCCGGTTGGCACGACGGGCACGTTTCCAATCACGCTTACGGCCGCTGACTCGGCAACTCCCTCGGCAACCAGCAGCAAGGCGTTCACGCTGACGGTCACGGCGCCGCCGGTTGGCGGCACAGTGGTCTACCGAATCAACGCGGGCGGCAGCCAGGTTAGCGGCACTCCGGCCTGGCTGGCCGACGCCGAGGGCGCACCCTCGCAGTACGGCAACGGCGCCGCCACGGGCGACAACACGTTTTCGACCACAGCGGCGATCAATCTCAGCCATCCGTCCATTCCGGCGGGTACCCCGCAGTCGATCTTTCAGTCGGAGCGCTGGGACAATACGGGCGGCCCCGAGTTGCAGTGGGCGTTTCCCGTGACCGCCGGGCAATACCAGGTACGGCTGTACTTTGCCGAAACGTACTTCGGCGCTTTTGCCGTCGGCTCGCGGACCTTCGATGTGACCATCGAAAACGCCCTGGTGCTGAACGACTATGACGTGTACGCCGAAGTGGGCGGCAACGCAGGCGTGGTCAAGTCGTTTACCGTCACGAGCGACGCCACGCTCAACATCAACTTCGCCCACGTGGTCGAGAACCCGGCGATCAAGGCCATCGAGATCATTCAGGCCGGCTCCACGCCCAATCAACTTGCGGCCTCGAGCAGCGTCGTGAACTTTGATCAAGTCACGGTTGGCCAAATCGGCACGAAGACATTCAACCTGACCAACAACGGCGGTGCGGGCGACCCCTCGATCGTGATCAATCCGGCCTCGGCGGCGTTTCTGCCCGCCACGCCCCAGTTCACGCTGCAGTTCTCGCAGACCCAGCCGATCACACTTGCGCCCGGTCAATCGACGACCGTCACCGTCAAGTACACACCCACGAGCGTTACGAGCAATTCCGCCACGTTGAGCATTCCGCACAGCGGCACCAATTCTCCGCTTACGATTAGCATCGTCGGCCAGGGAGTCTCGGCCGTCCCCGTCAGCTTCTCCAAATCCTCGCTCATTGGGGCCAGCAGTGTGCTGCCCACATCGCTGCAGTTTGGTCCCGATGGTCGCCTGTACGTGGCCGAGCAAGATGGCCTGATCAAGATTTACACTGTGGTCCGCAACAGCGCCAACAACTATCAGGTGACCGCGACCGAAACCCTGACCCAGATCCAACAGATCCCCAATCACGACGACAACGGCACGCTGAATACCAGCGTCACTACGCGGCTGGTGACTGGGCTACTGGTCGTCGGCACCGCGGCCAATCCTATCGTCTACGTCACTTCCAGCGATCCACGCATCGGCGCAGGGCCAGCCGGAACCGATCTGAACCTCGACACCAACTCCGGCATCGTCTCGCGATTAACCAAGAACGGCAGCTCCTGGACCAAGCTGGATATCGTGCGCGGGCTGCCTCGCTCCGAGGAGAATCATGCCAACAACGGCATGCAGTTGGATACGGCGACTAACACGCTGTATCTGGCGATGGGCGGCAACACCAACATGGGCGCGCCTTCCAACAACTTCGCGCTCCTGCCCGAATATGCCCTCTCGGCCGCGATCCTGTCGATCGATCTCACCGCCATCGGCGAAACGACCTATGACCTGCCGACTCTCAACGACGAAAATCGAGCGGGCGTCAACGACGCGAACGATCCGTTTGGCGGTAACGATGGCAAGAATCAGGCTCGAATCGTTCCCGGCGGCCCCGTGCAGGTCTACGCGCCCGGCTTTCGAAATCCCTACGACATCGTGATTACCTCGGCCGGCCGAATGTACACGATCGACAACGGCCCGAATGCCGGTTGGGGTGGCGCGCCGGTCGGCGAAGGTCCCGCAGGAAACGCGACGAACGCCGTCAGCGAACCGGGCCAATCGTATGGCGATGGCTTGCACTTTGTGACGGGCCCCGGCTACTACGGCGGCCATCCCAACCCAACTCGCTCAAATCCCGCCAACACGTTCAATTCCAGCAACCCGCAGTCGCCCGTTTCGGTAAGCAATCCGATTGAGTCCGACTACCTGATTCCCGGGACCCAGAACGGCGCCTTGATCGTGTATCCGCAGTCGACCAACGGCCTGGTCGAATACACGGCCAGCAACTTCGGTGGAGCGCTCAAGGGAAACCTGCTCGCGGCCAGCTTCGACAACTCGATCAAGCGCATCGTGCTCAACGGCACAGGCACGAGCGTTGACTTATCGACGAATCTCTTCAACACCGTTGGTACTGTTCCGCTTGACGTTACTGCCCAGGGAGACTTCGGCGCGCTGCCTGGCACGATCTGGGTCGCTGACATCGACTCCAATGCGATCTTCGTTTTCGAGCCTGCCGACTTTGGCTCCGGGCCAGTCGATCCCCCGGATCCGAACGACCTCGACGGCGACGGTTACTCGAACGCTGATGAAACCGCCAACGGAACCGATCCCAACAACGCCGGCGATGTCCCCCCGGACCACGACGCGGACTTTCTCTCCAACAAACTGGATGCCGACGACGACAACGATACGCAACCGGACGTCAGCGACCCGTTTGCGATCGACGCGCAAAACGGTCAGCAGAATCCGATTGGCACGCTCTATACCTGGGAGAATGACGCCCCACGCCCCGGCGGCCTATTGAATCTGGGCTTTACCGGCCTGATGTCCAACGGCGTGAGTAACTACGAGTCGCTATTCGATGTGAACAAGCTGACGGCCGGCGGGGCCGCGGGCGTCTTGACGATCGACAATGCCTCGCTGGGCACGGCACGTGGCGCCACGAATACCCAGGATCAGGCGTTTCAGTTTGGCGTGAACGTGAGCGGGGCCACGAAGCCGTTCGCGGGACATACACGTGTCCTCGCTCCCTGGAGCGGTTCGACGCCGCAGGCCGGCCAGCAGATGGGCTTTTATCTCGGCCTCGGCGATCAGAACAATTACGCCCAGCTCGTGCTCGACGGCAACGGCACGGTCGTGTTCGAAATCGAAATCAACGGCCAGATGACGACCGTCGCCTCGACGCCAATCGCGCTCGCGCAACTCACGTATGTCGACTTCTATCTGACCATTGATCCGGTGAGCAATACCGTTCAGGCCAGCTACGCCCCGTTCGCCGGCGGTGTCCATGCTCCGCGCACGCTGCTGGGAACGCCAGCCGCGATTCCAGCCAGTTGGCTGTCGGGCGTCATGGCTGTGGGCCTCATCTCCACGACGCCGAGCGCCCAGCCGCCGCTGCCGGTGACCTGGGATTTCCTCGGTGTGGTTTACGATACGCCGCGGATCCTCGAGGCGTCCGTGTCCGCACTCGCTTTCGGCACCGTATCGACAATTGGCTCTGCGCAGCTCCCCGTGATCCTCACCAATCTGGGCCAGGTTGGCGATCCGGCGATCACGATCAGCGGCACCACCATCAGCGGTGCGAATGGCGCGCAGTTCTCCGATTCGTTCAACGACGCAGCGCCCGTCGTTCTGCAGCCAGGACAATCCACGACGATTTTCGTCACGTTCAGCCCCACGAGCGCCGGCGCCAAGACCGCCCAACTATCGATTGCCCACGACGGTGTGAGCGCGCCCCTCACGATTTCCCTTTCCGGGTCGGGAAGTTCCTCGGCAGCAACCGCCTCGGCCAAGGTCACGATCGATCCGGGCGGAACCATCGACGATTCGAGCACGTACGATAGCGGCGCGTTCCGAATCACGAATCTCTCGACGGGCGGACAGACGATTCAATCCGTTCGCTTCAACCTTGCCACGGCATTCTTCGTCGATCAGGTGTTCGATCCCAACGGCACGGCCGGCGACCCGACCGGCAAAACGTTCACGCCCGACAGCGGAGCGTCGCAAACTGGCCAAAGCAGCTTTGCGTTCTCCGGCGCGAACGGCGGCGGGTTCAGCATCCTCGATGTTTTCTTCACCGACTTCCAACTGAACGAACTCTTCACCTTCTCCGTCGACATCGACCCCACAAGCATTAAGGGCGCCGAGTCGCCCGGCCCAAGTCACGCCGGCAGCCAGTCGGGACTCGAGCTGATCGGCAGCACAATCACCGTGACCTTCAGCGATGGGTCGGTGCTGGTCAGCGAGCCCTACCGTGTGCCATCGAGCCTCGTGGCTTCCGAAACGACTTTGCGAATCGACCAACCGTCGGCGCCTCAAATTGCCTTGGTAGGTGTTGCCTCGACGCCCGTCACGCTGACAAATGCCAGCCAGACCGTCCGCATCACGGGCACTCCCGGCTCAAACGTGGCACTGCTTCAGGTCGAGGGCGGACTCTACCTGGCCGGCGTTCCTGGCGGCGGCTTCGACATCGACCCGTTCGAGGCGAACAAAGCCATCGGCGTTGTTGAGCGTCAGGCCGTGATCGGCGCTGGAGGTTTCGTCGATGTGCCCGTCACGCTGCTGAACTCGTCGGCGGAAAGCGGACTGAATCACTTCATGGCGGTCATCGTCGACGCGCAGGGACGAAGCGGCCGGATGTCCAATGTCGCGGTCGTGAAACTTCAAGCGAGCGTGCCCACCAACCAGGCGCCGGTGATCGCGACAATCACGAACCCGACCGTGACGGCCGGCAACAGCCAAACAATGGCCGTATCAGCAACCGATCCCGATGGACCGGCCAGCGGCATCACGCTGTCGGCCAGCGGACTACCGGCCTTCGTGACGTTTACCAATCAAGGCAACGGCCAGGGGCTGTTCACTTTCACCCCGCCAGTGGGCACGACCGGCAGCTTCACGATTACCGTGACGGCCGTCGATTCAGGTACTCCACAAGGCTCGAGCAGCAAGACGTTTACCTTGACGGTCAATGCAGCGCCCGTCGGGGGAACCGTCGTCTATCGGGTGAATGCGGGCGGAGCCCAGGTGGCCGGCACGCCGGCCTGGCTCGCAGATTTGGAAGGCGCGCCGTCGCAATACAGTAACGGCGTAGCCACGGGTGACTACGTCTCGACGACGACGGCCACCATCAACATGAACCATGCGTCGATTCCGGCCGGAACGCCGCAAGCGGTATTCAAGTCGGATCGTTGGGACCCCGCAGGCGGCTCGGAACTGCAGTGGGCGTTCCCCGTAACTGCTGGCCAATACCAGGTGCGGCTATTCTTTGCCGAGACCTACACCGGCGCATTTACGGTCGGCGCGCGCAAGTTCGATGTGACGATCGAAGGAGCCTTGCTGCTGAACGACTACGATGTGTACGCCGAGGTGGGCGGCAACGCCGGCGTCGTGAAGACGTTCACAGTCACCAGCGACGCCACGCTCAACATCAACTTCGCTCACGTCGTCGACAATCCGAGCATCAAGGCGATCGAGATTCTCTCTGTCGGCAGTGCCCCCGCCGCGCCCGCCGCCCAAAGCATGGCACTGGTAGCGGACGAAACTCTGGCGGCGCCTCTCTCTGAAGAGCTCGACGCTGTGGTTAGCGCGGCGCCTTTGAGTGCGATTGCGGCCCAATCGCAGTCGCTCCAAGTCGGTTCCAACGTCGCTCAGCAAAGTCCAATCGATACGGTGATTGGAAAGCTCGCGCCCCAAACACGCGCGATTGCGATCCTGACGAGTGTCGGCTCGCGGAAACCGGCCGTGGATGACTCAACCAGCGCCTTCAGCGTTTCGTCGCCCTCGCAGAACGAAGTCGATTCGCGAGCGCTTCGCATGTCCGCCTTGAAGCGGATCTTTGCAGATTCGCGCTTTCTGGCCGAAATCCGGCGTCGCGGATTGCTGGATTGAATTCGCAGCGTGTCCGATGCCACACGCCATGCGGTTGTCGAAGAGAAAGCCGACGTCAAAAGTTCATCAACTGGAGATAGCCAACAAGGCTTCCGCGCTATTGACTCGCCCCCCCGTCGTGGCTAGCCTGGGATTTGGTTGACAGGCTTCCACTCATGGAGAATTAGGGGATGGGCAGAATTACGCGGGCGCTTGCCTCCGTCTTGATCATTCTGATCCTATGCACAACCGCGACTGCAGTTGTGATCGAGACTGTGCCCGTAGGCGATCTCGGCAATGCGCACGACCCGTTTTCGGGGAACCGTTACGGTGGCGTGGACTATGCCTACAGGATCGGCAAGTACGAGGTGACGAATGCCCAGTACGCCGAGTTCCTCAACGCTAAAGCGGCCAGCGATCCGCTCCTACTGTGGGATAGCGGCATGCAATCCCGAAAGGAAGGTGGCATCAAGCGAGATGGTGCCAATGGCAGCTATACCTACGAGTTGAAACCGAATATGGCTGATAAGCCAGTAAATTATGTGAGTTGGTACGCCGCCATCCGCTTCACGAATTGGCTCCATAATGGTCAGGGAGCCGGCGACACGGAGACGGGTGCGTACACAATCCTCGGTGGGACGGTTGATCCCGCCAATGGAATGAGCATTACTAGAAACCCAGGCGCAACTTGGTTCCTGCCCAATGAGGATGAGTGGTACAAAGCAGCGTATTACCAACCTGTTTCACAAGGTGGTGATGCCGATGGTTATTGGAGGTTTGCAACCGGAACTAATACGATCCCAACGGCTGCCACCATCGACGAGTTTGGAAGTATCAATAATCCCGGTCCCAATGTCGTTAATTACCAACACGACATTATTTTGGGGAATCCATCTACCGTTGGCAGTGCGGGCGCTCTAAGCGCAAGTTTCTATGGCACGTTTGATCAAAGCGGCAATGTCGAGGAATGGACTGAAGGGACATTCAGAGACATGTATCGGATTCTTCGGGGAGGGAGCTGGTTTGGTGCGGATGGCAGTATTTCATCGCAAGGCGGGTCAAGTCCGTTGCCGATCGTTGAATCCCAGTTTTTTGGCTTTCGGGTAGCAACCGTCCCCGAGCCTGCCACCTACGTATCGGCGTTGCTGGGTCTGATCACGCTGTGTGCCGTCCGGTATCGGCGTAATCAATCAGTCAAGTGGTATCGCCTCTGATCGGCTGACTGCACATGCGGGGTTTCTGTCCAATCGCCCCTCGCTACAATTCAGATTCCCGCTAGTCTGAATTGGAGCTGTTATGCCACCTCTTGGCGCTCACATGTCGATTGCCGGCGGTTACTACAAAGCCGTCGATCTGGCCCACGTCGCCGGCTGCGACTGCGTGCAGATCTTCAGTAAGAACAACAACCAGTGGCGCGCCAAGCCGCTCTCCGACGATGACGCCGCGCGCTTTCAGGAAGCACTCGCCCGCACCGGAGTGCGCCATCCGCTGGTGCACGATTCGTATCTGATTAACATGGCCAGTCCCGACGACGCCCTCTGGCAGAAGTCCGCCGAGGCGTTCGAACTGGAGTTACTCCGCGCCGACAAGCTGGGCATCCCCTACGTCGTCGCCCATCCCGGCTCCTACACGGTGAGCAGCGAACAGGAAGGGCTCGACCGGATCGTTGCAGCGATTGACCTGGTGTATAAGCAAACCGCAGGCGTCCGCTCGCTGGTCCTGCTCGAGAACACGGCCGGCCAGGGGACTAATCTCGGCTGGCGGTTCGAGCATCTCGCATACCTCATCGCGAAGGTTGCTGAGCCCCAGCGCGTCGGAGTCTGCATTGACACGTGCCATACGCTTGCCGCCGGCTATCCGCTGGCCACGCGCGACGAGTACGACAGCACGATTGCCGAACTCGACCGTGTGATCGGCCTTGCCCGCGTGAAGGCCATTCACTTGAACGACAGCAAGCAAGGTCTCGGATCGCGCGTCGATCGCCACGAGCACATCGGCCGCGGCAAGCTTGGCCTGGAGCCGTTCCGCATGCTGCTGAACGATCCGCGCTTCGCCAGCGTGCCGATGTATCTCGAGACGGCCAAGGAGCAGGAAGACGGCGAAGAGATGGATGTCGTCAACTTGCGGACATTGCGCAGTCTGCTGCAGTCGTAGTCACCATAAACCGCATCACCAGCGCGACCCATCGAGGCGAGGAATCGGCCATGCCCAACCGAGCAAAGCTACTTGCCACGGCTTTCGCTGCCACATGCACGGTCGTGTCTGTCGCACAGGCGATCGCTCAGTCGAATGATAAGCTCAGCGACGTTCCGACAGCGCTGCAGGCAATCGCTGCCAATGACGAATTGCTTTCCTTCACGCTCGGCCCGATCAAGCTGCCCGCCGGCGGTCACTTGCAAGGCATTCAGATCGTCTTCGAGGAGGCGCCACCGAGCCGTCAGGTGTTAATCTCGCACGACTCGCTCACCGTGGCTTATTTGGCAGTCGTCGAATTTCTGAATACCGAACTCGACGACTTCTCGGCCACCGGCAAAATCGCCCTCGTGCGGCAGCTTCCGTCGGATGGACAGTCGCCCCCCTTGCGCCATGCCGGCGGATTTCAGCTTGCCGGCAGGGTCCTGGCCATCGGCGTCGAAGACAACCAGGAGAAGAAACGGTCACAAATTCAGTTCTGGAGCATCGACAGTCGCACCCGACTCGGCCAGCTCAAGCACCTGACCATTGCCCGCAGCAGCGAAATACCAAAGCAAGCCACCGCCGGCGCCGTCGGCCTCGTCGAGCGCGAGAAGGACCACCTGCTCGCCGTCGGCAACTGGGACTGTCGGGCGATCGACTTCTACGTGTCGAACGGAAAACCGCTCGCCGATCCGGCCTGCCGTTTCGAACACAAGCTCAAGTGGCAAGCCGACACCGCCGCAACCGCCGACTGGAAGCCCGACACCATCCGCGGCATGTACCAGTCGTTGAACTTCGTCCCCGACGCGGCCGGAAACATCTTCCTGCTTGGCTTCGATACCTCGCCATCCGGCAAGGACGTGATCGATCTGTTCGAGGTCGACCTCACGCGAGGGCCCGAGCGAGCGCTTCGCAAAGTGGAACGCAAGGTTGTTCAGCTCACTGGCGACAATCACTTTCGCTTCGCCGGCGGCGCGGTCGTTCGCGACGGCAAGCTGCTGATCCTCTCCAGCGAGCGGAACTTCAAGCCCCACGACCAGACGCGGCTCAAGGTACTGCGGAATGATAGCCGTTAGGCCTTCGGTTTCCCGCGCACCAGGAGCACCGGAATCTCCGTCTTGTGGCGAACTTCCGAGGCGACGCTCCCCAGCACCAGGTCGCTCAGCAACCGATGCCCGTGCGTGCTCATCGCAATCAGATCGCACTGCTCACGCTCGGCAATCTCGACAATCTGCTTGCTCGGCTCGCCGCACGCCAAGAGCGACTTCGCCTCGAAGCCCTCGTTCGCGAGTTCCTGCTGGCACTTGTCGAGATATGCCCGGTCTTGTCGCATCTCCTCCGACTCGTCCAGCCCCAGGTTCTCCTGGTTGCGGGCCATGAAGCCATCGGCCACGTGCACCAGCGTCAGCCGCGCGCCGGTCAGACGTGCCAGCGGCCGGATGTGCGCCAGGATGGCGGCGTCCGTGGGCGAGTTGTCGAGCGGAACGAGGATGTGCTTGTACACGGAATCGTCCGAAGCGTGTGGTTTACTCACCAAAGAACTGAGCGTACAGCAAGTACAGGTTCAAAGATACGATGATCGCCGTGACGATCCAAGCCAGAATCGCTAGGGCCGGATGGTTGGCGAAGCGTCCCATCTTCCGCCGGTCGCCGGTGAATAGCACGAGCGGCACCACTGCGAAGCTGAGTTGCATGGAGAGAATGACCTGGCTCAAGACCAATAGCTGTCCGACGCCTCGCTCGCCATACATGGCCGCCACGATTACCGCCGGCACAATCGCGACCAGCCGCGTGATCAGCCGTCGGACCCAGGGCCGAAGCCGCAGGTTGAGAAACCCTTCCATCACGATCTGTCCCGCCATGGTCCCTGTCAGCGTCGAGTTCTGTCCCGAAGCGAGCAGCGCCACGGCGAACGCCGTGCTGGCCAGGCTGTAGCCCAGCACCGGAGCGAGCAACTTGTAGGCGTCGGAAATGTCAGCAACATCCTGGTACTCGGTGCCATGAAACGCCGCGGCGGCCACGACCAGAATCGCGGCGTTGATAAAGAACGCAAACAACAGCGATACGGTCGAGTCGATCGTGGCGAAACGAATCGCCGTGCTTCGCCCCTCGTCGTTCTTCTCATATGCCCGTGTCTGCACAATGCTCGAGTGCAGGTACAAGTTGTGCGGCATCACCGTCGCGCCCAGGATGCCGATCGCGATGTAGAGCATCGCCGGGTTGGTCACGATCTCCGGCCGCGGAATCAGACCGACCAGCATCGGACCAATCGCCGGGTGCGAAATCGCGATCTCATAGGCAAAGCAACCGCCGATCAGAAAAATGAGTGCCGCCACCAACGCTTCCAGATAGCGGAACCCCTTGTGCTGCAGAAACAGCACAATGAACACGTCGAGCGCCGTCAGGATCACGCCCACGATGATCGGCATCCCAAACAGCAGATTCAGCGCGATCGCCGAGCCGATGACTTCCGCCAGATCACAGGCCGCGATTGCAATTTCGCAGATCACCCACAGGAAGAATCCCACCGGCCTCGAATAGTGGTCGCGGCAGGCTTGCGCCAAATCGCGCCCGGTAACGATGCCCAGCTTCAGCGCCAGGTGCTGCAACAGGATGGCCATGAAATTTGAAATCAACACGACCGACAGCAGCGTGTAGCCAAACTGTGCTCCGCCCGCCAAGTCCGTGGCCCAATTGCCAGGATCCATGTAGCCGACGGCCACCATCAATCCCGGTCCGGAGAAGGCCCACATCTTGCGCCAGAAGCCCGCCTGCCCAACCGGTACCGAGGCGTAGACCTCCGGCAGCGAGGGCGTCCGCGACGCCTGCCGCCAGCCGGACTCCTGGTGCGAATCCGGGGGCACTGACTTCGGTGATTCCGCGTCCGATTTCATGGCTGACAAAAACGTCCCGTAGCCAAACTCAACTTCCGCGAGGCCCGCTCATTATGGCCGCCGGTCCGAACATTTTTCAATATGTAAAATATCGGTTTTTGGTTACCAAAAATCAACTGGAAACCTGACCAACTACCCGCAGACTTCACTTGCCAGCAGCAGCGGTTTCTCCGCCCCCGGCGTGCTCCACCAACCGGAAAAATCCTTGCCCCGGGCGTTAGCGGCCGAACTCAAGTCACTTGACATTAGGCAGTTGCGAAAAGTTGACAGTCCACTGGACACCGCTACATTTACAGGTAGGTCCGCTGCCGCCTGCCGCACTTGGGCCGGCGCACATCGATTTGGCGCGCATAATCTTATTGATAGCCAACAAGTTACGGCGCTCGTACCTCATTTCCGGGGACGCTCCTATGGGTCTGACCTACTTCAAGCGATTCCGGATGGAGATCGATCTTGTCAGCCGCACCATCACTCCGCCTCAGCCGCCTGCCGGCTACCGCTTGCTAGCCTGGGACGATTCGCTCCTCGAAGCTCACGCCGAAGCAAAGTATCAAAGCTTTCGCAGCGAAATCGACTCCAACGTCTTCCCCTGCCTCGGCGATTGGCTCGGCTGCCAGCGGCTGATGCAAGAGATTCGCGCCAAACAAGGTTTCCTGCCGGGCGCCACCTGGCTGCTCGCTTACGAAACCGGTTCCGATCAACTCGAATACTGTGGCACCGTGCAGGGTATTCGCGACTATACGGGCGTCGGCGCCATTCAGAATCTGGGAATCACCCCCGAACACCGTTCGCGCAACCTCGGCACCTGCTTGCTGTTGAACGCGCTGGCCGGTTTCCAAGCGGTCGGCATGCGGCGGGGCTATCTGGAAGTAACCGCGCAGAACGCCGGGGCGATTCGTCTGTATGGCCGGATCGGCTTTACCAAGGCCCGCACGGTTTACAAAGCGGTCGAAGTCGCGTATTCCTAAACGCGGCGCTGACGGGTCGCTCACCTCACACTTTGCGTGTTCGTGGCTGGCAAGCGCCAATTCCTCGTCCGTGGCCACCGAGCACGATCGCGACCCATTTGCACCAGTTCCCCAATCGCACCCGGGATACCAACTAAGTGAAGCAGTCCATCCTTTCGCATACGTTCGCCAGCGGACTCGTGCTCGTCGCGGAGCCGATGATGTCGCTTGAGTCCGCGGCGTTCACGTTCCTGCTGCCGGCCGGCTGTGCTCTCGACCCGCTGGACTATGCCGGCCTGGCCGAAGTCACCTGCGAGCTCACGCTCCGCGGCTCCGGCAATCGCGACAGCCGACAGTTCATCGAAGAGCTCGAGCGACTCGGCGTCGAACACGGCCAATCCGTCTCGACCACGCACACCAGCTACAGCGGCGCGATGCTCTCGCGCAACTTGCTCCCCACGCTCGACGTCTATGCCGACCTGCTCCGCCGGGCCCGTTTCCCGAAGGAACAGATGGAGCCTGCCCGGCAAGTCGTCCTGCAAGAGCTCGCCGCCATCGAGGACGAGCCCGGCCAGAAGCTCATGCAAGAGTTGCGCAAACATCACTATCCCGATCCCTGGGGCCGCACAAGCCATGGCACTGAAGCGGGCCTCAAGAAGCTCAGCCTCACGCACATTCGCGAGCACTACGCCCGCAACTACCAGCCGAACGGCACGATCCTGGGCGTCGCCGGCAACTTTGATTGGGAAGCCCTCAAGGCCCACGTCGGTTCGCTGTTCGACGATTGGAAACCGCTCGCGCCGCAATCGATTGTCGCCGGCGCGTTGCCGCCGCGCCGCGCGTACATTCCGCATGAATCAAACCAGACGCAAATCGGCATCGCCTTCGACAGCCTGCCTTACAACCATCCCGACTACTTCCAGGCCTGGGGCGCCGTGGGCGTGCTCTCCGGCGGCATGAGCTCGCGACTGTTCACCGAAGTGCGCGAAAAGCGCGGGCTCTGCTACAGCGTCTATGCCACGATGCATTCGCTCCGCGATCGCGGCAGCGTGCTCTGCTACGCCGGAACCAGTTCCGCCCGGGCGCAAGAGACGCTCGACGTTACCTTGGCCGAACTCGTACGCATCGCCGAGGGCGTGCAGCCCGACGAACTTACCCGGCTCAAAGCACGCATCAAGAGCAGCCTGATCATGCAGCAGGAGTCGAGCATCTCTCGCTCCAGCTCGATCGCCCGCGACCTGTACTACCTTGACCGCGTGCGCACGCTCGACGAAATCAGCCAGCTCGTGGACGGGCTGTCCTGCGAAAGTATCAATAGTTACCTGGCCGCGAATCCGCCGCGCGAGTTTACCGTCGTGACGCTCGGTCCCGAGCCGCTGGAGGTCCATCTTGAAGTTTCGTGAACATACGCTTGCTAACGGCCTGTCGATCGTTGCCGAGTGCAATGACGAGGCCCATACCACGGCGCTCGGTTACTTCGTCCAGACCGGCGCTCGCGACGAAACCGAGGCCGACGCCGGCGTGAGCCACTTCCTCGAACACATGATGTTCAAGGGCACGCCCACCCGCACGGCCGAGGACGTCAACCGCGAGTTCGACGACATGGGCGCGCACTACAACGCTTTCACCAGCGAGGAGCACACGGTGTACTACGCGGCCGTGCTGCCCGAATTTCAGCGTGCCGCCGTCGAGCTCTGGGCCGACGTCCTGCGACCTTCGCTCCGCGATGAAGACTTCACCACCGAAAAGCAGGTGATCATCGAAGAGATCAAGATGTACGAGGATCAGCCGCCGTACCTGGCCGACGACAAGTGCCGGGCCCTGCACTACGGCGGGCATCCGCTCTCGCACAGCGTGCTCGGCACGGTCGAGAGCATCGCGGCGCTTCCCGTCGAAGCGATGCGCAAGTACTTTGAGCGCCGCTACTCGCCCGGCAACATCGCGCTGGTCGGCACGGGCCGCGTCGACTTCGACGGCCTGGTCAAAGCCGCCGAGCAGATTTGCGGCGCCTGGAAGCCGGTCGAGGCCGGCCGCTCGGCGCCCCCTGCTCCGCGCGCGAAGAGCTTTCACCCGGTTTACAAAGAGACCTCGACGCTCGAGTATGTTCTGCAATTCTCGAATGCGCCCGGCGCGACCGATGAAGATCGCTACGCCGCGAAGGTGCTGGCCACGGTCCTGGGCGACGACTCCGGCAGCCGGCTGTACTGGGCGCTCGTCGACGAAGGACTGGCCGAGCAGGCCTCGCTCGGACATCAGGACTATCAAGGCGCGGGCCTCTTCATGACCTACATGGCCTGCGATCCCGAGCTGGCGCAAGCGAACCTCGAGCGGATCGCCGAACTGTTCGCGCAAGTGCAGCGCGATGGCATCACCGACGCGGAACTCGCCCAGGCCAAGAGCAAGATCAACTCGCGCGTCGTGCTGGCCAGCGAACGGCCGCGCGGCCGGCTGTTTAACGTCGGTGGCAACTGGATCCAGCGCCGCGAGTATCGCACGGTTCGCGACGATCTGGAGAGAATCGACCGCCTCACGCGGAACGACCTGATGGACGTGCTCGCCCGCTATCCGCTCAGCGAAAACACGACGCTGGCGATCGGCCCGGCCCAGAACCTGAAGGCCCCGGGTTAAGCCAGCCAGCGACTGCCCGCGCGGCACATCTCGCGAGCCCTCATCACGCATTGAGAGCCAGCCGACTTTCCACTACAATTGCCCGCTCAAATCAGTCGATTCAATCGAGATTACCGGGAGACGACCACCCTCATGGAACGCACGCTCATCCTGCTCAAGCCCGACGCCGTTCAGCGCCGCCTGGCCGGCCGAATCATCAGCCGCTTCGAAGACAAAGGCCTCAACTTCGTGGCCATGAAGCTGCTCCGCGTGACGCCCGAATTGGCCAAGAAGCACTACGCCGAGCACGTCGCCAAGGGCTGGTATCCCACGCTCGAGCAGTTCATCACCGGCGGACCGATCATCGCCGCCATCGTCGAAGGTCTGGAAGCGATTCAGGTCGTGCGCGACATGCTCGGGGCGACGAGCGGTCTCAAGGCAGCGCCCGGCACCATCCGCGGCGACTACAGCTCCAGCCGGCAGATGAACCTGGTGCACGCGTCCGACGGACCGGAAGCCGCCAAGCGCGAAATCGAGCTCTACTTCAAGAAAGAAGAGATCATCGAGTTCGCGCCGACGATCACCCCCTGGCTTCGCGCGGGCGACGAATAACGTTCAAGCGTTGTTGCGAAGGCGTGCATTGCGGGTTCAGACCAGCGTGCCACAGGTGGCCGTGAGCGCGGCTCACCTGTGAACGCAGCCGCGCAGCATCCATGGCTTCACGTTCGATGCCGGGTGCCACAGGTGGCCGCGTTGCGGCTCACCTGTGAAAAATTCGACTCGCGACACGCGTGACTGCTACATAGCACCAGTGACACCTACCGCCGTCCCAGCTTGCCGGCCGGCGTGTCGGCCCGCAGTTCGTCGATCATGGCCTTTGTCGCCGCGACCACGGCATCCTGCCAGCGCGCTTCGCCAAACTCGGCATACTCCTTGCGAGCATGCGCGAAGATAATCCCGCGCGAGTTGTTCACGATCGCGCCAAGTCCTTCCATGTCGAACGAAGACGCCACGTCGCGAGCCGTCGCGCCTTGGCTGCCATAGCCCGGCACCAGGAACCACGCGTGCGGCATGGCGCTTCGCAGCTCCGCCGCTTGATTCGGATACGTCGCGCCGACCACCGCCCCGGCTAGCCCGTATCCACACTCGCCGGCACTCGTCGCGGCGATCCGCTCAACGTAGTCGGCCACGTGCCGATAGATCGGCTTCCCATCCGCCACCAGGTCCTGAAACATCCCGCCGCCCGGGTTCGACGTCTTCACCAGCACGAAGATCCCCGCCCCGCGCTCACCCGCCGTCGAGACGAACGGCTCAAGGCTGTCTTCGCCCAGGTACGGGCTCACGGTCAGTGCGTCGCCTGCCCACGCGCTGTGCTGTTCGTCTCCCAGGTACCCTTCGGCATACGCCGTGGCCGTCGAGCCGATGTCGTTCCGCTTGCCGTCGACGATCACCAGCAGCCCCCGCTCGCGCGCATAACGAATCACTTCGCCGAGCGCCGCCATGCCCGCGGGCCCAAGCTGCTCAAAAAACGCCGCCTGTGGTTTCACGGCCGGCACCAGCGGCGCGACAACATCAATCACGCCTTCGCAAAACTTACGATACGCCGCGGCTTGGCCGGCATAGTCACCGGCCTCCGCCGTCCGCAGCGCCGCCGGAAGCTGCCCGAACCGCGGATCGAGACCCACCAGCACCGGATTCGCCTTGTCCACGACGGCGGCAGCAAGGCGGTCGGCAAAATGCGTGATGGCGGGCGTTGATGATTCAGAGGGCATGGGCAGCAGGCTTCGTGTTCGTCGGGTTGCGGTTGAGGAGTCCATCACACGCGACTTTACCCTCTGATTCGTCGGGCAAGTGCGGGTCGCGCTGTCGGCCATCGTACCGAATCCTCGCCTGCTTCCCCAGGGCCGCGATTCGCTCGCTGGGACAGCGCTTGCGTGCGGCCGTATCAGGCGTTGTCATTTGTCGAGCATTCTGCGATATTTGGGTTCCCTGGCGAGCGGCCGTTTCGATCGACCGTTCGCCTCCGAAGACACGCACGGGGCGTGGCGCAGCCTGGCTAGCGCGCTTGACTGGGGGTCAAGAGGTCGCAGGTTCAAATCCTGTCGCCCCGATTTCGACAAGCTCTGACACAAATTGCCAGACGGCGTCAAAACCCTTGCAGTGGCGAGGGTTTTGTCGTTTGTGGTCAGAGGCTTGGTTGCCATCTAAAGACACCGAATGCCCCTCAGCGCCGCCAGAAATGCAGCGCATTTGCAGCGCGGCTTCAGGAGCCGATGCCGCGGGGGGGGTATCGACTGCGACAAGATCTTCTGGAGTCACCAGCCGCAGGGAGGCGATCGCCTTGGCCTGATCGTTGATGCCGATGTGCGTGTACTTCATCGTCGTCTTGATATCGGAATGCCGGGCCAATTCTTTGGTCTCAGGCAGCGAGGCGCCGCTGCGAAGCAACTCAGTGATGTACGTATGCCGGCCCGAAGCATGGAAGTCGGCGATGCCTTCTTCAGTCTCATAGGGGATACCAACCCGCTCCAGGTCCTTACGGACCATGACATGCGTCTTGCGTTGGCCGAGCCGAGGGAAAAGCTTATCTCCTCGCGGCATCCCTCTGAGCCACTGGCGTAGCATGGCGGCGAGTTCCGGATGGAGCGGGAGCACATCCTCTTGCCGGTGCTTCGAGGCTGTGGCCGCCACAGTGACGGTCGGTGGCGTGGCGTCCAGATTGAAACTCTTTGGCGTCAGGCTGCCCAATTCCTTGCGACGCAGGCCGGTGAGGTACGCCATGAGATAGATCCGTGCCCGCTGTTCGCCCGAGTATCGCTGGATGCTGATCCCGCTGGTACGAGCCGAGGCGATTAGTTGGGACACCTCCTCTGCCGAAAGTGCCCTCCTCGCATGCCGCACGTCAACGGCAGTGTTGAGGGTCTCAACACCGAGCATAGGATTGGTCAGCAACCGTCTCGTAGTGACGCACCAGTTGCAGAACGTGCCGAAGGCTTGCAGATATTGGTTGTAGGTCCGATGGCCCGTTTTCTCGTCCTTGCGGCGCGAACGCAGGTATTTCTGGACCGCTTCCGGCTCAATGTCGGCCAGCGTCTTGAATCCGCAGCCTTCGATGGTTCGCCGCACCTGGCCCATCGTTAGCTTGACGTACTGCGGAGAATTGTCAGACAGACTTTCCTCAAACTCGGTCAGTTGCTCAACGATGGGGACCAATCGCTGCTCCGTGATGCGATCGAGGCTCGCATCGACCATGCCCGTTCGGCGTAGGCGAGCTTCCGTCTCTAGCTTGCCGGCCAGTTCTTCGCTCAGTCCTTTGTCCGTGAACCCAATCTCAGTCCGTCGCTTGCCACGATGATCAAGGTACTGGATTGTGTAGGGTTCGTACTTGCGTTTCGTCCGCTTGAAGATTGACGCCATTGGCTGTTTCCTCCGGTGGTCCTTTACGACATTCTTACGTGGTGCATTAGCTGGGCAAGCGGCGGCGTGTCAGCGGGGACGCCGTGGGCCGCCATTTCGGTGAGGGCTTATGCGAGCTTCAATCCAGGCTTCCACGTCCTCAAGCCGCCAGCGAACGTTGCGCCCGAAGCGAATCGGTTGCGGAAGTTCGCCGCTTGCGACATATCGCCAAACGCTTCGCTTCGAAATTTTCAAGATTTTTGCCAGTTCCTGCACGCCCAGCGTGCAAGGTAGGCTTCGGTCGGTACTGACGATGGAGTGCATCGCTCTTCTCCTTAAGGCAGAGGGGATTACCGAAAATATTCGTCGAGGTCATCGAGATCGCGGGGGAGTTGAGGATTTTCAGGCAGCTCTTGGTTCTTCTCCTGAGCGCGATCGATGTCCGGGTCGTGCCTTCGGAGGGGAACGCAAAACCGGGAATCCTCTTCAGCCGACCAAGGCTTGAGGAGCTTTGTCGCGGCAGGCCTTTCGATGAATTCAGGAACGTCTTTTCTTGGGGACTTCAATGCCGCGCCCCAGATTTCCGAGCCTTCGATTTTGTCGAAGTAGGCTCCGTGCGAGCGGACGATGTAATAGCCCGAAAGCCCGTTCTCACGGTTACAGGCTTCGATATCCATGAACTCGCTTTCAAGGACGAGTTTCCGCATCGCGCGGTGGCGGTTTACAGAGCGGCTATTCCCGCCCGTGCCGGTTGATTCACTCACAGTTTCTTCTTGCTCTTCGATTTCGCCAAAGAGGGAGGAAGCCCACGTCGCCGTCGCGACGCATTCCAAGCGGCCGAACCACCGATTTGCTACCTGGCCGGTCAATTCAGCGGCCCCTTCAGGGTTATAGAGGTCGCGATCTCGAACACCTTCAATCGACTGAAATGAAAGAAAGAGGGACGCTCCTTTCGATCTACCTTTTTTCATAAGCGCTATTAGGCCGTCGAGTTTTCCAGCTTCGGTGAGCTCATCAAGAATGATCCACGTCCTTCGTGTGAATGAGTTCGACTGATTAAGAATCAGGTCACTCGCCCGCTTGAAGAGGCAACGGTTAATGGCGTCAATCGCAGAGCGTCCCGTCTCATAGTTGCCAAGGACGAGGATCCAGTTCTCTTTCACCCAATCTTCAAGTGAAAATGTTTCTGTAGCGGCATCCCAGCTTGCAGCGATTGGAGAAAGGGGAAGAAGCTTCGTGGCAATCGTACTCATGATGTTCGCAACAAGGCGAGGGTCGTAGAAATACTGCTTCTCTATCGCCTTTGTCTCGGGGTGTTTCCGAAGAATGCGACGAATTCGTTTTGCAGACTGCATCGCACGGATGAAGGTTCCAAGCGTCCAAGGCTCACGAGTGAGAACGAAACTCTGTATCACGCCATAACTCAAGTGACGTGCGGCATCGGCGAAAAAAGGCTGTGACTCGTGGACGGGAGGAATGAGCGTAAAGGCGACCTCTAACGCCACTGCCGCGTCCTTGATATCTCGGTACATATCCCAGGCTGCGCCGCGCACGTCATATGGATGGGCTGTCACGACTTTCACGCTGGGGCATATCGCGGGCAAAAATGACAGCATGTCTTGCTTTGCATCGTAAATCAGTCCGCGCGCGTCTTTTTCGATTTCAATCGAAGGGAGTACTGACTGCATAAACATCTGAAGGAGCGTTGTTTTCCCGCTCCCGGGAGCTCCGACAGCAGAATAATGCCCCGTCGCTTCGCTGAGGGGTAAGCGATGCCGTCCGAAGGCGATGGCACCGGGGGAGAGATTAAGAGTTTCAGTTTTCATAGTATCCCTCGACGTCGGTTGGCTATTTGATATCCCGGTAGGTCCGAATCGTTCGGCCTCGTGGTCCTTGCGGAGCGGGAGTCGTTTGCTTAGGAGTGGCGCCGGGCCGTTCTCGCAAGCTCCTGCCTCGCGGCTCGGGCGTCTTCGTTCGTGCTGGGCTCGACCAGAAGAAATGGACAAAGAGAATGAGGATGAGAGGCACGGCGACTAGCCCGAGGCCGGAAAAGGGCAAGAATCCCCGTGCCCCAAAGGGAGCGAAGATTGCGCCGAGAAGAAGTGAGCCGAGTCCGCTCCAGAAAAGGAGTGACAGCGCAAGATCGATAACTAACGACGGGAAGTTTTTGGCAACGTGATAGAGCTTTTCTTGGGCGACTTCCGGAACGCAATCTTCATAGAGCCTCGCGAGCCGCACGATTCCCATCCAAATCAGGTATCCAAGACCGCAGTAAACCCCGAGAATTAGAAAAGTCACCATATCAAAGACTCCTTTGATTCTCGATCGAGCGATCCAGACTTGGTTTCGCCCGCAGAGCGATATCGTGGGCCAGCTCCTTCACTCGACTTCGGGATAATGACTTCGCCAAGTCTTCAAGGTTCTCGCCAGCGTGGGCCTCGTCGACAAAAAGATGCGTCGAGCATCTTCCACGAGTCGCTTGGACATAGGCCATTTCGCGGTCGCCCATGCCGCCCCCGACCAAGATATAGGCGTTTTCGACGGTCTGTCCCTGCCCCTTGTGAACGGTTTGTGCATAGGCAAGCGTGAGACCTTCACGCCCATAGTCTCGAACTCGAATCGTGACTTCCCGTTTCTCATGTCCATCAAGCAGGATGGTGAGCCTTCCCCGGAAACGGTCCACCGAAAGCACTTCACCTCGGTAGCCATTGCGAATGCCATCGGCATAAACATTCTTGTGAAAGAGCACCCGATCACCTCGACAGATTATTCCGCCACCGTTTTGAAGCGACTTGTGGCTGTCAATCTCTCCCGCCTTTTCTCTTTCTCGCTGGGCCAGGCGGTTTGCAGCCTCGGCTTCTACCCGCATGGGTGTGAAGATGACGTGATCTCTTGGCGATTTATCCCCTCCCGCTTTTGACCAGGTATCTACAAGCGTGCTGATGGCTTCAGCCCTGTCCTTTGCGATCGTGAGGCGTCCCCTCTCGTCGTAGTTCCGAAGTGCCGCCTCGGCGTCTCCGTGCCGCAGATCTTCCGACGCCTTCCTATCCGCCTCGTCATGCTGGCGAAGATTAGTCGTTAAATGCGGCGCAGATTCTTTGCTGACAAGGTGACTAAGCGGTCCGCCGGCCAGAATCGGCTGAAGCTGTGCCGTGTCACCGACAAGAATGAGCGTTGCTCCCCGCTCGCGGACGATTGTGGATAACTTCAAGAGAGTTCCCGAGTCGATCATTCCCGCTTCATCGAGAACAAGAACCGTCTTGCGGTCCATCTCGATCCTAAAAGGAAGATGCGTGGACTTTCCCTGAGCTGCGCGTAGAAGCTGCTTTGCGTCATGGATCACGCGCTCCTTGAGCTTCTCGAAGGTGGATTTATCGAGATGATGCAAGTAGCTCGCGACGGTTCTTGAGGGCATCCCGGCTTTTACTGAAAGCTCTTCTTTTGCGACACCCGCAAGCGCTCCGCCGATTACCTTGTAGCCAGATTTCTCGAATGCCTGTCTTGCGGCGTCAAGCAGAGTGCTTTTCCCGGCCCCGGCGACGCCCGTCAGAATCCGAAGTCCGTTTTTCTTAGAAAGAATCTCTGCGACTGCCTCCCGTTGTTCGGGAAGGAGTTCGGGCCGCGCTTTTAATGTTGCCGCAATCGCTCCTTCCTTTACGGTTGCGCCGTCTCGATTACGAAGCTTCTCGAACTCAGTGACTAGCTTCCTTTCCGTCTCCCACATTGTTTTCGTTGCAAATCGCTCCTCGCCTTTTACGACTCCCAAAGGGCGAATCTCTTGAGAGACTTGAAGTTCCTCCTTCGTCCGATTTGCCAGGAAATCCCCTCCCACGCCGAAGGTCTGTGCTGCCTCGCAGACTCGCTTCACGGCTTCCCGATACGTGAAGGTCGATTCTGCGGAGTCAATTCCTTGAATGGCTTCCTGCCATGCTTGTTTGAAAGCAACTTCTGGGTCGAGGGGTTTGGCTTGATTGGTTAGGCTCTGAAGAACTTCCTTGGTGAGCCCAAAGTCCTTTGCGACGGCTGCCCATTCGGCGAAGAGTTTTTCCCGTGGGGGAATCTTCCCCTTCGTCTTCCTTGAGAGAAGATTCGCTTTCTCCCTGGCCTTGGCGTCGGCGAAGTTACCTAGCCCCTCGCTTCCAGAAAGAAGTTCCTCGATTTCAGTTCTTCGGCTCGACCACGTTTTACAGAGTTTCTCGGGAACGCCCGCGATCTCAAACCAACCTGCCTTCTCACCTCGGCTATCTGTCGTACGAATAAGTTTGAGCCCCAAGCGGGTCATGAGTTCTTTTGCAAGGGTCGCCCGAAACATCGGTCCGAGGGTTCTGGTCCACTCATGGAGAAGCCTTGAGTTTACGGCGGTCCAGCGTCCGTCCTCGCCGCGGGCGACGTTCACGACAACGCAATGTGTGTGGGGCTGCGGTTCCCAGCCCCCCTTTCCGTTTTGCCTGGCAGTTCCGTGATCGAAGAGCGCAATCACAAGTTCTGAGAACTCGTGGACGCATCCTCCTTTGCCTCGGCGGGAAAGCGGAACGTGTGCTGTGTACCAATCGAGCGTTGATTTTATTGCTGCGTGACGAGACTCCTCGAATGCTTTCTGGAATGCAGGAGTTCCGCTAGCCCAGCACGCGGAGAAGCTCTTCTGAGGCGAGAAGCAAATGTCGTAGGCAGGAACGCGTTTCTTAAGTGTTTGGAGCTTACCTAGCTTCGCCTTCTGCCCCTTCTTGGTTCGCCCTTTCTCAAAGGTTGAGCCATCGGGGCGAAGCCCAGCAAGAAGATTCGAAAACGCTTCTGCCTCGACGATTCCGGTAAGCCCCAAAGCTTCAGCCCCTGCCCCAAACCATCTTCCAGGCGGCTCGCCTCCGTCCTTGTAATAGCCGAGCGTCGCAAGGTTCATGAAGTAGCCGCCATCGAAAGCCTGACCACGTCCTTTGTGCAAGTTTCCGAGAGTCGTTATCGAAGCGTTCATGTAATCAACTCAAGAGGTCCGTGCGGGCGATTTCCTTTGCATCCTGAAGCGGCACTTTTCCAAGCGTGACTAGCAGGCTCACAAGGGTTCGGGCCTGGTTCCTGTGAATCATCCCAACTTTGGTAAGGAGCTTCTCGATGTGCTCCCGAACGGCCCCCGGTTGACTTTCGTAATGCAGAGACACAATCGCCCGGACGAGTTCTCCGCGCGAGATTCCGAACCTCTCCGAGTCTTTGTCGAGCTTTTGAAGAATCTCGTCTTTCGCCCGAAAAGCCACCGTGTTGGATATGTGTTTTGCGTTCGGGGACATGCCTGATTTTCTCACTCGTTTATGACGAAAGCCTTTCCACAATTGGGGCTTGAGTCGCAATCGCATCGCCCTCGTAAACAATGGGGCGATTTTGCAAACGCGGGCTTCACTCAGTATTCCGGCCTCTTTCATCGATCTCGTAGAACTTTGTTTGCACTCCGTGCCACGGTGTGGAAGGATTTGTCAATAGTTTTATTCTTCTGCGTCAACCAACAGCGAATGATTCTGAGTTCTCGACAAATGTGTCGTTCTCGCAGTGATTCAGGTGTCGCCCAAAAGTTCGTTGCCTCGTCGTGCCACATGTAATCGAGCACCGAATCAATTGCCTGAAGGACCTCATGCGGGATGTCGAGCGCCGTCATTAGTCTTCGTGTGGGAGCATGATGGTTATGACTCTCTCGCCTGCGTCGCCTGGATGGAGCAAGGCTTTCAGGGCGATGTCACGCGAGACGCCTGAGTGCTGTTTAACCGAGACTTTGAAATCAATTCGGGACACTCCGGCTTTCTTCCGTGCCGTAAACACAAGCACGTTGAGAACGTCCCAAGCGCGTCCTTCTACGGTTTGCTCGGGAGCATCCAAAGGCGGCTCGATCGCTGTAACCCAAGCGGCGGCGGTGATGGCAACGGGGCAGGTGATCCCCGCCTCTCGGGCAAGCTCCGTCATGTCAACGAGCGTTCCGTCCGCGATGGCCTCAGCCCTCGTGTACGAATAGATGATGTCAGCTTCCGTGAAGAGCGGTTTATCAGTCATGTTGTTTTCTCCTTAGTTGCTTCCCCCTCCCTTCAGGGAGGGGCCGGGGGTGGGACCCCGTGTCCCGCTTCCTCACCCCCGAGTTTCAATCCAATTCCGCCAGAATGCTTTCAGCGATTTCGTGCCAGTCGACTTCGCTGAATGCGGCGCTTAGTAAGTCGGCGTACATGCTCGGCCCGTTCAACGGATGCCCCTCTGTAATCTCCTCTTTGAGTTGGTCAGCCAGGTTGAACTGTGCCGCTTCTTTCGGCGTCCAAATCCCTTTCTTGACCTGTTCAGTGTTGGGTGCAGCTCGTCGACAGTTCCTTGCTATTTCTCGCCAATAACGAAAGGCGGTTATTTCGTTATCAATCCAGAGCGCAACCGCCCAAGTCTCGTAATTCCGCCATCCTTGATAGCCGGGACGAGCTTCGGCCGCCGTGCTACTCACGTTCCTCCAAGTCGCGTTCGCGTGCTTCGATGAAGTTTGCAGCCAAGCGTGCCGCCTCACGAACTAGGGCGAGGTCTGCAAGCCCGTTGAAGCTTGACGACTCCTTCCACTCCTCGGAGTTTTTCTCACGATAGGACCGCGTGACGGTCGCATTGTGATAGACGCGGCCTTCGTCTGTCGTACTCTCCCAGACGGCGACGCGAATCGCTCCAAGCTGCTGCGAGTAAATTGGCTGATTCGTTTTCTTGCTCATGGTTCGTGCTCCTTTTTCTTCGTTGTTAGATTTGGTCGAGAAAGCAACACGCTCAATCGACCTTCATCGAATGATGACACGGTGTGTCATCAATGTGTTGCAATTCGCGCCGCGTGGGTCGCCGGTGTGATCGTCAGGCGCACGGAATGACCCGAGCCGATTTGAAGGGTAAGCGGCTTGGCCGCGTCATAGTCCAAGAGGGCCAGACGGTAGCCTTCTTCGGCGAGGCTGGCAGCGAGCGTCCGAAAGCCGTTGGCCAATTCGCTCGCCCGCTGGACCAAGAGCGTCTTGCCTCCGGTTTCACGAGCGATCTGTTCAATCGCGCGCGTATCGTAATCACTTTGCTTGAGAGCAACGAAATGAATGGCGACCCTGTGCTGTCGCGCGGCGGCAATGATCGCCTCGTGGGAGGGGCCGGGGAGTGAATTTGACCCGTCCGTGAACAGCACGCCGATTCGTTCGCCAGGGAGATTCGCGAGACTCCGGACCACTTCGTCAGCGGCGACAAACAGCGAGGTGCCGCCATCAGCCCTGAGTTGCTGACACGCGGCTATGGCCGCTGCGGGATCTTGCGACCAATCGGCGAGCAGCTGCACGCGGTCACTAAAGGCCGTCAACCGGACATAGGTTCCCGGCGGCAGATTCTTCAGAACAGAGGTGACGCCCACTTGTGCTTCGCGCTGCGGGGCTCCTTTGATCGAGGTACTGACATCCATTCCGAATGCGAGGTTGACCCGCGTAGATTGTCGATGGGGACTCGCTACCAGCCGTAGCGTTGTTGCTTCTTGACTTGCAATGAAATCTTTATCGGCGAGGCCTGTAAGCGGGCTGCCCTTGGCATCACGAAGATCGACATCAATCAGGTGTACGTGCGGCGATCCGGTTAACTGCCGGCGGACGACGCGCCCCATCGATCCTGCGGGAAGATCCGCGGGACGGAGAGCCGCGATTCGGGCTTCGACTCGTGCCAGCACCGCTCTGCCTTCGTCGAGCGGCATGCGCTCCTTCTTTGCCATCGCCAAGGCATCGAGGAGAATCGTGCGAACGGCGTCGAGATTGCCGACAATGCCCTGGTCGATGCCACGGCTGAGGTGCGAGAATGCCCCGCTGAGTGCAGTTCGTCGCCCGGCGGTGGTTGCCGCGAGCTCTCGCTTGAGGCGTTGCGAAGCCTGTTCCACTTGCTGATTCTCGGCCGCTGCCCTTTGGAGCTGCGTTTCAACGTCATCAAGTTGTCGCTGGGTATCATTCGCTTTCAAACGGCCTTCTAGCCTCTCTTTGGCAAGCCGCGGCATGTAGTTGCTGACTTGGTGCCGATCAGCAGTAATTGTTGCTTGATCAATGAACGCTCTTGCGACGTCGCCTTCGGCTTCGTCTGCCGCGAGGCACAAGAGCTGTACCGTCCACTCGGCAAGCGTTCGCGTCCACTCGGGGGTATGTACGGCATCGAGTTCTTTAAGCCCGACGGCGGCCGCGGCGCCGAATTGCCCGCGACCTTCCAACTCGCGCATCTCCTGCTCTATGTATTGCCGGCCGCTATCGCAGATCGCTCGCGGAAAGTATGGCACTTCGTCGAACAGCCAGTAGCTGAACCCCATCGCGGCAAGCCAGGCGGCGGCAGTCATAGCGCCCAGGAGGATCTCGCGCAACGGATTCGCCGAGGATCGGATTCTGGAATCGGTCTCCGTGCGCGTCATCACCATTCCAGCCACGGCGATGGCGGCGAAGATTGCGGCGGGAATGGCTCCCAGGCGAAGTGGGTACGGCTCGGCCCAGCCCAGCGTAACGGCAATGGCTGTTGCGACGATCACAGCGACGGCCATGCGGAATAACAGCAACATGATTGAGACTCCTCGTAATAAGGAATTCTTGATGGTGACGCACTATGCGAGGCCGAGCTTGCGCACGGTCTCGGCGGGCTCCGCCAGAAACATCTCGGGACAAGGTGATTGCAGGACTTCTTCCAGCGCCGAGCGGAGCGGGGCCGTGAACAGATCGTCTAGCTCGCGGACCTTTCTCATCGTGATGGCGACGACGTTGATGACGACCGTCGCGTCGACGAAATCGACATCGAGGCGTTCGTCTTCGGCGGCGACGGCGGCGATAATCGCCTCGCGGAGCCACGGCTCTACCGGGGGTAGGAGGTGGATGGAACGGCTGTCGCTCGCTCGCCGCTGACCTCCCCACGGTACGGCAGGCGTGACGTAGCACTCGCCGCTGACGATCCGCTGGGCTACTTCTTCAACGCGGGCGTAGGCGGCGCCGGTCACGGCGGCCAATCCGTCGAGCGTTGCGAGCGCGACGGACTCTAGGGTGGCGTCCATCAGGGACTCATCAGACTGACCGCACGCTTCCCAAAGGTCGAGAAGCCGTTCATCGAGCGGCCGCACGGTCACCTTCGGGCGTACGGCGCCTAGTTCCGGTCCGGCCTTCTGGATCGATGAGATCAGCGTCTTGAGACGGCCTTCGAGGTAGCCGCATTCGGCCCCGACAACGGCACGGCTTCGCATCACTTCGGCCTGTTCGGCCGCTAACTTCGCAAGTTGATCGACCGCGTGTCGAATCGTCTCGCCGAACTGATGAAGACGGTTGAGTTTCGATCTCGTGCTGGTGAACGCCGCCGCAATATGACCCAACACGCGTTCGGGATTAAGTCGCTGGTGAGTTTTCCGGTACTGAGCGTCCGCATCGGCCACTGTCTGCTCAAGTACTTCCCGTCGCTCCGCGAGCGTCGCCGCTTCATCGGCCAGAATCTTACCTAGACGCCGCACGAATTGCAGTCGCTCGTCGAGCGTTGCGACTGTCGTCGCCGGCTTTGCCCACTGCTGAGGCAAGTCGGCGATCATTTCACGATGGACCGCATCCAAGTGGATCCAGGCGGTCACGTCATGGTGGTGCGAGGCCGTCTGCAATTCAGTCAGCGAGCTTTCGACGGGACGCTCGGCAGCAGTGGCGATGATGTCGACCACAGTCCTAATTGCCAGCGGCGTCCCCGCATCGGCCAACTCCAGCCGTTCTTCGTCCCGGAGGCCCGGCTCCCGCGCAAGGATCGTCGCTAGCGGCGGCAAATAGAGACTTGCGACGACCGGCGCGATGTCGTTACGAAGGTGCAATTCTTGCCCAAAAGCCGCTTCCCAGATCTGAACATTTCCAAAACGTCCATCGAGAGCGTTATTGGGGCTCTCACGTTCCAACTCATACGCAACGGACTTTGTGCGGGCGACTTGCTCGATGGCCGCCAGATAAATATCGCGCCGATCTTGATCTCGTCCGCAGACCGGGAAGTCGATGAGCCGAAGGCGCCTAACGATTAGTGGCTCACGTTCCGCATCGGTTACGTTGGTCACCAAGTCGGCCAGCGCAGACGCCGTGTTTTGCCAAGTGCGGTCGCCGAGTCCCTCGTACGTCAAGCCCCCCGTTGCCAAGTACTCCACCGAAACAATGGCGCCCGTCTGGCTCCGCACCATCGCGGCAGCTCCTTCCGTGACGGGCATTTCGGCGCCCGAGTAAGTGCCACCGGCCAGAGACCCGAGGGTCAAGAATCGGACCTCCTGGATAACGCCGCCGGAGCGAGCGCGAAGTTCAGGAACAAGCTGCTGCCTGATGAACCGCTTAAAATCGGGCGAGTCGACAAGTCGCTTACCCGCTTCCCGGCCAACAATGATGCACTGCCCCATCCCGCCCGAGGCGGCCATGCCGCCAATCGAACGGACATGGGCTTGGACTGCCGGACTTGATCCAGCAAGCAGCGATTGGGCCGTGTGCCCCAACCCGAGCGAGAAGAGTTGCACGAGCATCTTCCCTTTGGGACGGCGTGCTCGCGGCAACTCGTGCTGCGCATCGACGACAATGACGTATTGGACAAACGGGTACAGTAAATGGACCCACGGCAGCAGACGCTGCCCATGTCCGCCTACGAGGACGAGGACGGTGAGCGAGTTGAGCCATGTTCTAATCATGTTAAGCATCGGGGAACTCCGCTCTAGAACCTGTGGGGGTAGTAAATGTCGGCCAGGTGGCCAAACGACTCAGCAAATTCGCTCAGCGATGGAGGCTCACGCGAAACCAGAACCAGCATGTAGGGCGTTGGCGGCAAGAAAGGTTTCGAAGTGGTGGTGGAAAACACCGGGCGCTCGCGGAGAAAGGCCTTGACGTAGGGTTGCAACGGCCCCGCGTAGGTCGAGTCCATGACGGCCGGCACAAAAACAACTGCCTCTTCAGCCTCGCCGCAGGTGACGGCCATAATTAGTCGCTCTACTAGAGGCAGAATGCAGTCGAGCGGCGGGTTAAGAAAAATATTGCCAGTCCATGTCGCATCAATTGAAAGAGGGTCAACAGACGCCACGAGATCATTCCTCAATTGAGATTCAGGTTTCAAAATGCGCCGAGCAGAGAAGTACTCAGCAACTGCGAGCAAGATCGCACTCGGAGGATCATGGAGACGTATGTGGTCTCCAAGTGTAGGCCCACCTGAATTGCGAGAACCCGAATCAGTGGTTTGATCGATCGCAAGAGATTCGGACATTCTGGTCGGAGGCGATGGAGCAATTAGCGCCCAGGCTTCGGACAGCGAAAGATTCTCAACCAAATCGAGAAATTCATTTTTTCTCATCGTGAGAAACTTCTCTGGCTCGATACCAAGCGCTTGCGGGAGCTTTCTCACGAGCCGCAGATATCGATAGAGTTGCGCTTTCGACAGTCGCATCTCCGGATGCTGGGAAAGCGTTGCGACTGCTGCGGTTTTTGCCTTCTGTGGAGCAGCATCTTGCACGCGCTTAACGATCACCCCAATGCTGAAAGCCGAATACAACCCACGCCGTAAGCCAGCCGCGAAATGCCCTGCTATGTCGTTGTGCAATCGGTTGATTGCGTTGACGTAGCGTTGTTCTGCGTTCTGGCTTCGCTGGCCTTGCCCCGCAGGAATTAACTGCTGCCGTTGCGATTCGATCGTAGGAGCGTTCCGGCTGGACGTGCCGTTTTGACTGTTTGCCATCTGAAGACTTCCGGAAGAGTGATTTCTTACGCGATCCTCAATGCAGGATGACGCTTTGAATTGTGCGACGTGGCGTGATAGCATCGTCGCGCGGACTTTGGCTAAGGTTTTTGCACAAGGTTTTCCTTAGTGCGATACACGCCAACGACCCACGCGCGTTGATGTCAGCGCCTGTGCCTACGCGAACTAGCCTCTAGCAAGCCTCTTTAGGTGCTTGTTAATGCTGCTTTGCTTACGCCCTTCTTGTTCGGGCGGCATTGACTGGACAGTTGCAACCGATGCATGCTGTCAAGTGCTATGGTCGCAAGTGCTGATTCGTTCCACCGAATCGGGACTTATGGTTGTGAAGCCAAAGTCCGCACTTGCCGCGACAGACGCATTTAAGTGCGCCGAGCACTTGCCGCCTAGGTAAGGAAAAGGCCATCCTAAGAACCGAAAAAGGTCAGCCAGGTGCCGCATTCCGGCACTCATCAAGGCCGAGTGCGTGATCACTTTCAGGCACCGCCAGGAATGGCAATCTGCGAGGCGTCAGGCCTTTGGCCGACACGGCAGCTAGATATAATCGCTCGTACCTAGCGTCATCGAGTCAGAGATGGCACTACTCATTAAGAATGCTTCGCCACTTGCGCAATCCAGTTGATTTAGATCCGTTGAGGTACAAAACAAATGGCATCCGACTCTCAGGAACTTTCGACTGACAAACGGCGAGTCGATCAGGGCCGTGTCTTGCAATGCCGCCGAAACGCAAATCTCACGCAGCCAACAGCTGCCAAACGCATTGGGATCGGCCTCAAGGCCTTATGCAAATTGGAGAAAAGTGGCGGAGTCTTGACTATCGGAAAACTGGAGGCAATGTCGCGCGAGTACGGGATTGCACATTGGTCGGAGCTGGTTAGCAACGACGCTTCATCGGAAGCCCTACTCTTCCAAACTGGCGGCTTGCTCAGCAAAGAGGCAGTCGAAGGAGACTTTCTGTTCCAAGACTTTGTATGCGATGAATACCCGTCTCATGTAGACGACGGGAATTGTCCGGTAGCACTGTTGTGGGCCGACGCTCGCCGAAGGGCGCACTGTATAGCGAATGTGTGCTATCCCGCGACAAGCGACGAGACCACATATTTGAGAATCGCCTTTCGCAGTGGGAACGGACCTTACCCAGCTAACGTAGGTATTCATCCAAAGTCAATGCGTGCCAGAAAATTGAATGAGCAGCAAATAGGCTTGAGGTTCCGAGCGTTGCTGCTTCAAAATGACGACTCTACTCGACCGCTGTCCCTCGTAGTGAGATTATCTGATGGCAAATGCCAAGTATGGGAGTACCACAAGCGTCGCATGGCCTACTGCGTGTTTTCACTTGGCTCTGTAGCACACACAGAAGTTGTCCTTGAAGAAGATGCGTCAAGCGATTGTTGGCGCATTGCGAAGTTGCCACCGGCATCGGCGTGGACGACAATCGAAATCAGCACCCTTGCATCGTCAGACGATCATCGTTGGATGCCATTTAACCATGAAGGCGACAAACCATCTTTAGATGTGATCACTCGACTAACTCTTGAATTTGGTCACCCAGAGAATAACCTGCGTCCGCGCGGAGGGGGCGGCGTGGTGCTTATATCCCCAATCGAGGTCGTCACTGATCAGGCTTCTAACCATAGGGGGAAAGCAGCTAGTAAAAGGAAACGCTGATTGCGTGTCATGGCTCATAGCACACATGTCGACTGCCGCTCACATGGGCATGAGAGCGATTCTTGTCATATGATGGCACAAAGCTCTATGGAAGGAACTCGTGCTTGAATAGCCAGTCGCCCAGGGCTTCCTCAACAATCTCTTGCTGAGTATCGGGCTTCGCGTGCTTCAGACGCTGCTCCAGGTGTGCCCGCCGAAGCGCCTGGGCCATGCGGTGCGGCAGGCGAACGGTCACTGGCACGAGTACCTGGTCCAGTAGGTCACTTGCTTCGGGGGCCACTTGGCTAGAACGTCCTCGACTAGGACGACGGCTAGCGCGGGATCGCGATTCCCTGGATTCGGCGCTGTCCGCCACGGACGGCGGCAGCTCCACCGTTTTCTCGACAGGGAGCTTCCCCGCAGGCACTTCGACCGCCGTGGGTTTCGGCTCTTTCGTATCCTGTCCCTTGATGAACGCCAGCTTTGCAGGCGTCATCTCCATTGCATCTCCGAGTGATCTTCGTTCAGCCATTTTCTACTTGTTGTCTCCCCGCTTGCCGCTTAATTGCGATCATTTCTCCAAGCAACTCTGTAAACAAAGCCTCGATATCGGCCGCAGCCTGCGCACCTTTACGCCCTACTCGACCAACGACTGTGCCTTGTTGTGCCGCATCCCGGTACGCTTGAAGGTCCCGAATAACGTTCGTTGCCACCTGAAGTCCAAGCTTTGGGGCATTGTCCCGAAGCTCGTGGCTGATGGTATCACGAGTCTTCATCTTGTTGAGGACAAGTCGTCCGGCCGGTTTGCCGCCATTGATCCCTTGAGCGTACCGAAGGACAGTCGTGGCCCCGGCGACTGACCTGACATCAAGGATTGAAGGCGAAATTGGAAAAATCGCAAGGTCCGCAAGAATCAGCAAGGTTCGGCTTAGGTCCTCAAGCCCCCCTGGAGCATCACCCACCACAAAATCGTGGCTAGAAATCAATTCTTGGGCGTTTGCTAGGCATTCCTCAGGGGTGTCAGCGACCCTAACGCTAATTTGCGGCTCAACTTCGCCGATCCACTGAGAACTCGAACGCTGTTTGTCGGTGTCGAGTAATGCCGTTTGAAAGCCTTGGTCGAAGAGCCACACGGCGAGGTGCGTTGCGAGGGTGCTTTTCCCCACGCCGCCTTTGGAATTTGCGCAAACAATCATCATGCGTCGACAGTTGCATGAAAGTCTGCCGTCTGGCAAGCATGTTTATTTGCTGCGCCGCTGGTCTGTTGGCTTGCAATCAAGAAGCCTTGCCGGGATGCTTGTATCGTTTCCAGAAACGCCGCAACGCACGAGGCTTTCAGGTCGACAAGCCTGTCAGCATACATGTAAGCATGCTTGCATCGTTGCCAGCCAGAGAAAATGAACGCGACAAGTTTACTCCGGCGAAAGGTCGCGGCAGCCCAAAACGTACGAAAAGCCCCTACGGGGAAAGCGTGCAGAAAACGCTGGCGTTTTACAGTGAAACGATGCAGAGTTTGGAGCTCGGGAACTGAGCGGCTGGGTCAGTCTACAGTGAAACGAGACAGGGATGGGCCCACAAACGATCTTAGGATCGATCTGGCGTTGTGCTTTCTCCTACGGTGAAGCGAGACAGATCGATACGGTGAAACGAAGCAGGTGTTGATGTGCATCTACGGGGAAACGAAACAGGTGACAGCGGTGAAATGAGGCAGGGAGAGCGGGGAAACGAGACAGGAAAGCTCTCGCCGGTACGGTGAAATGAGACAGAAAAACCGGGCGTAAGTATTCGATAAAAAAGGGCTTTTCAGGGGCGTAACTCTTGTGTTAATAACTTTAAGTAACTTGCAACAACAGATGCACTGGTGTTGCTTTTCTCGATGAGGATTGATGGATGATGCTTCGCACACTGATTCACTTCGCGCACTGACGCCGCTCGCGTTCGATCTCGAAGACGGCCGGGACGAGCTAAATCTCGCGGAGTTTCCACTGGCCGCCATTGCTGACCGTGTTCCGGACAATCAAAAAACGCTCGTCTTCGAGGACAAGATTTTTGATTCCGGAAAATCAGAAATGATCACCCGGCGCCTAACGATCTCAGCTTCAGACAAGTACGGGCTACCGACGTCTCTCGATGACGAAGTGATTCTTGGACTCATCCAGCTCACCAAGCAAAAGCGGTTCAGCGAACGCAAAGTCAATTTCAGTCGCTACCAGCTGATTCAAATTCTCGGCTGGCGGCATGAGGGCAGAAGCTATGATCGCCTGGAAAAATCGCTCAAGCGTTGGCTTGGCGTGACGCTCTACTACGACAAAGCCTGGTGGGACAAAGACGAGCAGACCTGGGTAGATGAAAACTTCCACATTCTGGAGCAAGTCACGCTCTACGATCAGGAGCGGAGACTTAAGCGTCTTCGAAGCGCCAACACGGAGCCGCCGCTCTCATCGTTTGCTTGGAATGAGGTCGTCTTTCGAAGCTTCAAGTCGGGCTACCTAAAGGCGATCGATCTTGGCGTCTTCAGACAGCTTGAGTACGCCGCCGCGAAACGCATGTACCGCTTTCTCGACAAACGCTTCTACCACAAGCCACGTTGGGAGTTTGACCTTATGGAGTTTGCCTGCGAGCACATTGGGCTAAGCAGGAACTACGATACGGGTCAACTAAAGCGAAGACTTCAACCATCGATCGCAGAACTTGAAGCCGTCGGGTTTCTGGAAGTCATGCCGATACCGCAACGCTTTGTGAAAATCTCTCGTGGGGAGTGGCGACTTGTGTTTATCAAGAAGGCCGTGGCGGCAGTCGAGCCACCAAGCAATGAAGCAGCAGTGCTCATCAAGCGTCTGTCCGATCGTGGCGTTACGCCATCCGTCGCGAGGGAGCTTGTTCGTGACTTTCCCCAAGAGCTAGTCACGACTCAAATTGAAGTTCTCGATCGCCTCCGCCAGGTAAAAGTACGTGAGTCGATTCGCAATCCGGCAGGCTACCTCGTGAAGTCGATTCGCGAAGGATATGTGCCGGCCGCAAATCTTTTTCCAAAGGGAGCGTCGCAAGCCACTTCAACAGCTCCGAAGCTGGAAGTACCGCCACTACCAGACCCCGTCCAAGAGCAAATCGACGCGTTCCTTTTGACGCTTGGAAAACTGGAACTTGAGGAGCTTGAACGCGCGGGACTCGCACATGCCGAGCAAACACTTCTAGACGGTTATCAGCGCTCAAAGCGAGCAGGCGGACCAGCCTTCGGTGTCTACCGCCGGATGATCCAGGAGCGGGAAGCGAAGCGGCGACTCTTCACCGCCGCCGAACCCTCGAAGTCAGCAGCTTGAAGTGCCCCGTAATTCAATTGCCTTCAATTCTCAAACCGTGTTATACGTTGCCATAGAAGGGCACAGGATAGGCCCTTCGACTGTCGATGATCGTAAACGCTTTGACAAGATCCATCCGTTTGGAAGTGATCGCCCAAGGAGCATGGCCGCCAGCCATGCAAAAGGGGACGGAGCTTACCGCCCGTCACGATCGCTTGCCGGTAGAGCCGGATACGCGGAAACGTGTTTGTCCGTGCTTCGAAGGAGGCCTTCCAGAGTAATCCTGTCGGACCGAACTGCTTTTGTAGTGCAGTTCACACAACGAGAGAGTAATCCTGGATTTCTATCCTATAGTGCAAACTTTTCTTTCGCTCCGAATGGGGGCGATGCGGAAATTCTTGCGGGCGGAGTTCTGCCCGTAAGCCGTCAGTTTTCAAAGTCGGTGAGGCCGTGCCATAGAGCATGGCGTAATCCACACACGGGGTTCGCCTCCTGATTTCAAGGGGCGTACGACGTTGTCCGGCGTGGGGAGCCACGAGCCTAGCGATGGGTCGTGCCGGGGAGTGACATCCTCGGGTATCGCAGTAAGTCTGCGAACGTGAATAGCTCAACCATGAAAGGCGAGTAATCGCTTGCCGGTAAGCTTCGAGAGAGTCGATGCCGAGACTTGTGCCGCTAGTCGATAGACATGCGGCACTGGGGACACGCAACCGTTTCGCGTTAAGGGTAGCTTCTAGATTCGAGCCCTGAAACCGCAAACAATTGACCGATAAGGCTCAATTCCTTGCGTCGAGTAGGACGGCCGGAAGGCCGCACCTAGAAACGAGTTTTGCCATGCTGGGCAACCAGCTCACCCACGGAACTCTCAAAGCGAAGATTCTGACAAACGCAGGAACCACTACGGCCGCCGGATTGGTAACCGGTGCGTCGCCGTCAGCGACGTGATCAAAACGCCGTAGTGGGGGAGTGGGCAATCAGTAGATAGCCGATGCATTCGGCGGCGGAAGCCGCAGGGAGCGTTGGGCGATGATCTTTGCGAAGGCAAAGACAAAAGCATGTGCATGACGCATAGACTTTTGCCGGGCAAGGCAGTCCGGTCTCGTTGGCGTTCTGGGTGGCACCAGAACAATCAGCCACGACGAAAGTTGCGACTGGCCTTTAGGCCAAACGGATGGACAAGCTGCGCGCGGCTGACGGGATTTGTGTTCCCGTCAGTCCGCGATCGGCTTTCCTTGGTTGGAAGCATAGTGAGTCAAACGAGTTCTCTTCGGGAGAAGAGGAGTCCTTTGGCAGCGAATCGAGGGTGAACAGGCGGCGTGTATTTTTTTCACGGCGGTGTTCTCCCCGAGGTTTTCGGTACAGCGGTGGCATGGACTACGTGCGGAGCAGCTATGAATTTAGTAGCTCCGCCGTTGCCACCGCTCATTCCGAAAGGCTTTTGAGAGCAAGGTTCACAGGGATTTTCGAGAGGTTCTCGAAAGCCTGTCTGCATTCCTCAAGGGATCGCGGCTAAGGCGAAAAGGATTTTCTTTACAGGGCGAACAACAAGGATTTTGTTCGCCCTTCTTTGCGACTGCTTGCCTATGAAATAACTCATTGCAAGCGGTCACCAAGGAGGGCATCACGATGGAATACAAATACGAGGTCACGAGTCTCACCGGATTCTTGCAGCGGGTCGCTACGCATCTTTTACCGAAGGGGTATTACTTCTTTGTGCAAGGCCTCGTCCCGGAGGGGAAGGATCCAACCGCGCTCGATGACAAACTTCTTGCCAAGTACGACGTGGCAAAGAGTGAAGGAGCGCGGCGCTGGCGAAAGCAGCAGGGTCTTGGAAACGTCCAGTATGTCCGCTTCAAGAACTTCTGGATACTCATGGCGAGTCACGGCTATCATCCCATTCGAGAAGGCGAGGGAGACAACCTAAAGGATGTCCGCCGCGTTCCGATCCGAATCGGCGAATACTCCCTTTACGTAAAGCGCGGGAACTACCTTAAGAAAGCCTCTGCCGAAGATCAGCGGATGCCAGACGGACGATGGCGTGTGCGGGTGCTTATTGCCCGGGAGCCCTATCGAGAGCTCTGTGCATACTTTCTATCGATAGCTTGTCACCGGCGAGCGGATGCCTTGTCGGCGGAGCTGTATGAATTGCCTTACGTGCCCTATGCACCTGTTCGGAAGCAACTTCTCAAACTCTTAAGACTCATCAACGCGAAGCGACAAGCAGCAGGCTACGCGAAGATCCCCTACTCAGTTCTGCGGTTTAGGCGGCCTATTGTGAAAGCTTTTGAATTGCCAAGTGAAATGCGAGCGGCATAGTCCCGAGGTCCAAATGTGAGGAGACTATGCAGCAATCTTCTCTTTGGCTGCTTCTCGTTCTTCGTGCTGAGTGATCCAGACGGTCGCTAGGTCAATGACCTCCACAAGTTCCTGCTGGTTGCGGGAAAAAAAGTTTTTCGAATAGCCCGTGTTTCCACTCGACAAGCTTTTCCAGGATCTTGTCAGGCTAAAATCAAAGTAGACATATCCCGCCGGCGATTGTCTTCGCCAGATGGATGCGGCGACCGCACCCACGCGAACCGTGTGGATGGGCGTCTCGATTGCCGAAGACTTTTTCTTCTTGGGTTCCTTTTGTTCGTTCATCTGCGTACTCCTTAAAGTCAGATTGCCTAATTCAGGAATAATCTCACAACGGGGAGCGCTACTCAAATTCAAAAGCCGACAAGTGCGCTATGCAGCGACCTGCGACGCCGCGTGTTCGCGAGCAAGCGCTTGGAATAACTGAACGGTGGCGCTCACGTCGCCAAGCGCGTCATGGGCGGAAGCGGCATGAAACGGCAGATTGAAGTACTGGCAAAGAGTAGCGAGCTGATAGTTTGCAGGCGCGGAGTCTGCGCTAAAGACAAACTGCCACATGGCAAGCTGCATCGTGCAAAGGACGAGTCGCCTTGCTGGAAGGTAGACCCCATGTTTGTCAAACCACTCCATAAGGAACGGCCCGTCAAAAGCCGCATTGTGAGCAACTAGCTGGGCGACCTGATAGGGCTTCCCCTGTGCCGACAGTGCAGGCACTGAGGCGTGGCGACGAAGGAACTCTGAGAACTCCTTAGCGACAACTTTGGCGTCTTTGGCCTCGTTGGCCCAGACGCCTGGGTGATAATGGTTCTTCCTGAGGCTGTGTGCCTTGGCGCGGACCGGATCGAATTTGATCTTCGCCTCGAATGCCTCAAGCACCTCAAGATCGCTATCTACGGCGATGGCGGCCAGTTGAATGATCGGATGTCGCTTCGGATCAATACCGCCAGTTTCAAGGTCGAAGAAAACAAGTCGCTGTTCCATGGCCGATATTGCCATGGATTTCGTGGCTACTCAAATTGACGATGCTTAGGCACATCCTTCCTTAACAATCGTCACAAGGCGAGTGCGGACGGACGTTTCTCGAAATGCTTCGGCTCCGGTAAATGCGTCGTCGGGGAGTTGCTCGACCTCGGCACCGACTTCTTCAAGCCATTCTCGAAACTCGGAGCTCTTTTTGTCGCTCCGAAAGAATGGACCCTCGCTCATGACGGAGACTAGACAACCACCGGGCGAAAGCAGCTCGTAGGCATGGCGGATATGCTCGATGTCTTGGCCATTCTCAAATGGCGGGTTCATCACAATGCGATCATACCTTGACCGGTGCTCGACGAAGTCGCCAAACTCAACCTCATATCCCTTCGCAGATAACACATCGGACAGTGTTCGATTAACCTCAATGGCGTGGAGGTCTATGCCCGGGTGCTGCGAGACAATCGCGTCAACGATGTCAGCCTTGCCGCAAGAAGGTTCAAGCACTCGATGGTGCGATTCAATCTTTGCAATTTCAAGCATCCGCTCGATCACGGGCTTGGGAGTTGGAAAGAATCCAGGAAGCCTTTTGCCGATGAGTTCCCGTTCTGCAATCTTCACCGGATCGTCGCCGCGGGCTTCAGCCCGATAATGGAGATATTCCCTCAACCCAGATCGGAGCTCATGGATGTCCGTGATTCCTGCTCGTTGCAAGCGGCGGTACTTCTGAAGCGCGCCGTCAACCCGTTCTACATCAAGCCCCGCGCCTTTGGCACGTGACAGAAAGTCCTCCAGAGATTCGATGTCGTGATCGGCTCGAAAGGTTACGAAATCGTCCTTCTCCCGAGCAAGTCGTTTTCGCATCCTGTCGGCCGATTGTTTAACGCCGTTCTTGGAGCGGCACTGATGCACTAGCTCATCAAGAAGTCTCTTGTGGATCCACGGGTATGGATACTCGACGAAACGAATATCGGCGAAAGAAATCGGCTCGCCTTCAATTTGCTCAACGCGGCGGCCATGTGCATAGTGACTCTCTGACTCTTCGCGTCTTACTTCCCGAATGCGGGCCCAACGCGAGAGTCGCAGCAAGGTGTCGAGCGTTTCGATATGCGTTATGTGCCGGATGCCATCAAGGTAGTTTGCCTCGTTACGCGACAGGGCTTCTGCGATTGAGTGCATGGTGCGAGACAGTGCCGCCTCGGCAAAAGCTCGACCGCGAACGCCTGCCTGGATGTCAGCTCGGCGGACGGTATTCTGTAGCGAGTTCTCACTTTGTGCGATCGTTTCCTCGGCCCTTGCAGCAAGACTATCCGCTAACTCGTGGAGTCGCTCGGCTGCCGTCAGCTCCTTTCGTTCCTTCCTTTCGGCCAGCACTTCGCTGCGATCAACATCGCCTGATAGAAGCGCAGCAAAGCGATTTGCGTTGTCTTCAGAAAGGAACTGAAAACCTGCGTCAGACTTTTTGAACGAACTGAACCAACCACCAAGCATCTTTGCCTTGCGGTTTAGCTCATCGAACGTTGCTGGCTCGACGCGAGTCGAGAGGCTTACGATCCACACGGGGCACTGGCGCTTGTCGTGATAGCCCTGCTTAATCTGAAAGGCATATCCGGAAAGCTCTTCGCTCTGAAATGCGGCAACAGTGGTTGGGCGAGCGGCTGCACGTCTGTCTCGGGTCATAGTGGCGTGAAGAGCGTCGTAGCGACAAAGTTGCTCGTCAGTCAGATGAGCCTCGCTCTTTGAATGAAGAAACGTACGGAATTCAAGGAAAGTCTCCGGATTGCTAAGTGATTTCTTTTCCTCGGCCGCGGCAATCTCCCAACGTTCAAGTGCTGCCTCATATTCCTTCGGAGTGACTGCCTGGACCTTCTTTATGACGGCGTCCTCATACCGCTCGCCCATGGAGTACGAGACGGTGCCATCGAGTAAAAACGAAGCGGTCATCTTGCGATAGATGTGGGCGGCGTTTTCATCCTTCGTCGAGCGATTCGCATCCCAACAGCCAAGTCGCTTTGCAATGGAGACAAGCTTTGGCGCCTGGAAGCGAGTCTTCAGTTCAGAAACGATGGCGTCTTCGCTTGCAAGAAGTCGCACAAAACTTGACTGGTACTCGGAGTATGGGAGTGCTCCCGCGACTAATGCGCGATGAACCTGCCAAAAGTCGTCGAAGGTGTAGGGAGTCGAGGCGAGAGGTTCAGTCGCGGCGAGGGACGTGACTGGTTGGTGAACTACTGCTTTGCGGGGCAGAATCGCCTCTAGCCAATCCCGTACGGCGTTTTGATTGTCTAGGCCGCGATCAAAGACTTCTCGTACATGCTTCTGCGTAAAGCCGCACTGCTTCGCAAAATCGGCGATTGTGTGCCGGTGCTTCCGAGAGAGTCGTTGAATCTCGGGTCCCAGCATCGAATGAGGACAGTGAGCAAGGGTAAGGTCTTCTGCGGCATTTGGAAGCCTTAGGATTGAGAAGCGAGGTTCTCCAAAACGGGGCTCAATCGCGTGAACTTGCCCAGCATCCCGAAGCGAGCGTAGTGCTTTGTGCACCGGATTCGTGAGCGGGCTGGCTGGGTCAAAGTCGACGCAACCAAACTCGTGACGAAGGTCCCGAATCGAGAACTCTTGACCGGCGTGCCTGGCCAGAAAATGGAGTATGGCTTTGGACGTTGGAGCTGCTTTGGGCGGTGTAACACGATCCGCCTCTGTAAGGCCTCTACCGTGCTTGTCATTCACCTCAGCAATGACTTCGGAGAGCCGTTGACCATTCTTAGGCCTCCTCGAAGAGGTCTCGATGGCGGGGTAAATCTGGCTCTTTGCGAGCCATACGCCATTCTTTCCACCGGGGAACCTAACGCAGACTTGTTCGTTCGCGTGGCTAATGCCGACAACCTTACCGATATCTGTTTTCTCGTGCGAAAAGAAGACTTCGACTGTATCGCCTCGACAAATCACGAAGCGATGGGATGGCCCGTCAATGTCTTCGCGGATGCGGTCAACCGTGATCGTGTCACGATCATGTTTTGCGGCTGGCCATTCGTAGTGGGAAGCGCCGTCGAAGGCGATCTGACGGTCGGGCCGGACAAGGGGCGGGAGCTTGTTCTCTAATGGCGGCGGAAGCGAAGTCGCTTCAGCGACGTGATCGGCTTGCTCTTGGATTACTCTATCAAAGTCGAAGAAACGTTGCTGCATGGCACAGAATGCCACGTTGCAAAAGCCTAATCAAGCGAGTTGAGAAATAGGGTAAAGTTGCTGTTGCGACTAAAACCCTATTCGGTGACGCTCTGAAGAAGGAATCAGTTCCCTTAAGTCTCTAGTCGCACCGCCACAACGTCACTTAGCCTGTGATCCTCGTAATCGCATATTGGGCGACCTTCTGGACCTTTGCATAGCAGTCATTGAGTGCTTCGGTTAATTGTGGAACAGCAGACTTTGCCTCGGATCCAATCCTGCCGAGTGCCAAGGCTGCATCGAATCGAACAATCGAGTCGCTGTCCTTGAGCGCTTCGGTTAATTGAGGAATAGCGGCTTTTGCCTCTGCTCCAATCCTCCCGAGTGCCAAAGCTGAAGTACTCCGAACATTGACGTCGTTATCCTTGAGCGCTTCGGCTAGTTGTGCGACGGCCGCATTCGCGTCGGGGCCAATGCTGCCGAGCGCCCAAGCTGCCTGACGGCGGACAAATGCTTTGCTGTCCTTCAGCGCCTCGCATAGTTGCGGCACAGCGGCTTTCGCTTTGGGTCCAATGCTCCCGAGCACCAAAGCTGCCCGACGACGAACTTCGGCATCGCTACTCTTCAAATCCTCAATCAAGCTTAAAACTTTTTCCTGACTACTCATCTTCAGCTCCTCGACTGAAGCCATTCAGCCGGGCGCACTGGTGAGTCACCAGCTATCACGCCCTTCCATCCACGGCTGTCCGTCGAGGGAAGTGCGCGATCAAAACCTTTTGCAATTGCAACTTCTACCCGGGGAGGAGGCTAGCACGATTTCGAGCACTAAGAAAATTGATCTGGAAGAAGCGAGCAAAAGGACAGGCCCTGCGTCGAGGCATGGTTAAAGTCGATGGCAATTGCTCCAAACTGCATCGCGAAGCGATTTCCCAATGGCCTACGCCCCCCCCCAAAATAGGTTGATGCCTGCTGAAGCATTTGGTAAGGTTGGGCGGGCGCGTGCTAGCAGATTGAAGGAAGCGTAAATGAAAAGTGCGGAAGGCTTTGTGCGAGTTAAAGAGGCGGCGGCAATCTTGGGTGTGTCCCCCAACACGATCCGGAGTTGGGGGGCTGAGGGGCGAATCACCGAATATCGCCATCCGGTGAACAACTACCGGCTCTTCAAGAAGGCCGATCTAGAGCAGTTGCTTGTCCGTCTCAGTCAGTCTGCGTCGAGGGACGGAAAGCACTCGTGAGGCAGACGGTACAGGTAAACGAAGAGGGCTCATGAAGATGGAAGTCATCGACAATGTCAGCGTGCTGCTCGGCGACAAGCTCAAGGCGTCAGTTGCGCCCGGCGCAAAGCTCCGAATCGCTGCATCATGCTTTTCCATCTATGCCTACGAAGCCTTGAAGCAAGAGTTGGAATCGATCGAGTCACTGGAGTTTATTTTTACCTCTCCGACATTTGTCGCCAGCGAAGTCACTGACCGCGTTAAGAAGGAACGCCGAGAGTATCACATTCCAAAGGCCGAACGGGAGCGAGGCTTCTATGGAACGGAATTCGAGATTCAACTGAAGAATAAGCTCACTCAAAGAGCTATCGCCAAGGAATGCGCCAACTGGATGCGGCGAAAAGCGAGGTTTCGATCCAATCGCACTCGGGCTCCGATGCAGCAGTTCGCCTGCGTTAAGGCGAACGACGCATCTGCCGTGTATCTGCCTCTGCACGGCTTCACGGCGGTGGACCTTGGTTATCAGCGAGGTGATGCGGTCTCGAACATCGTCAATTTGCTCGACGAGCCAAGCACGACTCACGTCTATTTGTCGGTGTTTGAGCAAATCTGGAATGACCCGGAGAAGCTTGAAGACGTGACGGAGCATATCTGCGATCACATTGCCTCCGTGTACCAGGAGAACTCGCCGGAACGCATCTACTTCATGATGCTCTACAACATTTTCAGCGAGTTTTTGGAGGACTTGAGCGAGGATGTTTTGCCGAATGATCTCACCGGCTATCAGGAAAGCCTGATCTGGCAGAAGCTTTTCAACTTCCAGCGGGATGCCGCAACCGGGATCATCAACAAGCTCGAAACGTACAACGGCTGCATTCTCGCCGATAGCGTCGGCCTAGGAAAAACCTTCACGGCGCTCGCGGTCGTTAAGTATTACGAGCTTCGGAATCGCTCGGTGCTGGTTCTCTGCCCCAAGAAGCTCGCCGACAACTGGCTGACTTACAACCGGAATCTGAAGACCAACATTTTTGCCAAGGATCGCTTTGCCTACGACGTGCTCTGCCACACCGATTTGCAGCGTGAAACGGGCGAATCGTTTGGCACGCCGCTTAATCGCGTGAATTGGGGCAACTACGATCTCGTCGTTATCGATGAGTCGCACAACTTCCGGAACAATGACGCATTCAAGGAGCGAGAAACCCGTTACCAGAAGTTGATGAACAAGGTGATTCGCGAGGGGGTCAAGACTAAAGTCCTGATGCTTTCGGCCACCCCGGTGAACAATCGCTTCAGCGATCTGCGGAATCAGCTTGCCTTGGCCTATGAGGGAGAGTCGGAGAAGCTCAACTCTCGGCTCCGTACGGAAAAGGACATCAACGAGATTTTCCGAAAGGCCCAGACCACGTTTAACGCTTGGTCGAAGCTTCCGCCGGAGGAACGCACGGCTTCCGCGATTCTAAGCGCACTCGACTTCGACTTCTTTGAGTTGCTCGATAGTGTGACGATTGCCCGATCACGAAAGCATATTCAGACTTTCTATGACACAACGGACATCGGCCCCTTTCCGGAGCGCCGTAAGCCCCTCTCGTTTCACTGCCCTCTCACGCAGCGTACGGATGTGATCGGGTTCAATGAAATCTTTAACGAGCTTTCGCTGATGAAGCTCGCGGTTTATGCCCCGGTGAACTACATCCTGCCGAGCCGATTGTCCAAGTACGAGGCGATCTACGATACCGAAGTCAAGGAAGGGAAGGGGAAACTGCGTCAGGCAGATCGGGAACGAAGCCTGCAAGCCCTGATGACGGTCAACTTGCTTAAGCGTCTTGAAAGTTCGGTTGAAGCCTTCCGCATCACACTGGCGAAGTTGGAACGCCTTTGTTCTGGAACACTGGCCAAAATCGAAGCCTTCAAGAAGACGGGACGCGACACGGGCTTTGCCGATGTCTCGGCGGCTTTCGAGGATGCTGAACCGGATGAGGATGATGATTTTCCCGAACCGGATGATGCGAGTATCGGCGGAAAGGTGCAGATCAACCTCGCCGATATGGATCTTCCCTCCTGGGAGCATGACCTTGGGGGGGATCTCGCGATCATCAAAGCCCTCCTCATGGAAATGCGAAAGATTACGCCATCCGATGACGCAAAGCTTCAGCACTTAAAGACGCAGATTCACAGCAAGCTTGCTTCGCCCATTAACCCCGGCAACAAGAAGGCGCTGATCTTCACAGCCTTTGCAGACACGGCCAATTACCTTTACGAGCACCTGGCCGACGGCCTCGTGAAGTCACACGGCATTCACTCGGGCCGGGTCACGGGAACGGACGCGCCCAAATCGACACTCAGGCGCGGCTACGATTTCCAATCCTTGCTCACGCTCTTTTCGCCGCGATCGAAAGAGAAGGCGACGATTCTTCCGAACGAGCCGGGAGAAATTGATCTGCTCATCGGCACCGACTGCATCTCCGAAGGGCAAAACCTTCAGGACTGCGATACGGTCATCAATTACGACATTCATTGGAACCCGGTCCGGATTATACAGCGCTTCGGACGCATCGACCGCATTGGCTCGCGAAACTCCAGCATTCAACTCGTGAATTATTGGCCTGACATCACGCTCGATGAGTACATCAACCTGAAAGAGCGGGTTGAGAACCGGATGGTGATCGCTGATGTGACGGCGACCGGTGACGACAACCCGCTCAATCAAGAATCGAACGACATCGCCTACCGCAAGGAGCAACTCAGGCGGCTTCAGGATGAAGTCATCGAAATGGAGGATCTCAAGACCGGAGTATCCATCACCGACCTCGGGCTCAACGACTTCCGCATGGATCTCCTAAACTACGTCAAGGAGAATGGTGACCTAGAGAGTGTTCCAAATGGAATGCATGCCGTGGTTCCCGCCGACGCCGCACGGGGCTTGCCGCCGGGCGTCATCTTTACGCTGCGGAACCGGAATCAGAGCGTCAACATCAACCAACAGAACCGGCTGCACCCGTTTTATCTCGCCTACATCGCGAGCGACGGCCAGGTGATTAGCAACCATACGGAGGTTAAGAAGCTCCTCGACCTCGCACGCACCGCCTGCAAGGGGAAAGTCGAGCCCGATGCAACGGCCTGCCGCGAGTTCAATGAAGCGACGAGCGACGGCCGGGAAATGCAGGACTATTCCGATCTGCTCGATAAGGCGATTCACTCCATAGTCGAGATCAAAGAAGAACGGGACATCGACAGTCTTTTTTCGGGCGGAAAAACCACGGCCCTCGTTGGTTCTATTTCTGGTCTCGAAGACTTTGAACTGATTTCCTTCCTCGTCATTCAGGAGGGAGCATGAGTCCAGCGCTTTTCGCCTACCCAAAGCAGGCCGAATTCAATCGAGTGCTCCCGAAAAGCAAGATTTACGAACACGCCCGCCCGAGCCGCAGCATCAGAGAGCGTTTTATCGCCGAAGTCGATCAGATCGTCTGGAAGTACAAGCTTGCGCCAGAAACCGTAAACCTTCCAGCTCGTCCCGGCGTGCCTGAGATAGAGATATTTGCCGTCTCCCTCCGAACCGGAGAGTTGAGCGAGGCTGTTTTGCGGACCATCGATAAAGCAATTCCCTTTCCAATCTTCTTTGAGCTTTCGCACGGCGAGCGAATCAAGTCCACGGTAGCCTACAAGCGTCCCAGCGATGCCGACTCGACAAAGTGGGTCGTTGACGCCTATTTTGAGACTTCTTGGCTGCCCGCGGAAAATGGTCGCGAATCGCTCCCCGTGGCTCTCGATCTCTTCTCGCTCTACGAGCAGATCTTGCGGCGGCACATCGCCTTGCCTCCGATACCGGGTGAGTCACTCAAAGCACAGGTGGAACGGATGAACGTCATTCGGGCGAAACAAGCCGAATGCCGCAAGCTCGAAGTGCGCCTGCAGCAAGAGATTCAATTCAACCGCAAAGTCGAGTTGAACCGAGATCTACGCGCCCTAAAAAACGAACTCGACAGCCTCTCAGGGCTGGTTGATAAAAAGGACAAAGACGCATTATGGACAAACTGAAACTGCACACGCCTGACTTCACGCAAGAGAATATCGCTCGGCTGGCTGAGCTTTTCCCAAATTGCATCACTGAGGCCAAAGCCGACGACGGCACCATCAAGCGTGCCATCGATTTCGACCAGCTTCGGCAGGAGTTATGCGATCATGTCGTGGATGGACCACGCGAGCGCTATCACCTCAATTGGCCGGGAAAGCGAGAAGCCCTGTTGGCCGCCAATGCGCCGATTGCCAAGACGCTTCGCCCCTGTCGGGAGGAGAGCGTCGATTTCGACACGACAAAGAACCTGTTCATCGAGGGGGATAACCTCGACGCGCTGAAGCTGTTGCAGGAGACGTATCTGAACAAGGTGCGATTGATATTCATCGACCCACCATACAATACCGGCCGCGAATTCATCTACGACGATGATTTTTCGGAGACATCAGCTGAGTTCCTGCTTCGTTCCAATCAAGTCGATGATGCAGGCAATCGAATGACGGTCAACACGGACGCCAACGGCCGGTTCCATTCGGATTGGCTGACGATGATGTATTCGCGATTGCGGCTCGCTCGCAATCTACTTCGTGACGATGGCTCGATAGTCATTGCGATAGATGACCACGAAGTCGCCACTCTTCGGCAAATGGGTAACGAAGTATTTGGAGAAGAGAATTTCATCGGCTGCATTATTTGGCAAAAGGTCTATTCTCCAAAAAATAGTGCACGCCACTTTTCGGTCGATCACGATTATCTGCTGGTGTTTGCGAAGCGAAGCGATGCATGGGCCCCTCGACTCTTGCCACGATCAGCTGAAGCTGATGCCAGATACGAAAATATAGACAATGACCCTCGCGGTCCCTGGAAGCCGAGTGACCTCACTGCACGCAACTATTACAGCAAGGGACTTTACGAGGTTAAGAGTCCATCCGGAAAGTCGTTTACATCTGGCGTAGGTCGATACTGGCGGCAGTCGTACGAAAAGTTCCTTGAAATGGAGCGGGACAATTGCATCTGGTGGGGCCCAAATGGCGACGCCACACCATCTCAAAAGAGATTTCTTACCGATGTGCAGCAGGGCATCGTACCACAGACGATCTGGTCCTATAAAGATGTTGGTCACACGCAAGAAGCAAAGAAGGAGTTGCTAAAGTACGTCGAGTTCAAAGAAAACGAGAATGTTCTGAATTCGGTCAAGCCGATTCGCTTGATTCAGAAGGTTCTTCAGATCGGCACATCACCGCAATCAAATGATATAGTTGTGGACTTCTTCTCAGGGAGCGCATCGACTGCACATGCGGTCCTAAAGCAGAATGCAGACGACGGAGGCAATCGGCGCTTTATCGCAGTCCAGATCGATGAGCCCTTGCCGAAGCCAGAGCCAGAGCTCGCGTCGATCTTTCAGATGGGAACGATGCGCATTCGCAACGTCATCCGTGAAATGCAGAAGGAATCCGAAGGCAGCCTGATTGTTGGTGGATCGTCTCAATCTCTTGGCTTCCGTGTTCTCAAGGTAGACACGTCGAATATGAAGGACGTGTACTATGCGCCGGACGGAGTGAAGCAGGGTGATTTGCTTGACCAAATTGAGAACATAAAGGAAGACCGCACGCAGGAAGATCTGCTCGTTCAGGTGCTGCTCGATTGGGGTGTGGACCTGAGCCTCCCGATTGCGGAAGAAAAGATCGACGGGAAGTCCGTTTTCTTCGTGGACCAGAACGCCTTGGCTGCCTGCTTCGAAACGGGCGTCACCGAAGAACTCGTAAAAAAGCTCGCCGTTCGAAAACCGCTTCGCGCTGTCTTCCGCGACGCTGGCTTCGGCAGCGATGCCGTGAAGATCAACGTCGAGCAAATTTTCAAGCTCGTCTCCCCTGGCACGGAGGTGAAGGCGATTTAGCATGAAGCTCCAATTCAAAAAACAAGCCTATCAGACCGCCGCCGTTGATGCAGTCGCGGACTGCTTTGCCGGGCAGCCGAAGTCAGCGGGAATCCAGTACCGGATCGATCCGGGCCGTCAGTCGACGAGCGCGCAGCAAGCGTTTCAGCAGTTTGATGAAGTGTCAGGCTTCAAGAACGCCGATTTGGCCATCCCTCCGGCCGTGCTTCTGGAGAATATCCAGTCCGTACAGCGCCGACAGAATCTACCTCTGTCCTCCGCGCTCGCCAAAACCAACGTCTGCCCGATCAACCTCGACATTGAAATGGAAACGGGCACGGGGAAAACCTACTGCTATATCAAGTCGATGTTCGAGCTTTACGAGCGATACGGCTGGAGCAAGTTCATCATCGTGGTCCCGAGCATCGCCATTCGAGAAGGGGTTAAGAAGTCCTTTGAGATTACGGCGGAGCATTTTCTGGAGGAGTATGGTAAGCGGACCAGAGTCTTCATCTACAACTCGAAGAGCTTGCACGAAATCGAGAGCTTCTCATCGGACGCCGGCATCAACGTGATGATCATCAACGTCCAGGCATTCAACGCTACAGGGAAGGACGCTCGCCGCATTTACGAAGAGCTGGACGATTTCCAGTCGCGGAAGCCCATTGACGTAATTCAGGCTAATCGCCCGATCCTGATTCTCGATGAGCCGCAAAAGATGGAGGGAAAAAAGACCGTCGAATCGCTGGCGAGGTTCAACCCTCTGATGATTCTTCGGTATTCGGCCACGCACAAGACCGAGCACAACAAGATCCACCGCCTAGATGCGCTAGACGCCTACAACCAGAAGCTCGTCAAGAAGATCGCGGTGCGCGGTATCTCGGTCAAGGGTCTCACCGGCACGAACGCCTACCTTTACGTCGGCGGTATCCAAGTCTCGACCAGTAAGCCGCCAACAGCCAAGGTAGAACTTGAAATCAAACAGGCCAGCGGCATCAAACGGATCCATCGGAATCTCTGCAAGAATGACAATCTCTTTGAACTTTCTGGCGGTCTCGAACAGTACCGGGGCTTTGTTATTTCCGACATTGATGCCACCAAGGATTCGGTGAGTTTTGCAAACGGCGTCGAGCTTCGGGCGGGCGAGGCAACAGGCGATGTAAATGAAATGGCACTCCGCCGTATCCAGATCCGCGAAGCCATTCGCGCCCACTTTGAGAAAGAGCAGGTGCTGTTCGGCCAGGGGATCAAGGTGCTGTCGCTATTCTTCATCGACGAAGTGGCCAAGTACCGCCAGTACGATGACAGCGGTGAACTCCCGGGTGAATACGCTCAGATTTTCGAGGAAGAGTACCAGAGCCAATTGGAAGAGACGCTGACGTTGTTCGGTGATGAGTACGATCGCTATCTGAAGGGGATTCCGGTCAGAAAGACCCACAACGGTTACTTCTCCATCGATAAAAAGACAAACCGCCTCGTTGATCCGGATTTCAAGAAGACCGGAGAGACGAAAGGGGAGACGGACGACGTTGACGCTTACGACTTGATCCTGAAGGACAAGGAACGGCTGCTCTCCTTTGAAGAGCCGGTGCGATTCATCTTCTCGCACTCGGCACTGCGAGAAGGGTGGGATAACCCGAATGTGTTCGTGATCTGCACGCTCAAGCACAGCGACAACACGATTTCACGAAGGCAGGAAGTCGGACGCGGAATGCGTCTCTCCGTGAATCAACGCGGGGAGCGGATGGACGACCCAGCAACGGTCCATCAAACTAACGTGCTGACTGTGGTGGCAAGCGAAAGCTACAAGGATTTCGTGAGTGCCCTGCAACGCGATATCAGCGAATCGCTCTCAGCCCGACCGCGAGTGGCGGATGAAGAGTATTTCACGGGCAAAGTGCTAAAGACTCCGGCCGGCGATGTTCCGGTCACGCCTCAGATTGCCAAGCAGATTTATCGCTACCTCGTCAAGAACGACTACACCGACGACGGCGACCGGATTTCGCAAGCGTACCACGATGCCAAGAAGGAAGAGCAGCTTGCACCGCTCCCGGAAGAGCTTTTGCCGCACGCGGAGCAAGTTTTCGCCCTGATCGACAGCGTGTTCAGCGACGCGCAAATGCCGGACATCGACGATGACCGCAAGGCCAAGACGAACCCGCTTAGCCCGAACTTCAAGAAGAAGGAATTCCAAGAGCTTTGGAATCGCATCAACCGAAAGGCGGCCTACACGGTTCATTTTGATACGCCGGAACTCGTGGCAAAGTGCGTTCGATGCCTGGACAAGGAACTGAACGTGTCTCCGCTGCAATACACTATTCAGCGTGGCGAGCAAAAGGAGTCAACCAGCTACGATGAGTTGAAACAGGGAGATGCATTTGAGCTTCGGGAAACTGCGACTGATGCGCACAATGCGTCGATCCATTCAGCAGTCGAATACGACCTTGTCGGCAAGCTCGCCGAAGATGCGCAGCTCACTCGCCGCACGATTGCCGCGATTCTGCAAGGAGTCAGCAGCCCGACCTTCGGCCAGTACAAGGTGAACCCCGAAGACTTCCTGGCGAAAGCGGCCCGGCTTATCAATGAGCAGAAGGCAACCGTGATCATCGAGCATTTGACCTACGACATGGTGGACGAGCGATACGGAAGCGACATCTTTACCCGCGAGAAGCCGAAGGAGGACTTCAGCAAGGCGATTCCCGTAAACCGACACGTCTACGAGTATGTCTTCACGGACTCGAAGAACGAACGGGATTTCGTCCGGGAGCTCGACAGCAGCGTGGAGGTCGTCGTCTACGCGAAGCTTCCCAAGAGTTTCTTCATCCCAACGCCGGTCGGCAACTACAACCCGGATTGGGCCATCGCATTTGAAGAGGGAAAGGTGAAGCACGTCTACTTCATCGCTGAAACCAAAGGTTCGATGTCGTCGATGGAACTTCGGAAGATCGAAGAATCAAAAATTGAGTGTGCCCGGAAGTTCTTCCGGAAAATCACGTCCGATCAGGTGAAGTATGACGTTGTGAACAGCTATGGGAAGTTGATGGAGTTGGTGAAGTGAAGGTTTCGTGGAGGTTGTAGCTCTGGCTTTGTTTCTGTGCTATTTAGATCGTGTTTAATGTTCGCAATATGCATTTGAGATCGGCACCATGAAACGCGACGACGAATCAACCAAAGCAAGCGAGGCTCTTCAATCCACGGCTTTAGTTCGGCTCCTGCCCGACGTTCCGACCGAGGAAGATGCGTTTGGATCGCATGCCCGACTCGCCACTGCCTTGGCCGATCTTATCGAACGAGAGGAAGGCGGTAAGGCCATCGCATTGGAAGGGGGTTGGGGATCTGGTAAATCGAGTGTAATCGAGATGCTCAAGCGGCGGCTGGAACGGCCAGGCGACGGGCAGGCGACTACATCGACTTACGTATTTGATGCGTGGTCACACGAAGGCGATCCACTGCGACGCGTATTCCTCGAAGAACTAACTGCCTTCTGTCAATCTCGTTTTTCCGCGGCCGAGCGAGAAGGGTGGGATAGGCGAAAGAAAGCTGAAATCACGGGTCGCACCAAAGAAGTCGACCAGACTTCTGTTCCGGTGCTACTTTCACCGTTGCCACTATTGGCACTCGGTTTTCTCGCCGTATTCCCTATCGCTGTCGCCGCGGTTGGTGGTCTTGTTCGCCAGAACTTAGCCGATGAGGTCGTTCTTTGGGCAATTGCTGTGTCTGGAGGGATTGCTCTCTTACTTCCGTTGGGTCTGTTCAGCTTATTTCTATATTGCTCATGGCCCTTTTGGCCGTTCAGCAGATGGCGTTGGTGTGATTCTCGAATTGGAAAGGCAAAAAAACGAGAGCAGGCCGGCCGGCTAATCTCACTCTACGCAAAGAAAACTGATGAGACGACGCGAACCACGGCGCACGAGTCTTCCGGTCCGACATCAATCGAGTTTCAGCGATACTTCTCAGATTTGCTAGCCGCATACCTCGCAGACAGTCGGCATAGGCTCGTGATCGTCCTGGACAACTTAGACCGAGTGCCGACATCTACTGCTCGAATGCTATGGACGACGCTTCGAGTATTTGCCGAATGTTGCGAAAACAAGCGAAACTCAGCCTGGGCTCGGCGGGTGTGGTATGTGGTTCCTTATGATCCAGATGCGGCGAGACGGCTGTGGGATGACGGCGACGATCATACTTTGCCGGATTATCGCGGCGTAAATGTCGAGAAGGAATCGCAGGCGGGCGAAAATGCCAGCGGGAAGATTGCGATGCCGGTAGCTCCGCGGCTGTCCGCGGCGTTCCTGGACAAGACGTTTCAGGTCCGGTTTGATGTACCTCCATTGCTCTTGAGCGAGTGGAAGTCCTATTTGACGAATTTGCTGCACGACGCGCTCGGTGATGCGTGCTCGTCCGATGACGAAGGAATGCACCGCGTCTACCTATTATCTCGCCGCATGGCGGAACAGAAGCGGCGCCCTCCGACGCCACGGCATTTGAAACTCTACGTGAATGATATAGGTGCGCTTTATCGGCGGTATGAGGGCGCGTTTCCCGTCGATCATCTAGCACTTTATGCAATCCTACGCCGACAGGGCCACGACGTGCGCCTCTGGCTATTGGAAGCAGTCGAGGAGCAAAAGCATTTCACGTCGATTCTTGGAGATTCTTACATCGCTTCGCTTAGGGCGATGGCTCACGGTACCACCGACACCCAGCGAGCTCGCGACCTGCACCTTCGTGGCCCAATTGAAGCATCCCTAGCGAACGGCAACGATGCAGAACTCATGTTGCTCGTTGATGTGCCAGGCTTCTGGCAGGTGCTTGAAATAGTATGCAACGAATCGGCCTCCGCTTTCGGATATGAAGAGTCACGGGTAATCAATGCCATCGAGGTTGTGGAGAAGGCAAAGTTACTTGAAGGCTCAGGTCCGGAGAAAGCTGCGCTGCGACTGTTCTTGGAAAACCTTGTTCGAGAGGCTGAATGGAAGCAGCTGAACGCGAATACGGGACGCGGAGCGGCATGTGCAATACGTCTGCGGCTGGGACGCCAGGCACTAGAGTCAATCAGTACTCGCCTCGCTGGTTTACCAACAACGGAAAAGACTGATTCGGCGGATCCAAAGGCGTGGTTAGCTGGTGTGCAGCTTATTGTGAATGAAGCGAAGGCGTCGCCACAATCAAGTATCGGTCACATACCCATACTTCCGTCGGATAAGTGCGGAGCCATACTGGCCGCAATAGGAAGCCTCGCGGATGCTGATGCAGCTTCGATTTGCCAGTTCTTGCGATTCGAGGGAGCGTTAGACGACCTTGTGACCACTATGCTGCCGCAGGCCGATAGTGAGTGGAAGAATGAGTTGTATCGGGCCCTAAAATCAATTCTCCGCACACCGGAAACGAATCTTAAGCTGAAGCCAATTGCGGAGCAGATCGCCGTCCGAACACGGTTCGATGGCGAACTTACTGCCAAGGAGATTGAGAGACTCGTTGGGGCGATTGCAGACATTAGACAACAGGACAAGAAGGTAGGCGACGAGTGTGTGCGTGCGCTGAGTAAGGATGGAGTGGCATTTCGAAGACTCAAAAACTGCGAAAAACAGTTGAATTCGGCCGCGGCTGCAACCCTAGTCGGATGGGTGATTGAATTTGTCGACATTGGAACTGCTCCAAGTACGCCGACTAACGCCGCCGAAGGACACGCACTTGTGACACGGATCGGGGAAACGCCCGCCGAACACTCAGCCGTAGTCGCGCACTTGATATCCAACGTGAAATCGGGAAGGGGACAATCGCTGCTTGACTGCCTTCTTTGCGAGGTTGCAAATATGCGGCCGCTCGTGGCCAGCATAGCGCAGCAACTGCGAATCGACGGAGTGTTCGGAGATAGGTTAGATGGTGAGCTATTTGTAAGCCGCCATGACGAGCTAGTCGATCTTTTCAGTGCGGACGGTGCGTTTGATGTCGTGTGTGGAGAGCTACTGCAACATGCCTCATTCGTGGAATCGCTGAAGAGCATTAAGATCACAGACGATACACTCGACGGAGTAATTGCTCTCGTTGAGCGAGGAGCGATGGCGCACAACGCACAATTCGAAGGCATCGTGAAGGATCACTTGCGAGCTCGGTCGAAGGATCAATGGAAGGAGTCGTTGCGTAAATGCGACGCCGAGTGCGACCTGCTGGCAGCAGTGAGAGCCGCCGACGGATCCTTCTTCATGACAGGGGATTATCCAGGGAGTGTCGAGGAGGTAATGGCTGAAGCATTGGATGGTACCGTTCCATTCGAGCCGAGCGAACCGGAGAAATGGAATGCCTGTAGCTCAGCGATCGCAGAGCATGAGCAGGATACGATTGCCGCTCGTGTTGTAGAGCGGGCAGATGCACCTGATAGGCATTTCGATCGCATCATTCCGCTTTTTAGCGAACGACTGCGTTCCGCTGCGGCGAGACATGGCGAAGAGTCTTTTGTGCGAAATGCACTGATACCATTAGTGCGGAGCGGCAGGAAAGACCTAATCGAGTGGATGGTCTCCGTTGCCAAGGTGGGAGCTAAGTTTTGGGCCAATACATCGAACTCGGATCGAGACACATTCGCGCAGGAAATCACAGGCTCTCTCGCTAATTCGGACGAACAGACGAGGGAGCAGCTTTTTCTCCTTGCGAGTAGTTTTGAGTTGACTGTCGTAGATCCAACCGTAGTCGACGATACACCCGAGCAAGGGTAGCAGAATCGCAAGCCGCGGGGGAATGTTCGGCTGGCATCAAATCACTATCCGCTCAATCTCATCAAGCGTTATCTCATCGCTCGTCCGGTCGTAAAGCTTGGTCGTTCGGGGTGACTCATGAGCGGCGATAGCCTGGGCGTTCTCAATTGTGCCGCCATTTTCGAGGTACGCCGTGATGCCAGTGGCGCGGAAGGTGTGGCAGGAGACTTTCTCTGATAGGCCTGCGAACCTAGTTCGCCTCTTGATCATGCGAAGGGCGTCGGTGCGGGTCATGCCGCGTTCAGTCGCTCTCCCGCTCCGGTCAATGGTGCGGAAGAGGGGAGAGCGTTTCTCGTCGCCGATATGTGCGGCCTGCAGGTAGGCGTCCAAGTACTCGTCGGCATTGTGATGGGCGGGAACTTCGTGTCGCTTTCCGCCTTTTTCGTGGAGCCGAAACCACCAGCGCTTGCCTTCGGCGTAGAAGTCCTCAACCTTCATCGAAACGGCCGCACTCACGCGAGCGAAGGAATAGACCATAACGCCGATGAGTGCTCGGTCGCGTAGTCCCACGATCGTTGATGTGTCGATGGAATCGAGGAGTTTGCGGGCCTCGTCCGCAGTGAGAACAGGAGTCTTGCCACGCTTTACGACGTGCTTTGGTCCGCGAACGGAGGTAGCCGGGTTATGCTGCACGATGTGGCCCGTGACAAGCCAGTCAAAGAGCATCCTGATTGCCGCCAGATGCTGCTTGACGGTTGGAGCCGAAGCCTTGTGCTGCTCGATGTAAGCCGCAATGACAACTGGCTCAATGCGATCGAGCGACTTCGCGCCTCGAAGCTCGCACCAATCAAAGAATTGCTTCACGGCTTGAACGTAAGCCGCGCGAGTGTTCTTGTTCCGAATCGTGACGGCAAAGAACTCAAGGAATCGGCGAATTCCTTCCGGACCAGAATTCTCGATAGCGACGGGCAGGGCATCGAGACCGATCCGAGCTAGTTCTTTGTGAGGGGCGAGGATGAGTTCCTTTGTCATTCAGCCATTCGATAAGTCGCAGCAGCACGCATTCAAACGGCAGTTGATTGCAAGTCCCCTGCCGCCGATCTGGTGCATCATAACGTCCTTTATGATGCATCACTTCCGGGCAGGGGGGCAATAGAAATAAAGCCTTCCGAACGATCATTTGGCCCCGGAGAGGACGGTGACCGCTCGGCCTGGAAATGTTGCGGCCTTAGTGCTCGATAGACTCATAGACAATGGATGACGAAGCGTTCCTAGGCGTTGGGATCTCGTCATGCAGTTGGCCGTCAAGCTCTCGGCCCAAGGCCTTCGGCGTGCGGCCCCCCCATTGCTTGAAAAAGAATGAGATTCCTAGTGCGTCGCATTGGTCGCGAAGCGTGCGGACATAGTCCGCAGGAAGTTCCCGAAATCCTTTGCCGCTCTCTCCGCCGGCGATGACCCAATCAACTGAGTAATCAGAAAGTGAGAATCCTCCTAGCAGCGGTTCCGCCGACACGAACCGCACCACGGCTGGCACTTTGGACAGGATTGGGAGTCTTCGTTTCGCCCATTCTTCGCTCTCGACAGAGGCTCCGACCCAGACGTTATGTGGCCAACGTTCTTTCCATGGCGAAAATCGCATAATGTTCCCAGGCCGCTTGGTAAGCAACAACCAATCAAGCTGCGGTGTCTGATCGATCAGCCTCCACAGGTCAGCTCGCCAACTCGAAAGTATCTCTGGCATCTCCCCGTCAAAGACGTCTGCTAGCGACGCACAGAATACTCGCTGTCTCACGCCCGCGGCCTCAGCAAGTTGGTTCCACCGAAGCGGCTGTCGCCAATAACTAGCCGTGGTGCGATGGCGCGGTTTTCCAGCCCCCCACTCGACTCGGTGATAGCGGCGGTCCATCATCACCATAGCGTAGCAGTTATCGCAGGCTGGGCTGACCTGTGTGCAGCCGATCCAGGGATTGAACGTGTGATGTGTCCATTCGATGCTGGAGTTTTTCATTCAAGGGATCCTTCTGACATGATTTTCGGTCCGCGCGCGGTCAGGTCTATGACACGAATGCGTAAGTCTGGGCGCTGATTGCAGAACGCCTCCACGATCAGCCGTCGATGGCACTGGTCGTACTTCTCACACGCGCACAGTAAGCAACACGCATGCTGATCGCTGACCAACTCACCCAGAAGACTTAAACCTCGGTGAACGGGCCAGTTCCGTTCCCGCTCCGCTAGATGCCAGCGGAAGATTGCCATTTGGCGATCATTCTTTTGCGGATTCCCAAGTTCGGGCAGCCACGTGTAGGCAATGCCGATCTTTTTGAGCTCTTGAATTAGTCCGCCATCTCTTTGCAGTGTCCAGGGCTTTGGCCCATACGATGTGCTTCCCGTGGGATCAGATGGACAGGGCGAGTGGCGAACGTCAACAAGCATAGTGACTCGTGCGTCCGCCAACGCACTGCTCATTCGCGTCATTCGCTTCGGCGCTGTCCACGCAGCGTAGCCGATCGTGAAAAGATTCTTCATCGCTAGTTTTCCCAGTGACGCGACTCGTCAACAACATGGGCCGCCAAGTGAGTAATGCATTTTACATCGAGTCAAGTGGTGAATGGGCTTTGCGATACTCCTCGGAGAACTGCGTGCCTAACCACCGAAAGATGTAGTCGATGATGGAGCGCGCGTGCCCGATGTCCCGGTTAGTGGTCCAGCCCGAGGGTTCAAAGCGTGAGTATTCAAATTTCTTTGCCAGGGTCTCCACCGAAACGCCGGATTGAAGCGCAAGACTGGTGAGCACGCCGACCGCGTCCATGAGTCCTCTTACGGTACTCCCCTGCTTTGCGACTTTTATAAAGACTTCGCCTGGACGGCCGTCGTCGTAGAGACCAACCGTGAGATAACCCTCATGTCCACTGATATCGAACTTGTGGGTGATAGACTTCCGGGTGTCAGGAAGTCTAAGCCTTGCAGCTTCCGCCGGAGCGACGGCTTCTGAAAGGGATTCTGAAGCCTTAGCCAATGGGGCAGCTTTCTTTGGTTGTTTCCTTGTCACGGCTTCCCTCCCCCAATCTTATTTGCTGCTTGGTATGCCGACTTCACCTTGTGGAGCAGTTCGTCGACAGACCATGGCGGCGAGGCATTCGAACGATTCCAGATGAGAAGCTCATCGAGCGCTTCATCAGGTGTGAGGCCGGCGTCTCGGAGCTTACAAGCTGCTCGAAACGTCTGATTGTGTCCGCCCTGGCCAGAGACCGCTTGAATCGAGCGGAGGTAAGACCGCGGACTTCTAAGATCGGTAACACTCACTGGAGTCGGTGGAGCCTCGTCGCGGGTAATCCAGGCCGTGGAAAAATAAGGCAGCGCGTCCAAGCAGTAGTCGTCGCTTCCTTGCCAGCAGTACTGGGTTCCATTTGGATGACGCGATGGAGGTGCAACGACGTACCCTCCCTGCCCCCGCAGATCAATTTTTCGACTGAGGAGTCCTGCGCGGTTGAAAACATGCTCGCCAAGTGGGTAGCGATAGTAGAAGTGGCTGCCTCCCCTGCCCGTGAGAACTGCTAGCGGGGACAACGGGAAACTGGCCTTCCAGAAGTTCGCATCCTCTGGCGTGTCGCAATCAACGACGACAAGACCTGATAAGGCGCCGGTGATGATTCCGACATTTGCTCGACCACTCTTAAACCATCGACGAAGCTCGGATAGCCCGGCACGTCGCTCCTGATATTCAAGCCAGCTAGAGATCGCCGGGCGCTTCCCGTTAAGCGGAAGGACGCTCCAGCCGCGATCAAAATACTCGGCGGCAAAGTGGAATGAGAATCCGGGCTTAAATGCCGGTACGCAGCTTGCGCCTTGATCCTGGGTGACGTGAGATTGAACGCTTGGGTCCATAACAACTTCGATCCCAGGATGCCACATTTTGTAGTGCTAATCAAAAACCGACTGTGCCCGATGTCCATGAGTGAACGTTGGGGTCGATCGTCGTGCGCGATGCAATTCTAGGCGTGGGCGTGACACTTGAAGTGCAGTGGGCAGAGGGGCTGAAATGCGCACTCGACATCCAAGGACCGATGGTGCCGGAGGATGACAGGCGATGACGCGTACAAAGTGCTCGCTTGCCAACGCCACCTCTGGACACTTGTTCTCGACGCAAAAAAGAACCCCAGGAAGCGGTGCAAACTGCAACCTGGGGGTTTGAAGGAGCGAGTCAACGGTGTGATGACTGGCTCGGATGAAAGTCGGAACTGTTCACACGGAAGTGCGTGTAATCAGTCCTTTCGTTCACGATAGGCTTCGTCCTGTCGCGCAGCGATTGCCTCATACGCCTCGCCGAGAAGTCGTGCCGCCGGGAGTAAATCCTGGGGGCCAAGAAACTCAGTCGTTTCCCATTCGCTTTCCTCATCGCGGCGAAATGTTCGCGTGAGTTTCACGCTGTAGTTTCGCCTGCCGTCATTCGAGTGCTCGAAAACGGCGACTTGCACGGGAAAGTAGGACTTGGCGAACACCGGCCGCTGCTTAGCAGAACCGTTGGTCGCGCTCTTCGTGGTCGCAGCCATCTTGTGGCTCCTTCAAATAAAAAACCACATCCAAAAACATCGCATAGAAACCCTGCTTGGATGCACCGCTGGGGTTTGGCCAATGCCAGAGGGGACATTTGCCAAACACGCGGTCAGAAGGAGCGCGACAGCCCAGAGTAGCGCAAACTGGTCGCCTAAGCAAAACATTCTGTGCTTCTTAAAAGACCTAGTCACATGAACTTAACCTCACGGAGCCCAAGGCCGCGGCCTGCTCCCCGATGCATGGTTGGCGGAGCGCCCGCCCCAAATCGCCGAGGTAGTGGTCGAAGGCGCGACGCTTTGGACGACCGGTTCTCGGGGCGCCAAAGTGCAGGCCAGAATCGAAGGCGCCTTGCAATGTCCACTTAGGGCAGTATCATGTCTTCGATCTGACATGATACTATCTCGGCGCCGCTACTGAGCCACATTCCAACTCGCATCCGCACCGCTGGCTGCTTTTCGCCTGGCCGATTTCTTCATGCGTGCAATGTTCCCCACCAATATCGTCGCGGCTCTGCGCCCATGATTCAAAGTGAAGTGACTGCACTTTGCGACCACTTTGATTGACATAGCTTCAAGGACATAACTCATGACCTATCGACTTTTCCATTTAACCTTAATGGCCGGCATCGTCCTGGTGTGGCCCTCGTTGGTGTTTGCAGCTTTGATCACGGTCACTCCTTCCCAAGACGCCGGCATCTTTCAGAACAACACGAGCAATAGTCTTGGTGGTGGGACGGCGCTCTACGTTGGAACGAATTCAAATACCTCGCCACGCAGATCCCTAGTCGAGTTCGACCTCTCAACCATTCCGGCTGGTTCAATAATAAACAGCGTTCAACTGACGCTGACCTATGGCTTCTTTGCCGGCACCTCCGGAGCGCCGTTGCTTAACATCGATCTCCATCGTCTCACGGCGGATTGGGGAGAGGGCACCGTGGGAACCGGAACGGGATTGTCTGGCACGGGCCAGGGCTTTGCCGCGAATGCCGGTGACGTGACGTGGTCCAGCCGATTTTTTGGGTCGCAACTATGGACCAACCCCGGCGGTGATTACGCCGGAACCGTCAGTGCGAGTCAACTCGTTGGCTCAGCGACAATGGATGTACCGTTCAAGTGGGGCTCGACCGCGCAATTAGTTGCCGATGTGCAAGGGTGGGTCGACACTCCCTCCAGCAATCACGGATGGATCTTGCGGGGCCCGGAAGGCGCCGCCCAAACAGGGCGCATTTTCTACTCCAGGGAAGCGACGAATCCTGAGTTTGCGCCCAGTTTGACGATTACCTACACGCCCGTTCCAGAGCCTTCAACAATCGCCTTGGTAACCGTGGCAGTTGTGCTTTTGGGTGCGTGCCGAGGGGGGCTCGGCAGGCAGACTCGTAGAATGCGACGGGGATAAGTCGAGCTTATGAAACTATGGCTTCGAATAAACAAATGGCCCGCTGGTATTCTGGGGCCCTGCTGCCTGTGGCTGCTCTATTCGCTGGCGTTCGGAGCTGAACCAACCGAGCCCCTGACCACTGCAAAGCAATTAGCCGCGCATCTCGGGCAGCATGCCGTGGTCGAGTTTGCCGTGGTCGAGGTCAAACACCCCGAGCGACGTAAGGCAGTCTTCCTCACATCGTCTGCCAATTTCCGTAGTGACGATGCGCTCGCCGTGATGATTCGCGACGCCGACCTGCGGCACTTCGAGGTCAAAGATGAAGGCGAGCTTGTGCGGCGCTACTCTGGTCGCCGTATCCGCGTGGCGGGCACAATTGCTCGCGACGAGGGGCAACTGGTCGTGCTCATCTCTTCCCCTGAGAAGATACAAGTTATCCCCGACGAAAATGCTCCGGCGACGAAGTTCGGCGAGCTGACACTGACGGACGAGGATGGTCAGCAGCATCGGTTGAGCGGCGAAGAACTTTCCAAGTTGCCACAAGCGCAGTGTCAAATCGAGCATGAAGGCAAACGCGAGACGTATTCTGGCGTCCCTTTGGCGGCGTTGCTCGCGCAAGGCAAAATTGTGCTGGGCGAAGAATCTCGCGGAAGGCAACTGAGCAGGTACCTCTTGGTGCGTGCCTCCGATGGCTATCAAGCACTATTCTCGATCGCGGAAGTTGATCCCTATCTGCGTGCTGACACGATTTTGCTCGCGAACAGGCGTGACGGGCAGCCGCTGCACAAGACCGAAGGGCCGTGGCGCCTGATCGTCAAAGGTGACTTGCACCACCGCCGCTGGGTCCGCTCGGTCGTGGCGATCGTCGTTCGGCATGCCGAGGACGCCGCCGCTGCTTCCCAGGAAGCAAAGTGACATGTTTGGGGTACGCCATGGGTAATGCCGAACACGAGCGAGGCTTTACGCTGGTTGAGTTGCTCGTCGTGATGGCGATCATTGGCATCTTAGTAGCTCTGTTATTGCCTGCGATCCAAGCCGCGCGCGAGGCCGGGAGACGAGCGCAGTGTTCAAACAATCTGCGACAGATTGGCCTCGGATTGCTCAGCTACCACGACGCGCGGGGTTCATTTCCGTCAAGTGTTGCGGACAACTTTGGCGGAAGCCCTCGGCTGCATACCTGGCAGATGATGATCCTTCCGTTTATTGAGCAATCTTCGCTCTACAATCTCTACGACTTCAACTCCGCCTTCAATTCGGCCAGAAATCAGCAGGTCGTCGAACAAGTGGTCAGCACCTATGTATGCCCGAGTGCGGACGACGCAACGATTGATGGCGAAGGTTTTGGGCCTTGCAACTACGCCGGCAACGGCGGCACCCTGCCAGGCGACGTCGACGGCATGATGTTCCCGCTGTCGGCGATTCGTATGAAGGACATCGCCGATGGGACTAGTTCGACACTGCTGGTTGGTGAACTGTATTTCCACAATTCAGGGTGGGCACGTGGATCGGCGGCGAGTTTGGGGGGCGGAGGCGGTGGCGGCGGTATCAACGCTGGTTTTGCCCGCGGCGTCGTCCGCTGGTGGCGGTGTTCCAGCGACTGCGCAATCGCAGGGATCAACCCGCCACTGACCACTTGCTCGAATGGCTGCGAACGAAAGTTTCAGTTCAGCTCACCACACGCCGGTGGGGCCTATTTTGCATTCTGTGATGGGCATGTGACGTTTCTGGCTGAGACTGCGGATGTCAGGATACTGAAGGCGATGCTTACCCGGAGCGACGGCGAAATTGTCGGAGATAAGTTATGAGTGGTCCCAAGGCCAACCAGGTCAAGACTTGGCGAATTGCAAGAAACTGGTCGCAAGCGGAGTTAGCCAACAAGACGGGCATCTCTCGTACGGCCATCAGCGCCATCGAAGGCCGACGACTGGTCCCCTCGGTGGCCGCTGCGATGGCACTGGCCAAGGTGTTTGAGACGACGGTCGAGGAACTCTTCGGCGGGTCCGACGTAGCTCCGTCCGCCGTCTGGGCGTGGGAAGCCGCAAAGCCAGCGAGCCGCTATTGGCAAGCAGAAGTCGCTGGGCGCATCGTCCGCTATCCGGCACACGCTTCGCCCATGTTGACGCCGCTTGCGGACGGGCACGGGGAGGTCGAATCGATCGAGCCGCGCGGCAACTCCGCCTCAAACGAAACCCTGGTGATGGCCTGCTGCGATCCGGCCGCTGGCCTGTTGGCAAGTCTCTATGCGCAGTCGAGCGGTCTGCGCCTGCTCGTGCTGCCGCGATCCAGCCGTCAGTCACTCGAAATGCTGCAACAAGGTTTGGTGCATCTGGCGGGTCTGCATCTCTCCACCGATGAGGAGCCCGAGCTGAATGCGGAAGTCGTGCGGAGTAAGCTTGGCGAGGGCTATCAACTGGTGCGACTTGCGCAGTGGCAAGAGGGAGTCGCTCTAGATCCGAAGCTCAAGCTCAAGTCAGTACGCGCGGCCGTTCGCTCGAAGCTGACTTGGATCGGACGCGAGCTAGGCTCCGGCGCCAGGCAATGCCTCGATCGGCTGCTGGCAGAGCGTACGGCGCCTCGTCGTGAGGCGCGGCATCATCGCGGCGTGGCCGAGGCCGTTCAAGCGGGCTGGGCCGATGCGGGCATTTGTGTTCGCTTGTCGAGCGCCGAGGCCGGTCTCGATTTTCTGCCCGTGCAGCAAGAGGCGTACGATGTCTGTTTTTCATCGGCGCTTCTAGCCGATCGGCGTCTCCAGGCATTTCTGACTGTCGTCCGCTCCGCTGACTATCGCAAATTGCTCGGCGAGTTACCCGGCTACAGTAGCGCGGAAACAGGCAATCTGTGGTCAGTCAACTAATCGGGAACTCTCCGTGCATGAGTCGGGGGCTTTTACTTTTCGCCAAGAAACAGCGAAGTTCCACGACTCACGAATGACAGTTCTCTCAGGTAGTGCGGTAGGCCGCCGTCACAGACTCTGTCACAGAAACCCTGGAAGCGCTGCAAAGTCCCGCAAAAATCTGTGATATGTGACGAACTGGACACTTTGGCTAATCGCGAAGCATTTCAACACGGACGCACATGGCGTAGACCGCCTGCTTGATGTCTGGTGGCAGCGATGGCCAAAGATCGACGACTCGACTGAGTGTTTTGTCAGCTGATGCTAGGACGCGACCGGATATGTCATCACGGTGCAGGCATAGTGCAGACACGGTTTGCTCGCGCGTCGTAATCTTAGGCTGTGTAATCGTTTCCGAAGCCCAAGCGGTTCTTTCGATTCCCGCCGACATCGCTTCGTCGTCGCTGCGGCCGAAGCCAACTGTCATGATAACCTGTCATTGCTCAGACATATGACTACCGACTGGCCCAGCTTACGAAACAAATTTACAATTCTCTCGGTCTCGCCGGTTCTCGATTTTGCCTCGGAGTGGCCAGCCCTGCCGAGATAATCCCAAAAAACTCCCGATCAGCATCGCCCCATTCCTCTTCCCGCAGACAAGTCTGCACGACTTCTCGGCATTGGCGGGCAAGCCTCCAAGCCGCTGCGTCCGTCGACTCACTATCGGGCGAGGTGTTCGGCTCATTTCGAGAATCGGATGAAGCCACCCCCACACCGACCAGAGTAGAGATCGCTTCTCGGATATGCGGCGGCAGATCGGGCCACGCATCGGCGATGCGACTTACCGCGGGTGGTAATTGGCGATACCGCCGATCGTTGCCATTCAATGACGGGCGAAGCCAATCGAAGCACCCTGAATGCAGCGCATTTGCAGCGCGGCACATGTCGCAATCGGCGTAACCGCAAGAGCCACAATTGCTTGACGCGGAATCGGTCGCAGGTTCAAATCCTGTCGCCCCGACTTAAGAAAGGCTCGATGCAACAACGGTTTGCATCGAGCCTGTTTTCGTTGGCAGTGGCAGATTCGGGCGCCGGTGTCCGCGGTGGATGGACGGCCGGCAATCCGAAACGAAGCAGCCGTGCCGGAAGTCTCCGACACGGCCGCCTTCGAGGGAGACCGCTAAGCGTACAAGTCAATCAGGCAACTCGGCGGCGACGAGCGACCACCAGCCCGACCAGGCCCAGGCCGACCAGCACGACGCTGCTCGGTTCCGGCACGGCCACGCCGCGGACTTCGATGCCAACCGTTCCGCCTTGGGCGAAATTGATCGTTTCGATGTCAAAGGTGCCGTTCGCGCTGCTGGCGCCGAAGGCGAGCAGACGAAAGTCGGCGCTGGTCACGTTGGTGAAGCTGCTCAAGTCGATGCCCAGCACCGTCTCACCGGTGTCGCTCACGGACAGGTCCGTATAGAACGACTGGTAGGCGCCGCCGTTGACGGACAGTTCCAGTTGGGCATTGCTCGGCCCGGTTCCCGATCGGTCGTAGCGGATGTCCATATCGGTCAGGTTGACCGGCGTCGTCACGTCGAATCCAAAGCTCAGGTAGTCGCCGGCCGCGAGAGCGTCGGTAAAGCTCGCCGCCGTCGTCGAAAAGCCATTGCTGTTGAACGTGCTGCCGGAGGCGAGCGCCAGACCGGGGCCGCGAGCCAGGTCACTGCTGGTCGTTCCGAACGCAGGATTGACGTAGGTTGACGGCAGCGTTGCGTTGTTTGGAGCGGCAGGGTAAATAACGATCGTGTCGGCATTGGCCAGTTGCACCAATCCCAACAAGCAGCAAAATGCTGCAGCACATAGCTTCTTCATTAGATCACACTCCTTCAGTCCAGGGGTCAGATAGTCCAGCGGGGAAAACCAGTAGACAGATACGCTTGCCATTGGCTGACGGACCGTTTGCACCCTGCTTTGGTCCGCGATTCAGCATCTGGGGCAAGATGATACGCCCCGCAAGTTAGCCGCACGCTAGCAAGATGTCAGGAACTCATGGGATGCGGATGAGTTCTGCGCGTCGATCTTGTTTAAGGGAGCATGCTCGACACGAATATGGGATGCGTGCACCGTCGCTCGCCGTACTTCTGCTCGCGTTAAGATGCACGCGACTGAGCAAGCCACATCAACCTTTTGTCACTCGCGCGGGGGGACGCTTACCGAAAACTGATTTCAATTTCATCTGCGCCTCATCATCACACAACGTACGCGCGATACATTCCGTGCTCTCGCAATGGAATTCCGCTGAACGCGCACCAGGTGAAGAGGAGTTGTATGCCCTTACCGGAAATTTGGCAGCGTTTGTCGTCTCCGGCACGCTTCCTGTTGGTCGGACTATTCGCACTTGCCCCGCACCTATCTACCGCTGAACCTCCGCCGGCGCAACTGCCACTTCCGCCAATTTCCGACGCCACGGCTCCATCGCCGGGCGATCCTCTTCCACCTCCGAAGAAGCCCGGAACCGTCCGCATCGCGTCGTTCAACGTGGCGCTGGCCGGCGAACACGACGGCCAGATCCGCGATCGACTCCAAGGCGGCAACGATCCGCAAGGACGCGCCGTCGCCGAGATCCTGCAACTCGTAGACGCGGACATCGTGCTCCTAAACGAACTCGATCACGACGCATCCCGCCAGACCTTGGAGCTGTTTCTCAGCCAATACCTGGCGGTTCCTCAAGATAATTGCGCTGTCGCCGAGCCAAAGTGTCGGGCCCTCAGCTATCCCCACTACTTCCTGGCGCCGGTCAATACCGGGCTGGCTTCCGGATTTGACTTGGATCGTGACGGAACACAGGCTGCCGAGGTGAACTCGAACGAGTATGCCCGCGACGCCTGGGGATACGGTCGTTATCCCGGGCAATACGGCATGGCGGTGCTCTCAAAACACCCGATCGACCACGAGGCCGCCCGGACTTTTCAGCATTTCCTCTGGAAGGACATGCCCGGCGCGTTGCTGCCCGAGGATCCGGAAAACGCCGGCAACGGCTGGTACAGCGCGGCGATCCTCGAGAAGTTCCCGCTCTCTTCCAAGAGCCACTGGGACGTGCCTGTCCGGATCGACGGCGAGACGCTGCACGTGCTGTGCAGTCATCCGACGCCGCCCGTATTCGACGGCCCCGAGGACCGCAACGGCCGCCGCAATCACGATGAGATCCGCTTCTGGGCCGACTATATCGATCCTGCGAAGTCCGATTACATCGTCGATGATCGCGGCGGCAAGGGAGGACTGGCAGCCCGCTGGTTCGCCATCCTCGGCGACCTGAACTCAGATCCGCACGACGGCACCGACGAGCGGTATCCGATCAGGCAATTGCTGAATCATCCGCGTGTGAGTAACAGCTTCGTGCCAAAGTCCGCGGGCGCGCTTGAGCAGGCATCCCTGCAAGGTGGTGCGAATGCGCGACATCGTGGCGATCCCGGCGCCGACACGGGCGACTTTGGGGACAAGAACGGGCCGGGGAATCTCAGGCTCGATTACGTGCTGCCGGCGAAAGAGATGGCGGTTGTGGGCGGAGGCGTGTATTGGCCAGCCACCGCTAACCAGCGTTTCGCGCTGGTTGGCAACGGTTTCCCTACCGTCAGCAGCGATCACCGTCTCGTGTGGAACGACATCAGGCTGGTGAACTCGCAGGGCACGCCGCCACCGAGCAAGTGATACGCGAGGACGCTTGTCCGACGCCACGCGCATAAGGCTCATCGAACACTGACTTCAATCACACCGAGCGCTAGCAGTACCATCACAATTCGCAACTAAGTTGTCGTTTGACATTTTTTATTGCTGGGTTCTCGCTGTCGGCTTGCGTTCGCCAGCAATGAGGCATCCTGATTCGCTTTCTTAGGGAGACTGTGCATTATGAACGGACGTCGAAAACTGGCGAAGCTTTCGCTGGCAGCAATCGCGGCAGGGCTCGCCGCAGCGCCGGCCTGGGCCGCGCCTCCCGCTCCGCGCAAGATCGTCGCGGTGCTGGACGGCACGCAGAACTTTGGAGAGACTCGGCGAGCGGTCAGCTTCTATGACGTGACCGACCTCAGCGGCGGCAGCGTGTTCAACCAGCAGCCGCTGTTCTCGATCTGGTCCGGCTACGAGCTTTCGGGCTCCTTGAATTTCGAAGATCCGGACACGATCACCGTGAATCCGGTCAACGGCACGGTCTACATGGCAGCCTACGACTCGGGCCCGACTGGCGTGGCTGACAGTGCCGGAGACACGCAAGGCGACTATGACCTGTACAAACTTGACTATCAGGCGGCGCTGAAAGACTTCGTCGACAATGGCCGGGCTCGCGGCACGATGTACGCTCCGGCCACGGGTCCCGATGGCGCTGCCAACCCGCAACACCCCGATCATGCCGGCTCGACAATCAACCTGGCCGGCGTGACCCAAAAGATCGGCGAAATTGCACGCCCCGTTTCACCGGATGGCAATTTCTTCGACTACAAGCTGCAGTTCGTGAATCCCGAACAGATGCTGCTGATGGACAATCAGACCGGTCTCGACACCGATCCGGACACGGTGGCCAACGATCATCAGTTGCGGTTTGTGAAGCGAACCAGCACCGCGCCAGGCTCGGCTACTGTCAATGCCCCCACCGGCGAAGGCGGCTACAACGGCGGCACCACGCAGTCCTGGGAATCGAACGGGGTCAATCTCCTCGACATGGACAACGGCTCGGGCCGCAGCGAACCGGTCAGCATGGCCTACGTCGAGCGCGACGGAGTCAAAGGCGTCTGGATCGGCGAGGCCGATGGTGGTGGAGACGACGTCAGCTTCTTCGAACTCGACTTCGTGAACCAAACCGCGACCAAGAAGGAAATCAATGCCGGTCCGTCGCCGTTCCCGACAGGCTTCGCTCTGGACGATGACCCGACGATCGATCCGACCACGAACGATGGCGTGCTGGATTGGATTCGCGTCGATGGACAGGGAAACTTGTTGATCGGTGAGTCGGGCTTCTTCGAAGCGATTCCCACGGAACCGAAGGTCATCGGCCGCACGATCACGAATTACGACGCCGCCGACACCGACGGCAACCTGCAGAATGAAATTCTGCCCGGTGCCTGGGACACCTCGGTCAACCTGCCCGTTTCCGGGATCATCGACGACGACACCGCCGTCACCGACGGCCGTTTTGTCGCCGTGGACAAGGGGACCGGTCACATCTACTTCTTCGACGCGGACTCCGGCGGACTGCCCAATGTGGTCGGTGACGTTTACGTCTTCGATCCTGAATCGGGCACGCTGGTCTATTCCGAACTCAATGCCGCAAATCACTTCTTCAAGAAGCAGGGCATCGAGTTCATCACCCGCGGCGACGTCACCGGCGACGGCATCATCGACGCCGCCGACATCGATGCGCTGTTCGCGGCCGTACTCGACCCGACGCGCGGCGGCGAAGTCAGTGCCGCGGTCGGCCAGGAATGGCTCGACCTCACCGGCGAAGGCTCTTTGACCGGCGTAGGCGGCGATGCCGACGAGCTGGTTGAGAACATTCTCGGCACCGCCTATGGTGACGGTAACCTCGACGGCGCCGTCTCGTTCGGTGACTTCCTCACTCTGCAAGGCAACTTCGGTGGGTCCGGCGGCTGGGCCTCCGGCGACTTCACCGGCGACGGCTCGATCAGCTTTGGCGACTTCCTCGCCCTCCAGGGCAACTTCGGCTTCAACAACATGGTGCCGGTCCCCGGACCCTTGGCTGACCCCTTGTCTGTCAACGCCGTCCCCGAGCCGTCGACCGTGATTCTGTTCGGGCTGGGCTTCTCCGGCATGCTGTTCCGCGTCTACCGCGCTCGTAAGAGCTCGGGCCGTCGCGATTGATCACCAAGTACTGATTTAAGTCGAGGCACGCTTGCCAAATTAGATCGCAGGGATGGCGCCCTGATGTGCCACAACAACAAACACTCGCTTTCAACCAACGATTGGAATAACACCATGAAATGCTTCGGTAAGTTTCTGGCCCTGGCCGCACTCGTGCTGGCCAGTTTCGGCAGTGCCCGGGCCGCAACCGTGACGTTCGACCTGAAGATTGATGAGAACGGTCCCGGCTCGTTCAACCTGTACGCCAGCACCGGCCTCGACAACTTCGGGATCGCCGCTTATGGCGCGCCCTTGACGGGCGGCATCTTGTCGCTGGATCACCTTTCGCCGCTCGGTCTCGCGCTCAACACCTTCCAGCCAGTCGGTTTCAGTCTGTTCCGTTCGGCCGATGGAAGTCCCGGCGTCCAGGCCTCGCAGGACACGGTGACTCCGACCCAGCACCTGGTGCGCGGGTTCGGCCAGGTCGGCGGCAACCTGGCGACTGCTCCCGGTGTCGTGGCTTTTCTCCCCCAGGAGCAGGCGATCTACAACGCTCCGTTGCTGGTGGCTTCGGGCACCTGGGCGGGAATCATGCCAGGTTTCAACCTTTCCAGCCCCGACCTGGGCTCGAACGTGTTTAGTGCTGCATCCGGCATCGCGGTAACTCGTGCCGAAATCGTGACCAACACGACCGTCGTCCCCGAACCCGGCGCCCTCCTCCTGGCAGCCGCGGGCGGTTTGGCGCTGGTGACCGTTGGACGTCGCAAGATGGTTGCCCGTCGCCGCTAGTCGGTGCGGACGCATCTGCCAATTGAGAGTCGCTCGCTCGGCCATCCCCCCCGCTGCTGGGCGAGCGACTCTATTTACATCAACTCAGATTGCATCGCCGGCACGACGCCGGTGTTCGTTGGAGTCAGGACATGATTCGCGTCGGCCGCTTGCTTGCCGCGCTGCTTCTGGTTGGGATTTCGAGTCCTGCCCTCGCGCAACTTCGCATCGTCAGCTACAACACCGGCGGTGGCCCCAACGGTGATCTGGGAACAGTTCTCCAGGCCATCGGCGACGAGGCACGGCAGGGCTTCAGCAAACCGATTGACGTACTGGCATTGCAGGAGCAAACGTCTTCAGCCAGTACCACCCAGTCGATCGTCAATCTGCTCAACGGCATCTATGGTCCCGGAACGTACGCCCGCGCTCCTTACGACGTCGCCACTTCCGGCGGCGGCCGCCCGGGGCTGATTTACAACACGCAGACCGTTCAGTTGAACGTCGCGGACTTCAACAACGATGGGCAGATCAATGTCAATGACTTCGCGGTCGGAACCGTCAGCGGATCGGGCGCTGCCAGACAAGGCGCCCGCTACCAGTTGCAACCGGTCGGTTACGACGAGAACTCCGCGTTCTACGTGTATGTCAATCACTACAAGGCCAGCGACACCGTCGCGGATGCAAATCGCCGCGCGGTCGAGGCGGCCGGCGTCCGGGCCAACTCCGACGCGCTCGGCGAGGGGGCTCACGTCATCTATGCCGGCGACTTCAACATTTACCGCTCGAACGAGCCGATGTGGGCACCGCTGACCGCGGCCGGACCGGGTCAGGGCTTCGACCCGATCAACCGGCTTGGCAACTGGCACGACTTGTCGAGCTTCCGAGACGTCCACACTCAAAGCCCGACGACCACCTCGCGCTACGGTGGACAAGTCACCGGCGGCATGGATGATCGCTTCGACTGGCAGATGGTCACTGGCGAATTGCTCGACAGCGAGGGGATGAGCATCATTCCGGGGTCCTATCATGCCTTCGGCAACAACGGCACGCACGCCATCAACGGCAACCTGGATGTTCCCAGCAACACCGCCTTGCCGCTGCCGATTCTGACGGCAATCGCCGGAGCCTCGGACCATCTTCCTGTCGTCGCGGACTATCAACTGCCGGCTCGGATGGATGCCCAACTTGCCGCCGCGCCGTCGCGTGTGCTCTCCGGCGCCAACGTGTCGATCGAACTCGAGATCCAGAATTCGGCTCCCGTGGTCACTGTGCTCGGCGCGGACGAACTGGACTACATCGGTACCGCCGCTGGCGACGTCGCGGGCCCGATCGCCGGGACCGCGGGCGCACTGCAGCCGGCGAATATTCATCCACTTTCGCTGAATACCGCCGTCACTGGCAATCGTTCGGGGCAGGTGCAAGTGACGGCAACCAGCCAAGGCGCTGCCAACGCGAGCTACGTCGAAGACGTGAACTACACGGTGCTCGATCATGCCCGGCCGTCTTTCGACGGATTGGCAGACGTGCAAAATCTCGCGATCGATTTCGGAATCGTCGCCCGAGGCGAAGCAGCGCCGCTTGAGAACCTCGCCTTGCACAATCTGGCCGAGACACTGGGATACACCGCGGCGCTCGATCTGGATCAAGTGCAGCTCTCCGGCGATGCGGCCTTCGCGACCAGCCTTGCGACCTTTATCAACCTGCTAGCCGGCAGCTCCGCCAATTTCGATGTCTCGCTGTTGACAGACGCCTACGGTTCGTTCCAAGGACTTCTCTCGCTTAGCCTTTCAGACGAAGATCTGCTCGGCGAGATCGCCGACATCCAGTTGTCGGTCTCACTGCAAGGAGTTGTCGCACTCGCGGGCGATGCAAACCTGGACGAAATCGTAAGCTTCGCCGACTTCCTCGCCCTGCAAGGCAACTTCGGACTCGCCGGTGGTTGGCTCGAGGGCGACTTCAACCGCGACAACCTGGTCGGATTCGGCGACTTCCTGACGCTTCAGACGCATTACGGCGAAAGCATCGCCCAGCCGTTGAGCGTCGTCCCCGAACCCTCGAGCCTGCTGCTCGCTGCGCTCGGCCTCCTGTCCTGTTGCATGGCCCGCTGGTCGCGTCGCTCGACGGCCCATAGTCGCGCGTGCAGAGCGGGCTTCACGCTCGTCGAACTCCTGGTCGTGATCGCCATCATCGGGATCCTCATAGCGCTGTTGCTGCCCGCCGTGCAGTCCGCCCGAGAAGCGGCCCGCCGCAGCCAGTGCGTGAACAACCTCCGCCAGATGGCGATTGCCACCCTGAACTACGAGTCGACGCATGACGTCCTGCCTCCGGGACGACTACTGCCCGACTGGGTCAAGAACGGCAAGGCGAATAACTCTTACACCAACTACAACGCGGTGGATCAAACCAATCCCCGCGAGTGGACTGGGTTTCATTCTGTCCATTGCCGCATCCTGCCGTACATGGAGAACGGCACGATTTACGACCTGATCGACTTCTCGCGAGCCCAGGTGCTGCGGATGACGATTGACGGTCAGCCCTTCAGCATCAACTACACCGCTTACGCCCAGGCCGGCGGGATCTTTCTCTGCCCCAGCGACGCCAACTCCGAGCGCGTCATTTCGGAAAACAACTACCGCTATAACTTTGGCGGCAGCACGCCATACGCCGGCGCCAATGCCAGCTACCAGCAGAACGTTCACAACGGCGAGAACGGCGGGCTGCCGGTCCTGGGAAACGGGGCCTTTACTGCCGGCAAAGGGCTCTCGATCGCCAACTTCACCGACGGCACCTCGCATACCGCGTTCTGGAGCGAACGCGACAAAGGAAGCGGCTTGAATCCGGCCGGCGCGCTTCCCACCCTGACCGACATCGTCACCATCAATGCACGTCGCGACGAAATCATTCCGCGCGAAGCGTTCTTCAAGGAATGCTCCGAGTACAAGCCCTCCGTCTCTACCTTCAACTTCATGTCCGCCGGACGCTGGCTGGTTGGCACAGACTGGTCGAACGGCTGGCCGTTCGCCGCCTACGACTCGACCATGTACAACCACGTCGCCCCTCCCAACTGGGAACACATCGACTGCGGCAACTGGAGTTCCATTCCGGACACGCCCGGAGAACACGCCATTATCGCCGCACGCAGCAGTCATCCCGGGCTGGTGAATACGGCCTTCGGCGACGGCCGAGTTGTCTCGATCGCCGAAGACATCGATCTCGCGCTCTGGCGAGCCCTCGGCACTCGCAATGGCGGCGAGGTCGCGCAGGTTCCCGAATGAAAAACAGCGTCGCGATTCCCTCGCTACTGTTTGTGATGCTCATCACGGGCTGCGGTCCGCAAGCGCCCGATCGCACCGAAATGCAGGAAGCCATGAACGCCGGCCTGGCGGCATTCTCCGCGGGCAAATTCGCAGAGGCCGAGAAGGCCTTCAGCGCCGCCTACCTTTCTGGCGGCCTCAGTCCCGACCAGGTGGTCGAGCTCATCGTCCATCGGGCCGTCTGCCGCGCACACCTGGGCGACACCAAGAGCGCCCATGCCGATCTGGCCGTTGCGGAACAGGGAGCGCCGAATCTCGACCTGGTGTTGAGCGCCAGAGCGTTCGTCCTGCAGACCGAAGGCAAAACGGCCGAAGCCAGCGCCGCACTCGCCAAAGCCCGCGCGCTGAACCCGCAAGTCCAGGTGTTCTCGGCCAGTCCAGGCTAGCACATGCCTCGCCTCGCCCGCCACACGGCGCACTCGTCACATGGCCACAGCCACTCCGCTGGCCACACGCACTCGCCTCATGATGAAGCCCCCGGCCACAAAGGCCGGCGCGCCCTCTGCTCCCGGCGGCGATAGCACGCCCCTTCCCCACCGATTGATCTTGCCCGAATCGGCCGGCTTCGCTTGAATAGCCGGCCAGATGAGCACCAGCCGCGGCGCTGTCGCTCGGTTCCGCTTCAGCGCTCCCGCGTCCTTATCAAGGTGAACGTGCCATGAACAGTCGATTCTCACGCATCGCAACCGGTCTGTTGGTCGTCGCCGCCGTCGCGCTCATCTCCCAACAGGCCTGGGCCATCTACTACGCGCTCGCTCCCTCGAAAGACGAGTGGGGGCTGAAGTACGACATCTCGGTCGAAGACGCAGACGCCGACACGCTCAACGTCACGTTCACGCTCGCGAGCGAAGGACGGCTGAAACCCATTCACTCGATCACGCTGGCTGTGCTCGACAAACAAAACTCCACGCAGAATTCCCGCAGGTACGACGTCCGCGGACGCATCGAACTGAAACCCGCCGCCGACGGCCGCCGCGTCGGAACCATCCAACTCCGCAAGGACCAGGCCGACCAGGCCATGGTTCGCGTCCTCACCCAACGGGTCGACGGCAAGTTCCAATCGGCCGGCGCCGCCTATTACGACATCCCGCTTGCCAGGCACCTCGAAGGCGCGGCTCCGTCCAGCCTCGCTTCGCCCCTGCCGCCGCCGGCCAAGCTGAAGAAGTAAACCAGAGACCCAGGCCGAAGCAACCAGGCCGAAGCGATCAAACGACGGCGGATCGAGCGGACTTGAGTGCCACAGGTCCTGCGCAGCAGTCACCTGTGCACGTTGCGACCCTGGAAGAGCCCGTGCTGCCGCTGACCGAAGAGCACAGGTGAGCCCGCGCTCGCGGCCACTTGTGCCACCCGACTCGTACGACACGCGCTCGGCCTCCTGCCCCATCATCCCCCGCCCCAACCAACCCTGCGTCGCTGCTTCTGCGTGCCTTTGCGTTAAGACTCTTCTGGCAAATCCGCCCCTCTTGGGCCCTTCGCCGCCTCCGCCGCACGCACCCCGGCCGCGAGCCGAAAAACTTGCGCGTAAGCGTTAGACGCTGCGCCCCCGCCGCACTATGATGACCGGCCTTGGGTCGGTTCGCTCACTTCACTTCCCGGGGGTTGGCTCATGACTCGCACCTTCACGGCCTGCTTCGCCATTCTGCTGCTCTGCGCTTCCTCTCTGCACGCAGCGCCTGTCGACTGGAACTACTGGGGGTCCAGCCAAGGCGGGCAAATCTTCTCCGGCAATGACGTCATCAATGTCACGTACAGTTCCGCCGACTATCACGACGTGATTTATGGCACCCCCAGCTGGGCGCCAACTTCCACCTGGGCCGACGGCACGATTCTTGACAACGGCATGGACCAATACCACAACGTCATTATGCTCTTCGGCGGCTCGCAGACCGTCAACACACTCAGCTTCTCGCAAGCGGTGATCGATCCGGTCATCGCGATCTGGAGCCTGGGCTCGGTCGTCCAAGGCCCGGCCTCGTTCGTGTTCACCGGGTACAACCCACAGCTTGTCGTGGGCGGCCCGAGCAGCGAGTACGGCGGCAGTCCGCTCAGCCTCAGCGGCGTGACGGTTTCCGGCGTCGAAGGGAACGGCTCGGTGCAATTCATCGGCAACTATACGAGCATCTCCTGGACGAATCCGCAGTTCGAAGACTTCTACGGCTTCAACGTGGGCATTCTTGGCGTGGTCCCCGAACCCAGCTCGTATCTGCTGGCCGCGCTGGGCGTGGTCGGATTGTGGATCGGCAGATCGCGCCGGGGCTCTGAAAAATAGCGCGCTGGCGAATGCAGCTCGGGTAAATAAGGCCAGCGCTCGAAGTCCGTCGATAGACGGCGGTACGGCTCGGGCAGGCAGCGTGTCAGGCTCCACTGCCCGTGCCGCCCTCTGCCTGCAGCGGGCCTGTTTGACTCCCGCGTACTGTCAACTATAATCTCGCCACACCTTCGCTTTCTCTCCTAGGGGCCGCTGAGCAACACACCTCGAAGACTCGTCCGCTGACGGATCGTCTTCGATTGCTCCCTCTCCCGCCCACTCGCAAACGTTTCCCGCACGCCCGCTTTGGTCGCGCGCGTTGCTGCCCGCTACCGTTGTCGTCTTGCTGCCGTTGTCTCTCACCGCACCCGCAACCAGGAATCGCCACGATGCTTCGTTCGCTCGCCGCTATCTCGCTTCTGCCTCGGGCTGCTTCGTCGAAAACTGCCGCAGCCCTGGCGATCATCCTCTTCCCGGCGTCGCTCCTGGCGGCCCCGGTGATGCGCGTCGACGCGTTCGCAACGGCCGTTGACAGTACGACGGCGATCTCTTCGGTCGACGTCGGCGAGCAATTTCTCCTGCGTGTCTATGTCACCGACATTCGCGACCCCCAACTGCCGTTTCACGGCGTATTCTCGGCCGGCAGCACGGTGTCGTTCGACCCCGCATTGTCGTCGCTCGACATCAATCAAACGGTGGAGTTCGGACCAACCTTCCTGGTAGGTAGTGGCGGACCCGAATACGTGGTCCTGGCGCCCGACAGCGCCACAGGCTATACCGCGAGATTCTCAGCTACCCCGCCCGGCAGTGCACCGCAGTTACTTTTCAGCGTGCTGCTCACGGCGACCGGGATCGGCCAGCAGGAGTTCATTCCCATCCTGTTTGGAGACGTCGATCGATGGACGCAACTCTATGGCGACGACCTCGGGCTCGACGCCGAGGATATCCAGTTTGTCGGCTCGACGCTCGAGATCGTGCCCGAACCCGCCGGCGTTCTACTCCTCCTCGTGGGCATCCTCGGGCTACTGGGAATCCGTCGAAGTCAATGGGCCATGTGGATCTCGCGAAACCGCTCAACAAGCTGGACGACAGGATCGGGCGCCGGCATTGCACTTCCGTGAGATCAAGAGAGGGGACCGTCAAACCGTTGGCGCGAATTATACTGCTGTAAACTGCAGCCCACCACCCTGATGGGGGAAGGCAACCGCAAGACTCCGATCTGCCGCGGCACGATGCACCCGAGTGTCTCCCTGAGCCCGCAGATACTAAGTGAAAACCATCGACGCTTCGCTACAATGAGAGGCGGGCTCACAATGCCAGACTTCAATAGCGGGGTGTGTTATGGGCATCTTGAAAGAAATCTTCGGCGAACGCATCGAGCTTCCGGACGGCGGCCACCTCGATTGCCTGCTGCCGGAGATTGTTGAGCAACTTGACGCCGCCGAACGCAAAGCGTTGGCCGAGCAGGCGAAGTCGACATCGTCAAGGCAGCTTCTGCTACCGGGGATCGCGTCGGAGAATGACGGTGATGCCCAGCAGCGGGACGCCGAGTGACCGTGCATTCGGCGCCTTCCACGCCCGCATCATTCGGCGTCGACTATACGCCACCTTTTCTAGCCTCTTTCTCTGTGGCCGCCGTGGTCGAACTCTCTGTCCCTGCCGTGCGATTGTGCCTCTGCCTCTCCGTGCCTCCGTGTTAAAACCCTTCCGCTCCTCGGCCCTTCCCTCTGCGTTCCTCTGCGCACTCTGCGGTTAATCTTCCCGCTCCCTACCCGTTGTGCCTTCGTGTCGTCGTGGTAAATCTTCCCCACCCTTGGCCGACTCTGCTCCGCTGCCCCTCCGTGTCTCCGTGCTAAAACCCTTCCGCTCCACTGCCCTCCCCTCTGCGATCCTCTGCGCACTCTGCGGCTAATCTCCCCGCTCCCTTCCCGGTGAAGTGTGCGCACCATAAATCGCAACTCGTTGCCACGCAACGCGCGCCGCGAATCGCGATGCACTCGCGCTTGAAATCAGGCCAGCACCTGGCGTAGGGTGCAGGTGGAGAAGCGCACCGAAGCGACGAGCACGGGGACAGTCCCAGTTTCCTCCCAGGGCAACCGGAAACTTCGGGACAGCCCCCTGGCTCACAACCCGACGCGTGAGCGAGGAGGTCCCGCCTGGTAGTTCGACGCGTGAGCGAGGAAAGCCCTGCAGAAAGAACTCGCTCACGCGCCGGGCCACGAAGGAAGAGACGTGGAATACAGCCTCGCTGACGCGTCGGGCTACCAATGGGCCAGCGCTGACAAGTACGGAATCGCTCACGCGTCGGGATACGAAGGGGGCAAGTACTGCCTCGCTTACGCGTCGGGTTACGAACAATGCTTCAAATGCGTCAACCAAATACAGGACGGGTACAGTCCCATTTTCCTCCCCGGGCAGCCGGAAAATTGGGACAGTCCCCTGAAGCAGCCTTGAGCCGGAGGAAATTCCGGATGAAAAAAAATCGCACGAACTTTGACCGCTTGACCAGGTGTGTGGCGCACTGCGAGCGCAACTCGTTGTGCGCAGCCGCGGCGCAGCATGCGCAGCGCACACCACGCAAGTGTCCACCACGAATTGAAATCAGGCCACGATTTCGTTTATGGTACGTTCAGCGGATTGTGTCTCGACTCGCACTTCTCGCTCAGGGGCGCAAGCGCTCGCGTCACACTGGAGAAAACACATAGCCCTTTTGCCACCCAAGTGGGGCGCGTGTGTGGCGTCGAAACATCATTTACACGAAAACTCAGGCGCACACGCGCGAAATCGCGGCGCATAAAAAACAGCCGCCCGACTTTTTTCGGGAGCGGAAACGAAGAAGACGAACCGCAGAGTTCGCAGAGCAGTGCAGTGGGAGGACAAAGGATGGGGAAGAGTTTTGACAGAAAAGGAATCACTGAAGACGGAATCGCTGAAGACTGGAAACTTTACCTGCCCCGTTGTCGGCAATCATGGGGAACTCGCCCTGCGAATTCTTCACCCCAGGAGTACTCAATCGCACCTGGCTTGATACCTGCTATTCGCCAGGCGGATGCTGGGTTCGTGCACGTGGCAATTATCGCCCGCACTATTACGAATACTGGCGGCTGACGTGCAGCGCGGCGAATGTCGCGCGCGGCGAAGGGAAAGGAATAAGTATTCGGTTTATTTATGTTGCGTGAGCCTAGAGTCACGATTCTTGACAAAGGCAGGTCTCTACCTATGCTGAATCGCACGCTATGGACGGGGCAAGTAGATTCAGAGCTTGGAGCCCTCATCGCTCATGGATGGCGAGTGGGGCCAGCAGGAGGTAAATCGACTCGCGACTTCACTCAGCACCACCAGGACCAGGCGGGGTCTTGGCCATCGGTTGAAGTGCCGCGCTGGTTATCCGAGGAAAGATTCATGTCCGCCGTTGACCCGCCCCCCGTCGCCTCGCAGGGCGTCGAGCGCCCCTGCGACCTGCCGCTTGAGATTCGCTCGAGCGTACGACTGTATGCCGCATTTCAAGAGTTTTTGCGAGCGTTTGAATACTCGCAAGACCTGCACACCAACGTCTGGGATTTTGCCGTCGAGCTTTCCTGGCTTCGCCGGCTGAACGTCACCAACAGCGACTTGCGGTGGCTGGTCGGCGCCGGACTTGTCGATCACGCCCTCGAAACCACCTCGCCCGGCGACGGTCAGCGGAGTTTCAAGCACACGTCTCAGGTAGTCTTCAACCGGCGAACTTGCTTTGCGTTGACCAGTAAAGGCGAGATCCTGAGCCGATCGTTATGGGGCACTGAAGAGAGCGTTACCGCCCGCCGCGGGGAATCTTTTCGCGCAAGCGCGACAGTGCTTTCGATTGCGCCGCCAGCTGAATTTGTGACGCCAAAATGGGACCGCGATCGGCAGGAGCTGCGTGTGGGCGTGCAGGTGGTGAAGCGGTTTCGCGTGCCGGCCGCGAGCCAGGAAGCGATCCTGGCGGCGTTTGAAGAGGAAGCCTGGCCGCCGCGGATCGACGACCCGTTGCCGCCGCGCAGCGAGCAGTCGCCCAAGCGCCGGCTGCAGGAGACGATCAAGTCGCTCAACCGCAACCAGCGTCATTCCCTGATTCGCTTTTCCGGCGACGGCAACGCGCAGGGTGTGCTGTGGGAATTGATCGGCCCGAGCGGCTGGCGGAAGGAATCGTAGCAGGGTGTGATGTCGATTTTTTGGTGCGGGAGAATAACGGGACTGCCGAGCTCGGCCGCGGCTTGGCCGGCGACAGACGAGCGATGGCTTGGAAGCCGAAGGAAGGAGGTTGAGGTGAGGAGCGGTTGTCTGGCGAGGCGATTGAGCGCACGACGAGTTGGCTGTGCGGCGGAGGGTTGCCCACGAGGTTCCCGCTTGTGCCCCTCCTTTGCCGCGCGTGGGCTGGTTATTGTTGACGCTCGTCGGAAAACGTTCATTCTGCGTACTGGCGCCAGGGTGTCAGCTTCCGACTGCGGAGGGAATACACGGTGGCTGACCCGCAGACCGAGGTCTTACCTCGGCGCCACGAATCGAAACTGCTGCGCTGCGATTGGTATCCGGACGTGCCGGATCACCGCGACTATTTGGCATCCAGTCCACGGATTACTGCGGCGCTCAGCCGCTTGCCGCGAAGTCGCACGGCGGGCGATCCGCCCGGTTTTGTCGACGCGCGTGAGTATGGGTCGTTGTCGATCCATTCGAGCGGACAGGTTCCGAGCAGCGTCGAAGCTGTCGCGGCGTTGATCGAACACTTCGAGCGGCGCGCATCTGGCAGATCGCTGGAACTTTCGCGAGGCTTCCTGACTTACGCAGCCCAGCGATATGCCGCGGCGGCCGGCGGCACGGTGACGCTGCGCACGGTGCTGAAGGCGGCCCGGCAGTGTGGCTTTACGGAAGAAAAGTACTTTTCCACGCCCAATTCTGCAGCCGCACCGGATGCCCTGACGTTTCATCTTGCGCATAGCCTCAAGCGCATGCGTTACTTTCGCCTCGATGGCCCCGATGCCACGGGCGAAGTGATTCTGCGGCGACTCCGCGCATACTTAACTGCGGGATTTCCCACGGCATTCGGCTTCGCCGTATCGAATTCGGACGACGCGGACCCGCACATCTGGTGTCCGACGACGATGGACGACAACTTCGGCGGAACGGCGGCAATCGCGGTTGGCTTCGGAGATCGGCTGCGAATCCGCTCGGACAAGGGCGCCTTGCTCATACGCGGCAATTGGCGGCCTCGGCAGCAAGCCCCTGAATACGGATGGCTTCCGTATTCGTTTGTTCGCAGGAGACTGGCGTTGGACTTCTGGACAGTTCTCACCCGTGCCTGGCTTCGCTCAAGTGAGTTCACGGCTCCTGCGCGTGCGTAGCGTGAAGAATCAGTCTGCGCGCCACGCAGTTTAGCCCGAGTGCCCCCGTGCTGTCCGTAGATTGCCGCGCGTGCCTGACACCACAATCGAACGCGTTCGGAGTGTGTGATAGAGACCCGGCGCCGACTGACTTCGCAGAACTCTGAGAAGTTGGAAGAGCCGACGAGGGAGCAGGCTCTATCGACTCCAAGTCCCACGTCGTGGATTACCAAGATGGAGAACACGGATGCCCGCCACGGACCTTGCTGTTCCGGCGCTGTCACTTTCGCCATCGGGCGAACTGAATCAATCCTGCGGTCACCTATCGGCCGAGAGTCGCACGGACCTTGTCCCTAGCGTCGTGCGTTATGCCGGAGTCACTGCGGCGCCGCTCGTTCTTGCTGACCTCATCGCAATACTCTTGGCGTTGGCGTTTGCGTGGATCGCTACGACCGCGGTCTGGTACCCGGCAGTTGTGGAGTGGAAGTCACTCACAGCGGCGCTGCTTTCCTCGTTCATCTTCGTCGCGCCAGCGGTGGGCCTCTACCCTGGTGTCGGCCTCGGCCCTGTGGCGGAACTGCGACGAGCCGGGCTTGCCGTCGCTTGCATAGGTCCTACTTTCTTGGCCGTCAGCTTCCTGCAACCGTCGAAGACATTTGCGGTCCAGCTGGCAATCGTGTTAACGAGTCTACTCCTAATACCTGGCATCGCTTTGCTGCGGCGGGGCGTGCGTCAGCTCTTCGGCCGGTTTCCGTGGTGGGGCCAACCGTGCCTGCTTGTTGGTGATACTGCCTCCGCCGAAAAGATACATCGCTACCTAAAGAGCAACCCTGGAGTTGGACTTCGCCCCTTGGGGTTCGTCGGCCAGCGGCCGATCGCCGACGCACAAGGTGGCGTCCGACATCTAGCCCCGGTTGAACGACTACGGTCAACCTTGCGGAAGCTTGATCACCCTTGGCTGATTGTCGCGACCGCTGCTGATTTGCCCACCGTGCAGCATCATCTGCGCGACGGATCGCAGGTGCAGATCCTGGTATCGCGGCTGGATGGAAGCACCCATTTATGGAGGCGCGCGAGTGCGTGCCTCGACTGGCCTGGACAAGAAGCGAGTCTGGGCGTTCCGGCACCGTTTCGCGCTTTGAAGCGGGCGATTGACTTAATACTGGCTATTGCGATCTGTGTCCCACTTGTGCCTTTATTACTCGCAATCGGAGTGCTTATCAAGCTGACTTCACCAGGTCCCGCCATCTTCAAGCAAGAACGTGTCGGACATGAGGGCCAGCGGTTTCTGTGTTGGAAGTTCCGCACGATGGTGTGCGATGGTCAGCGAGTACTCGACGAGCACCTGGCCGCCAATCCGGCGGTTCGTGAACAATGGGAGCGTGATCACAAGCTGCAGTATGATCCACGCGTGACGACGATAGGTCAGCTGCTGCGAAGAACAAGTTTGGACGAGTTGCCCCAACTCTGGAACGTGCTCCGGGGAGAGATGAGCCTTGTCGGGCCGCGGCCGATTCTGGCGAGCGAGATTTCGGACTTCGGCGCCGAATTCCAGGCTTTCTGCAGCGTCTTGCCTGGAATCACCGGAATGTGGCAGGTATCCGGTCGCAACCAGACGACTTACGCAGAGCATGTCGAGCTAGATGGATTCTATGCCCGAAACTGGTCAATCTGGCTCGATTTGCACATTCTGATGCTGACCTTCAAGGTTGTGCTCCTGAGACAAGGAGCCTGTTGATGTCGCTCGAACTGCAGGCTCGACAATGCGACTCGCAAAGAACAGCACTTGTGTCGACATCGGCGACTGGTGTTTCTCGGCGGCATCTTCGCATGAGTGCGATCTGGGTTGTGTTGAGTCGAACGCTCGGCGTTGGCGTCACGATGCTGGTCAACGTGGTTCTGGCGCGATGGCTGTCGCCAGCTGACTTTGGCAGTTTTCTATTGTTGAGCAGTGTGCTGGCGCTGGCGAGTCTATTGGCAATGTTCGGCCTCAACACGGCCGTCGTCCGCTACGTTGCCGAAAGCCTGGGAAATCAAGACGTCGATCGAGCGAGACGCAGTCTGCGGCTCGTGCTTGCCACGTCCGTGGTGTCAATCTCGAGCGTAGCGGGACTCGCGTCGCTCGGGCTAACTTTCGCAAACGAGCGGTTGCTGGGGTTTCCTTTATTTGCCGGGCTGGTGCCACTAGCTGCCACTACATTGGTGCTATTGGCCGGCTTGCAGCTACTCGCCGAGGCCTGCCGCTCGCTACACGACATTCGGCTCGCCAGCCTGCTTTCAGGCGGACAAACAGGCGGCCTGCTAAGTAACCTCTTGTTTCTATTGATGCTCGCCTCCGCCGTCGTGTTGGGGAAACCGAGCTTCGCAACCGCGGTAACATTGAATGCCATCGCGATGTTGTTCACGCTACCAGTGGCCGTCATTGGATTTACCTGCGCCAAGCGTCACAAGCTCGACCGCGTGGCGCCAGCAGACACTTCAGGTGGTCCTGCACTGCAGTCGCTGCTGGGCTTCTCGACGACCATGCTCGCCATCCAGCTTTTGACTTTCACAACCACTCAAGCCGACCTATGGATTGCTGGAATCTGGTGCCCCCACGACGATCTGGCGTTATATGGCGCGGCGCGGCGGTTGGTGCTCCTGGTTGCTCTGCCGTTGCAAATGATGAATCTCACGGTCATGGCATCGGTCGCCGAATTGTTCGGCTCAGGCCGGCTAAACGATCTTGAAGCTCTGCTTAGACGATCCGCATTGCTGGCAGCCGCGCCTACCGTGCCGATCATCCTTGTACTCCTTGTGTGGGGTCGACCAGTGTTGGTGGTGCTGTTCGGCACCTTCTTCAGTGAAGCGGCAATGCCCCTGAGCATTCTAGCCATCGGCCAGCTCTTTCTTGTGGGAGTGGGAAGCTGTGGCGGAACTCTGGAAATGAGTGGTAACCACCGCGCCTCGCTTATGGTCAATGTCGTCTCGGCGGCCGCGCTTCTCGCGATAGGTCCATGGGCAGCAACTCACTTCGGAATCGTTGGGCTTGCGGTTACCTCGGCGAGTGCGATCGCCGCACAGAGCCTGACACTATGGATGCTTGCCCGCCGGATCGTCGGCGTCTGGACACACCCTTTACTGAGGCCGCCATTCGGCGTAGTGGTCTCATGAGAATCCTGCAGATCAACTCGCTGTTCACGCCCCGTCGATTCGGCGGAGCAGAGGTGTTCCTAGAGCGCTTTGCCGCAGAACTGGTCAACCGTGGTCACGACGTGTCGGTGGCCTGCCTCAGTCCCGCACCCGCCTCATCCGAGAGCGGGCCGCTACGGGTTCACGAACTGCCCCTGCGCAACATGTACTGGCCTTTCGATGGTCGACCGCAGCCTGCGCTGCGCAAACTCATCTGGCATGCCCGAAACTCCTACGGAGCAGGTAGCGCAGCGGATATCGACAGCCTAATCGGGCATGAACAGCCAGACCTGATACACACTCATAACCTTGCAGGTCTAACTACGGCAGTGTGGGAGGCGTCATACGCACGAGGAGTTCCGATTGTCCATACGATCCACGACTATGCGTTGTTGTGCACGAGTCATACGATGTTTCGCCGCGAGCACAACTGCGCCAGCCAATGCCTCGGATGCCGCGCGCTTTCCTATCCGAAGCGAGAACACTCGCAGACGGTCAACACCGTGATTGGCGTGAGCCGGTTCGTGCTCGATCGCCACCTGCGGCACGGCTACTTCTCACAGGCGCGTACACTTGTGATTCCAAATGGCGCCCCTTGCGACACCGCCGCAAGCACAGCCACAGCGAGAATCCCTGGCAACAGGCTGCGAGTCGGATATCTGGGCCGAATCGCACCATCAAAGGGCGTTGAGATGATGCTCAATTCTCTTGCGCCGCTCGCAACACATCAGTGCGAAGTGTTCGTGGCCGGCTCGGGAGACGCCTCCTATGTCGACAATCTCAGACGCCGTTTTGCAGGTCCCACAGTGCAGTTCTTGGGGAAAGTTCGAGCTGAGGCGTTTTTGCCGTCGATTGACGTCCTGGTCGTCCCGTCTTTGTGGCATGAACCATTCGGCTTGGTGCTCTGCGAAGCGATTAGGGCCGGAGTGCCGGTTGTGGCATCGGCAGTCGGAGGAATTCCCGAAGTAATCCAACACGGTCAGTGCGGATTGTTGTTCGATCGCGGTGATGGAGCTGCACTGCGAGAGCATGTACGCGAATTGGCGATGCAACCGCTTCGTCGGAAAGAACTCTCTGATCAATGTCATGCGCGCGCCTCTGAACACGTCTTTGACCGAACTATCGAACTCTATTTAAGTGCTTACAAGCAGACCTTGAACTGAACAGCCGCCATGTCCACCGCCACACTGCAATTCGAGGCTTCGCATCGATCGCCATCGCGAAGCGGCGATCTTGGACTGCGATTGCTTGGAGAGCTGCTATTCGGGGCAGTGATCGTGCAACTCGTGGCCGGGCTATTCCTGCAGTCACAGTTAGCCGTCTTCGATCGCATCGTCATCCCGAACGGCGTGCCCAAGCTGCTAACCGTCATGGGACTGTTTGCGTACGCGGCCGGGACCGTCTATTTGGCACGTGGCCAGATTGTTGTCCGGGCCAGCTTCATTCCGGCGTCAATCTTCGCCTGTTACCTGGTAGCGGATTTGGCGTGGTTAATCTTGACCAGCGACCTCCCCGCCGGTGCAATTCTGTTCGGCTTCAACAAGTACTTTCTGTTCTTTGCAGCACTGCCGGCAGCGGCTCTATTGCGGCCGCGCATTTCGGCGCGGCAGATGAATCTTCGCTTGACATTGGTTTTGATTCCCACCGCGCTAGTCGCCCTTGCGCAGTTCGCCGCGAACGACCCGCTATTTCCAACAGTGGTGGAGGACGAGTCCTTTGAAATTCCGGCGGTTGAGTTTTTCGGTCGCGTCAGAGCATTTTCGCTGTTTCGCGGGGTGCTTGAATGCGGACAGGCCATGGCATTCTTCGGCTCACTCGTGCTCGCGCGGCTACTCGCGCATCGCCGGCAGCGACACTTAGGCACGCTGACAATACTCGCACTTACAGCTGGAGCCTGCTTGGTAACGTTCCGGCGCGGAGCGTACATGGAGTACGCGGCCTCCGTCGCTGCCGTCGTCTCCATTTCGTGTCGCTGGACAGCAAGTCGTTGGTTGCCATGGATCTTTCTGGCCTCGGCACTGGGTCTGGCAATCTGCGGGACGGTGATCGGCTCGGCTACCGAGGGCATGCTATCGTCCGACTCTTTGAACGAGCGCCACGCGGCCTGGACGGTGGCTTTCGAAAAGTGGCTCGTGCGCGAAGATGCCTCGCTCCTGGTCGGAACCGGCATGGCACAAACGTCGCTTTTGGGCACGGGACTGTCGCAAATCGAATCGCACGAAGTCGAGTACTTCCTGGTCGATAACGGATTTCTGGCTGTCGGTGTGCAGCTCGGCTTGATCGGTCTGCTCCTGTGGGTGTGGGTCATGCAAGCCCTCTTCACGGACTTACTCGAGACCGCCTGGAGAACGCGGTGCTCGATTGCCATTGCCGCTGCCGCATTGCTCTCTACCTGGATGATGCGCGACGTCTTTGATCCAATCTTCTCTCTCTATCCGTTGTACGCATACCTGGTGTTCTGGTCGGATTCCGGGAGTTTCCTACAGCGACGGCAACTCGGAACGGAGGAGGGGGAATGAAATTGACCGTTAATGGCCGATTCCTGTCCCAAAGAGTAACTGGCGTGGAGCGGTATGCGCGCGAAGTGCTGGCGCGCTGCTCAGATCGCACGAGCGTGGTATCACCGGAGCGAGCCATGCGAGGTGCGCGCGGCCATTTATGGGAACAGAGCGTGTTACCGGCACTTATCGGCGGCGACTTGTTGTGGTCACCCTGTAACACAGGGCCGCTGGTGGTTGCGAGGCAAGTGGTGACGATACATGACTGCGCCTTTCACGATCAGCCCGAGGGCTTCTCCAGGAAGTTCGCAGCTTGGTATCAATTCCTGGTGCCGAAGCTTGCCAGAAGAATCCGCCGAATTATCACGATATCGCAGTATTCACGTGAACGACTGTTGGACTACTGTCGCGTTGCGGAGGAGAAGATTGTTGTTATACCGCAGGGAGTTGACGGCCGTTTTCGCCCTTTGCCGGCGGACGTCGTCGCGGAATCGCTGTCGCCCCTTCAACTTCCTCAGCGGTATGTACTGTTCGTTGGCAATCTCGCGCCGCGCAAGAATCTCGCGAGGCTACTCGAGGCGTGGCGAATCGTTGGACCTCGCTTTCCGGAAACTTCATTGGTACTCGCCGGCGCGACGAGTCAGGTTTTTCGCACCGCGGGCCTGGCTGCTCTTCCCGCTGGTGTGATTGCGGTCGGATACGTCCCCGACGAGTTCCTTCCGGCGCTCTATTGCGGAGCCCAGTGCTTCGTATTTCCATCACTCTACGAGGGTTTTGGCCTCCCCCTACTCGAAGCCATGGCATGTGGAGTTCCTGTGCTCACGTCGCGGGTGACTTCGCTACCTGAAGTCGCGGGAGATGCTGCTCTGCTGGTCGATCCTTACGAAGTTGACTCGCTAGCCGATGGGCTGAAACAACTGCTGACGGATGGTGCCTTGCGTTTGACTCTCTCTCGCCGTGGTTTGGCGCGAGCTAGTAGCTACACGTGGGAGCGAACTGCAAAGGCCACCTGGCAAGTACTCGCAGACGAAGCTACCGCATGAACACACGGCTACTGACTGGAAAATGGGTTCGCTCCTCGAATACCTTGGCGCGCGTCATGAACTTACGAAGGACCTAGCTTACATGAAGATCCTGCATATTATCGGCCTCGCACATGGTGGCGCCGGCCAACATGTCCTTTCACTGGCTGCCGAGTGCGACCCCCGGAGATTCCAGTCGACGGTGGCCATGTCGGCAAACAGTCCCATGCTTCCCGCCTTCGAGCAGGCCGGAGTTCGCGTCTTTCCGCTGGCGATCGATCACTACGGTGGTCCGATGCGAAATCTTCAAGCCTTACGGCAACTCAGAGAGGTTTTCAAGGTTGAATCCTTTGATGTTGTCCAGACGCATACCTCGGTCGCCGGAGCGCTCGGTCGTATTGCCGCGCGACTTTACAGCAACGCACCGGTGGTGCACATGCTCCACACGTTTGCTGGGCATCCTTATCGAAGCCTGCCGTTTCGGGCAGCTGCTCGGACGGTCGAACAACAATTGGACCGATTGACGGATTGGTACATTGCCGGCTCTGAAGCCATGATCCGCTGCGGCGTCAATCAACGCATCTTCACTGCGGCGAAAGTGAAACTGATCTTTAACGGAATCGATCTCGCGCCATTTCGTGCGGCAGAATTGATGGATCGCTGCGGCCGCATTGACTCCTCACCCACCACGGCGACCAATCGTCCTCTCACGGTCGGGTTCCTGGGGCGACTTGAGAAGCAGAAAGGCGTTTCGTACCTCATTCAGGCCGCAGCCCTGGTCAAGCAGCAAAACCCAGCAATACGGTTCGTACTGGCCGGCGACGGCAAGCTGCGTCCGCAACTCGAGCAACTCGCAAGCAGGTTGGGGGTCGATGACATTGTCCGCTTCGTGGGCTGGCAGAGCGATATAGTCGGATTCCTGAAGTCGATTGACATCATGGCAATGCCCTCACTTTGGGAGGCGTTCGGTCTCTCCGCCGCCGAGGCGATGGCAATCGAGAAGCCTGTCATCGCTTCGCGGGTGGATGGGCTGCCTGAAGTTGTCGAGGACGGTGTGACCGGGGTGCTAGTGCCACCGGCCCAGCCCGAGCCACTGTCTCAGGCGATTCTGCAACTAGCGGTCGATCCGGCACGACGGCGAGCGATGGGGGCATGCGGCCGCAACCGCGTTGAGTCACTCTTCTCACTCGACACGATGATCGAGCGTCACGAGGCATTCTACGAGCGGCTCGTCGCGATATCCCGCAACGAGCATTCTTCTGCCGGCGAAAACGCTCGCGCGGAAGAGCTGGCCCTGTCCTTGCTATCCTAACTCCCCCAGCTGGACACGATTCAATCACATCACTGCCACACGAACGAGACATTCTCTCAAATAACGAAAGGTAGCTCACATGAGCCGGCCAGACCTCACACCGCCGACACCTGTCAATCTTTACGACGTCTTCAAGCTTCACAGAAGGGCAATGCAGCGCACGTTCAGCTTCGTCATGCTGCTGACGGTGACTCTCACCTTCCTGGCCCCGCGTAAGTACACCTCTGAAGCCAAGCTGTTTGTGCGGCTGGGGCGAGAGAGCGTCGCCATGGATCCCACGGCTACGGCTACAACTGATCCGGTTGTGATGGTCCACGAATCGCGTGAGTACGAGATCAACTCGGTGTTAGAGTTGCTGAAAAGCCGCACGGTGCTGGCCGGCGTCGTCCAAGGGCTCGGTTCCGAGGTGGTGCTCGGCACGCAAAGCGATCCCGACACGACGACGCATACGGCAGGACTCCTGGCAGACATCGACCCATTCACGCCTTACAGCGTCGACGACCTGGCGCTGCGGCACCTGAATGAGAATCTTGACATGGCGGTGGTAAAAAAATCGAACATCATCAGTTTGGCGTACGAAGCCGCATCGCCAGAGCTCGCACAACAAGTCCTTCAGAACCTGCTGACTCATGCACACCATGCACACGTACGGGTCAATCGGACGGACGGCTCACATGACTTCTTTGTGACACAAGCGGCTCAGTTACATGAGAAAGTAGTTGACCTGGAATCCGAGCTTCGTGACAAAAAGACTGAGTGGGGAATTGCCAGCCTGGAAGACCAGCGCGCGCTGTTGCTGGGGCGGATATCGAACCTCAAGACGTCGCTTATGCAAACCGAGGCCACGCTTCAGGCCGCCACTGCCGAAGCCGAAGCTCACAAAAGGATATTGGAGACGATACCCTCGCAAATCAAGGCCGCCGAGGTGTCGCACATGCCGAACTCGGCAGTGTCCTCGATGCGTGAGCAATTGTTCACCGCACAGGTTCGCGAAAAGGAGATCCTGTCACGATTCACCGAAGCCCATCCTCAGGCAATCGCTGTTGCTCAACAAATAGCGGCGCTGGAAGAGGTAATTCAGCAAGAGCCGCTAACGCCCCAGGTAGCCTTGGAACCCAACGAGAACCACCAGGAAATCAGCCTGGCGCTGTTCAAGGGGACCTCATCGGCAGCGTCCCTCGAAGCGCATGCCAAGGCGGTGCGCGAACAGATTCACGTAGCTCAGAAGGAACTGGCTGAATTCAACCACAAAGAGACGGAGTTTAGTCGGCTCGAACGCGCCTTGGAAATTGAAACGGCAAACTACAAGCGATACGCCGTGAGCGTCGAGCAAGCTCGAATCGACCGCGAACTCATGACAAGCAATATCTCAAACCTGAACGTTCTGCAGGAGCCAACCTACAGCGTCACACCGACAAGTCCACGTCGGAAAATGAACCTGGCCATCGGACTCATCGTGGCGGTGGCGTCAAGCGCGGGCATTGGATTGTTGCTAGAGCAGCGCCGAACCGGGTTTCTATTCCATCTCGCCTCGCCGGCTGAACCGTCTGGTTCCGAGCTTGCTCCACCCAAACTGCAACGGTCTGGAGAAACCGCCTAGTCGAACCTTACGCGGCTGGGGCCGTTCGATCTCATAAGCCCCCGCCCCTGCCGCTTCTTCAACCTGGAACTTGATTGAAACGTGTTTGCGAGCGGCCGCGATGACCCACGATTATCATCAGCAGAATCCAATTGGCATCTGGTCGGAGCAAGCCAGCCCCAGCACTGCGCGCGCCCAAGTGACCTCGCGCTGGACACCCATCGGTGAGCGGTCGACCGTCACTGAGCAAAAACGACCTATTGAGTTACTTCATGCTCTCGTCGAAAAGCAGGCTGAACTGCAACCACATAAGCCTGCGCTATGTGATGGTCGGGTATGCTGGTCCTACAGCGAACTCGAGGGCCGAGCAAATCAACTTGCCCATCTACTGCGTTCTCGCGGAGTACGCGCCGGCTCATTGGTGGGCGTGAATTTATCACGGTCTGCCCAGGCAATCGTCGCAATCCTGGGCATACTCAAGGCCGGCGGTGCGTATGTCCCGCTGGATCCAGAGTATCCTCGCGACTGGTCTCTGACGATCTTGGGCGATGCGGGAATCGAGTTGCTCGTGACGGTCCGAGTGCTGGCATTGCGACTACCAAGCGACGCCGTTCAAACGATCTGTCTCGACGAAATGGGTGAGTGCCTGCTCGAATCATCGACTGAACGACTCGACTCGGGCGTCAAGCCAATGGATCCTGCGTACGTCATTTACACCTCTGGTTCGACCGGCGGCGCAAAGGGTGTAATCGTCGAGCATCGCAACGTTGTGTACTCAACGCAGTGCCGGCTTGGTTACTACTCGAAACCAGTCGACCGATTCGCACTTATTCCCTCGCTAGCCTTTGACGCGTCCGTTGCCGCGATCTTCTGGACGCTAAGCCAGGGCGGAACGCTATGCCTGCCGCCAGCGGACTTCGATCGCGATCCGGCAAGACTGAGTCAGTGGGTTGCCGTCGAAGAGATTTCGCACTGGCTAAGTGTCCCTGCACTATACCAACTCCTGCTGGAACAGCCCAGCGAACTGCTGCGCTCACTAAGAGTCGTGGTTCTCGGCGGCGACAGTTGTCCGGCGACGCTAGTACGTACGCATCACGCCGCTCTACCACATGCAGAACTTTACAATGAGTATGGACCGACCGAAACGACCGTCTGGAGTTCGGTTCATGCGTGCGAGCCCAGTCGGTCGGATGTATTGGTTCCAATCGGTCGGCCTCTTCCTGGAACGCGGTTTTTGGTGCTTGACGAATCCGGCCACCCGGTCGAGGCCGGCCAACCTGGTGAGCTGTTTATTGGAGGTCCGGGTGTTGCCCGAGGCTATCACAAGCGTAGCAAGCTAACGTCAGAGCAGTTCGCAAGAATTCACATCTTGGGACGACCCGGTCAGGTGCTTTATCGAACCGGTGATCGGGTTAAGCAACTAGGTGACGGAAGCTATCAGTTTCTTGGTCGGCTCGACCATCAAACCAAAGTGCGCGGTCACCGAGTTGAACTCGGTCAAGTAGAGGCCGCGTTCGGCATGATGGATGAGGTCGCTCAAGCTGTTGTCGTGACGCAACGAAAAATGAACCACGACCAGCTCGTGGCGTTCGTGGTGCCGCGGTACAGAACACGGATCTCCGTCAGTGAACTACGGCAGAAGTTGCGGACAAGCTTGCCGAGCTACATGATACCGTCGCACATCGTGCTTCGCGATCGTCTACCTTTGACCGCCCGTGGAAAAATCGATCGGCAGGCCTTGCAGGCCACGGATCTGCAACTGACCGTTGAGACTCGCAGGATCACGCTCCCCTCTGACGAGACGGAACGTCGCCTCCTTGCCTGTTGGGAGAGCGTATTTGGACAGAAACCGATCAGCGTGTGTGATGACTTCTTCGAACTGGGAGGCGACTCGCTCCTTGCCGCGGCACTGTTCGCGAGAATCGAGGCCGCGTTTTGCCAGACGTTGCCGCCGGATACGTTGCTGGAGCATCCCACCGCACGACTTCTTGCCAAGCTGCTCCGCACACCTTCGAACTCACATGCTTTGGGCTCCGCAGTTCGTGTCTACGCGGGCCTGAGCCAACCGCCGCTATTCTGTCTGCCTGGAATCGGAGGCCATGTACTCGCGTTTCATGAGCTAGCCAGGCAACTTCGTACGCGGCGCGCGGTTTACGGACTTCGTCCAGCCGGTCTTGAAGGTGAAAGCGAGCCACACGGAAGCATCGACTCGATGGCGCGACACGCCATCGATCAAATGCGACGGATTCAACCCGATGGCCCGTATGCCCTTGTCGGCTATTCACTCGGCGGGGTCGTTGCATTTGAAATGGCGAGGCAACTCAGCAACAACGGTCAGAAGATCGCGATTCTTGCTCTGCTTGATTCCCGACTGTGGTCACCTGGCACGCCGCTCAGCCTGCCGCAACGACTTCAATTGCACGGCCACAATCTGTACCACAGTACCATGCGCGGTCGGTGGGACTACATCTGCGAACGTGTTCGCATCCTTGCAGCGCGACTGCGGCGACTTAGCTTTTACCCGTCAGATGACGACGTGATACTTGGGCTGCGTCTTTCGGCGGCAAGCAAGCGAGTGGCACGACAGCACTGGCGGGCATGGCGTGACTATAGGCCCGGCAATTACGACGGCGACCTGTCGCTCTTCGTTGCTCGACGACACGCCGGGATGCCGGAATTAGACGGGCGTGACCCAACGTTCGGCTGGTCGCATAAGACAAGTGGCAGTGTTGACGTCACTCGTATGAACGCGACGCACTCTGAAATGCTAAGCACAGGGAACTCGACAATCCTGGCCAGCGCCATCGAGGCACAACTCGCTCGCGTTTTTGATCGGCAGTCTCATCCCACGACCTACTAGGCCAGACGATCTTCCCCCGGCGCAATTCAAGTGTTCAATGCCCAATCGCCGTAAGGACTCCACCACATGATGCTGTTCAGCCAACCGGGAGCTCATAAGTTGGGCAAGAAGTCAGGCATGAAGCGCCACGCTCGGCATCCGCAGATCGAATTTCTAGAAGAAAGACTTGCTCTGCATGCCGACCACGACCACGGAGATCCGGATCCAGTGCCCGTACCGGAGCCGGAGCTGGACAAGCATTCCTCGGCCAACAGTGACTGGCTGCAGCATACGTTGTACGACAACGAGGTGTTTCAAGACACCGCGGGCAACGAACCCACCCCCCATCGCGCCGAAGCACTTGTCGATCCAGATGCACCGTCGTCGGAAGTCGGTCAGTGGTCGCCCCTACAAGATTGGCCCATCAACTTCATCAATGCGCTGATGCTTCCGACCGGAAAGGTGATGGGCTACGACCGAAACTTTAATGTGCGGCTCTGGGACCCCATTACGAACGAATTCACTTCGACCTCGGATCCGGGGTATGACATCTTCTGCACCGGAACAGCGCTCCTGGCGGACGGAACGGTACTCGTCACTGGAGGACATGTCGTCGATTCAGTCGGCTTGCCGTTTGCCTCGATCTACGATCCGTTCGAGGATACTTGGACGCAACTGGATAACATGAACGCGGGGCGCTGGTATCCTTCTCAAACAACGCTTGCCAACGGAGACGTGCTCGTACTTTCGGGTGATACCAACGGTCCGCGAACCGACCCATTGCCGCAGATCTATGAAGCGGCAACAGGCACTTGGCGCGACCTGACTGCCGCAGAGCAGACGCTTTCCTACTACCCACGCACGTTCGCAGCGCCGAATGGAGCGGCGTTTGTCGCCGGACCTGACCCGCTCTCGCAATACCTTGATGTCACTGGCGCTGGGCAGTGGATCCCTGTTGCGTACCGAATTCATCCTTATCGCGATTCAGGTTCCGCAGTGATGTACGCCCCTGGCAAGATTCTATATATCGGTGGCGGGCAGCCCGCCTCGGCGACAGCTGAAGTCATCGACTTGAATGATCCCGATCCGGAATGGCGAGCCGTCGGCAGCATGGAGTTTGCCAGGCGGAATCTCAACGCCACACTCTTGCCAAATGGCGAAATTCTGGTGGTGGGTGGGAACACCGGTGCAGGCACTTATGACGGCGACGCAGTTTTGGCCGCCGAGATCTGGAACCCCGAGACTGAGACGTTCCGGACCGTGGCCAACATGGATGACATTCGCTGGTATCACTCGACCGCAGTTCTGCTGCCTGATGGACGAGTCCTTTCCACTGGTGGCGACTTACATCTGACCGGACAGACCTACTCTCCTGGCTACCTATTCCAGGGCGGTCGCCCGACGGTTACTTCTGCCCCGGAGACTGTGCGTTACGCCGATGACTTTTTCGTTGGCACTCCGGACGCGGCCGAGATCACGAAGGTTCGATGGATCCGCATGGGAACGGCAACGCATGCGCAGGACTGGGACCAGAACATGCAAGAGGCCACGTTCGGTGTTACCGACGGCGGCCTGATGGTTTCGGCACCGCCGACCGCCAACACAGCGTCGCCAGGCTACTACATGCTGTTTCTTATTAGGGGCGAGGTACCTTCGGTCGGCCAGATCATCAAAGTGGGACCGACCCTGCCCGAAGTGTCGGTCGAGACGATAGCACTCACCGAAGGAGCGACAGGCGTCACCCGCTCGATGGTCTTTACCGTGAGTTTGGAGCTTGCGAGCGCGGAGACTGTGACAGTTGGCTACACCACGACCAGCGGAACAGCGATCGCCGGGGCGGACTTCGCCGCGCAGACTGGTGTGATCACTTTCACTCCACTGCAGAAGATTCAGATGGTCACCGTGCCAATCTTCGGCGACGGCGTGGTCGAAGCGACGGAGGAGTTTACGCTCAACTTGTTCATGCCTGTTGGGGCATCGCTCACGACGCTTGGCATGAGCGCCATAGGAACGATCCGTGAACAAAGTTCGCTGCCCGTCCTGACAATCGAGGACACAGAACTCGTCGAAGGGGACACTGACTTTGCTTACGCCACTTTCGCGGTCAGCCTTTCTGACGCACCAACTGCAACCCCCGTAATGGTCGCCTATCAAACTGTCGACGGCACGGCCCAGGCAGGTCAGAGTTACGTCGCTCAGTCCGGAACGTTGACTTTCGGAGTTGGCGTTACGGCACAAAGCATCCTGATTCCGGTAATCGGCGATACCTGGGACGAAATCAACAATACATTCCTTGTTCGCCTGAGCGACCCGGTAGGCGCTGTGCTGGAGACGGACGAAGCGCTGGCCCTGATTATCAATAACGATGATCCTCCAATGGCCGACTTCATTGGTGCCGAGTCAATTACGGAACCCATGACGGGAACCGCCGAAATCACGTTCACCGTCGCACTCTCAGCACCCAGCGGGCGGCCTGTAACCGTCCATTGGAACACGGGAGACGATGGCAGCGCCGTCGCCGGCGTGAACTACGTAGACACCGTGGGTGCGGTGGTGTTCGCTCCCGGCTCGATACTGGAAACGTTCACGGTCACGGTCATGCGCGACAACGTCAAAACATTTCCCCTGACTTTCTCGGTACAAATGCAAAGCGAGCTATACAGCGCGGTGTTCGGCAACCGCTACATTCCCGCCACGATCTTTGATGCCGACGTTTTGCCAACTCTGTCACTCTCGAAGCCGATCGTGGCAGAAGGAGACACCGGTTTAACGCAGATCGTGTTCGTGGCAAGTCTTTCTGCGCCAATGGACGTGCCCGTCATGGCGGCGTATACCACTGCCGACGGTGCCGCGACGGCGGGTGCCGATTACCTGGCCGCTGCCGGTACGATAACATTCGCGCCCGGCACCATGACGCAATCCATCACCGTGATGGTGATAGGTGATGCAGCAGCGGAATCGGATGAAACTATCAATCTGGTACTCAGCAATCCTAGCGGGGCAATCCTCGATGGCGGCGCGTCCGTGGGAACATTCCTGGACGACGATGATTCGCCTGCGCCCGTCGCGCCGGCGGATCTGACTGCGACTCCAGGCTTTGCATCGATCGCACTGACCTGGCAACCCGTCGCCGACGCCACCGGCTATCGCGTCTATCGAGGGACGAGTTCGAACGGCGGGGGAACTACGCCGATCGCCGCAAACCTCATGGTTCCCGGCTACGTCGATGAGGGGTTGGTAATCGGGCAAGACTATTTTTACTGGGTGACGGCTGTCGTCGCCGGCTACGAAGGCACGTCTTCTTTGGAAGTTTTCGCGAAGCCTTCGGGTTACGATTTCTCCAGCGGGTTCTTGAATGCCAATCGCGTGCTGCAACTGAATGGTTACAACGTTCACAACGTACGGCTGTTTGGAAGCAGCATGCAACTCACCGATGGCGGAACAAACCAGACCGACAGCGTGTTTTCACGCAACACGGTTGATGTGTCCCGGTTCACCACCGAGTTCGTCTTCCAAATCGCGCCTAGCGTCGGCTATCTCGATCCCCTGGCCGACGGGATGACGTTTACGATTCAGGGTGTCGCCGCCACGGCGATGGGCGTCTCGGGCGGCGGCCTGGGCTATGCCGGGATCGCAGACAGCATCGCCATCAAGTTCGATCTCTTCGACGGCGCCGGCGAAGGCATGAATTCCACCGGCCTGTTTGTTGATGGCGAGATGCCTCAGGCTTTGAACTCGGTCGACTTGACCGGAACGGGCATCGACTTGCACAGCGGCAATCCCTTCCGGGTTGCGATGAGCTACGACGGGATGACTCTGATCGTTACGATCACTGACGCCGTGACCTTGGCTTCGGCCACCCAAACGTACATGGTTGACATTCCCGCCATCGTTGGAGGTGATCAGGCCTACGTTGGCTTCACCGCAGGAACCGGTGGTTTCACGGCCGTGCAAAAGCTGACGAGTTGGGTGTTTACACCGTCCCCCGCTGCCCCTGCGGGGATTGCCGTAACGGAAGTCGCGACCGATTCGGTGACCCTCGGTTGGATCAACACTGCCCCGAATTCGACGGCCATCCTCGTGGAACGCAGAACTGGTCTCAGTGGAGTCTACGAAACAATTGGCACTCCGCTCGATCCAGCAACGACTTCGTTCACCGATCTGACGGTGGCGCCGGGAGTGACTTACTACTACCGCGTTCGCTCGGTGTTGCGCGACGCGACGTCGCTGCCGTCGGCCGAAGTGGAGGCGACGCCGGATGTCGCAGGTGGCCCAACCATCGACTTTTCCAGCGGCTTTGTCGGTGCCGCCAGTTCCTTGACGCTAAATGGGAGTTCAACCGTCGTCGATGATGCCCTGCAGCTCACCAGCGGCGAAATCCTGCAAGCGGCGAGCGTGTTCACGACTGCGCCAGTCGATGTCAGCCAATTCGCCACCGAGTTCGAGTTCCAACTCCTTTCCGGTACCGCTTTTACTGCCGACGGTTTCACTTTCACGATTCAAGGCAATTCGCCAGCCGCGCTCGGTGGCTCCGGCGGCGCGCTCGGATACGCCGCAATCGACAACAGCGTTGCCATCAAGTTCGACCTGTTCGACAACGAAGGCGAAGGACCCAATTCCACGGGCCTCTATATCGACGGGCCCCAACCCAACGCGCTCGGCTCGATCAGCCTGGTTGGAACCGGCATCGACCTGCACAGCGAACACGTGTTTCATGTCGAAATCGTCTACAACGGCGCGTCACTCGAAGTCGTCATCACGGACACCGTCACGCTATCCACGGCAACTCAGACTTATACGGTCGACATTCCCATCGTCGTCGGCGGCGACACGGCTTATGTCGGCTTCACCGGCGCGACTGGCGGACTTACCGCGGTGCAGCAGATCCTGAGCTGGACCTTTGACAGCGACACTCTGCCCCAATCGCCGGCAGCGCCAACGGGTCTGGCGGCCGACAGCGTCACTGCCGCTCAGGTAAGTCTTGGCTGGATGAACAGTCCCGGCTCAACGGCAGTGCTCATCGAGCGACGGACCGGCATGGCTGGAGCATTTGCTCAGATTGGCATGACCATGTTGCCCGGCGATGGCTATGTCGACGCGACGGTCGCTCCCGGCGTGACGTACTACTATCGCGTCCGGGCGACCGATGGCGTGGCATTCTCCGAGTACTCCGAACCGATCGCAGTCACGACGCTGACGCTGGACCTTCCGACGCTGGACTTCTCAAGCGGCTTCTCCGGTGCCGCCGGGACGTTGGCGCTGAACGGCTCAGCGGCCATCGTCGGCAACACGCTGCAGCTAACCGACGGCGGCATCCTGCAAGCGGCCAGCGTTTTTGCTACGACCCGTGTCGACGTCTCTCAGTTCACAACGGAGTTCGATTTCCATATGCTCTCCGGCACCGACTTTACTGCCGACGGAATCACCTTCGCGATCCAAGGCAACGCGGCAAACGCCCGGGGCGGCTCCGGCGGAGCGCTGGGTTATGCCGGGATCGACAACAGCATCGCGATCAAATTCGACTTGTTCGACAATGCCGGCGAGGGCCCGAGTTCCACCGGGCTCTATATCGACGGGCCCCAGCCTAACGCGATTGGCTCGATCAGCCTGCTGGGCACTGGCATCGATCTGCACAGCGAGCACATGTTCCACGTCGAGATGTCCTACACTGGCACCACGCTCGAAGTCGTCATCACCGACACCGTCACTTTGGCTGTGGCGACTCAGACGTACACCGTTGATATTCCCACAATTGTCGGTGGAGCGACGGCGTACGTGGGCTTTACCGGGGCCACTGGCGGACTCACCGCCGTTCAAGAGATCTTGAACTGGACCTTTGACAGCGCAACTCCGCCCGTGCCGCTCTTCGTTCCCGATGCGGGCTCGACCCTGGGGTTGCCGGATGACGATGATCCGATGACGGAGCCGATGTCACTGCTGATGACGTCATTGGACGCGCCGCTGGACCTGAATCGCTACTTGTCCATCGCTCACTCGCTGCTTCCGCAAGAGGAATCGATCGCATTCGAACTGGCTGCAGATTTCCTGGCGGCAGACGAGTTCGAACTCGTCGACTACCTGGCGTCTTACCAGGCTCACCTGGCACATGCCATGCACACCGGGATCCCCGATGCCGAAGCCATCGCGCTGGCGGAGGTCCAACAGGAGCGCAGCGAACAATATCCTGACGAACTGTCGGCAGCCCAGCGCCGCTGGCTATTCCGTCTGGAACTGGAGCTTCTCGGCAGTTGAGCCGGAAGCCTGGTTAAATTGTCAAGGAGCGGTTGTGGCGTCTGGAAAAACTGGCCTGGCTGTTTATTGCGCGCTGAGTTTTCGCGCGTGTGGATTTAGAAACTCGCGAAAATGATGTTTCCTATCCACACTTCTCATCTGACGCGTACTCCGTTGCCCCCGATGGGTGGCGTTCAGGCTGCATGTTTCCTCCAGGTTATCAGCGGCGGTTTCGTGTTCGCATGCAGGTGGCAGTCGAGACACATTCCGCTGAACGTACCATATTCGATTTTCTGGCCTGTTTTCAATCGTTGGTGGACACTTGAGTCGTGTGCGCTGACGCTGACCACACGCGGCTGCCCACAACGAGTTGCGCACGCAGCGCGCCACACACCTGGTCAAGTGGTCGAAGTTCGTACGATTTTTTCTCATGCTGCTTTCCCCCTGCCTACCAGCATCTCGAACATCGCAACCCGACGCGTGAGCGAGGCTGTGCTGTCCACACTTATAGCCCGACGCGTGAGCCCGTGCTGGAAGCGACTTGTCGCGATGATCTGCTGGTTCTTACTACGGGACTACCCTCGCTCACGCGTCGGGCTACCAACGGGATTTCCTCGCTCACGCGTCGGGTTGTGAATGTGAGGCCATGCATGCCAGGACATTCTTCCTAACTGAACACTGCAAATGGAACACTGAAAACCTATTCCATCTGCACCCTACGCCAGATGTTGGCCTGATTTCAAGCGTATGTGGATCGCGATTTGCGTCGCACGTTGCGAGGCAACGACTTGCGGCGCGGCACGCGCACACGGCTCGCCTGGCATTGCCGCGGTGGTAACCCTAAAAAGCGTGCGTCGAGCAGGCAGGCTGCTGCCACTACGGTATCTCGACACGGCGCACGGCCAAAAGACATGCGCCGGAGCGAGCTCATGCGCCGCGCGTCTCGAACTGCGCGCGCAGCTCGGCGAAATCCTGCTGCGGGCATGCGCCGAAGAGCGGGTCGCTCGTGAGTTTCGCGCGGCTTAGCGCGGGCGACGTAATACCGCAGAGCAAGCGAGCCCAGACGACCGGGTCGTCGATCTGGGGATACTGGCGGCGGAGCGCCTCGACCCGCGCCAGCAGCTTCGGATCGAGCGCCGCTTTGGCACGCCGGGGCGCGACGCGTTTCGTCCCAGGTTCGAGGCAGTGCGTGCAATGTCCGCACGGTTGCGGGCGTTCCTCGCCGAAATGCAGGCAGAGCGCATTCACCTGGCACGTCGCGAGTGCCGTAAAGTCGACAACTTGCTGGATTCGAGCGAGTTCCTGCTTCTCGCGGGCAAGCATCCGCCCGTGGAGATCTCGGGCCAGCGCGTCACGATCGGCAGGTTCGCGCAGCCGCTCGTAACGATTACGAACGCCGGCGACTTCCAACTCAATCCAGCCACGATCGGCCAGGTAGTCGAGCGCGCGGACGATGCGGTCGCGGGGAGCGTTGAGCGAAGCGGCAGCCGCACCGGCATCGAGCTGCAGCCAAGTCTTGCCGCGTTTCGCCTGCCGAAAGAGCTGTTCGAGGAACTCCCGACGCTCGCCCTCGAACTGAGCGAGAATCTGACCCGACGACTCGAGCGGCTTGAACTTATAGGTCGCATAGAACGGCGTGCCGCCGGCCAGGTAGCCGTCAAGTTCCAGATATGTCAGCAGCGTTCGTACGACCAGCAGGCGGATGTCGCTCTTGCCGGACAGGTCGTAGAAGCTGACGTCGAAGGTGCGGCCCTGACTGAAAACCTCGTCCAGCAGCGTTTCAATCGCCCGGAGGCTGGGCGTGTCGCCCAGGATGAAGTTTTCCAGTTGATCGAGATCGTCGGCGCAAACGAGCGTCTCACAGGTGGCCGGCTGGTCGTCGCGACCGGCGCGGCCAATCTCTTGCGAATAGTTCTCAAGGCTCTTGGGCAGATTGTAGTGGTAGACGTAGCGGATGTTGGATTTGTCGATGCCCATGCCGAAGGCAATTGTGGCCACCACGATCCCGGCGTCCGATTGCATGAACCACTCCTGGGCGCTCGAGCGTTCGTCGTCGGCCATGCCCGCATGATAGGCCCGGGCGTAAAAGCCCGCGGCACCCAATTGCCTGGCGATTTCCTCGGCCGTTCGCTGCAGCGTGACATACACGATCGTTGGCCCAGCGGGGCGATGCTTCAAACGTTCGATGAGCGCCGCGTCTCGACTGTCGGCAGTCATCGGCGACGTGAGCAGCGTCAGGTTGGGGCGATAGCTGCTGTTGCGGATCGCGCAGGCGGTATCGATCTCAAACGCTCGGCAGATGTCGTCCAGCACCTGCGGCGTGGCAGTGGCCGTGAGCGCCAGCAATCGTTCGGCATTCAGGCCGCGGGCAAAATCAACCAGCTTGAGATAGTCTGGCCGAAAGTTGTGCCCCCATTCGGAGATGCAGTGCGCTTCGTCGACGGCGAACAGCGACACCCGCGTCTGGCCGATTACCTGTCTGAAGCGTTCGTTCTGAAAACGCTCCGGGGCCACGTACAAAAGCCGCAGCGAACCATCGTGAATCTGGCCACTCACTGCGCGATATTCGTCGGCGCTGAGCGTCGAGTCGAGCCGCGCGGCCGAGATCCCGCGCCGGGTGAGCGCGTCGATCTGGTCCTTCATCAGCGCGATCAGGGGCGACACGACGACCGTCAACCCGTCGAGCATCAGCGCCGGCAACTGGTAGCACAGGGACTTGCCCGCGCCGGTCGGAAAGACCGCGGCGGCCGACTTGCCCATGAGCAGGCACTCGATCACCTGCTGCTGGCCGGGGCGAAAGCGGTCGAAGCCGAAATAGCTCTTCAGGGTCTGCGTGGGGTTGGGCATGCGGGTTTTCGTCTTCAGTGCGGTTGCCATGCGCGGGGCCCTCGTTGGTCGAATCAACCAAGACGCCAAATGTATTCGCATGTACACTATACTAATGGGTGGGTCATTGCAAGCAGAAAAAACAAGTGTGCGGAGCAGAAACGCCGCCATCCGACGAGCATTCGGGCGGTGGTCGACGCGCGTCCGGCAAGTTACGATGGCCACGTAACTTATCGCAGCGTCTCGCAGGAACCAACCATGTCGATCAACTCACTTCGTGCGTTCAGAATACCAGTTTGCCTGGTGGTTGTACTGCTGGCCGTGAGTTCGGCCGGAGCGGCAGATCTCAAAACGAAGAACATCGTCCTGATCACGACGGACGGACTGCGCTGGCAGGAAGTTTTTACCGGCGCGGAGAAGGAGCTGATCAACAAGGAACATGGCGGTGTGGTAAACGCCAAGAGTATTGAGGAACAGTTCTGGCGCGAGACGCCGGAAGAACGCCGCGCAGCGCTGCTGCCGTTCTTCTGGAGCAAAATCGCCCGCGAGGGGCAGATCTACGGGAACATGCTCAAAGGGAGCTCGTCCCAGATCACGAACACGATGAAGTTCTCGTATCCCGGCTACAACGAGATCCTGACCGGGTTCGCCGATCCGGCGATCGACTCGAACAACATGATTCCCAATAAGAACGTCACGGTGCTCGAGTGGCTGTACCGCCGGCCGTCGTTCGGCGGCAACGTGGCGGCGCTGAGCGGCTGGGACGTCACGCCTTACATCATTAACCGCGAGCGGTGCGGCTTTCCGGTGATGGGGGGCTGGGAGCCGGTGCCCGACACCGACCCCAACCCACGGCAGCAACTGCTGAACGAGCTGATCGCGGACACGACGCGGCTGCCGGTGGCCTCGGAAGTGATCGATTCGTTCGTCTATCACGCCGCCCGCGAGCATCTGCTGCGGCACAAGCCGCGATTGATGTTCATCGGATTTCTGGAGACGGACGCCTGGGGGCATGCCGGCCGCTACGACCACCTATTGACGAGCGCCCGGGGCGTGGACAGTTATATCCAGCGGCTGTGGGATTTGATGCAGTCGATGGACCAGTATCGTGACAAGACCACGTTCATTATCACGACCGACCACGGACGGGGTTCGGGGCTGGTGAACTGGAAGAATCACGGCCAGAAGATTGAAGGGGCCGAGAACATGTGGATGGCATTCCTGGGGCCGGACACACACCGCCGCTGGGCGAGCGCACCAACTGCGACCGCGTGACGCAAAGCCAGGTGGCCGCCACGCTCGCCGCGCTTTTGGGCGAGGACTATCACGCCGCCGTGCCGGATTCAGGCGCGGTGATCAAGGACGTGCTGCCGAAGGGGGAATAGTCGGGCAAATGCTTCACGGCTGGCGGTTGAGTTCTTGCCAGATGGCAGCGAACCACATCAGGCCGGCGCGGCGCTGGCCGATGCCGGAGAAGTGGCGACGCGTGTTCGGACCGCCGCGGTTCTCGCCGCCGAGGATATCGGTATCGGGGCCGGGTCGAAAGCCGGGCGTCGCGCACAATTGGTCGATGGCCGTGCGTATGCGGCCTTCGCCTTCGGGATCGTTATAAACCGTGGGATGCAGCGTCGACTTGGCCAGCAGCCACGGCGGCTCGAAGCCCCACTCCTTGGCCAAAGCTTCGCGCATCCGAATCATGTTCTGAACATAGTAGTCGGTCGTGCGGTGTTCGATGACGTCGGACTCCCCCTGCTGCCAGAGGACTGCGCGGAAGCGGCCGATTTGATTGCCCGCGGCGGCCAGGTTCTGGTAGAGCTGCTGGCCGGGTTGCCACTGGCGCGTCGCGGTGCCGCCGACGGCGACGTTCACAAAGCCGATCGGGATGCGCGTGAGCTGCACCAGCAGATTGCCGGTCGTGGGCCAGATGGTTCCGCCATCGCCAGCATTGGGCTGCGGATCGTGGGCAACTTGCCACCGCTTCTGCACGACATCGTAAGCCACGACGCGGCCCTGCGGATCGTCGACCTTGATAATCTCGTCGTTCGCGCCGACAGCGTACGACTGTCCGGCGACGAGGAAGACTTCGCCCACGCCGAAGGGTTCGACGTGGCCGATGGCGAGGGTCTCGTCGCCGCGACGCGCGCGGACTTCAAGCCGGTACCAGCCGCCGGCGGGAACTTTGACGGTGGAGGTTAGAACCTTGTCTTCTGCTTTGAACGCCGCGGGCGACCAGGTGGCTGCTTCATTGGCGTCTGGTGGCAGCGGAACGATGCGGTACTCGAAGGTTGCGTCGTTGCCGAGGTTCAGCTTTGCTTCCGGCAGCTCGATCTCGACTGGCACGATCGCATGGCCGAGCGCCGGTCCGCCGGGGTTGTGCTCGTGGGCGTGGAGCGGATCGAAGCCCTCGCGCTGGATTACCTCGTAGGGCTGCGGCGCGAGGAGCTGAAGCTGGGTTGGCTCGGCGGTGAGGGCGAGAGCGAGGAGGCAAGTGAGGAGCATGATAGTCCCGGGTGATGAGGAATGGTTGCCGGTGAGCGCGCGAAACGATTGTAGAATGCGATCCGAGAGATTGGAATTCGCTATTCAGTGACGGTCGGCCTGATCCCTCTGGTTGCTGCGAGGGCACCGACAGTCTGTCGGTGCTACCCGCTTTTCTTGGTGACCGGACCGAGCACAGGTGAGCCGCCACGCGGCCACCTGTGGCACCCAACAAATCTGGGAGCCGGAGTCAACCACGCCCTTCGCTTTGGCTCAGGGACGTGCCACCCAACTCGCCATCGTGCCTAAGGAATCCACATCGACGTGAACGACACTACGCAAGGACGTCGTGCAGCACTTCGCCGCGTACGTCGGTGAGGCGGAAGTCGCGGCCTTGGAAGCGATAGGTCAGCTTCGTGTGGTCGAGCCCCAGCAGGTGCAGGATCGTGGCCTGCAAGTCGTGCGGATGAACCGGATTGTCAACGGGCGCCCAGCCGAGTTCGTCGGTCGAACCGTAGGAGATGCCCGGCTTCAGCCCGCCGCCGGCCATGAACATCGTGTTCGAAAATGGATGGTGGTCGCGACCCAGGAACTGGCCATCCTTGGTGCGTCCTTCGCGGAACGGCGTGCGGCCGAACTCGCCCGACCAGACGACGAGCGTTTCGTCGAGCAGGCCCCGACGCTTGAGATCGCGAATCAGCGCGGCGACGGGCTGATCCATCGACTTGCAGCGCTCGATGAGCCCCTTATCGATCTCTTCGCCGGCGTTGGTGCCGTGGAAATCCCAACCCCAGTCGAAGAGTTGCACGAAGCGCACCCCGCGCTCGACCAGCCGCCGCGCGAGCAGGCAGTTGTTAGCGAACGTCGGCGCGCCGGGCTGAGCGCCGTACTCCGCGAGCACGCTGGCCGGCTCGCCGGCGATGTCCATGGTCTCCGGCACAACCGCCTGCATGCGATAGGCCATCTCGTACTGGGCGATTCGCGAGGCCGTTTCCGGCTGATGGAGTCTCTGCGATTCGAGCTCGTTCAATTCCCGTAGCGTGTCCAGGCTCAACCTTCGCAACGAGCGATCCATGCCTTCGGGATTCGAGAGGTACAAAACCGGGTCGCCGCCGGTGCGGCATTGCACGCCTTGATAGACCGAGGAGAGGAAGCCGCTACCCCAGGCCGCTTTGCCGGCGCTCGGCAATGACCGGCCCGAGACGAAGACGATGTAGCCCGGCAGGTCGCGGCTCTCGGAACCGAGGCCATAGGTGACCCAGGAGCCGAGCGAGGCGCGGCCTTGCGCGCGGGGGAAGCCGGTATAGAGGAGCAGTTCAGCGGGACCGTGATTGAACTGTTCGGTCCAGACCGATTTGATGAACGTCAGGTCGTCGGCCACCGTGGCCAGATGCGGCAGGGCGTCTGAGATCCAGGCGCCGCTTTCACCGCGCTGGCTGAACTTTTGCCGCGTACCCAAGAGCTTCGGAGTACCGCTGGTGAAGGCGAATTGCTTCCCCTTGGTGAGCGACTCGGGACAATCCTGACCGTCGCGGCTGACGAGCTCCGGTTTGTAGTCGAACAGGTCCAGGTGCGGCGGGCCGCCGGACATCGAAAGGAAGATGACGTTCTTCGCACGCGGCGCGAAGTGGGTTGGTTTGGGAAGGAAAGGGTCGTCGTCGGCAGTTGCTCCCGCCGCAAGCGCGTGGTTCAGGTCGCCGCCGAGCATGGAGAGCGCGACGCCGCCCAGGCCAAGGGCCGAATCGCGCAGGAAGTGGCGGCGCGTGCGAGCAGAGAGCAGTTCGAGCGCGAGCTTGTCCATATTCCTACGGCTTGCTGAGGGTTTCATCGAGATTCAAAACCACGTTGGCCACGACGGTCCAGGCAGCGGCATCTAGTTCGCTCGTTCCTTCCGGGAGTGGACCCAGCGGAACCGTGGCAAGGGCCTTCGC
>JBGSKX010000317.1:0-12859 GCA_041741015.1 Pirellulales bacterium
CTGGCGGCGAGGGCGGCCGCGGGGGCCAGCATTGCGCGGGCGGCCGAACGCGTGCGAGCGATCTCCTCGGGAAGCGGAACGTCGGCCAGAGTTTCGTTGACGTCGTCCTCGTTGCGGGGCACGCCCGAGTGGAAGATCGTCACGACCTCGTAGATGTGGATCTTGTCGCCATCCTTGAGCTTGACGCGGCCTTCGAGGCGATGGCCGTTGACGTAGGTGCCGTTGAGGCTTCCCAGGTCTTCGAGGTAATAGCCGTCTGGTGCGCGCACGATCCGAGCGTGCTGCCGCGAAACCGTATGGTTCCGCAGGACGATATCGCAAAACTGGTCGCGTCCGACCAGCATCTCCTCGGATGCTAGCTCGTGCAGCTCGCGCCCGCCGGTGCCGGTGCAGACCTCGAGAGTCGCCATCGCCACGGACCTCTCGTGCTGGCTCGTCTGGTGGTCGGGGAAAGATGGGTGCAGAGTGACCGCAGGCTGCCCCGAAAGCTCCCCCGAAGCCACTTTCTCATTGGAGTGGTACGGTGTCAAACAACTTCCCTCCAATAACGAGGTTAGGAGCATATACCGTGCAGGCTGGGGGGCCGGTTTCAAGCGATTCTCGCAGCACAGGCGTTAAGCCGCCGTGAAGCCGGATTCGTCCCAGAAGGATTCGCAGTCGGTCGGCTGGTTTGTTGCCCGGCGGTTCCAATTCGCGGGAGCCCATGCTGGGCGGGGGGGCGGAAGGTTTCCGGGGTGTACTTCGCCGCCGCCGGTGCAATCTTGGCCCGTCCCTCCCACGGATGGAGGGATCGCGGGAGGCCGAAACTTCGTCCTGGGAGCGCGAAATCGAGGTCTGCCGCGCAGGCTGCTGGCAAGAACTGCCGAGTTGGAGGGGGCGAAAAAACTTGTGACGCGGACGCCTTGTCAGGGCAACTAACCTTGCGAGAATTGCGTCCGGGTGTATCCTAACGCCCGGAACAGAAGAATTGTCCGCTTGCCCCCAGCGAGTCTATGAGCCTCTTAGCAGCGTTTGGTTTTGGTGCCGTTTTGCTGTTGGTCCTGGATCTGGCGACCCAGCCCAAGCCGCTTCCCGCCCCGCGGAATGACCGCGGTGGGGCGATTTAGCCGGCGAATCTGAGCAGTCCGCGCGGGCGTCGGATCGGGCGATTCTTCGCAGCGGCGCTTTTCTTTGCATTGGGCGGTTCTTTGCATCAGTCTCCGGGCTGATTTACAATCGCTCCGTCCCCTCTCCCGCTCTTTGGGTTGGGGTTTTCGGCCATTTGCCACTCCCTCGCTGGTAAATCGGGCCGCGGCCGTTCTCGCTTCCAAGGCACTCCTCCGATGCATGTTCGCACTTGTCGGCCGCTCGCCGCGGCTGTTCTTGTAGGCCTATTCGTCTCGTCGCTCGCCAGCCAAGCGATTGCCCGCGAGGAGATCACGATCTATCGCGATGAGTTTGGCACGCCGCACATTTATGCCGAGACGGCCGAAGGGGCATGCTTTGCCAATGGTTATGCCCAGGCGGCGGACCGGTTAGAGGAGTTGCTCAAGCAGTACCTCCGCTGCACGGGCCGGATGAGTGAAGCCTTCGGGCCGGATTTTTTGCGCGACGACTATCGGCAGCGAGTCTGGCGCCACGAAGAAGTGGCGAAAGCCAAGTATCCGACGATCGCCCCCAAGTCGCGGGCCCTGGTTGAAGCTTACCTGGCGGGGGTGAAGCAGTACATGGCGGAGCATCCTTCGGAAATACCAGACTGGGCTCCGCAGCTGGAGCCGTGGATGTGCGTGGCGCTGGGACGCTACGTGCTGTGGGGTTGGCCCGAGGGGGAAGCAAACGACGACCTCGAGCGGATTGGACTGAAGGGTGATCCGGTCGAGTATCACGGGTCGAATGAGTGGCTTATCGCCAAGGAGCGGAGTGCGTACGGCGCGCCGATCGCGCTGATCGATCCGCACCTCTCGTGGTATGACGCCTTCCGATTCTATGAAGTCCGGCTGTACGGCGGCGAGCTTGAAATCTCGGGCATGTCGATCCTCGGCCAGCCGTTGCCGGGGTTGGGGCACAACCGCTACTGCTCGGTCGCCATGACCACCGGCGGTCCGGATACCTCGGACGTGTTCGAAGAAGAGCTCAATCCCGAGAATCCCAAGCAGTATAAGGTCGACGGCAAGTGGGTCGACATGGAAGTGAAGACCGAGACGATTCGCGTGAAGAACGATACGGGCGTGGAAGAGAAGAAGGTCGACATCCTGTACACGCGGCATGGACCGGTGATCGCCCGTAAGGACGGCAAGGCCTATGTGTTTGCGATTCCTTACGCGGAGGAAGTGGGTCTGATGGATCAGACCTACCTGATGATGACTGCCAAGAATCTGGACGAGATGAAGAAAGCCCTGGCGATGCAGCAGCTCATGATGCAGAACATCATGGTCGGCACGGTCGAGGGAGACATTTACTACGTGCGGGTGGGCCGCGTTCCCAAGCGCGCGCCAGGCGCCGACTGGAAGCGGGCCACGGTGGGTAGCTCGACGAAGAACGACTGGCAAGGCATCCATCCGTTTGAAGACCTGGTACAGATCGAGAATCCGCCAGAAGGGTATATGCAGAACTGCAACATCAGCCCGCAGTTTCTGTTCAAAGGTTGCAAGCTCGCGCCGAATCCGGCGGCGCCGTATCTATTCAACGGCTTCAAGAGCATGGACGAAGCCTACGACAGTCCGCTGCACCAGCGAGCGGCGATGGCCGTTGAGCTTTTGCACGATGACGATCGCGTGACGATTGCCGACGCGATCGAGATTGCGATGAGCCCCGCCGTATTCGGCGCGGACAAATGGCAGGACCGCCTGCGCAAAGCGTGGGACTCGGCAAGCGCGGACGTGAAGCAGGATGCCGAGCTGGCGAAGCTGTACGGCGTGATCACGGCCTGGAACCGGCGGTGCGATCCGGAGGCAACGGGTGCGGTTGCCTACAAGTACTGGAAGCAGGCCTTCGGCGGTGAGATGAAGCAGGCCGATCGATTCGGGATGCCGCCTTCGCCCGAAGTTACCGACGAGCTGTGCATCGCGAAGCTGCGCGAAGCGGGCGAGAAACTGAAGGCCGACTTCGGAGTCGTCGATGTCCCGTTTGGCGAGGTCTATCGCGTGGGCCGGCGCGGCAGCGAAAAGACGTGGCCGGTGGGCGGCGGTTCGAACGACCACATCGCCACGCCGCGAGCGATCAGCTTCGAGCCGATTGACGGGACGAAACAGTTCCGCGGCCGCGGTGGTCAGACCTCAACCCAAGTCGTGCTGCTCACCAACCCGCCGCAATCGTGGAGCGTGCTTCCGTTGGGCGAAAGCGATCGGCCGGACAGTCCGCACTTCGACGATCAGGCTCGCCGTGTGTTCAGCAAAGGAACAATGAAACCGACGTACTTCCTGCAGAAGGACGACCTGATCAAGAACGCGGAGTCGAAGAGCGTGGTCTATTGGGATGGTGAATAGAGAGTTTAACCGCAGAGAACGCGGCGGTACGCAGAGGGAGAGGAAGAAGAAGTAAGAAGAGAGAAACCAGGGAAGAAGAACAGGGGTAGAACCACAGATAGACGCGGATGAACTCGGATAAGAAAAAGGCTGAGAGTTGCAGGAAGGGCATTGGCCTTTCACCCTTTCTCGCTGTCTTTCCCTCTGCGTACTCCCGCGACCTCTGCGGTTCGGCTTGATCGCTTTCCCAGCCAAAATAGCAATCCAATCCATCCAGCCAGGAGTTTAGTTCTATGTTGCGTCGCAGTTTTCTCGTCTTGATGTTGCTGGCGGTGTGCGCGCCGGCGCTCGCGGCCGATTCGCCGTATAAGCAAACCAAGAACGTGGTTTATGGCGAGACCGACGGTGTGGGTCTCGTGATGGACATCTTCGAACCGACCGGCACGCCGAACGGCCTGGCGATTGTCGACGTCGTGAGCGGCGCCTGGGATTCGGACCGCAGCAAGATCGAACAGCACCGGATGGCGAAGATGTATGACATCTTCTGCGGCAAGGGCTACACCGTGTTCGGCGTGCGCCCGGGCTCGAAGAGCAAGTTCACGCTTGCCGAGATGGCCAAGCATGTGAAGCAGGGCATTGCCTGGGTGAAGGAGCATGCCGACGAGTACAAGGTCGATCCGAACAAGCTGGGTCTGGCGGGCGCTTCGGCCGGCGGGCACCTGGCTTCGCTGGTGGCGGTGACGGCGGACGACAAAACCAGGGTGCAGGCCGTGGGGATTTTCTTTCCGCCCACGAACTTTTTGAACTTCCGGGGCGTGGAGATCGACGAGAATTCGCCGCCGGAACGATTCACGATGGTCAAGGCGCTGCTCTATCCCAACGGCAACGCGCCGAAGGACACCGCCAAGCTGATCGAAGGCCTGAAGGCAATCAGTCCTGCGCTGCTGGCGACGAAAGAGGCCCCGCCGTTTCTGATCATTCACGGCGACGCCGATCCGCTGGTGCCGCTCGACCAGTCGGAGATGCTCAAGAAAGCCCTCGACGAATGCGGCGCACAGTGCCAGTTGATCGTCAAGGCGGGGGGTGGGCATCCCTGGCCGACGATTCACGAAGAAGTTGGCGTGATTGCCGAGTGGTTCGACAAGCAACTGGCCGGCAAGTAGACGCCGCGTTCAAACAAGTAACGTTCCACACAGAAAAGCACCGGGAAGGCCTCCGGTGCTTTTTTTTCGCGTCGTGCCTGGGCGTTATTGCGGGGTGCTGTTGCTGGCCGCTACGATCATGCACATTACACCCCCACGTGCACTCCCGCCCCCCGCCGCTAAAACATGTCCACTGCCTCTGCCGGTCCGGTCGCCTCAAAGAAGGCGCCCTCCACTCGCATCGCTTCGCTCGATCAGTTTCGCGGCTACACCGTGGCCGGAATGTTTCTGGTGAACTTCGTGGGCGGCTACCTGGCGACGCCGATTATCCTGACGCACAAGAACACGTTCTGCAGCTATGCCGACACGATCATGCCGCAGTTCTTCTTTGCGGTGGGATTCGCCTTTCGACTGACGTTCGGCAGACGAATGCACACGGAAGGCCTGGCCAGCGCGTACTGGCACGTCGTGAAGCGATTCCTGGGGCTCGCGCTGGTGGCACTGGTGATCTATAACGCGCCCCAAGCGGCCAACACCTGGCAACAGTTCCTGGACAAGGGGCCGCTGACCGCGCTGTGGGATTCGATCCGCGGAACGTGGTTCCAGACGTTGATGCACATTGCGGTCACCTCGCTGTGGATTACGCCAGTAATTCGCGCCAGCTCGCGGGTGCGGATCGCCTACATGCTGTTCTCAGCCGCGGTGCACTTCGCACTGTCGTACTGGTTCTATTTCGATTGGGTCAACGGTGTCATCGACGGCCGAACCGGCATCGACGGCGGACTGTTGGGCTTTCTGGCCTGGACGATTCCCACGATTCTGGGAACGCTGGCGTGCGACGCCGTGACGCGCAAGGACGGCCCGCCGCGACTGGTGACCGTCATCGTGTGGGGCGTACTGTTAATGGGCGCCGGCTGGGGCATGTCGAACCTGACGACGCTGTATGACGTGCCCGAGGAGCAGCAGATCGCCCTGGTGGAACAGAAATATGCCCCCGACGCAGTGATCCCTTCGAGCGAGCGGATGGAGACGGCGCGGCTCACCTGGGCCGAACCGCCGTTCGTCCCGCCGCCGGATGCGCTGCACCGCAAACACAACTACTGGATGATGAGCCAGCGGGCGGCGACGCTCTCCTACCACACGTTCGCCGGCGGTCTGTCGCTCGCGCTGTATGCGCTCTTTTATATCGCGTGCGACATCTGGGGCTGGCAGCTTGGCCTGTTTCGTACGCTGGGGACCAATGCCCTGGTCGGCTACATCCTGCACGGGATGGTCGACGGCGCGGTAAGCCCGTTCATTCCGCACGACGCGCCCGGCTGGTACGTGACCTGCGGGTTTCTGCTGTACTTCGGGATTACGTACTTATTCATCCGCAAGTTGGAGAAGGACGGGATTTATCTAAAGCTGTAGCCGGTAGTTCCACAGCCGTTCCGCGGGGAAAGTATTCCCCGGGCTTTAGGTGGAAAGTGGAGCGACTACTCCGCTGCACGCTTGGCGTTCAGCTCGCGGACCTGCTTCCAGGTGACGATCTCGATGCCGGTCTTCTTGACGGCTTCGATGAACTCCGGATCGGTGAAGATCTGGCGGTCGGTGTCGCGAAGCTGCGAGCTGGTGGTGATCGCCTGCAGCTCGTGGTCGTTGTAGCCGCAGTGCAGGATCAGGTAGTGCACGCCCGGCGGGCTGTCGGCGATTGCCTTTAAATACTGGGCTCGTTTCTCTTCAACGGTGCCTTTCGTGTAGAGCTGCGTCATGTGATCGAGCACGGGCAACTTGTGTGCTTCAAGCGTCTCGACCAGCTCCGTCGCGCGAGCGCGGATGCGCTCGTCGGGAATCTCGCGACCGAGGTTCTTGAGGAAGAACACTGGCACGCCGAACTCGATGCCGAGCTTCACATAGACCTCGATCAGGTCGGGGCGACTGACCACCGCGCCCATGTGGGTGTCGAGATGCGTGACGGGGACGCCGAAGTCGAGCGCCCGCTGGATCTGGGCGCGGAGCTCGGTTTCGACCTCCACGGCCTTGGCGTTCACCACGACCGCGGGTACGCCGCCCCACAGGTAGCCTTCCTTGTCGCACAGGCTGGGGACCTTGTCGCACCCAGCGACCGGTGCCCAGCGATAGTTGTCCCACTCGCTGTTAAGCGTGAGGTGGATGCCGAAATCCTTTTCGGGATGCGCCTTGGCATAGGCGGCAATCTCCTTGAACCAAGGGCACGGCACCATGATCGAAGCTGAGGAAACAATGCCCTGCTCCATCGACTCAATCGTGGCCCGATTGACGGAGTGCGACATGCCGGCGTCGTCGGCGTGGATGATGACGTACCGCTTGGCGGCGGGCTCGGCGGCGATGGCGGTCGACATGGCTAGGAGGAACGAGAGAAGAAGAGCGTGGCGAATCATGTGGTCGAGCTCAGTCGGTGGTTATTGGTATAGCCACCGGCTTGGCCGGTGGGGTTCTTCGCGTCCATTGGTGTCAAGCGAAGCACGGGTGCCTGCTCCGCAGCGCCCGTGGCATACAAAACGGTGTCAGGAACCGTTTTTGGAAAACGGTTCCTGACACCGTTTTTCTTGGGAGCGCTATTTCGGGTCGCCGGCTTTGATCCAGTCTTCGTTGAAGGCGGCGTGCTTCATCGACTTGCCAGCGTCGACGAAGTAGCTGTAGATGGCGTGGATCGTGCCGTCTTTGCCCTGGATGATCGCCGGGTAGTGAAACGAACCCTTGGGCTGTTTTTCAAGATGGCGAACATGCGACCAGGTCTTTCCTTCATCCTCGGAGAGCGAGACGGCCAGCGAGTTGCGGCCGTTCGTCTGATCGTTGTGGATCAGCACCCAGTGGCCGTTGGCCAGACGCACGGCGTCGAGGCCGGAACCGGGGTTCGGCATATCCATTTCGCCCACCGGTCCCCAGGTCTTGCCGCCGTCGGAGGACTCGGAAACGCGAATCTTGTCGGTGATGCCGTTTTCGCGCATGTACGTGACGAGCGTGCCGTCGTTGCGCTCGAGCACCGCAGGTTGAATGTTGCCGAAGCCCATTAGCGGCTTGCTGGCGTACCAGGTCTCGCCACCGTCATCGCTGAGGGCCATCAGCGAGAATGAATAGGTGTCGCTATAGAGCGGCAGGACGATGCGGCCGCTCTTGAGAATGGTGGGCTTGCAACGCGGCTGCCAGCCCATGCGCTGATAGAGTTTGCTGCCGAGTCGTTCCTCGAGTTCCTTGCCGAACGCCTTGCGGATGCGCTCGACCATCGGGGGCGGCAGCTTCTTGAGGCCCTCTTCCAGGAGCTTGAGCGCTTCGTCCTTGAAGTCCTCGGGCTTGAGCCACACGACGCCCTGCCAGTCCCACTTCGGCGAGCCGTCGCCTTCGTAGTCGGTCGAGGTGCGATAGATCGTGAGCGCCGATTCCCAGTTGTTGTCCAGAATGATCGGCCAGAAGACCCAGAGCTTGCCCTGGGGGTCGATCATCATCGTGGTGTTGCAATCGGGGAACTCGGGATTGTCGGCCAGCACGAAGCTATCGCTCCAGGTGCTTTCGCCCTTGCGGAGACGCGAGCCGAGCACGGCGACGTCGTCGGCCCGGCGCTCGCCCGAGCCGCGATACCAACTGGCCAAGAGATCGCCGTTGGGGCACTCGACGATGCCTGGCGCGTGGTTGTGCACTGGGTTGAGCGGGAACACCAGTTCTTCGCGATACTCGGGTTCGGCCAGCGCCGGCAGCGCGGCGGAAAAAATGACGAGCGCAAGAAGCAAACGCATGCTCTGGTATCTCCGAACTCTGGGGACGATTGGTTGATCGGCTGTTTGATGGATGGTCAAACCGCGAGGCGTGGTCCTGGGTAGAGTTCAATGGTATCATTCAGCCGGCGCTCAAACCACCGGCGGCGCTGCACCTTGGACCGCGGTTTTCGGCATGCAAATCGTTGATATCCATCATGTCAGCCGCAGTTTTGGCAGCGTAAAGGCCCTGCGCGACGTGAACCTTTCGTTGCGGGCCGGCACAATCGGCTTGGTGGGCAACAACGGGGCCGGCAAGAGCACGCTGCTCAAAGTGCTGCTGGGGCTGCTTGAGCCCGACAGCGGCGAGGGCACGATCCTGGGCTGTGACATCCGCCGAGCCTCGCGAGAATTGCGCGGACGCGTCGGCTACATGCCCGAGGCGGCGGCCCTGATTCCGATGCTCAAAGGGGTGGAGTATGTCTCCTTCGGCGGCGATCTGTACGGCATGCCGCACCGCGAGGCGAAGCGCCGCGCACACGAAGTGCTGAACTATGTGGGCCTGGGCGAGCTGCGCTATCGCCGGCTGGACGAGTATTCCACGGGCAACATTCAACGACTCAAGCTGGCGGCGGCGCTCGTCCACGATCCGCAGCTCTTGCTACTGGACGAACCCACCAACGGCCTCGATCCGGCCGGCCGGATGGGAATGCTCGAGTTGCTCGAAGACCTGATCGCTGAGACCGGCAAGAGCATCATCCTCTGCACCCATTTGCTGGGCGACGTTGAGCGGTTGTGCAAGCAAGTCGTCGTGCTCGACCGCGGCACCGTGGTTCGCGCCGGCACGATGGACGAACTGCGAGCGCACATCTCGGGGCGGTGGGCAATCGGCTGGTCGGGCGATGAGCGGGCGTATCGCGCGGCGCTTTCCGCCGCCGGCGTCACGTTCACCGAACCAGACGAAACCGGCCAGAACGGCGTGATGGTTACGGTGCCAGAGGGCTTCACGACGCGGCAGTTTTTCGAGATCGCGCGGTCCTGCGGTGTGGTGCTGACCGAACTCAAGGCCGACGAGGAGAATCTCGAACGGCTGTTCTTCCGAGTGACGGCACAAGAGGTTCCCGTCACGGCCTAGAAATCAATTCGTTCGGCGGGCTGCCTCGCCCCAGCTTCGGGTTACTAATTCATCCTTCTGACTTCCTCCATCCCACTATGGATTTCGATCAAGCACGTTATCACGGTTGGGAAGATCGACGCCTGCAATCGCCGTGGATGGCGTGTCTGGCGATCGTCCGCGTGGCGCTCATGCAGGTGTTTCGGAACAAGGCCTACTGGGTTGTGCTGGCGATGGGGTCGCTCAGGTTTCTGGCATTCTGGAGCATCATCTGGGCCGTGACGCAACTGCCGCTGCCTGAGGAGACAAACAACATGTTCCTCAAAGAGTTTGGCTTCACGGCGGGCAACGACGCGGACCAGAACAACGGCTATATGCGGTTCATGGAAGGGCAGCAGATCATCGTGATGATCCTGCTGGCGTTCAGCGGAAGCCTGCTGGTGGGGAGTGACTTTCGGCTGCGGGCGCTGCCGTTCTACCTGGCCCGGCGAATCGATCGCCGGCATTACATCGTCGGCAAACTGCTGGCGGTGAGCAGCATCATCATGCTGCTGACGGTGGTGCCGGCGCTGCTGCTGTTTATCGAATACGGCATGTTCACGGCCTCGACGCAGTACTGGATCGACAACTGGCAGATTCCGCTGGCCGTGCTGGCGTTTGGACTGGTGCTGTGCGTCGTGAACAGCATCCTGCTGGTGACGCTCTCGGCCTACCTGCAGCGGATCGTGCCCATCACGATCACCTGGGCCACGATCTTCCTGCTGCTCGGCAGCCTCTCGGGCTATTTGCGTCGGGCGACCGAGGACGAACGCTGGCGGCTGATGGATCCCTGGTGGGACATGCGAATCGTGGGGCGGATGATCTTCGGGTCATTCCGCACCGAGGTCGAAGGAGAACTGGCCGTGTGGGCCACGCTGTTGCTTGTCGGCGTGTGCAGCGTGGCGCTGGTGGCACTCGTTCACCGGGTCCGCGCGGTGGACATCGTCGAGTAGCCGGCGATGTCCTTTAGCTTCGCGATCAGGTCAGATCGCGATACTCGCGGCGGGAGAAGACCACGCAGGCCAGGATCAGGCCGCCGATGGCGATGCCGGCCAGAGCCCAGGTGGCCACTTCAAACGACAGCGGCTGGAAGCCTTCGGGCATGCGGGCTCCGTCGGCTTCGCCCGCGGCATAGAGCAGCGAGCGGCCGTAGTAGTTCACTGCAACCCGCTTGACGATGCCCGGCAAGTTGCCGATGAGCGTCTCCATGAAGATCGCGTAGACGAGCGCGATGATCGTGGCGTGGCGAAACGAGACCGCGAACAGGTGGAAAAGGCAGACATAGGCCAGCGTCATGTAGGTGATCGCCGGCAGATAGAGGTCGAACGCCACCTGGCCCACGGCGCCCGCCAGTCGGCAATAGGTCCAGTAGCTGCCGAGCACGAGCCCCAGCACGAGCGGCAGCGTGGCGCTGAACTTGGCCAGTAGAATCAGCCACCTGGGAATCGGCCGCACCAGCAGGAACACCAGCGTGCGGTCTTCGCGATCGCCGCCGATGCTGGCCGTGCCGAAGGCCAAGGCACAGATCGGCACCACGAACGAAGCGAACACCACGATCAGAAACTCGCTGAACTCGCGAAACTCGCGCTGCGTGAACTCGGGATGATTGTAGTGCCGACGCAGGACGAACAGCAGGCAGCCGGCCAGCGGCAGCATCACCATCAGTGTGCTCGTGGACCAGAAAAGTCGCACGAACGACAGCGAGGCAAGCGTGCTCCAGGCGCGAACTAGTCTCATCATTTCCCCTGCTGCAAATAGTCGAACACGGCGTCCGCGCCCGCATCCAGAATCTGAATCCGGCGAACTTCGATCCCCTGCTCGCAGACCAGTTCGCCCACCCGAGCGAAGAAATCGAGCGGGTTGCGGGTTTTGATCACAAGTCCGGGATCACGCATTTCAACGGCGAGCACGTCTTCATGCTCGGCAAGCAGCGCGGCCACGCGGCGCGAAGGTTCGGCCACGATTTCGATCACCTGCGGCCGGTGCTGCATCATCTGGCGCACTTCGGCGAGCGTGCCGGCGGCAATCAAGCGGCCACGCGACATCATCACGATGGAACTGCATAGCTGCTCGATCTCGACCAGGATGTGGCTGGAGACCAGAATCGTCTTGCCCTGCCCTGCCAGGCGGAACAATAGCTCGTTGATTTCGCGACGTCCGCCCGGATCGATGCCGGTGAGCGGTTCGTCGAGCAGCAGCAGCCAGGGATCGTGCACCAGGGCCTGGGCCAGCTTGATCCGCTGTCGCATGCCGTGGCTGCAACCGGCGAGCCGGCGCTGGGCGCGATCGGCCATGCCCACTTCGTCCAGCACGTGTTCGGTCCGCTCGCGGGCTTCGGTGCGCGAGAAGCCGTGCAGCCGGGCCATGGCGTACACGAACTCGCGGCCGGTCATTTCTTCGTAGAAGCTGTTGATGTCGGGGCTGTAGCCCAGGTGATGCTTGGCAGCGGTGCTCCAGGCGTCGTGCCCGCCGATCGTCACGCGGCCTTGCGTGGGACGCAGCTGACCGCTGGCCAGTTTGATGAGCGTGCTCTTGCCCGCGCCGTTGGCGCCCAACAGGCCCGTGATTCCGGGGCCGACGTGGCAGGTGACGTTGTTGATGCCGATCACGGCGCCGTAGAACTTCGTGACGTGCTCGAACTCGAGCAGCAGCGGCCGCTCGGCCATGTGGTGCGTTTCGTCGCTGAAGTGGGCGTGCGGAGCGCGTTGCATGCTTTGGCTGGTTCGAACGGTGGGTGGCGAAACGCGGGGGCGCGGTTGATTGACGTGCCCTATGTTACCCCGCCCGGCAAGCCGCCCGCCAGGGGCCGGTGAGTCATGGAAGGCGCGGTGTGAGTAGCCACGTCAGCAAGGTGCCGCCGCCGAACCCCGCCAGGCAAAGCCCAAGAATCACGGCAATCGCCGGTCGCCCGGAGTAGGGCGACCAATAGTGCTCGGGGTCGTCAAAGATTGAGTCATCTGGGCCGAACACTGCGTACAAAAACAATCCCCCGAAAACGGCCAGGCCGAGTTGGAGCAGACAGCAGCCAGATGAAATTCTGCTGGGCTCGATTCTCATCAGGGTGTCGATCCGGCCGTCGCGTTGTGGTTCTCGCAAGGTTAACCGCGATCGCCGACTCGTTATCACCTGCATTTGCGTGCACCAACGCAACACGGCCCAGGCATCTCGAGAGTGAAATGCCTGGGCCGTGCGTGTGTTGATCTGACCGACTATTTGTCGCGTCTAGCGAGTCACGCTACCGGCATACGGATTCGAAGCGTTCTGCGCTGCAGGCGGAGCGGCATACGGATTCGCCGGACCCGCGTAGGGATTGGCCGGCGTCGTGTAAGGATTCGCCGGGGCCGTGTACGGCGGAGCTTGCTGGGCATAGGCCGGAGCTGCCGGCGTTTGCACGGCGGGCCCTTGCGCGGG
>JBGSKX010000318.1:0-46899 GCA_041741015.1 Pirellulales bacterium
CTCGAGGCCAGCGGCAGGGTCGCGCGGACCGGCGAGCTGCGGAGTGGCTTCGTGGGCCTGGCGAAAGCCGCCACGCTGGGACGCTTCGCCGTGGCGGCCGTATTGCTGCTGACGCCTTTGTGGCTGGCCGCTTCGCTGCGAGACTCGGCCGTGCTGATCGATCGGGAGAGCTATATCGCCCGAAACTGGCGCCTTGCCGTGCCGCCGTTGGCGCTGGCGATTGGACTACAGTATCTATCGGGCTGCCTCCGCGGCGGACGGCTGCGCGATCTGCTAATCCCGCGTCCCGTGAAAAGCATTCGCCTGGCGTTCGATCCAGCGGCGTGGGGAGTCATGCGCGATCGCCTGTGGGACTATGCCATCGGCTTGCGCTTGCCGCACTATGCGTCGCTGGGCCTGCGCGGGTTTCTGGGGGCGCTCGCGTGGCTCATCATTCCGGTGACGCTGCTGGCCAGCGCCTCGCGATTGCCGCCGCCGGCCGGTGGGCTGGCTGCACTGGTGGGCGGAGTACTGCTGGCGATCGTGCTCGTGCATTTGCCGTTTCTGCAAGCAAACCTGGCGGCTGAGAATCACTTCGCAGCGATGTTCGATCTTCTGCAGGTGCGGCGGCAGTTTGCCCGGGCGCCGATCGCGCACTGGATTGCGCTGGTGTTTACGCTGGCGCTGGCGATTCCGCTGTATCTGCTCAAGGTCGAACTCATTCCGCGCGAGGCGGCCTGGCTGCCGAGCTTGCTGTTCGTGGCTTCGATTTTTCCGGCGCGGCTCTTGGCGGGCTGGGCGGTAGGTCGGGCCGCGAATCGGTATCGCCGCCGGCATTGGGTGTTTCGCTGGCTGAGTCGGCTGGCGATGCTGCCGGTCGTGGCGATCTATGTGGTGATCGTGTATTTCACGCAGTACCTGTCGTGGTACGGCGTGTGGAGCTTGTACGAGCAGCACGCGTTTCTGGTGCCCGCACCGTTTTTGGGTTATTAGCCCAGCAATGCATTACGCCCGAAGCTGCTCGAGCTCGCTGAGCCGCTGGGCAATCGCCGAGTCGTCGGGGATCTCGCCGCGCTCGCGCTGGCTGACAAACTGGTCTTCGAAGTCGAGCAGCGCCTCGCGGACGTCCATCTCGGTGGTGGGGCTCAAGCGATCGATGAACAGCACGCCATCAAGATGATCGATCTCGTGCTGTACGGCCCGGGCGAACAGCCCATCCAGCTCCAGGTTCAACTCCTCGCCGGCCATGTTGTAGGCATTAAGCGTCACGCGTTCGGGTCGCTTCACGTTAGCGTACAGGCCCGGAATGCTGAGGCAGCCCTCTTCGCCTTCGGCCATGCCCTTGCGCGAGGTGATGACCGGATTGAGAAACACGTGCTCTTGCTCGGGCTGGTCGGGATCGCTTTCCAGATTGATGACGAACAGCCGGTAGGGGAGATCGACCTGATTGGCGGCCAGGCCGATGCCGCGGGCCTCGTACATGAGCTCGAACATCTCGCGCACGTAGCCGTGTAGTTCCTTGTCCACCCGCTTGAGCGGCTTGGAGATATGGCGGAGCGTGGGATGGGGGTATTGGACGATTTTCACGAGGGATTCGCGCGGCAGCTGAGATCAGGAATCGGCTCGCTGGTCGTGGCCAGCACCTGTGTAATCCTAGCAAATACGCGCTGCGAGGCGAGGGGGGATGCTGACGGCCGCGGCGGGGCTCACGGTTATCTATCGCGGGTCGTTCGTGCGATTCAGATACCGCAACTGATCGGCGCGCGAGGCGGTCTTCCAGGCGTATTCCGCGCGGAGCAGTTCGCGGCGGGCCTCTTTGATGGCCTCCTGATAACGTTTCGACTCCTGGCGAATTTGCGGCCGGTCCGCGTCGCTTGCCTCGCGGGTCAGCACGACCAGGCTCGCCAATCCACGCTCGAGCGCTGACACCTCTCCACGCCGCGTTAGATACTCGCGCGTCGCCGGGTTGCCGCGCACGTTGCTGGTCGTCGTCATGTAGTGAATCTGCGCGGCGGTCAGTTTCCGCTCAGCGTGAAGCAACTCGGCGATGCTTCCCTTGCCGCTGGCATAAGCCTCTTCAGCGTGTTGCACCTCCGCGGCAGCCTCCAGGCACTGATTGAAGTCCTTGCGGCTGCGGTCGACGTTCTGCTCGGTCAGCAAACTGGTGCGAAAGCTCGGCGGCGGCTCGGTGGGCGGTTGCGGCTTCTCGTCCGCGTGAAGCGGCGTCAATCCGCTCACAAAGACAATCGCCACGAGCAACACGGATTGCACAGAACTGCGTTTCATCTTGTAACTCTGCATTGGGAGCACGTGCTGAGAAATTGTTCTATCCCGCCAGCTTGCGATCCGCCCCGGCCGCCTGGCCGTTGGAATCCAGCGAGACGACGACCAGCTTCTGGCGATTGGCAAACTCAACGACCTGGGGTTCGTCGATGATGATCGTACGGTCGGCTTCGATCGCCAGCACCGAGCCGCCCGCCTGAACAATGTTTTCCAGCGTACCCATCCCGATCGTGGGAACATCGAACCGCATGTCCTGCTGCGGCTTGGCGACTTTCACGACCGTGAACCCGCCGGCCTGGCAGAGGGTGCCCGCGCGGCGAATGCATTCGTCGGTCCCTTCGATGGCTTCAATCGCCAGCGGAGAGCGGTTCTTCACGACCACGCACTGGCCAATGTCCAGCCGGCCCATTTCGCGAGCCAGATGCCACCCGAACTCGATGTCTTGTTGCTGGGCCGCGGTCGGGCGGCGTGTCGTCAGGCAGGCGAGTTTCACAAGCAGCTCCGGTACAAAGTCGGTCGCCGGCCGCATCGCGATGCCGTGGCGGCCAAAGCTCGCGACGATCGTGCCCAGCAGGCTGTCGTCCTGCGTGGTTTTTTTGCGGGTGATGAAGTGCGGGTAGTACGTCATCACGCCCCGCCAATCGGGCAGATGGTGCAGCCAGGCCCATTTCTGAAACAGCCGGACCTTGTGAACTTTGCCGGCCATCGTGGCTTCGGTCACGCCGTGACGATGAAAGAACCGCACGACCTTGCCGATCTGGCCCAGGCCGATCCAATCAAACTCAGTCGACATTTCGGCCAGCACCGGATCGGCATGATCGCGAATCCCCAGCGTATAGACCTGGACTCCCTGGGCGCGAAGAGCTTCGGCCACCACGAGCGGATAGCGTCCCCAACCGGCGATGATGCCAACTTTCTGCGGTAGCGCGACCATCGACATCGGCTCACAATCCTCACACTTGTCAGGCCGCGTCTTTGGTCCGAGCGTCGTGTTCTATGGCGGACTCATCGGTGCCGACGAGCTCGTCGACGATCCGCTGCAGTCGCTTGAGCTGCCGCCGCATCTCGGGCAGCTTGCTCATCGCGGCGAACTGAATCTTCTGTTCACGCTCGCGAATGGCCGGCGTGCCCAGCATGTGGGCGCCGGCTGGCACGTCGGAGCTGACGCCGGCCTTTGCAGACAGGATGGCCCGCTCGCCGATATGCACGTGATCGCGCACGCCGACCTGGCCGGCCATGACGACGTAGTCGCCCGTCGTCGTGCTACCGGCCACGCCAACCTGCGAACAGATGATGTTGTGCCGGCCGATGCGACAGTTGTGGGCGATCATCACCAGGTTGTCGAGCTTGGTGCCATCACCAATAATCGTGGGGCCATAGGTCCCGCGGTCGACGGTACTGCACGCACCAATCTCGCAGTCGCGGCCGATCTCGACCCAGCCGAGTTGCGCCGCAGGACGATTCACACCTTCCTGCATTCGGTAACCGAAGCCATTCGCGCCGATCACAACGTTTGCGTGAATCGCGCTGTTGTCGCCGACGATGGTACGCTCGTAGAGCACGGCATTGGGATGAATCTTGACGTTCTGGCCGAGCTTACAGCCGGCCATGACCCGCGCGCCGGGATAAACGGTCGAGCCCGCGCCGATCGTGACATCCGCGCCGATGGTGGCGCCGCCATGAACGTCGACGTCGGCCGCGATCCGCGCACTGGGGCTGACGATCGCCTGCGGCGAAATGCCGATTCGCTGTTCTGGACGCGGCGGGCGGAAATGTAGCACCAGCGTGGTAAACGCTTGATGGACGTCGGCCGCGACGATGGCCGGCATGGTGAGCGATTCGAGCGGGAACCCTGGCGGCACGACCGCGGCCCGGGCGGGCGCGGCAGCCAGTGCGGCGGCCCTTTCGCTGCGATCGACGAATGTAATGTCGGTGGCCTGGGCATCCAGGAGCGTAGCGGCTCCGCTGATCTCCAGCGACCCGTCGCCCACCAGTTCTCCGCCTACCAGGTGTGCCAAAGCGGCAAGTGTCGTCGGCATGAGATCGGAATCCTTTCCGCGTCTTTCGCTCTGCCGTGAAGAGCGGCCAGTCTATTGAGAAGGGCCGGCAGTGTAACGTTAGTTTCCGGAGAGCGACAAGGCCGGTTGTCGCGCGGCATGCTGGCCGAGCGAGGGAAGCTGAGAAAGCCGGGAAAAGGCCCCGCGATTGCCCGCTGGTGTAAACTGCTAGCGTCGGCAACAGGCGGTGCTGCCACGACGTACGCTTCGAATCGTTTTCAACGTCCTAAGAGGCCTCGGATACGTACCTGATCGCCGGCTCGGTGTTCCCGTGGCAGCCCCCGGCTTTGCCGGGGGGCCGTAGCTTGCGGATGCATCGCAAAACGAGTTCGGCGCCGAGCGGCGCGCGAAAAACCCCATCGGCAAAGCCGAGGGCTAAGGGCGCAAGCCGAGCCTGTACGTCGCGACTACACTACGCCGCTGACGTCGATCAGATGCATCTGCCGGCCTGCGGAAGCGGTCGGCGAGTCGATGCACACCAGCTTGCCGCTACGGCTGGAACGCGGGTGCGTGTCGCAGCGCCACTCGCCCGTGTACTCGGCGGGCGAGTGAAACGCACCCAAGGGCACAACGCGCTGCGTGGCCAATTCGAACAGGTGCGGGCGCTGCATTCGCTCGCGGTCGGGATAGGTGTCGCTAAGAATCCACTTCGCGCCGGGCAGGTAACTGCAGTGACCATCGGCCGCGAGGATTCCCTGGCCGATTGGCTGGATGGCTCCAGCCGAGCGATCTTCAAACAGATAGAAACCTCGGCCATGCGGGCGCTGGTCAGAGTAAGCAAGGATGTGGTCCCGGTCGCGCCAGATGAAGTGCGACGTCAAACCGTTGCCATCGACCACGCGGAGGTCGCTGCCGTCGGGCCGCGCGGTGAGCATCCGTGTGTTGCGGCTGCCGTCCGGAAATCGCCAACGATGGAGGAATACGAATCGCGAACCATCGGGATTGAACAGCAGGTGATTGAAGTAGTGCTTCGTGCCCGGCGCGTCGGCCGGCAGCTTGCCGAGCGCAGCGACTTGGGCAATCGATACGATGAGTTCCGCCCGGCCGCTTTCCAAATCGATCCGCCAAATACCTGACTTGGCCGGAGCCAGGTCATCCGCATACGGATCGACCAGGCCCGTATAGCCATAACCCGGACGAACGTCGTTGATCCGGCGGAAGTCGGCCGAGATCGCGGTGCGTCCGTCCGGACTCAGCGCGTAGATGGGCGAATCGATCGTGTTGAGCTCACGGGTTTCGGTGTTCAGCAGTCGGCAGACATAGCGATCTCGCTCGCGGTCGTTCCACACAATGGTCGCCGGCTTGCCGGGAATCCACTGGAGCATGCAGCCTTGCTGCCAGCCCCAGGCCGTGCTTTGGCCGAGCTCGATCCATCGGTCACCGTCCGCGGTGTCGACCATGCCGATGCGGATCGCGTCGTCCGGGCGCGGCGAGCGGTGCTCGAAGTCGACCTCCATGCCGAGCACCAGCCGATCCGTGGGATCGAACTGCAACTTGTCGTAGTATCCGAACCAGTGATGTTTGGGACCGCGCGTGATCACGCGCGCCGGCGGCAGCGAATCGGCGGCGCGGGCTAAGCGAGGGGATCGGGCCAGGACAGCTCCGATGGCCGCGCTTCCAAACGACTGGACGAATGTGCGACGTGAAACCCGCGGGGTGCGATTCACCAGAAAAGACTCCCGTCCCCTTTTACCGGCCCTTTACCGGCCGGTGAAGTTCGGCGCTCGCTTGGCGAGGAAATGTGCGACGCCTTCCTTGAAGTCTTCACACTGCAGGCTCGCGACCATCTCTTCATTGGCCACGTCGACCGCTTCGGCCAGGCTGCTGAAGAGCGCGCCATAGACCTGTCGCTTCATGACCTTCAGCGAGCGCGGGGAACAGGCGCTGGCCAGTTCAACGGCGTAGGCGCGAACCTGGGCCTCGAATTGTTCGAGCGGAACCACGCGATTCACGAGGCCCATCTTCTCGGCCTCGGCCGCTTCGACGAGCCGGGCGGAGTACAGCAGATCGAGCGCATTGGCCACGCCCACCAGCCGGGGCAGCATCCAGCTCATACCGTACTCGGCGATCAGACCGCGGCGCGAGAAGGCCGTGCTGAACTTGGCCTTGTCGCTGGCGAAGCGAATGTCGCAATACAGCGCGATCACCATCCCCAGGCCCGCGGCGGCGCCGTTGATCGCCCCGATCACCGGCTTGTCGAGCGCCATGAAGTAGGTGTACGTCTTCTGAAAGTCGGGCCGGGCGCCTTCGATCTGCGGTCCCTTGAACTTCTCGCGCAGCCGCTTGAGGGCCGTCTGGGGATCATCGGTCTTCGACATCGAGTCGAGGCTGCTCAAGTCCGCGCCCGCGCAGAAGCCGCGGCCCGCGCCTGTGAGCACAATCACGCGCACACCATCGTCCTTGTTCGACTTGAGCATCGCGTCGAGGACTTCGGCCTCCATCGTCGGCGTCCAGGCGTTGAGCTTGTCGGGCCGATTGAGCGTGATCGTGGCCACTCGGTCAGAAACGTCGTAGATGATTTCGGTGTATGCCATGGTTGGGTCCGATTGATGGATGAGTGACTAAGAGTGCGCCGTGGCGGTGCGAGCCCGCTCATGTTCGGCGATGAGTTCGCGCTTGAGGATTTTCTGCGAGGGTCCCTTGGGGAGCGGCGTGTCGCGAATTTCGATGATTCGCGGATACTTGAAGGCCGCGATCCGTTCCTTGCAATAGGCCTGCAGTTCGGCTTCGCTGGCTTGCGAGCCGGGCTTCAGGTACACCACCGCCTTCACTTCCTCGCCGAGCTCCTCGTGCTTCACGCCGACCACGGCCGCTTCGGCCACGGCCGGATGCTCGTACAGCAACTCTTCGATCTCGCGCGGATAGATGTTGTAGCCGCCGCGGAGAATCATGTCCTTCTTGCGGCTGACGATGTACAGATAGCCGTCTTCGTCGAGGTGGCCGATGTCGCCCGAGTTGAACCAGCCGTTCTGCAGCACCTGGGCGGTCGCCTCGGGCTGTTTGTAGTAGCCCTTCATGACGTTGACGCCGCGGATCAGCACGTCGCCATTCTGCCCCGGCGGCAACGTGTTACCGTTGTCGTCGACGATCTTGATCTGGCATCCCCAGATCGGCTGGCCGCAGGATCCGGTGCGCGGCACGACGGGGTCCTGGCTCCAGGTGGCCGTTGGCGAGGTTTCGGTCAGGCCATAGCCTTCGCGAATATGGAAGCTATAGTCCTCGCGCCAGTTCTCGAGCGTCTCGATGGCGATTGGCGCGCCGCCGCTGTTGCAGACGCGCAGCGAGCTAAGGTCGTACTTCCCACGCTCCGGGTGCACGAGCATCGCCTGGTACATGGTCGGCACCGCGGCAAAGTGCGTCACATTGTCGCGCTGGATGATCTCCATCGCCCGGGCCGGATCGAAGCGCGGCATCAGCGTGAGCGTGCTGGCCATGGCGAGCACGGTGTTCATCACGCAGGACTGGCCGTAAGAATGGAATAGTGGGAGCACGGCCATCCGCACGTCGCTCTCGCGGGGCGTCTCGGTGCTGAGCATCGGCAGCACGCGGGCCTGGTAAAACAGGTTGAAGTGCGAGAGCTCGGCGCCCTTGGGCTTGCCGGTCGTGCCACTGGTGTAGCCGATGGCGGCGGTGTCGTTTGGATCGGTCGCGGCGATTTCGAATTCCGCCTCGCCGGCCGCGATCAGGTCCTGCAAGCGATGCACGCCCGGCTCGTCGATCTTCGGCGAGGCATTCGGCCAGTCGACCAGGACCAGGTGCCGGCAAGTCTCGACGTTGCGGAATGCCTCGAGCGCTTCGGTGAGGTACTCGCTGCAGGCGATGATCCCGATTGCTTCGCTGTCTTCGAGCAGGAACTCGATCTCGCGATCCTTGTAGAGCACGTTGATCGGCACGACGACGCCGCCCGGCTTGAGAATGCCAAAATAGCCGACGACGAACTCCGGAATGTTGGGGAGCATGATCAGCATCTTCTGCCCCGGATGCAGTCCCAGCTTCACAAGCGAGCTAGCCAGTCGGTTGGTCTGTTCCTCGAGCTGCCCGTAGGTGAGCTGCTGATCGTCGCAGATGACGGCGGTACGGTCGGGAAAGCGGCGCGCGTTCTCCGAAAGAACGATAGCCAGGTTCAGCATGTCTCGAGCTCCTCGTGATTGCCTGGGCCGGTGGAAGCGCGGCTCGCGATGGAAGTGAATGCCCGTGCGAAGCGGCGCAAGGGATAGCATAAGCGGTCGGCGAGCGGCGAGCGATATGGTGGAGGATGAGGGTGGCGTCGATCGGAAAGCTTCAAGCCCAGGAAATGCCTTTCCTGGGTTCGAACCCAGGGAAAGCGTTCCCTGGGCTTTCATGTGATGCGTCGCCAGGCGTTTGGCTCCTTCCCTGGCCCCATCTTCCCAAGCCGGGGCGGATCGTGTACATTCTACCGAACGGACGGTAGGTGCCGCGCCAGGGCACAATTCCGGCCGATTTCGGGCCTTTTCCCAAAGGCTCAGAAGCGGCTCGCGGGGCTCGTTAGCGGGTTATCTGTTCCCATCCACGTTTCTTCCGCGTTGAGCGCGTCGCCGGCGACTTTGAATGTCGAACCGGCTGGCGCCGCACCCGCGGACCAATTGTCAGCAGGAGATCGACCGATGAGAGAAGCCGTCGTGGTTGCCCATTCGCGGACGCCGCTCGCCAAGAGCTTTCGCGGCTCCTTCAATCTCACTCGGCCCGACGACCTGGCCGCCCATACAATCACGGACGTGCTGAAGAAGGTCCCGCAGCTCGATGCTGCGGAGATCGAGGACGTCTACATGGGCTGTGCCAATCCCGAGCACACGCAGGGCATGAACGTCGCTCGCGTCGCGGCGATTCGCGCCGGGCTGCCCGTGTCCGTGGCGGGCTGCACGATCAACCGCTTCTGCTCGTCGGGCTTGCAGGCCGTGGCGATGGCCTCGCACCTGGTACTGAACGAGAACGTCGACGTCGCGCTCGCCGGCGGTGTGGAAAGCATCACCGCGATTGCCGGCCGCAAGGGGGAACCAAACCCGGTCGTGATGGAAAAGAAGCCCGGCATCTACATGGTGATGGGCGACACGGCCGAAGTCGTGGCCAAGCGCTACAACATCAGCCGCCAGGCTCAGGACGAATACTCGCTCACCAGCCAGCAGCGGACCGCAATCGCCCAGGCCGAAGGCTACCTCGATGAAGAGCTCGCGCCGATGACCGTCACCCGCGGCATCATCGACAAGGCGACTGGCAAGATCGCCGGCACCGAAGAGCACACAATCACCAAAGACGAGTGCAACCGGGCGGACACGACCCTCGAAGGCCTGCTCAAGCTGAAGCCGTATTTCGATCCGGACAGCGGCCAGGGCTCGGTCACCGCTGGCAATGCCTCGCAGATGTCGGATGGCGCGAGCATGTGTGTCGTCATGTCGCGCGAGCGGGCCGAAAAGCTGGGCATCAAGCCAAAGCTGATCTTCCGCGGCTTTCAAGTCGCGGGTTGCGAGCCGGACGAAATGGGCATCGGCCCCGTGTTCGCCGTGCCGAAGCTGCTCAAGCGAAACGGCCTCACCGTCGACGACATTGGCCTCTGGGAGCTGAACGAAGCCTTCGCCGTGCAGGTGCTGTATTGTCGCGACAAGTTGGGTATCGACCCCAAGAAGCTGAACGTCAACGGCGGATCGATCGCCATCGGACATCCGTTCGGCATGACCGGCTCGCGGATGGTCGGCACGATCGCCAACGAAATGCTCCGCCGCAAGGTGAAGTACGGCGTCGTGACGATGTGCATCGGCGGCGGCCAGGGTGCGGCCGGCTTGTTCGAAGCCTGCCTGTAACTACCAACGAACGCGGCCTGTTCACACCGGAGGCCATCGGCCATGCAAACGCTGCGCACGCCTGACGAGCGATTCGCCAATCTGCCTGATTGGCCGTATGAGCCGCGTTACGTCGACGTGGCGAGCGGCTTTCGCATGCACTACGTGGAGCAAGGCGCCGGCGATCCGATCCTCTGCCTGCACGGGGAACCGTCGTGGGGATACTTGTATCGCAAGATGATTCCCGGGCTGAGCCGCGTCGGTCGGGTAATCGTCCCCGACCTGATCGGTTTTGGCCGCAGCGATAAGCCGGTCGGCAAGGATGCGTATACGTACGCCCTGCATCATGACGCGGTGGCGAGCCTTGTCGAAAAGCTCGATCTGCAGCGAGTAACGCTCGTGTGTCAGGATTGGGGTGGGTTGCTGGGGCTGCCCGTGGCCATGGAACAGCCCGAGCGGTTCGCGCGGCTGGTCGTCATGAACACCGGGCTGCCGGTGAGCGGCAAACCGCTCTCACCGGGGTTCATGGCCTGGCGGACTTTCGCCGAGAAGTCGCAGGACATGGATATCGGCCGGGTGATCGACGGAGCGACCGTGAGCAAGTTGACGCCCGAGGTGCTCGCCGCCTATAACGCGCCGTTTCCGGACTTGAGTTACAAGGGCGGGGCGATGAAGTTTCCCCTGCTGGTGCCGATCAGCGAGGACGCCGAAGCTCTGCCAGCCATGCGGCAGGCGGCCGAGCGGCTGAAGAGCTGGACGAAGCCGGCGCTGATCATGTTCAGCGACAAAGATCCCGTTACCGTCGGCGGCGACAAGTACTTTCGAGCATTGATCCCCTCGGCCAAGGACGAACCCGAGATCACGATCGCCGGCGGTGGCCACTTTTTGCAAGAGGACAAAGGCGAAGAGATCGCCGAACAGATTGCCGCTTTTATCGAGCGACGACCAATCGCCTGACACCTATCAAATTCCAACGTAAACAACACCAACCACGACGCAGAAGCCAGAGATCCAGACTTTCAGCCTTCTGCCTTCATCCTTCCACTCGAGGGTTCCCCCAATGAGCGAACTGGTTAGCCTTACCAAGGACGGCGACGTGGCCGTCATCACGATCAACAACCCGCCGGTCAACGCGCTCAGCCCAGGCGTGCCCGAGGGGATCAAGGAGTCGGTCGCGAAGGCCGCGGCCGACGATTCGGTCAAAGCGATCGTGTTGATCGGCGGCGGGCGGACATTCATTGCCGGGGCCGACATCAAAGAGTTCGGCAAGATGACCAGCGGCAAAACGGAACGCGGCGTCGGCTTCAATCCGATCCTCGCGCAGGTCGAGGCTTGCCCGAAGCCGATCGTGGCCGCGATTCACGGCACCGCGTTCGGTGGTGGCTTGGAAACCGCGATGGCCTGCCACTATCGCGTTGCCGCGCCTAAGGCCCTGGTCGGACAGCCCGAGTGCAAACTGGGCATCATTCCTGGCGCGGGCGGCACGCAGCGTTTACCGCGCTTGGCCGGCGTGGCCGTTGCGGCCGAGATGTGCGCCTTCGGCGATCCGGTTCCTGCCGCGAAGGCCCTGCAGTTCGGCATCATCGACAAGATTATCGACGGCGATCTGCTGGCCGGAGCGTTGGAATTCGCCCGCGAGAAGGTTGGTCAGCCGCCGCGACGCACGTGTGACCAGACGGACAAGATTTCGAACCAGGCCGAGAACGACAAGGCCCTGGCCGCGGTGCGAGACGCGGTGAAGAAGCGCTCTCGCGGGCTGCTGGCGCCGGGCAAGGCGATCGACGCCGTCGAGGCCGCCACGAAGCTCCCCTTCGAAGCGGGCGTCGAAAAGGAACAGGAGCTGTTCAAGGAGTGCCTGTACTCGGATCAGTCGAAGGCGATGATCCACGTGTTCTTCGGTGAGCGGGCCGTGGCCAAGATTCCCGGCATCGCCAAGGACACGCCGCAGCTCGAGATCAAGCGGGCTGCGGTTGTCGGCGGCGGCACGATGGGAGGCGGCATCACGATGAACTATGCCAATGCCGGCATCCCGGTGCTCTTCAAAGAGATCTCGCAAGAGGCGCTCGACAAGGGGCTGGCAATCATCAAGAAGAACTACGCCGCGACCGTGGCCAAGGGGCGCCTGACCCAGGAGCAGATGGACCAGCGGATGGCGCTGATCGAGCCGACCACGAGCTACGACAAGTTCAAGGAAGCCGACATTGTGGTCGAAGCGGTCTTCGAGGAAATGTCGCTCAAGAAGAAGGTTTTCGCCGAGCTCGAAAAGGTGACCAAGCCGGAGGCGATTCTGGCCAGTAACACTTCGACGTTGAACGTGGACGAGATCGCTTCGGCCACGTCGCGTCCCGCGCAGGTGATCGGCCACCACTTCTTCAGCCCTGCCAATGTGATGCGCGTGCTGGAGATCGTGCGCGGCAAGGATTCCAGCGACACGGTCATCGCCACATCGATGGCGATCGCCAAGAAGATTAACAAGGTCGGCATCCTGGTGGGCAATTGTCGGGGCTTCGTCGGCAACCGGATGTTCCACTGCTACCAGCGCGAAGCGCAGTTCCTGTTGGAAGAAGGCGCTCGCGTCGAACAGGTCGACAAAGTGCTGTACGACTACGGCATGGCCATGGGGCCGCTGGCGGTCGGTGACCTGGCGGGGCTCGACGTCGGCTGGCGGATTCGCAAGGAATACAAGCATCTTGAGCCCGCCGGCATTCGCCAGCCGCTCGTGGCCGATCTGATCTGCGAGCGCGGCCGCTATGGCCAGAAAACCGGCGCCGGCTGGTACAAGTACGAAGCGGGAAACCGTCAGCCGATTCCGGATCCAGAGGTGCAGGCCCTGATCGAAGAGGAGGCCAAGAAGGCCGGTATCCAGCGCCGCGAGATTTCCGATCAGGAGATTCTCGAGCGGACGATTTATGCCCTGGTGAACGAGGGCGCGAACATCCTCGATGAAGGGATCGCACTGCGGGCCGTCGATATCGACATGCTCTACATTCTGGGCTACGGTTACCCGGCTCACCGCGGCGGACCGATGAAGTATGCCGACACCGTGGGCTTGAAAAAGGTCTACGAGCGGATCTGCGAGTTTGAGAAGCAGCACGGCAGCCTGTGGGCGCCGGCCCCGCTGCTGAAGAAGCTCGCCGAAAGCGGTCAGAGCTTTGCCGACTTCGACAAGGCGAAAGAATAGTTGCGTACTCTTTGATGTGCAGCCCTGAGGCATCGTCGCCGGCTCGCAAAAGTGCGCTGGCGACGATCCTCTTGGGGCGGCTTTGAATGCCAGTGAAGAACTTCCGGGGGAAAGCATTCCCCCGGCCGTAGGTTTCTGCGTCGCGTTAAGACCGGGGGATTGATGGCCGAGAAGATTGCCAAGCTGGACCTGAGCGGGCTGCCGATCACATATCGGGCCCAGATTCCGGCCGACTATCGCGACGAAATGGGTCACATGAATGTCATGTGGTATACCCACCTGTTTAGCTGCGCGTTCGAGAAGTTTGCCGACGAATTCGGCTTCAACGAGGCCTATTTCCGCGCAAATCACATGGGCAGCTTTGCGCTTGAAGCCCACACGCGGTTTCTCTCCGAGGTCCATGTCGGCTGGAACATCACGATTCACAGCCGGGCGCTCGGCCGCAGTGCAAAGCGGATCCACTTCATGCACTTCATGACGATCGATGAAAGCGGCAAGCTGGCCGCGATTCAGGAACACGTCGGCGCGCACATCGACATGCAGGTGCGACGAATGGCCCCGCTGCCGCCGGAAATTGCAGCGCGGTTTGACGCGCTCGTCGCCCGGCAGAACGCTCTCGGCTGGGAAGCTCCAGTTTGCGGCGTGATGCGGCCGTAGCGGCCGCGGAATTTGAGATTCAATGCTTCCCGGGTGCCACAGGTGCTGCGCAGCAGTCACCTGTGCTGTTATTCATCGCGTCAGGGAGCCGCGTGCTTAGTCTCGGACGATGCGAGCACAGGTGAGCCTCGCTCACGGCCACCTGTGGCACACGAAACAGCAATACCCGCTACCCCCGCACGCGCTGCATGAACCACCAGTGATGCCCTTCGGGGGCGATTGCCCCGATACGTGCGGTCGGCCCAGTAATCGGGACCGTTGTCCATGGTGTTGGGCTCTTTGGCAATCACGGCACCGGCCGTCCGTGCGTGCTCGCAATGAGTATCGGCATCGTCGACATTCAGCCAAGAAAAACGGTGCCAGGAACCTTTTTCTGAAAACGGTTCCTGGCACCGTTTTCGTTTACTCCGGCAGCGGCATGCCCTTGGTTTCCGGCGCGAATGGCAATACGACCAATCCCAGCAGGAAGATTCCGCACATCGTCACGCCGGCATACCGCATCGGCTCGGCCTGGTCGGCATAGACGTATGCCGTCAGCACGCCAAGCGCGGCGGGGCCAAGCGCCGCCACGAACCGGCCGACGTTGTAGCAGAACGAAGTGCCGGTACTGCGGAGGCGTGTGGGAAACAGTTCGGGAAAGTAAATCGCGTAGCCGCCGAACAGCGAGAGCTGGCAAAAGCCCATGATGAAGATCGGCAGCACACCCACCGGGAACGGCCCAATGAACTGCGTCACATCCTGCAGGTTCCAGAAGACATAGGCTGTGCTGGCCATCGCCGCCAGGAATGCGACCGCGAAGGCAGGCCGCCGGCCGGTGTACTGCGTGATCGTGCTGAAGGCGTAAATGCCGCAGAAGCCGCCCAGGTTTTGCACGATCGAGACCATGCCGGTCCAGTAGCCGACCTTGGCGGTGACGTCCGCGGGGCTGAGACCCTCGGCCTCGAACCGCTTGCGCAGCACGGTCGAGATCAGGTCGTAGCTGAAGAAGCCGATGCCCCACAGGCCGACCACGCCGGAGAAGGCCAATAGCATGCCGACGATCGCGTTCCGCCGCCAGCGCGGATCGGCGAACAAATCGCCGTACGATCCCAGCCGCGAACCTTTGCCTTCGGCGGCCACGGCCTGCCAGCGTTCGGGCTCCTTCAAGCGACGGCGGATCACCAGAGCCAACAGAGCCGGCAGCGTGCCAACGACGAACATGATGCGCCAGGCACTATTCACCGCGCCGCTGCTTTCGAGCTGGGTCATCCCCATGCTGATGAACGCCGCCGAAATGTTGCCCACCGCGGAGAGTGCCTGCAAGAGTCCCAGCGCGAAAGGTCGAGCGCGATTTGGCATCACCTCCGCCACCAGCGACACACCCACGGCGAATTCGCCACCCACACCCAGACCGGTCAGGAACCGGTAGAAAGCAAAATCCCAAAAGCCCACCGAGAGCGCGCTTAGCCCTGTGAACAGCGAATAAATGAGGATCGTCCAGACCATGGTCTTCGCCCGGCCGATCCGGTCGCCCAGCACGCCGAAGAACAAGCCGCCGCTGGCCCAGCCGATCAGGAAGATGCTCGTGGCATAGCCGGCATACTCATTGACGACCGCCAGGTCCGCGGTCTTCTGCTCATCGGTAAACGTTTCACCCTCGGCGGGCTTTTGGCCGACGAGCTCGATCATCGCGGGCCGGCGTGCCAGGGCGAAAAGCTGCTGATCCATCGTATCGAACAGCCAGCCAAGCGCCGCCACAGTGAGGACGAACCAGTGATAGCGGTTGAGTTCGCGATACCAGCGATAGGGCCGTTCGTTCATCAGTTGTCTGGGTCCTTGTACCAGGGACGCGGCGGGCAGAAGGGTACTCACGGCAGGCCGTCGGCGCTGAACCAAGTGCACCGTTCGGCGGCAGCATCGTCGGCGGGGCGGCAATCATCGAGCGGCAACCGCGGGGGAGGGCCGTGGGCGTCAATCGTAACCAACGCGCGCCGGCATTGCGAGTGTCGCCGGGGAGATCAAAGAACGTCGCGGGCTGCCGGCACGGCCGACCGTTCGGGTCAGGCAATTTCGGCAAAAAAGCCTTGACGCAAAAACCCCAGGGGTCTAAGTTGCAAGCTGTGAGCCAGGGGCAATACCTGCGCACCAAAGCGTCTAATGATTCACAGCGCTCTCTAGAAAGCCATCCACCCGCCGCTTGAGCCTGTCTCGAGTAGCCGGCTGCTTTCTCTCTTTCGAGCGTTTTTCCCGTTTGAACCGCCGCCCGTTGGCGTACTTGCCTGCGCTTTGGTCGCCGCAGGCGCAAACGTTTGCGTCTGCCGTTAGAGCGCATCGAATGCATTCATCCACTTCATCATTGACTGGTCACAACTTATGTCCCCTCATAAAACCCTCTTCAAACTCATTGCCCTGGCCGTGGTCGCACTGGCCGCGGCGCTGACGAACACGGCCACGGCCGTCGACATTTTCGGCGTTCAGGCCGGCTCACTCGATCAGCCGCGAATGAACTTTGTCGTCGAGAGCGCCGCCACCGGTTTGCCCTACGACTACGAAGGCATCTTCGGCGGACAGTCGATCAACATCTTCGCTTTCCTGGATACCGGCGCTAGCGGCATCGTGATCAGCGACGCCTCGGCTGATGAGCTCGACCTGCCGCGTCAGCCGGGTGTCGAGTTTTTCGACGTAGGCGTCGGCGGCTTCACCCTGTTCGACGTCAGCCAACCGGTCGTGATCCGGGCGGCTCCCTATACCGAGACGAACATCGACAACAAGGCAAATTACAAGACGATCTACAACCAGGCGTCTGGTCCGTACAACATTCAGGTCGGTCCGACGAACGCGATTACCGATCCGCTGATTGGCCCGCTCGACGTGTTCGGCATGCCCGCCATGATGGGCAAGGTCGTGGTGATGGACCCCACGCCGCTAAATACCATCAGCGACCTGATGCACACGTTCATCTACGACCCAGGCACGCCGTTCAATCCGAACACGACGGACACGGACCCCGGCATTCCGACGACAAGCCACCAGGTGAAGCTGAGCTACGGCGATTTCGGCCGATTCACCGAAACAACTCCGCCGGGCGCAACCGGTCCGGTCATCAATCACAATCCGTTCATCGGCCCGAACCCCACGCTCGTGCTGGAAGAGAATCCGCCAGTCGATGATACGCCGCCCGTGCGCATTGGCTTCGGCGGCCTGGAGACCTCGGGCAGCTTCCTGCTCGATACGGGAGCCGCGGCGTCGTTCATTTCGACGAGCCTGGCTTCCTCGCTCAACGTCCGCTATCGCGACACAGGTCCAGGCGATGATCCACAGCTTGAAATCTTCGACCCGAACAACCCCGGCGCGCCGGGAACGTTAATCGATAACCAGTTCGTGCTGCCCATTCAGGGCATCGGCGGCCTGGCGACCGTGGCCGGCTTCTTCCTGGATGAAATGCTGCTGCAAACGATCTCCGGCAGCGCTGATCCGAACGATCCGAACAACATTCGGTACATGGGGGCGCCCGTGCTGGTCCACGATATCACCGTGGTCGATCCGATCACGGACGAGACCCTGACGCTGGACGGCATCTTCGGAATGAACTTCCTGGTAGCCAGCGCGGCGATCGACTTTGGCGAACTGCGCGAGGGCCCATTCAATTGGATTACGTTCGACGAGCCGAATGGCATTTTAGGGATGAACATCGGCCCCGTGGTGCCCGAGCCGGGAACCTACGCGATGGGACTGATGGGCCTGGCCGCGCTGGCTGGGTTGGGCTGGCGGAAGCGACGACGCGCTAAGTAGTGCGCAGCGCGGCCAGCATCCGCTCCGCCGCCTGCTCGCCACTGTGGATACAGTGCGGAATGCCCACGCCGTGGTAGGCGCTCCCGCAAAGCGTTAGCCCGCGATGCCGCGCGGCCGCTGCTTCGATGGCGGCCACCAACGCCGTGTGACCCAGGTGATACTGCGGCATCGACGCCGGCCAGCGCGCGATGTCCACCAGCAGCGGTTCGCCGTGGGCGCCAATCAGGTCGCGTAGTTCTTCGGTGGCGATCCGCCGCAGTTCATCGTCGGGCAACTCCGCCAGCTTGCGCTGCAGCGCCCCGCCGATGAACACGCGAATGAGCACCTGATCGTCGGGTGCGCGGCCAGCAAACTTGAGACTCGAAAAACTGCCGGCCAGGATGCGCCGCCTTTCGACTGCGGGCACGACGAAGCCGAACGCATCCAGCGGGCGGGCGATCTCGCTGCGGCGATAGGCGAGCGAAACGATCGACGTGCCGGCGTATGCGATCTGTCCGAGCAGCTTAGCGGCAGTTTCGTCGACATCGCCAATCAACCGCGCTGCCTGCGGTGCGCCGGTGGCAACAATCAACGCACCTGCAGACAGCGATTCGCCCGATGCGAGCGTAACTAGCCATGTGCCGTCAAGCTCGCGGCGAAATTGCCGCACGGGCGAATTGAGGCGCACGCTGCCCGGCGGCAGCCCCTCAATCAACCTCTCGACGAGCGACGTGAGCCCATGGCGCAGCGTCCAGAACAGTCCGTAGCGCACACCGCTCTCGGTGTTTTCCGGGGCGGGGTTCTCGGCCGCGCGCGCCGCGCGAATCAAGCTGCCATGCTTGCGTTCCATTTCCAGGAAGCGGGGCAAGGTGGCGGCCAGGCTCAGCTTCTCGGGATCGGCGGTGTAGATGCCGCCCACCAGTGGCTGCACGATGTTTTCGAATACTTCGCGCCCCAGGCGACGGCGGGCGAACGAGGCCAGCGTCTCGTCGCCCGGCGACTTGCGGCGCGGAATGAACCACTCCGCCAGCAATCGCAGCTTGCCGAGTGGGCTCAAGAGCGGCGTCGTCAGCATGGGCCAGAGCCGCGCCGGCGCCATGAGCATGAAGCCGGCGGGTACGCGCTCGATCTTGCCACGATGCACCACCAGCGCGCCGCGCTGCTCGGTGCTGGTGGAGATCAGCTCGTCACCAAGCCCGATGCGCCGGCAAAGGTCAATCGCCCAGGGAACGTTCGTGATAAAGTTGTCGGCGCTGTGCTCAATGAGGTAGCCATCGCGACGAACTGTTTCCAGCACGCCGCCGGCGCGCGGTCCGGCTTCGAGCACTGTAACGTCAACATCCGGCGCGAGCTCGCGCATCCGATGCGCCGCGGCCAGTCCGGCAATCCCGGCGCCGATGACGATTACGTGTTTGCGATCCGACAGATTCAAGTTAGCTATTTAGCTTAAGGGCGAATGACGATCGTCCAGCAGAGCGGTATCATCATCCTATCATTCGTTCGGTCGCCACGCTTTGTCTGATCCCGCGGGCTACAATTGCCATTAGTCCCGCGATTTTCGTCGGATTTGACGCGGCCAATTCGCTGCAACCATAATAATGGTCCGATAGCCGCCGCGAGCCAACTTGAGGAGTCTCTAGCTATGATCCGTTGCCGTGCCGTCCTTTCCGCCGCCTGCTGCCTGCTGACTCTCAGTGTTGCCGCGCCCGCCGCCCGGGCCATTCCGCCGTTCATGAAGGAGTTCCAGGCGAAGTACGCCAAGCCGGACTCGGCAGATGAAAACGAGAAGGCATTTGCGGCCTTGGTTATCGAGACGACCAAGTGCAACGTCTGTCACGTGCAGGGCGAACCTAAGAAGGCTCGCAACGCTTATGGCACGGCGCTTTCGAAGCTGCTCAAGAAAGGTGACTTCGGCGCGGAACGCTTGAAGACCGAACCGGAAAAAGCAACCGCCGAGATTGTGGCGGCGTTCGACGCCGTGGCTGCCGAAAAGACCGCTGGCGACGGCACGCCCACGTTTGGCGAGCTGCTGGCTCAGTTTAAGCTGCCCGCCGACGGACCCGCAGCAACTGTTGCAACGACCGAACCCACGCCTGAGCCGATGCCCGAACCGGCGCCTGGCGCACCCGCTCCGGCTGAAGGTACTCCGGCGGCTGAGCCATCAGGTGATGCTACGGCCGAGATCAACAAGCTCGGCGGCAGCGTGATGCAGCTCGCACAGAACGACGATTCGCTGGTCGTTGATTTCCATCTGGGTGGCACCGCGCTCACCAACGACGGACTGGCGCAAGTGAAGGCTCTGCCGAAAGTCGTGGAGTTGAACCTCAAGGACACGCAGGTCACAGACGATGGCCTCGCCCACATCGCGGAGCTCGGCACACTTGTCCGGTTGCACCTTGAGCAGACCAAGATCACCGACGCGGGACTGGCGCACCTGAAGGACCTGGGGAACCTCGAGTACCTGAACCTCTACGGCACGCCCGTGACCGACGCGGGGCTCGAACACCTGAAGCCGTTGGCGAAGCTGAAGAAGCTCTATGTCTGGCAGACTCAGGTGACGGACGAAGGGATCGCGAAGCTCAAGGAAGCTCTGCCGGAATTGACAGTCGTAAAGTAGGCGTACAAAGTAGCCCTAAGTCAGAGCCATTTAACGACCTGCGATCCATAGAAAAGCGTTGATCGAAGGCTGGGCATCGCTTACATTAGAGGCTGCCCACGGGGCTCGTTTCCCACCTGCCTTCCCGCCTCCGATCGATCTCGCCGATGGTTTGCGCCCGCCGACATCTTGCGCTTTCTGCGAACTTTGCGCTCGCGGTGTTGCTGGCCGGCTGTTGGCTGTCGCTTCTGGCCGCCGCCAATACGCCGGACGTGCCACTGCCTGCCGAGCCCGCCCCGACGATCATCTCGGGCGAGCCAAACTTCGAGCTGGACGTGCTGCCGGTCCTCACGGCCACGGGTTGCAACGCGGGAGCTTGCCACGGAAAGGCCCGCGGACAGAACGGCTTCGCCCTGTCGCTACTCGGCTTCGATGCCGCATTCGACTACTCGTCGATCGTCGAACAGGCCCACGGGCGGCGGGTGTTTCCCGCAGCGCCGGACAACAGCCTGCTCCTGCGAAAGGCGACTCTTGGCGTGCCGCACGGCGGCGGCGAACGAATTAAGCCGGGCTCGGCCGAATATGAAATCATCCGCCGCTGGATTGCCACGGGCATGCCCCGCGCTGGCGCGAGCGCGCCAACGCTCGACCGGATCGTGGTTGAGCCCGATCCGCACGTTATGCCGGCCGATTCGGTGGAACAGCTCAAGGTGCTCGCCCACTACTCGGACAGTTCGGTGCGCGACGTGACGCGGCTCACCAACTTCAGCTCCAGTGAGCCGGGCGTCGTCTCGGTCGAAAGCGGACTCGTCAGGGCAGGGCACCTGCCGGGCGAAGCAACGCTGACGATCCGCTACATGAATCACATCATCCCCTGGAACACGGCCATCCCGATCGAAGGCTCGGTCGAGGCGGAGCTTTACGCGAAACTCCCCAGGCGCAACTTCATCGATGGGCACGTGTGGGACAAGCTGCAAACCGTGGGCATCGTCCCCAGCGAGCCGGCGGCCGATCACACGTTCCTGCGCAGAGCCTATCTCGACGTGATCGGCAAAGTGCCCACGCCCGAAGAATCGCGAGCGTTTCTGGCGAGCACGTCGCCGGTCAAGCGTGAGGAGCTGATCGACTCGCTGCTGGCGCGGCCGGAATACGCCGACTACTGGGCCAACAAGTGGGTCGACCTGCTCAGGCCGAATCCCTATCGCGTGGGGATCAAACCCACGATGGCGCTCGACGCCTGGGTTCGGCAGGCCTTCCGCGAGAATCGGCCCTACGACCAGTTCGTGCGCGATCTGCTCACGGCCCAAGGCAGCGCCTGGCGCAACGGCGCGGCAACCCTGTTCCGCGATCGCCGCACGCCGGACGAGATCACGACCGTGGTGAGCCAACTGTTCCTGGGCATCCGGCTGGAATGTGCCAAGTGCCATCACCATCCGTTCGAAGTCTGGGGGCAGGACGACTTCTACAGCTTTGCCGCGTACTTCTCGCGCGTCACGCACAAGGGGGAAGGCATCTCGCCACCGATCTCTGGGGGCGAGGAGATCGTCTACGTTGCCGAGTCGGGTTCCGTGAAACATCCGATCACCGGCGAAGTGCTGCCGCCGCGACCGCTGTTCGGCGAGGCTCGACCGATTGCCGAAGGCGAAGATCCTCGCATTGCGCTGGCCGAGTGGATCACTTCGCCCGACAACAAGTACTTCGCCCAGGTGGCGGTCAATCGCGTATGGGCCGAGCTGATGGGACGGGGCATCGTCGATCCGGTCGATGATCTGCGGGCGACGAACCCGCCGAGCAACCCGGCGATATTGGAAGCACTGGCCACCGATTTCCGCGCGCAAGGCTACGATCTCAAAAAGCTGATCCGCCGGATCATGACCTCCGAGGTTTACGCACTGTCGTCGACGCCGAACGAGCGAAACCTCTCCGACACGCGCAACTACTCGCGGCACTATCGTTCGCGACTGCGGGCGGAAGTGCTGCTGGACGCGATCTCGGACATTACCGGCGTCCAGGAAGAGTTCGGCGGCATGCCGCAAGGCACGCGCAGCATGGAGATCTGGACGCATCGTGTGGAGTCGCTGTTTCTCGATGCGTTCGGCCGGCCGGACGCCAACCAGGATCCGCCCTACGAGCGGCAGCCCGATTCGACGATCGTACAGGCGCTGCATCTGATGAATGCGCCGGCCCTGCACAAGAAGGTCAGCTACGAGCACGGTACCGCGGCGAAACTGGCCGCGAGCGATAAGCCGGCCGAGGCCGTGGTCGAAGAGTTGTACCTGCTGCTTTACAGCCGGCTGCCAGGAGATGCCGAGCGAACGGAAGTGAGTGCCGCGTTTGCCGCGATGCCCGATCGGAAGCAAGCGACGGAAGACCTGATGTGGGCTTTGATGAATACTCCCGAATTCATGTTCAAGGACTAACGAGCATGGCGTTTCACACCAACTGCCAGGGGATGACCCGTCGCGACTGCCTGCAACTGGGCGTCAGCTTCCTGGCTGGCGGCAGCTTCGTGAACTTGCTTCGCATGCAAGCGATGGCGGCGACGACATCCACGCCGGGTGGCGGCGGGCCGGTGAAAAAACCTTCGAGCTGCATCCTGATCTGGATGGACGGCGGTCCCACGCACTTTGAAACGTTCGATCCCAAGCCGGACGCGCCTGCGGAAATTCGCGGCGAGTTCAACCCGATCAGCACCAAGGTGCCGGGCGTATATTTCTCGCAGCACATGACTCGGCTGGCGAGCATTGCGGATAAGCTCGCCATCGTCCGCTCGGTGTGCCACAACCAGGGGAACCACGGCGCCGGCAACCATTACATGATGACCGGCTCGCCGCCGCGGATTCCGGTCGGCTGCGGCGCGTTTGTCAGCTTCCACCCCAGCATGGGTTCGGTCGCGGCATACGAGCGCGGCGCGCCCGAGGGTCTGCCGGCCTACTTTTCGATGCCAAGCATGTCTCGCTCCGGCGGGCCGAATTTCCTGGGCGCCAAGTACGCGCCGTTTGTCGTCTCGGACGATCCGAATCGCGAGAAGTTCCGTGTGCGCGACGTGGCTCTGCCCGAGGGGCTGACCGACGACCGGTTCCATCATCGCCGCGACCTGCGCAAACTCGTCGACCGCTTCCAACGCGTGACCGACGAGGCCGCCGCCGATCCGGTCGAAGCGATGGATGACTATTATCGCCAGGGCTACAATCTAATGACGAGCGCCGCGGCCCAGAAGGCTTTCGACATTCACAGCGAGCCGGACAAGGTGCGCGACGCTTACGGCCGCAATGCGTTTGGCCAGCGGGCGCTGCTCGCACGGCGGCTGGTCGAGTCCGGCGTGCCTTTTGTCACGCTCTACGACGGCGGCTGGGATCATCACTCGGAAATCTTCAGCGGCCTGCCCAAGAAGTTGCCACCTTTTGAAAACGCGATTGCGACGCTGATCGAAGACCTAGAACAGCGCGGGATGCTCGAAACGACGATGGTCATCGCGCTCGGCGAGTTTGGCCGCACGCCGAAGATCTCGCAGCTTTCGGATCGCAACTCCCCGGGCCGCGACCACTGGGCCAACGCGATGTCGATCATGTTCGCCGGCGGCGGTACGCCTGGCGGGCAAGTCATCGGCGCCACCGATCGCAACGGGCACTCGGCCTGCGAGCGAATCCTCTCGCCGGAGAACTTCGTGTCGACCGTGTATCGCAAGATGGGCATCGATCCGGGCAAAATCTATATGACTCCGCTCGGCCGTCCGGCTCACCTGGTGAGCAACGACGAAGCAATTTCCGAGCTGATGGGTTAAACGCATGACGGCGCGGCGGCGGAATCTGACAGCGGTGATTACTCTGGCCGCAGCGCTGTTCATCTGCGAGCTTGCACTCGCAGCCGGCCCTGAAGTGCGCACGCTGTTTCCCGCGGGCGGTCAGCGCGGCACGACGGTCGAAGTGGAACTCGCCGGCAAGCAGGAAACCTGGCCGGTAAGCGCCTGGGCCAGTGCGCCAGGGCTTTCATTTGAAGCCGGCGACAAGGGCAAACTTAAGATCACGATCGCGCCGGACGCCGAGCCGGGATTGCATTGGGCTCGCATCTACGACCCCGCCGGGACGAGTCCGCCGCAACCGTTCGTCGTCGGCACGCTGGCCGAACACGTCGAAAAGGAAGGCAACAACGCACCGCTCACGGCAGAGGCGATCGGTTCGGCGAATGTCGTGGTCAGTGGCAAGCTAGGTTCGAACGGCGACGTGGACGTGTTCCGCGTGCCGCTTGCTGCCGGGCAGACGCTGGTCGCTTCGCTAGTGGGGCACGAGACGCTCGGCTCGCCGATGGATTCGGTACTGCACGTGGTCTCGCCCACCGGGCAGCAACTTGCCTACAACCATGACGGTCGCGGTCTCGACCCCGAAATCGTGTTCACCGCCCCGGCCGCAGGCGACTACCTGGTTCGCGTGTTCGGCTTCCCTTCGCAGCCGAATTCGACGATTGGTTTCTCCGGCAGCGAGAAGCATCTCTATCGCTTGACGCTCTCGACGGCCGGCTTTGTGGATTATCCCTGGCCGCTCGCCGTCACGCGCGGGGCGTCGGCTTCCATCGCGCTCGTGGGCTGGAACATTCCGGCAGAGTTGGCGACGGTGACTCGCGACGTTCCGGCGAACGTGAATTCGCTGTCGATCAGCGATCCGCGGCTGGCGAACGTCACGCGGGTGCGCGTTGAGTCCCATGCGACGCTGATCGAGACCGAGCCGAACGGAATCGACGCGCCGCAGGCGATCGCTCTGCCGGCCACGATCACTGGCCGGATTGCGGATCGCGCGGATATTGATGCGTACAGCTTCGAAGCGGCGGCCAATCAGCAGATCGAGCTCGCGCTCGAAAGCCGCTCACTCGGCTATCCGTTGGACGGCGTGCTGGAGATCACCGGAGCGGACGGCAAGCGAATCCAGAAGATTGACGACGTCGGCGCGGGTCGCGATCCGAGCCACGTGTTTACTGCGCCGGCGGCCGGGACGTACCAGGTGCGCGTCAGCGACTTGAACACCGCTGGCAGCGAGCGGCACGTGTACCGGCTTCGATTGCTGCCGACCGTGGCGAACTTCGAAGTTGCCGCGAGCGCTGAAAGCTTCACGATCGAACCCGAGAAGCCGGCTGAAATCACGCTTGCGGTCGATCGCCGGAATGGGTTTGCCGAAGAGATCGAGTTTACCGTCGTCGGCCTGCCGGCATTCGTGACGGCATCATCGGTCAAAAGTGCCGCCGAAGGTGAATCTGCCAAGAGCGTGAAGCTCTCGCTCGCCAGCAGCGGCGGGGCGTTCAGCGGCCCGATCCGGATCGAGGCGAAATCCACCGGTGCGAGTGGCCTGGCGCGAACGGTAACCGCGGCAATTCCCTCCCAAACGGCCACGCTGGCCGACCTCTGGCTGACGGTTGTCGCCCCGAAACCTTAGGGCGGCAAGACTTTCGCTTCCCTCCCGTCGGTTTGCCCGATTCGTAGCGTAAACTTGTCGTGGCCGGGCCTTTTCGGCCGAGGCAGTCAATCTCTCAAACGGGGGTGGGCCATGCTGCGTTATGCGTTGATCTTTCTGCTGGTCGCACTTGTGGCCGGAGCGTTCGGCGCCTGGGGCGTCGAAGGCCTCGCGATGCAGATCGCGTGGATTCTGTTCGTCGTGTTCCTGGTGCTGTTCGTGGTCACGCTGATCACCGGCCGCCGCGTTAAGCTCTAGCGGCAATTGCCCGGAGGCCGGTCGCGCGACTTGGCTGGTCGGTGCGGCGCGCGGTACATTGAACGGGAGTGGCGGCCCGCGCGCCACTCCAACCGCTCAAGCTTCCGCCGGTCAGGAGCATCTCCGATCATGTCGCTACCCACTGCCGAACATCGCACGCTGGACTTCAAGGGCGGACAAGCCGTCGGCGCCACCTATCAATGGCCCGGCGGACAGTACTGCGCCATCCACACGATCAATGGGATCGTGGGCTGCGGCATCTACGACATTCGTTCGGCAAACGAATTTAACCTGGTCGTGGCGATCGCTCGGGGCACGCCGGCCAAACCGCTGCGCGAACCGGAGGATCTGTTTGATGCTCCGATTCGCGAGGTGAGTCAGGCGGCCGAAAAGCTCGGCGTGAAGCCTGGCATGTCGGGCCGCGAAGCAGTTGAAACGTTGTTGGCGGCAGAGCCGCGAGCGTAGTCTACCGCGGCAGCGGCGCGCCGGGTGAAGTAGCGCTCTGCGGCGAGAAGCTCGGCGCGAGTGGAGCTTGGGTGGCAGCCGCCGGCGCTGCCGGTGCACCAGTTCTCTTGGGCGGAGGGAGCGGGATGTCCACCGAACTCGCGCCTTCGATCTTCACGCGGCGGGCCTTCACCCAGTATTGCAGCATATCAGCCCGCATCTCGCGTCGCTGCCCGGACTGGTCGTCGTCCCTGAATAGCTCGGCGGGCTGGCCGCGCAAGGAAAGCTGATCGCTTTGCTCGACGAAGGTGATGCGATTGCCGTGAGCGGTAAACTTCTGCCCTTCGGCGGTGACATTGCCCGTGGCGTCGAGCTCGAAGAAGCCACGCTTCGATTCGGGGCGTTTACCCATCTCGCGCACTTCCAATGCGTCGGCCAGTAGAACCATCCCCGAGTCGCCGAGGCCGTCGAGATCCTTATCGCTGAGCTGTTGGTTCCAATCGGTCACGGGCCCGTAGAGCGTCTTGGTTTGGTCGAAGAACTTCACTGCCCGGCTGTTGAGGTTGCCGGCCAGTCCACGACGGAACGTAACATACAGGTACGTCAGCTGATCGTCATTCGGTGGCGGGGCAGGGGCCGCAGCCTGTTGTCGGCCGGCGGCGGCTGCCGGATCGAGCGAGGGCGGAGCGCCTTTGGCAACGTGCCGCACCCAGCCCGGACCATTGCCGGCGATCTCGCCGCTGGCGCGATCGAGCGAAAGGTCGTTCACGCCCATCTGGCTGAAGGAGGTTTGCGCGCCGGTCTCGTCAAGCTGGCGACCCTCGAGAAAGGTCCAGCCGCGAGTTCTGAGCGCCGCCAGGTCGAGACGTTGGTCGGGTCGGTTCTCGTTGAGTTCCGGCCGGGCAAAATCGACCGCGCGATTGAGCTTCGCTTCCAGCGTTTCAGTATTCACGACCTGCTGCGCGCTGCGCGCGACGACGGCGCCTCTGAACACGGCGGTGTCCGACTGGAAATTCATCCCGGTCTGCCAATGAACGGTGAGCTCCTGAGGCCGGGCCAGTCGCTTGCCGTCGAGATCCTGGTTCATCGGCAGCATGAGCTTGCCTGGGCCCGTGATCCAGAGCCGGTTGGCCGCCTTGTCGACGTCGATCGCCGGCCCCCACAGCGACATCCCTTCGGCTTCGACATACCCGGGTTGGCCGGTGATCGTAATCCGCGTGCCGGGCGACTGGGCGTCGACTACGTGCAACCGATCGCCGCGCACCAGCAGCGTCCGCTTCTCAAGCCCGGCGGCGAACTTCATCTGCTTGAGCTCTGCCGCTTGCTCGACCGTGGCCGCGGCAATCGCCAGTTGTTCGCCCTGCGGCACGAGCTGGATCCTTACCGACCGACCGCTGAGGAAGAACTTCTCATCCGGATTGGCGGGTTGCTGCCTCCGTTCAGGTTCAGCTTGAGCCGGGCCGCCAGCCGCGGGAGCGACCTGCTGGGGGCGATCGACCACGGCTTCCAGGATGCTCGTGGTGGCATGAAATTGCGGGGAGTTGATCGTGACGTCCTGCGTTTGTGCCTGGCCGGCATCCTGGTACTTTCGCGCCAGCAGGCGTTCGATCTGCCATTGCTCGCTGCCGGGAATCGCGCCGGTTTTTGGTGCCGCCGGCTGTTGTCGTGGCTGGGCGACGGGCTGTGCTGCAGGATCTACTGGCTGGAAGCGAGCAACGTGCGCAACAGCCTGCGCTGGCGGAGCGAGCTTCTTGCTCAGCCAGGCGAAAACTTCGTCGGCCTTGATTTCACCCATCGTGCCAATGTTGATCGTTGCCGCGCCGTGGAGGGCTGCGCGATACAGCGAGCCATCTGGTTCGAAGCGCAGCTCGCGGGCCCAACTGGCGGCAAACTCGCCAGTCGGCCGACCATCTTTGCCGACCGGCATCTGCCCCTGCAGCACGCCGGGGCCGAACGCCACCATCGCGCCGGGCTCACCTGGGCCACCAGGCAGGTAGTCCAGGCCATTGCAGCGGGCGTACATCGCACGGCTGGGCGAGCGGATCGTCACGGGATTGCCGCGAGCTTCAATCAGCCGCACTTGCGACGCAGCAGAACGCTGACCCTCGGACTTCGCTGCAGCGCCTTCCGGCGACTCGCCCGAGCGCATGAAGTACACGGTGAGAAGCTGGCAGTTGAGTTGATCGCTTTCGCCCTGCGGTACGATGCGGAACACGTCGACCGAATCGGCGAAAGACGCCGCATACTTGGGCATGTCGAACACAAACGAGCCCGCACACTTGATTTCGATCGTTTCTTCCTGGGGAGCGGCCTCCGTCTGGGCATTCGCGACGGCAGCAGCGGGCTGCCCGGCGAGCGGTCCGTCTCCCATTTCGAGCCGCATCCGGACATCACGTTTGAGTTCGACCGTGCTGACGCTCATCCCACGGAGGGCGGTGCCGCGGGCGCCGCTTTCGCTCGAGGCCAGGCGAATCTCCAAGTCGCGGCCAAATCCGCGGCTGCGCCCCATGCGGAACTGCACCGCCTCGGGCGTATAAATCCGCTGGGCGTCCATCTTCACGCCGCTGGTGGTAATCTCCAGATCGTCACCTTTGCCAGGCGCGCTTTCGCGTTGAACGATCCGCACGGCACCCTCGATCTCGCCGCCCAAGAACTTGAGATCCTTGAAATCCACGCTCCGCATATCGACTGGCTTGTCGAACATCAGCGTCGCCTTCGCGGTGCGCATGATCACCGGCTGTCCCTGATCCTGCGGATTCTCGCGCGGGAAAAACAGGAGCGTGCACGGCTCGAGCTCGAGAGTCCCGTCGCGGCGCGTGCTGAGCTTGTCGAACAACACGCGCATCTGCCCGCTATTGATGAACTTCGGCCCCTTGGCTTCCCAATCCTCGGGATTGAAGAACCGGGCAAGTTCGCGCTGGCGAACAGTGATGTCGCCTCGGGCACGTTCGATCTGCTCATCGCTCACCGTCTGCGTCACGCGCTCATCGAGGTTCGGCTCGATCAGCGGAACCGCCAGAAACCAGTACACCCAATAGCAACCGAGGACCGTCGCGAAGCCGACGAAGGCCTGGCGGAACATCGCCCAGCGCGTGGGTCGCCCGGAAAGCATCCTGCTTGTGGGTGCCGCGGCCTGGGACATTTCGCTCGCTGCTTAAGAGGTGTACTTTTGAATCAGGTCATCCCAGCGGCGCTGTGCCTTGAGAATCATCTCGATAGTCTCACGCACGGCGCCCTGGCCGCCCGGGAGCGTGGTCGTGTGATGGGCGTGAGTCCTGGCCTCGGCACAAGCATCGGCGACGGCCACACCCAGTCCCACATGCCGGATCACCGGCACGTCGGGCAGATCGTCGCCGATATAGCAGACCTGTTCGGGCTGGATCCCCAACTGCGTGAGAATCTCGATCGCCACGGGAAGCTTGTCCTCGGCCGTCTGGCGAACGATTTCGATTCCCAGTTCGGCGGCGCGAATCTTCACGACGTGAGAGCTGCGCCCTGTGATCAGCCCAAACTTATAGCCCGCACGCTGCCAGAGGCGGATGCCGAGCCCGTCGCGAATATGAAACTGCTTGGTTTCGATGCCTTGGTTGTTGAAGATGATTTCGCCGGACGTGAGCACGCCGTCCACGTCGGCCAGGATCAGTTCAATATTCTGGCAGCGCACGTCCGTTTTCATGCCACTTTCCGCGAACGGCCTCCACGGGCAGCCGCATTGCCGGGCTTCGATTCGCGATTCCGCTTGGGATCGGTCAGCGCCGCCAGTCGCGGACCATCCGGCGAGAGCGCCGAGCGAGCCTCGGGAAACAACGCCACGACGTCGGTGATGTCCAGTAGTCCGGCCGGGCGGCCGCGCCGATCGACGACCGGTAGTTCGCTGATCTTGCGCTCCGCCATGACGGCCACGGCGTCGAGCATTCTGGAACCGGCAGGGACCGTCGACGGGCTGGCAGTCATGACCTCGCGAATCGGCCGGTCGAGCGCCGCATCGCGATTGTGTTCGAAGAGGCGTGCCAGGTCGCTGTCCGTAAAGATGCCAGCCAGTTTGCCGGCGCGGGTGACAAGCATGATCGCGCCAGTGCGGCGGCCGGTTTGAGAGTGTTCGACAAAGACTTTCCGCACGTTCAGCCACTCGCCGGCAACGCGACACTCGGCCAAGGGACGCATGAACTCGTCGATCTTACTGAGCTGCCGACCCAGGCTGCCGGCCGGATGAAAGCGGGAAAAATCCTCGCGGCCGAATTCGCGCATCCGACTGGTCACCAGCGCCAGCGCATCGCCCAGGGCAAGCATCGCGGTGGTGCTGGTGCTGGGCGCCAGTCCGTGTTCGCAGGCCTCTTGTAGCGCGCCCAACTCGATCACGACCCCGGCCGCACGGCCGAGCGTGCTCGTACGGCGCGCGGTGACGGCAATCATCGTGACGCCAAATTCGTTGAGCGAAGGCAGCATCCGCACGACCTCTTCCGTTTCGCCGCTCTGCGAGAACAGCAGCACGACGTCGTCGGCGCGGATCCGCCCCAGGTCGCCGTGAACTGCTTCGGCCGGGTGGAGCCAATGACTGCGCGTGCCGGTTGAGGCCAGCGTGGCGGCGATCTTCTGGGCGATCATCCCGGCCTTGCCCATGCCCGTGGTGATCACGCTTCCGCGGCAGCCGTAAAGCGCCGCCACTCCAGCACAGAACGACTCGTCCAGCCGGCCGGCGAGCTGACTGAGTGCCCGGGCCTCGAGCTCGATGATCTGACGAGCGTAACGCAGTTGGGAGGCCCGATCTAGCGGGCGTTTGCTTATGCGGCGCGTCGTGCTCATGGCGGGTTCCTCGAACGGCGATTCTCTCTTGGCAGGCGGCGGCAAGCGCACGTGGGCAGCGGCTCGCCCCGACAGGGGAGGCGGATTGTAGTGTCGCCGCCAGACCGGGGCAACGCGATCTCGCGGGCCTGGCTTACCGCCGGGGCATTGTAACCCGTAAGCGATTACGGCCGATGCTCACTTCGTCCGGAGCGTGGGAAACCGCGAGCGGACCAGATGCTAGCATTAGCAAAGGTGCTAGTATGCCGCGACCGTGAACTGTGACAGGGTCGTGGTTTGGCGGCTCCTGGTCGCCATTTGGCCGATTTCGTATAATCGTGCGTTTGAACACCTACGGCGCTAAAACCCCCGTGGCCGAGTGCGGCGCAGTTCCGGCCGCTAGCACTGCCCGAGCCCGATTTTGGAGACCGCACAGATGATCGTCACGACCAGCGAACTGTTCCAGCAAGCGTATGGCAAGTACGCCATCGGCGCCTACAACATCAACAACCTCGAGCAGACGGTCGGCCTGTTTCGCGGCAACGTGGGCCTGGTGAAGAGCAACGACGGCCCGGGCGATCCGGCCACGAGCGCGCCGTTCATCATCCAACTTTCGCGCGGCGCCCGCAGCTATACGGACAAGCGATTTCTGGAAGCCATGATCCGCTCGGCCGAGGAAGTATTCGACAAGGCGATTTTCGCAGTGCATCTCGATCACGGCACCGAGGAAGTCTGCTACGACTGTATCGATAGCGGCTTTTACTCCTCGGTGATGATCGACGCCTCGCACGAGACATTTGACGAGAACATCGCGATCACGCGGCGCGTTGTCGAGCGGGCCCACGACAAGGGCATCAGCGTCGAGGCCGAACTCGGAATGCTGGGCGGCGTCGAAGAAGACATTCAGGTCGACGCGGAGAACGCCTGCCTCACCGATCCAGATCAGGCCGTCGAGTTCGTCGAGCGCAGCGGTTGTGATTCGCTGGCCGTGGCCATCGGCACCTCGCACGGTGCGTACAAGTTCTCTGGCGGCCAGGGGCTGCACTTCGACCGCATCGCCGCGATCCAGAAGCTGCTTCCCGGTTTTCCGCTGGTCATGCACGGTTCGAGCAGCGTGCCCAAGGAATGGGTCGAGCGGATCAACAAGGCCGGTGGCAAGCTGGGCGACGCCAGCGGCGTCAAGGAAGACCAGTATCTGCCCGCCGCCAAGCTCGGTGTCACCAAGGTAAACATCGACACCGACGGTCGCCTGGTCTGGTGTGGCGTCTATCGCGAAAACTTCCGCGACAAGCCGGAAGATTTCGATCCCCGCACGCCGGGCAAGCCGTTTATGGCGGCCTATGCCGAGTACATCATCCACAAGAACAAGATGCTCGGCTCGGCCGGTCAGCTCGAGGCGGTTCGCGCGGCGCTCACGGGGCAGCCTGTTTAGCGGATTGTGGCGATTGGCCGTTGGATTGATTCGCGATTCATTCTTCGATGTCGTTCGACACGGTAGATAATCCGTCGTCTGCCGGCTTCTCGAAGAACGCGCTGTCGTGCGTGCCGCGCGCGATCCGGATCACCCACAGCATCATGACGGGGCGATCGCCGCGAGTATCATGAAAAAAGTGATAGCCCACGCTGGCTGGTCGATCGGTACGCGCCGCAAGCAGGATCATCTGTCCAGGGCCGAGTTGCGGCGTCATCTGCAGCTCGTCAAAAACGCGTTTAGGCCGCTCCTGCGTGAACATCATCATGCCGTCGTTGCCACGCATGCGGCTTTGAAACACGCCGTGATGCACCTCGGGCACAATCTCGAGCCGGACGCGACCCTCGCTCTCGTAGTCGGCCCGCAGTCCCAGGCGGCACTCGGCCTGCGTGTAGGTCTTGCCGCCGACCTCGCCGCCGGTGGTTTCTAACAGTTGCAGGTGTTCACGCGTTTCGGGAATCGCCACTTCCACACGTTTGCCGGCCTTGGCATGCACGAGGCGCAGGTTCACGGTCGCCTCGGGATCGAGGTTCATCTTGAATTCTTGACCTTCCTCGACGCGCTTCTCAGTTACCTTCAGCACTTCGGCGAGTTCCGCCGGAATCGTGGGTCCGAGCACGCCGGCGCGAAAGCCGTTCCTGTCCAGTCGCTGTCGCAGCTCCGCCGGCAGCGACTGCTCATCCACCAGTTTCCAGAGTGCGGCAACCTGCTCCTCGCCGCGCGGGACAGGTACTGAAAAGACCTCGAGCGTGATTGCTTCGGATGATACCGCGAGCGGCGCGAGCAACGATTTCGACGTGGCCGTCGGCTCAACGACGCTGCAACCCTGGAGCGCGAGCGCAATCAAACTCATCAAGATGGCGCGCACGGCGACATGCATGCGAAGCTTCCGTGGACCTGAAGACTGCTGCGAGGGGACGAGAACCGTAAGGACGTGTATCGAAATGTGGCGGGAGATTACTCGTTGGAAGGCCCGCGCGTCAATGCAAGCTGTCGTCGGTCGCGCCAGCCGCGATGCCTTAGGCGACAGCTGCTAGCACCCCCATCGCAGACTCTACCCGGCACGCAACAGGCGCGGTGTGCGGATCTTCTGGCCATAGACCCGGCCGTAGCGAGCCTCCAGGCTGCGAAAGTCCCACCGCAAAAACTCATAGACCTCGGCCGGCGGTGCCAGCGCCAACCATTTGCGGGTCAACTCGGCCATCCGTGCGTCGTAGTCGCGCTGCGAATGCGTGTGCGCGTAACAGCGGCCCGGATGCCGCCGCAGGTCGCCATCGAACGCAGGACCGATGTGCCAGAGCTCGTGCACCACGGTCGAGAGCTTCTCTTCGAGCGGGCGTTCCGTGAACCGCGGCAGGTAAAAGCTGAGCAGGTACAGCATCTCGCGGCCGGCATCGTCGAACAAGCGTTCGACGGTCCACATCCGCCCCCGGCGGCGCGCAAGAAGTTCGCCCCCAGCGAACCTGAGCGGCGTGAGCGAAGCGTAAATTCCGTGTCGCGAGCGAATGCGAGCCTGGCAAAAGCGAATCGCCACGCGGCTCATGTCGATGTGAGCAAGCTCGGGCAGGCGCGTCGCCAGATCGTCGCACAGCGAGCGCATGTGCTGCGTGAAATTGAAGCCGATAGCGCGTCCTGCAATCGGCAGGGCAGAGGGGTATCCGTGCGATCGCTCGGCCATGTGCCCCCAATCCGTGTCGGGCCAACTGCCAAGAGTCTGAGGAATTCCTAGGTCGCCTAGCTGGTCGGCTGGGCTTCGAACGTGGGCTTCGTCGACTTGGCACGCACGCGGTCGTGCACGCCGACGAACTCCAGGATCGCCCGATCGCCAGCGTCTCCCAGACGGGGCTTCGCGAGCTTCAAGATCCGGGTATATCCGCCCTGGCGATCCGCGAAGCGCGGGGCCACGTCGGCGAACAGAATCCGAACGGCCTGCTTGTCGCCCAACATGCGAATCGCGCGGCGGCGGGCGTTGACCACGGGGGCCATCGCCTGATTCCACTTCGAGTAGTTGTCGCTCTTGCGCCAGTCCTTCCAGGCCTGGGTATTGCGATCGGCCGTGGTGCCGAACTTGGCCGCTTCTTCCATCGACGGCAGCACGCGTTTGGCAATCGTGATGCAGCGCTCAACAACGGGGCGCACTTCCTTGGCCTTGGGCATCGTGGTGATGATGCGGCCCTTCACCTTCGGAGCGTTGTCTTCGTCCTCAGCGTCGCGCTCGGTCAGGAACAAAGCGCTCGCCAGATTGCGGAGCAGGGCCCGCTGATGTGAAGGATTGCGGCCGAGCGTGCGGCCTTTACGTCGATGTCGCATGGTAATTACTCGTTACTTCGTCAGATTGAATCGGTCGGCGGCGACCAGAGTGCGTCAGGCTCGTCGCCCAAGTCTCGGTGCCGCGATTGGTAGGTTGTGTTAGACGCCCGCGGCGGTCGCTACTCGCATGCCTAGCCGGAGCCCCAGCTCAGCCAGCTTCTCGCGCACTTCGTGCAAGGTGGTTTCGCCGAAATTGCGAACTTCCAGCAACTGGTCCTCGTTGCGCCGGACCAGGTCGCGAACCGTGTGAATGGCTTCCGATTCGAGACAGTTGGTGGCCCGGACCGAAAGCTTCAAGTCCGCCAGGGTCATATTCAGCTTCGATTCGAGATTCGCGTCACTGGACCCCGTGCCGCTGCGCGGACCGCTGTGCACGCGCGAGCCAAGCTCGCTGTACTGCACGAACGGGCTCAGGTGCTTGCGGAGAATCTTGGCCGATTCGACCAGGGCCATCTCGGGATGGATCGAGCCGTTGGTCCAGATCTCCAGGGTCAGCTTGTCGTAGTTCGTTTTCTGACCGACGCGGGTTTCTTCGATCTCGTAGCGCACGCGGACGACGGGGCTGTAGACCGCGTCGATCGGAATGATGCCGATTTCCTGCACGTTGGCGCTGTGCTCGGTGGCCGGCACATAGCCGCGGCCATTCTCGATGACCATCTCGACCGCAAAGGGCACGTCATCCGACAAGGTCGCAATCACGTGATCCTTATTGATGACCTTGACCGTCTCGTCCGTGATCACGTCGGCGCCGGTAACCACGCCGCGGGTATTCTTCTCGATGCGGACGACCTTGGTCGATTCGGTGTAGTTCTTGACCACCAGTGACTTGATGTTGAGAACGACGTCGGTCATGTCCTCCACAACGCCGGGCAGCGTCGTGAACTCGTGCTGAGCGCCCTGCACCTTGATCTGGGTGATGGCGCTACCCTCGAGGCTCGAGAGCAGAATGCGGCGCAGACCGTTACCGATCGTGACGCCGAACCCTCGCTCGAACGGCTCGGCGGTGAACTTGCCGTAGGTGCCGGTCAGGGTCTTCGTGTCACAGGTCACCAGACTGGGAAGTTCCAGCCCTCGCCATCGAATATGCATTTCTTGTCTCCGTAAGGGCCACTGGCAGCCGACCGCTAAACAGCACGCAAGCCAACAGGCGCTGAGATTACTTTCGTTTACGGGCCTCGAAGCAGCGCTCGGCGGCTGAGACCTCTCCTCTTCGCACTTCACCGGAGCGGGCCGCCGACCCGCACCACACGTTCACTTCTTCGCTCGAGCAACAGCCCGAATTACTTGGCTTACTTCGAGCGCCCGCCTACTTCGAACAAAGTTCGATGATCAACTGTGTCTGAACCGGAATCGAAATATCCTCCGCCTCGGGGAGTCGCATCACGCGGCCCTCGGGAATTCCACCCTCGATGAGCGAGAGGAAATCGGGGAGCTCGCGACGGTTTTCAGACAAGTTACTTTGTACGAACTGCAGGCTCTTGGCGCGGTTCTTCACGCGAATCACGTCGCCCACGCGAACCAGGTAGCTCGGCACGTCCACGCGGCGGCCGTTGACCGTGACGTGGCCGTGTGCCACGAGCTGCCGGGCCTGAGCGCGGCTGCTGCCGAAGCCCAGGCGATGGACGATATTGTCCAGCCGGCGTTCGAGCAGGGTCATCAGCGTGCTGCCGGTATTGCCCTTGGAGCGTGCGGCGCGGTCATAGTAGCCGCGGAACTGCCGTTCGAGCACGCCGTAGTAGTGCTTGACCTTCTGCTTCTCGCGAAGGTGGGTGGCGTAATCGGTCTGCTTGCCGCGGCGGAACTGATGCATGCCCGGCGCGGTGTCGCGACGCTCGATCGCGCACTTCGGCGTGTCGCAACGAGTGCCCTTGAGAAACAACTTCAGGCCGTCGCGGCGGCAAAGCCGACAAACGGGTCCGGTAATGCGAGCCATACGTCTCTCTTACAAATTTCTGATGGTTGAGATTTTTTGCGAGTGATTTGCGGGGGAAGTCGAGCCAGGCTTGCGAGCTCGACATCCGCGCCAGGCGATTACACGCGGCGCTTCTTGGGCGGGCGGCAACCGTTGTGCGGCAGCGGCGTCACGTCTTCAATGCTCTTGATCGTCATGCCGGCGGCCTGCAGTGCCGTGATCGCGCTCTCCCGACCGCTGCCAGGACCCTTTACGCGAACGTCGAGTTCCTTGACGCCGAACTTCGCAGCCTTCTCGGCACACTGTTGCGACGCCATCTGACCGGCAAACGGCGTACTCTTGCGACTTCCCTTGAAGCCGCTCGTGCCGGCGCTGGCCCAGCACAGGGCATCGCCCTTGGTGTCGGTGATCGTGACGGTCGTGTTGTTGAACGTTGCCTTGATGTGAGCAATGCCCACGGTGACGTTACGGCGAATCTTCCGCCTTTTGCTCTTGGCCACTGCCGATAAACTCCTGACTGATTGCTGTTTCTTACCTCGATGGCGGATGGCGGCCGCGACACACCTTGCGGGCCGCAAGCCACACAACCGACTACCTCAAATCCTTCACGCCCTTCTTGCCGGCCACGGTCTTCTTCGGGCCCTTGCGGGTACGGGCATTGGTTCGCGTCCTTTGGCCGCGCACCGGCAGACCGCGGCGATGCCGCAGACCCCGATAGCAGGCAATGTCGCGAAGCCGTGTAATGTTTTGCGAGACCTGCCGGCGAAGCTGACCTTCGACCGTGTAGTCTTTGTCGAGCAGCGCCGCCAGCCGCGCGACTTCGTCCTCGTGCAGTTCGCGAGCCTTGACCAGCGGATTAACGCCCGCCTTGTGGCACAGCTCACGCGCGATGTGTGGGCCAACACCGTACAGGTAGGTCAACGAGACGACGGTCGCCCGATCATTCGGAATGTCAACGCCCATCAAACGCGGCATAAAATGTTCTCACTATCTGATCGGCGGTCACAGGCGCCAACTGCGCTGGACCGCGAGACTAACGCTGCACCCCGCAACTGCCAGAACTGCCACACCGAGCGACTCGAGACGAGCGACTCGAAGCGGGACAATCTGACGGAAAAAGCGCTGGATGGCCGGGGGATGCCATTGCGCGAAAAGCACGACTTCTAGCGAACGATCTCGAATCCCTGCCCTTTATCTGGCGCTGCCCTTTATCCCTGACGCTGCTTGTGCCTGGGATTGCTGCAGACCACGAACACCACACCCCGGCGGCGGACGATCTTGCAATTCTCACAAATTCGCTTAACGCTGGCGCGGACTTTCATGACTCGCTTTCAACTTGCCCCACTTGTCGGGAGCGGCTAATGGTCCAAAGCACTTGAATATATCGCGGGAAGCCCGCGAGGTACAAGGCCCCTCGGGCGAAGAAAATATGTCTCTGGCACGCGGCTTTGAACTGACCCAAGCGGGAGCGGTCGCAAGCGGCGTTTTTGCCGGTTTTCTCGGTCGTAGGCGGCACTTTCTCGGAGCCGCTAGCTGGGAATCTCCTCGCCTTCGCGAGGCGCCCCGGTCAGCACCCAGGGGCCGTTTTCCGTAATGGCGATCGTATGTTCGAAATGGGCGCTGGGTTTTGCGTCCTGCGTGGCCTGAGTCCAGTAGTCCGGCAGACTTTTGACGTGTTTCGTCCCCATGTTGACCATTGGCTCGACGGCAATTACCAGCCCCGGTTCGAGGGCAAAATCGCCATTCCTCCGCAACTGGGCACTGACAAAATTGGGAACCTGGGGATCTTCGTGCATCTCCCGGCCGATGCCATGGCCCACGAAGCTCTCGACCACCGAAAAGCCGGCGTCGCGAACGTAGGTACCCATCTCCGCGGCCACCTCGCTCCAGCGACTGCGTTTGCCCATCAGGTCAATGGCCAGTTGCAGCACCCCATCCGTCACGTCCAGCAGGCGTTGCACTTCGGGCTCGATCTGGCCGACCGGTCGCGTGATCGCCGAGTCGCCGCACCAGCCCTCGTATTTGCAGCCGGTGTCGATGCTGATCACGTCCCCCTCGCGCAACACGCGCTTGCCCGGTATGCCATGCACCACTTCGTCATTGACCGAGATGCAGCAGACTGCGGGAAACGGGACTTTGCCGGGCACACCCTTAAACAGCGGAATGGCGCGATGGGCTTCAAAGAATTCCTCAACCGCGGCGTCAATCTCGCCAGTGGTGGCACCGGGCTTCACCAGTTCCGCAGCAACCTGGTGCGCCTTCCAGACGAGCAAGCCCGCCTTCCGCATTTGACTGATTTCACGCTGTGAACGCAGGATGTGCACGCTCGGGTTCCCTTGCAATCGATTCTCTTCCGAAGCGGCTTACACCGCCCCAGGGTCGGGGCCTCGCCCGACACTCGCTTACCGCGGCGCCGCTGGCCCCTTTCAAATATGCTATGCCGCCGCTCTACAGGGCGACCCTGTCTTTATCGATGACGGCTTTGACTCGCTGGAACACCTCGTCCGGTGTGCCCTGGCCATCCACCGTGCGGAGCAGGCTCCGCCGGCTGTAATAATCCGACAGCGGCGCGGTCTGACGCTCGTATTCTTCCAGACGACGACGAACAATTTCCGGCTGATCGTCTTTGCGGCCGCGAGCCGCCAGTCGCCGAATTAGCTCATCGGCGTCGGCCGTCAGCTCCAGCACCAGGTCGAGCGGCGTGCCGCGTGAGCCCAGAATCTGGTCGAGCTTTTCGGCTTGACCCAGCGTGCGTGGAAAACCGTCCAGCAGGTAACCTTGCTTACAGTCTTCGGCCATGAGCCGATCCGTCACCAGATTGAGCATCAGCTCGTCAGGCACGAGCTCTCCCGAATCCATGTAGCGATCGGCCTGCTTGCCGAGCTCGGTTTGCTCGGCACAGGCAATGCGCAGCATCTCGCCGGTGGAGAGATGGATGATGCCCAGATGGCGAACCAGCCGCTCAGACTGAGTACCTTTTCCGACGCCGGGCGGACCGATGAAAACTAACCGCATGGTGTCTCGTCTTTCCCGCCCAGTGCACGGCATGCACGCACCTCCTGTCATGCCGCGCGGAAGCATCTCTAAGCTTCCAGTAATCCTCGATAGTTCCGCATCACGAGATGACTGTCAATTTTCTGCACCAGGTCGAACGCTACGCTCACGGCAATCAGCAGGCTCGTTCCGCCAAAGAACTGCGCCACGTTGTAGTCGACCGAAAACAAACTTGTGATGATCGTCGGGGCAATCGCCACGACCGCCAAAAAGCCGGCGCCCACGTAGGTGATCCGCACCATCACTTTTTCCAGGTAGTCGGCCGTCCGCTTGCCGGGGCGATAGCCCGGAATGAACGTGCCGAAGCTCTTCAGGTTTTCAGCCATGTCCTTCGGGTTAAAGGTAATGGCTGTCCAAAAATAACAGAAGAAGTAGATCAATGCCACGTACAGTGCATTGTAAACAAATCCGCTCCCGCGGCGGAACGTGTCGTCCAGATTGGACCAGATCGACTCGGGATAGGCATTCGCCAGGCTGGTAAAAATCAGCGAGGGGAACATCAGCAGGCTGCTGGCGAAAATAATCGGCATCACGCCCGCCTGGTTCACTCGCAGCGGCAAGTACTGCCGGGTGCCGCCATACACACGGCGACCGCGCACGTGCTTGGCGCTCTGCGTGGGGATCCGTCGCTGCCCGAGCGTGATAAATACGACGCCAGCCACCACTGCCACGAACAGCAGGATCAACAGTAGGATGATTTCCACGCCAATCTGGCCGGAAGTGCTGCCCAACTCCAGCGAGGAGCTGTTAAGCAGGCTGTACACGGCGCCGGGCAGGCCGGCCAGAATACCGGCCATGATCAGAAGGCTGATTCCGTTGCCGATGCCGAACTCGTCGATCTGCTCGCCGAGCCACATCAGGAAGATCGTCCCGGCGGTCATCATCGAGACCGCCACCACCTGCCAGCCGAACGGCAGCGAGCCATCGACCATATAGTCTTCCATGATCAGCCCCTGGCTGGCCAGAAAGCCCAGATAGGCCCAGCTCTGACCGATGCACAGGACGACCGTGGCATAACGCGTGTATTCGTTGATCTTCTTGCGGCCGCTTTCACCTTCCTTCTGGAGCCGCTCGAGCGGTCCCCAAACGCTCCCTAGGAGCTGGAAGATAATCGACGCCGAGATGTAGGGCATGATCCCCAGGCCGAAGATCGTGATCTGGTTAAGCTGTGCGGCGCTGAACGTGGCGACCTGCTGGAACAACTGGCCCATGCCGCTGGACGTGTTGAAGAACGCCGACATCGACGTCTGATCGACGATCGGCAGCGGAATCTGCCAGCCGACGCGATAGACGGCGAGCAAGCCGAGCGTGAAGAGAATCTTCTTCCGCAACTCGGGAATTGTGAAGATAACGCGAATCTTTTCCCACATGGCGAATGGTCCGTCTTTCGTGGAGCCACCAGCGGCACCGCCGGCGGCGCATGGCCGTTGGGTATTAGGTTGCTCGTCCTTGAGAGGGCAAGCTGAATTGCGATGCGCGAATTAGAACGATCCTCGCCGTCCGACTCAAGGGCGGAAAGAGTGGCTACTTGCCCGCGGCCTTGCGGCTTTTGGCCGGCCGAGGGGCTACTTTCTTGGGGATCACGTTCACTTCGCCTCCGGCCTTTTGAATCTTTTCGAGAGCCGCGGCACTGAAGCGGTGGGCCGTAATCTTGAGCTTCTTGGTCAGCTCGCCGCCGCCCAGGATCTTCAGCTCGTCGTAACGTCCCTTGGCCAAGTCCTTCGCCTTCAGGCTGTCCATGGTGACTTCTTCACCATCGGCAAAGGCGGCACTCAGGGCGCCCACGTTCACCGAGGCCACGGTCTTGCCGAATGCGTTATGAAATCCGCGCTTGGGAATGCGGCGAATGAGCGGGCTGGCACCACCTTCGAAGATCGCCGGTGCGCTCCAGCCGGCCAACTGACCCTGGCCCTTGTGGCCGCGGCCGCTGGTCTTGCCATGCCCGCTGCCCGGGCCGCGACCGATTCGCTTCTTCTTCTTGTGCTTGTGAATACCGCGATTGACTTCGGCCAGATTCATACCAGCGAAACTCCCCGCAGACGCTCGATGTCCGAACGCGTGCGCAATTGCTTGAGGGCCTCGATCGAGGCTTTGACCAGATTGACCGGGTTATTCGAGCCGAAGCTCTTGGTGAGGATGTTGTGAATGCCAGCGGCTTCGCAAACCGCACGCACGGCGTCGCCGGCGATCACGCCGGTACCGGCCGAGGCGGGCACCAGCACCACGCGGGCGGCGCCAAAGCGGCCTTCGACCTGGTGCGGAATGGTTCCCGCATCGAGCGAGATCTCGAACATGCTCCGCGAACCGTCCTTGACGGCCTTCTCCACGCTGGGCGGAACTTCATTGGCCTTGCCATAGCCCCAGCCGACCTTGCCACGACCGTTGCCGACCACGACCATGGCCGCGAAGCTGAACCGGCGACCACCTTTGACCACCGCGGCGCACCGCTTGATCTTGATCACCTTGTCGATCAGTTCGCCGCGATTGCTATTTTCTGCCACCTGTCACTCCTCGAGCCCGCCGGGCTCGCGATGCTTCTCTTGCGTTTGTCGAAACGTGATTCTAATCGCTGCCGCCTGTCCAGGAACGCCGCCGTTACGGTTCGTTCGCTAAATCCACGGTCTGGCAGCCTGCTGTGTAGTACTCGCTTAAAAGTCCAAGCCGGCCTCGCGGGCGGCATTGGCCAGGGCGGCCACGCGGCCGTGATACTGATTCGAACCGCGGTCGAACGCAACCTGCGTCACGCCCGCCGCCTTGGCCCGCTCGGCAATCGCCTTACCAATGGCCGTCGCCGCGGCCACGTTGCCGCCGTACTTCAGTCCGCCGAGGAGGTCCTTGTCGACCGTGCTGGCCGAGGCCAAGGTCCGGCCGCTGGCGTCGTCGATCACCTGCGCGTACACGTGCTTGTGGCTGCGGAAAACCGACAACCGCGGACGTTCGGCGGTGCCGCGAACGCGTTTGCGAACCCGGTATGCCCGGCGCTGGCGCTGCTGTAATGTTGCTCGTTCGTGATTCACTGTTTGTTTCTCGCTTCAAAACGACCAAAGGGCATCGAACGACGAGATTGGCCGCTCGTTCATCCTCAAGCCATCTGACTTTATCCTTCCCAATTACTTCGCCGACGCATGACTACTTTGTCATTGCCTTGCCGGCCTTGCGGCGGACGACTTCACCGTCGTAGCGAATGCCCTTGCCTTTGTAAGGCTCCGGCTTGCGGACGGCCCGGGCTTCGGCGGCGAACTGGCCCACCAGCTGCTTGTCGCTTCCCTTGATGACGACGTGCGTCTGATCCGGGCAAGTGACCGTGAGCCCCGCGGGAATCGGCAGGTGCACTTCGTTCGCAAAGCCGACGCGCAGCTGCAGCATGCCTTTCTGCACGGCGGCCAGGTAACCGACGCCGACGATCTCGAGCTTCTTTTCGTAACCCTTCGTCACGCCTTCGACCATATTGCTGATCACGGCACGCGTCAGTCCGTGCAGGGCGCGGGACAGGCGGCTGTCATCTTTCCGTGCGATGACGACCTCCTTCTTGTCGGCGTCTACGGCAACGGACACTTCGGGACGCAGATCCCAGTCGAGTTTGCCCAGCGGGCCTTCGACCGTGACTTTATCCGGCTTCACGTCGATCTTCACGTTCGACGGCAGCGGTACAGGTTGTTTTCCGATACGAGACATGGCTGAATCACCTTGTGGCCGCGCTCATGAAGCGGGCATGCTTGTTTACCACAGTTCGCAGAGCACTTCGCCGCCCAGGTTTCGCTGGCGGGCTTCGCGGTCGCTGACCACGCCACGGCTGGTGCTGATGATCGAAATGCCGAGTCCATTCAGCACCGGACGCAGTCCGGTTGCATGACGGTAGACGCGGCGACCCGGCTTGCTGACGCGCTTAATGTGACGAATCACACGCTCACCATTGGGGCCGTACTTCAATTCCAGGCGCAACTCAGGCACCGGCTCACCAGAGACTTCTTCATAGCCCCAGATGTAGCCCTCGCGCTTGAGCACCTCGGCGAGTCCGCGCTTCACCTTCGACAGCGGCATCGTCACGCTGGGCTTTTCCACGCGCACCGCGTTGCGGATGCGGGTGAGCATATCGGCGATGGGGTCGGTCATCATGTTAGCTAAATTCCCCTATTACCAACTCGCCTTTTTGACGCCGGGAATCAAGCCTTCGTCGGCTAATTTCCGGAAGCAGATTCGGCAGATTCCAAACTTGCGATACACGGCCCGCGGACGCCCACAAATCTTGCACCGGCGCACGAGCCGGCTGCTGTACTTGGGGGTTTCTTTGGCCTTGGCAATCTTCGATTTACTTGCCATGCACGTTTCCTACTGGATTCGATTACGACGTTGTTCGCTACGGTCCGGCAGCACACGGGCTGCCACTTTGATTCAACTGGTTCAGGCGGCGCCCACGGCTGTCTTCTTCCCGCCGGTGTCGGCGGTTTCGTCCGTCTTGAACGGCATTCCGAAGGCCTTCAGCATCTCGCGCGACTCGTCGTCGCTCTTGGTGCCTCCGACCACGAACGTCACGTTCATGCCTTGTGGCCGCAGAAACTTGTCAGGATTGAGCTCCGGGAACACGAGCTGTTCGGTGAGACCCAGGCTGTAGTTGCCGTTGCCGTCGAACGCCTTGGGATTCAGTCCGCGAAAGTCGCGCACTCGCGGCAAAGCCAGCGAGATCAACCGATCCAAAAACTCGTACATCCGCGGTCCGCGAATTGTGACCTTGGCGCCAATCGGCAGGTTCTCGCGGAGCTTGAAGTTGGCGATCGCTTTGCGGCTCTTGGTGACCAGGGCCTTCTGGCCCGTAATCTGCGAGAGCGCCGCGGCGGCCTCTTCAATGTGCTTCTTTTCGCTGATGGCGCTTCCGACGCCCATGCTTACGACGATCTTCTCGAGCTTGGGCAGAGCATGGGGATTCGAGCGACCGAGCGTCTTGGCGAGCGCCGGAAGAATCTCCTTCTGGTACCGCTCCCAAAGACGCGGCGGAACGGCCTGGGCCTGTTCGCCGGCGGCTTCTGCAGCTTTTGCTTTCTTGGCCATGGTTACTATCGCTTACGTTTTCTGACTTGCGGTTGAATTGCTTGCGGATGGCTTACTTGTGGGCGTGCGATTTGTGGGCCGGAGCGATCACGCCGATCGCCGAGCCGCACTTCTTGCAGAACCGCTCTTTCGCGCCATCATCCCTGAAACGAGCGCCAGTCCGCGACGGCTGATTGCACGACGTGCACACCAGCAGCACGTTCGACAGGCTGATCGGCATCTCCTTCGAAAGCCGGCCACCCTGGGGATTCTTCTGGCTGCGGCGGATATGCCGATAGACGCGGTTCACGCCTTCGACGATCACGCGATTCTCGTCACGCAGCACCTTCAACACTCGGCCGCGGACTTTGTCCTCGCCGGAGATGACCTGCACGATGTCGTCTACTTTGATGTGCATCAGACCACCTCGCTCGCGAGGCTCACAATTTTCATAAAGTTGCGATCACGCAGTTCGCGGGCCACGGCGCCAAAGATGCGCGTGCCACGCGGGTTGCGATCGTTATCGATAATCACAATGGCGTTGTTGTCGAAACGCACATAGCTCCCGTCGGCCCGGCGAGTGGGTTTCCTGCAGCGGACGATCACTCCCTTGACGACGCTCTTCTTCTTGACGTCGCTGCCGGGAATCACCGACTTCACACTGCAGATGATCACGTCGCCCAGCCCGGCGGTGCGCCGGTGAGTGCCGCCGAGCACCTTGATACACATGACCTCTTTGGCCCCTGTGTTGTCGGCGACGCTCAACCTGGTCTGCATCTGGATCATGGCTGGTCTTACCTGTCTTGCACTTGCTCTCTCGTCTCGCCGACCCGGCCTGCTAGCCGACCGCGGCGGACACGTGTTTCCGGTTCAGAACCCTAGGCGAGTTCGTCTTCTCCCTCGCGTCGATGGGCCGCCTTCATCGCGGCGATATCGACCAACTGGCTCTTGCTCACCACGCGGACCAACTCCCAACGCTTTGTCTTGCTGCGCGGACGCGATTCGCGAATCTCGACCGTGTCGCCCAGATGACACTCTTCGGCCTCGTCGTGGACGTGGCACACCGTCTTGCGGTGCATGATCTTGCCGTACTTTGGATGGCGAACCAGTCGCGGAATTTCCACCCGGCGGGTCTTGGCCACCTTGTCGCTCGTCACGACGCCAATCGAAACTTGTTTCGGCATGTCTGGTGCTCTCGCTTACTTGGCAGCGGCGGCCTTACCGGCCCGCTGTGTCTGAATGGTCTTGCAACGGGCAATCAACAGACGCGCCTTCCGCAGCTCGCTCGGCGCATCGAGCTTCTCGGTCTGCTGCTGAATGCGCATCTTGAACAGGCTTTCCGTTGCTTCTTTGAGCGTGAGCGAAAGTTGCTCGTCGCTCATCTCGCGTAGTTCGCTGGCCTTCGTCATGACTCTTCAATCCAACTCGTTGTTCTTGATCCTGCTCAAGCACTCAACCGCCCGACGCCGAATGCCTAGACCGCCCGCCGACGCACGAAGCGCACTCGCACCGGCATCTTGTGGGCCAGTCGCGAAAAGCACATCCGGGCCGCTTCCTCGCTTACGCCGCCGATCTCGTACAGCACGGTGCCAGGTCGCACGACGGCGGCCCAGAATTCCGGCTCACCCTTACCCTTGCCCATCCGGGTTTCGAGCGGGATGCTGGTGATCGACTTGTGCGGGAAGACGCGGATATATAGCCGCCCCTCGCTGCGCAAGTACTGCGAAGCGGCGACGCGGCCGGCCTCAATCGTCTGGGCGCTGACCCAACCACCTTGCGTGGCTTGCAGGCCGAAGTCGCCGAAGACGACGCGGTTACCCCGCGTGGCCTTACCTTTTATACGTCCTCTTTGGCTTTTTCGGTGCTTGACCCTCTTGGGCATCAACGCCATCGGTCTCGTCCTC